>CAMTWO010000001.1:0-61922 GCA_947085405.1 uncultured Ignavibacteriota bacterium
CTCTTGCGATAAGGACAAGACTCTAAAGTGGTAGGCAATTTTAACCGCTTAAGCCGGCTCTGAGTTTTCAGGGTCGGCTCTTTTTTTAAGGCATGCCTATAACTTCCAAGTGAATGCAACATATTTTAGGACAAAACACTCTTCGCTCTATGCTCTACGTTCCACGCTCAAAGTTTACCCTGAGCGTAGTCGAAGGGCTCATCGCTCTTAACACTTCAACACATTTTTTAGCTGAATCGACTTGCATAACCAATTTTGTATAACCTTCCAGTCCTTCGTTTGTTAACTCGTGTGTAATTGTTTGGATAACCGGATTCCAATGATTACCGAAAACAATTATCGGTTTTTCTTTCATTACACCTTTGATAATGTATTCCCAAACTATTGCGAGTTCTACTAAAGTACCGGTCGCACCTCTGAAAACCACATAAGCATCACCAAGCTCAATTAACTTTTGCAGGCGACTCAAAAGAGAATCTTCAACAACAGTATCATCGATAAACTTGTTGGGTGTTTTATGAAAAAAATCCGTTACGACTCCAATCGTTTTACCACCAACCGATTTGGCGCCCTCGGCACTTGCTTTCATAATTCCACCGTAACCGCCGTTGCAAACGGTAAATCCAGATTTACCTAATAATTTACCAAGCTCATACGCGTTCTGATATTCAATGCTATCTTTTGTTAAGCTGGAACTTCCAAATATGGTAACGGTTTTGATCATTAGAATTTAGTAATGAGTATTTAGTATTTAGTAATTAGTTCCTTAAACTTTGTATTCTTCTATTGTTAATTCTCAAACTCCCAAGTGATACCAAATCTTAAAGTTCTATCCTGAATCGGATAATAAGAAACGATAGCATATTTATTATCTAAAACATTTTCTAAAACAATATGAACCAGCGCGCTGCCTATTCCTGCCAAAACTATCGCATCGAAGCTGCTGCTATTTCCTAAAATAAAATTATTATTCGGTATCATCAAACCTGTTCGTGGTTCGAATGTATAACCTAATTGTTTGGAAATAATGTTCCCTTTGATGCCGATCCGAAGATTTAAATTATCATTAAAGAAACGGTCGTTGAAAAATAATTCCCCATTAGTTGTAAAATCAGGATATTGAAATTCAGTTAAATATTTTGAACTCAATAATAATGAAGCATTTAAGTTGGTTGAAAATTTCCAAAAGTTTCCTGATAGACGGCTGTTCAAACTTTGCAGCATAATTTTGTCTTTTGTCGTGAAAACGAACTGATGCAATGGATATACATTGTTTGTAGGTTCATACACAATCGCATCTTTGATTGTCCGGTGATGATATGAAGAAACGAATTTAAGATGATCAGAAATATTCAAACCCAGTCCCAACTCGATAACTGAATGTTGCTCTGGAGAAAAATCTGTTCGTTGTGCTGTATTAAAATTGTTGTTCCAGTATAATTCATAAAAGTTTGGGAAGCGGTAGGAATTAGAATAACCCGCTGTAATTTCAAAATTATTAATCGCCTTAATCGTAGCATCGCTGCCGAAGCTAAATCGTTTATGGCTGTTGTAAATATCGAAACGGCTGTAAGCATCGACCGTAGCATTTTCGAGTGGTGAAAATTCGGTTTCTGCGTAAATGGCTGCATTTATTTTGCTCTTGTAATCGGTAACCGGACTTTGTAACAATTGATTGGAACGAATTTCAGTACCGATGTTCAATGAATTTAAAATTACATTTTCTTCCTGCAAATTTAAATGTTGATGGAGTTTTGCTCCGTACCATCTTGTGTGGTAACTCTCACGAATAGGTGGCATAGCAGAAGGGGGTTGTAAATCCCGGAACAAACGCATCTGATTAGAAAGATAAAAAATTAATTGCGTGATTGAAGATGTATCAGGTAAAAATCTTCCGGCAGCTCCTAATTGTAAATCGTTGCGTGCAACATTTTCGTATGAACCGGAATATTTTACATCCGCACGCATTTCATCGAAGATATCTTTCGTTGCTGTATTTTCTAAATCAACGCCGCCGTTTAAACCGAGAATATTTTGGTTGTATATTTCGCTGAAATAAACATTCAAATTATCGCTGATATTATGGCGCAACTTTAGTCGTACATTCCAAGAATTGTATTCACTGTTTGCATACCGTCCGTCGGCAACAATTCTTTGCACTCCGCCTGTGAGATTAAAGTTGTGCAAAATGTTTTGGCTGAACATTCCATCTAAATAAGTTTCTTCATAAGCCGATTCGCTGTAACGCAAACGAGTGTATGGGGTATTATTGTTGTAGAATTTAGAAACCATGTTTACCAAACTACCGGTACTGTTGAAGGTGTATAAGAACGCCTTCGTGCTGTTAATGAATTCTATTTGTTCAATATTTTCGGTAGGGAAATAATTCAGATTATAATAGCCGGTCAGCGGATCGTTTAACGGAACTCCATTATTCGTGAAAACAATTGTTCGGTAATCAGAATAATTTGATAGCAGGATGTGTGGTTGCCCAGTACTGCCAAAATTATATAGAAATACACCCGCGAAAGATTCGAGCAAATTTCCCAAATGACGATAGTTACTGTGGCGAATCGTTGAGTCGTCCAACTTTGCATCTGAGGATAAAGCAGGGGCAACTACGCCAATGTTTTGTATCGGTGTGATTTTCTTCGGATATAATAATTCGGTAGCTAAAGTATCTATAACATCTGTAGTATCAATAGCAAATGTTGTATCAGAGTAGATTGATGTTTCAAGTGTATCGCTGAATACTGCAGAATAACTTAAAGAGGGTAATACTGCTACTATGCAGAAAGTGAACAGTATGATTATGTTTTTGAGTTTATACAAAATTAGGACATTCTTTAGAAAATTTTTAAAAATATAGAGAAACATATAGATATATGCAAAATTATTGTTTCTTTTGGTGAATAGAATTATCTTGATGTGAAATTCATTAACAAGGTAAATTATGTTTTCAAATCGAACAAATTGGAATCTTTCACTCAATCGGTTGACGAAGTTGATAGAAGAAAGGCGACAACAAGGGCACGTGATTTTAGACTTAACCGAATCGAATCCGACTAAAGTAGGTTTCGACTTTTACAACGATAGTATATTAAACCATCTTAAAAATGAAAGTAATTTAATTTATGAACCTGACCCGAAAGGTTTATTAGATACAAGGCTAGCAGTGAGCGGATATTATAAGCAGAAGGGAGTAGATGTTAATCCTGAAAGTATTGTCATAACATCAGGCAGCAGCGAAGCCTACAGTTTTATATTAAAACTAATAGCGGAAGTTGATGACGAAGTTTTAGTACCGATTCCAAGTTATCCGCTGCTGAATATTATTTCGCAAATCAATGATGTTGTTTTGAAACATTATCGTCTCGTATATGATGGGGAATGGCATATTGACTTCGATTCAATCACGTCGGCAATCACAAAAAGAACAAAAGCAATTTTAGTAATCCATCCAAACAACCCGACCGGTTCGTATATAAAAAAATATGAATACAAGATGCTCGTTGAAATTGCAACAAAATATAATTTAGCCATAATATCGGATGAAGTATTTTTAGATTATGCAATAACTGATAATGAACAACGATTAGAATCGTTTGCCGGAAAAAGCGATGTACTAACATTTACGATTAGCGGTATTTCAAAAATGTTAGGTTTGCCTCAAATGAAAATAGGTTGGCTAATTGTTAACGGTCCCCAAAAGTATTGCGTTGATGCTTTATCGCGACTTGAAATGATTGCAGATACATATTTGTCGGTAAGTATTCCGGTTCAAAATTCACTACGTTACTGGCTGAATCAATTCCATCAAATAAATTCAAAAATATTGGATCGTGTTAAGCAAAACTATTTTCTTTTGCAGGGAGCCAGCAAAACCAATGTAGCTTCATCCGTTCTGTATGTTGAAGGGGGATGGAATGCAATAATTAAGTTCCCAAAGATTCGTCCAGATGATGAGTGGGTGGAAAATTTTCTTCAGAACTCGAATGTTCTATTTCAGCCCGGATATTTCTATGACTTTGAAGAGGATGCTAATCTTGTAATGAGTTTGATACAACATCCCGAAATCGTTGAACAAGCTTTAAAATTATCGATATATAAAGTATAATTTTAAACCTTCCTTTCTGATATTATTTTATTACAGCCTCTCAAACGTGTGCGTTCAATCACGCCTCTTGTGCAATATCACATTAACGAGCAATGCTATTAGTTATACTGTAGGCAGATAAATGGCAAATAACTAAGAGTATAAAAATGTATAAAGAAGATAAATTTGTTGAAAAATTTGAAGATTTGAAAGAATCCGACGATTTCATAAGTGATGGCAGTCCCCTGAAATTTGTAGAATATGAGGGAAATTCTGCAAACGAACAACTGCCAACGGGTTTAGTCTTCACCGACCTGATAAATCATCAAATTGAAAAAGAAATTAGGACTGATGAACCTGCTGATGTCCAAGATTTACCGTCGGTTTCAAATCAAGAGTATAAAATTCCAGATGAAAATGGAGAACCCGTAACGAGTTCCGAACTGCCCTCCTTAAGTGAAAGTTTAAAGCCTCCTGTCCCAAAATTATCTAAACAAGTCAATGCTCTACCTCGATTTATAGACCTGTTGCTGAAAAATAGAGTTATAAATATGGAGATGGTTGCACGTGCTATGGAGATCCATTCAAAGGACGATCAAAAGCGCCGGCTGTTAGATATTTTGATTGATGATTTAGCTGTCGATCGTGATGTAATCTTTAAATATGTTGCACGGCATTACTCATTTGAAACTGTAAATGCAGCATCTGTTTTTGGGAACAAGGATAAACTTCGATTCATTAAAAAGCATTTGCAGTCGTTACACCCATTTTATTATGAATTAGCAGTGAAGAGAAAAATTCTCCCCTTCGAATTGTACACGAATGGTGTCGATAAGCTAATTGTTATTACACCCGATCCGACTCACCCTGACGTATCAAAGGTTGCAAAAGCTTTTAAATATCGGAAAGCGGAAATAAAATATATATCTCTTGGTGAATTTAATGAGTTGTGGAGACAATTAGCATTCGATCAAGGTTTGAAATCTGGGGGACTCGATTTCAGTGATGAGTTCACGCAAGTTTCAAAAATGGAATATGAGAGCGAACTTGAACGCTCAATAGACGAATCTGTAGGACACGGTAAACTTGCTGAGCTTGTTGAGAGTATTCTGATTGATGGAGTTCGTACAGGAGCAAGCGATATTCACGTCGTTCCGCGAGCTGCTTTACGGACAGAGTTTCACTTCAGAATTGATGGCAGATTAACACTTTGGAGTACAGTAACAGATGTGCGTGCCGAAGGAATTTTAGCTGTTGTGAAAGACCGCGCAAAAAATTTGGACCGCTTCGAAAAATTCCTCTCGCAAGATGGGTTCGCTCAACGAACTGTGGATAATCAGGTAGTTCGTTTCAGGTTTTCTACGATGCCTATTTATGGCGGCGACCTGAAAAACAAATTAGAGTCTATCGTAATTCGGATTTTGCGTGGGGGCGACGTTATTGCTGGTTTAGATTCATTAGGAATGGATAAGCATACTTCAGATAATTTCAATAAATCAATTCGAAAAACACAAGGAATAATTGTTATCACAGGTCCTACAGGAAGCGGAAAAAGTACAACTCAGCTTTCCGCACTTAAAATGATTATAGACCCAGCGTTGAATATAGTTACGATAGAAGATCCTGTTGAATATTTAATAGACGGTTGCCGGCAAGTTAAGCTAAATCATAAACTCGATTTTGAAAGTGCACTGCGCGGATTATTACGCCACGATCCTGATGTTGTGATGGTCGGTGAAATGCGCGACAAAGTGTCTGCAGATATTGCAGTCAAATTGGCAAATACAGGGCACTTGGTTTTTTCGACTCTTCATACCAACGATTCCATCAGCGCCATAACACGTTTATATAATATGGGGATTGAACCCTTCTTGCTCGCTTACACTATTAACGTTATAGTTGCGCAACGACTACTCAGAAAATTATGCGACAGATGTAAAACAGTTGATGAAGATTTGAATTATGAGTTACTCTTAGATTTGGGTATCGAAGAGGAAATTATTAAAGGAACAAAGTTTTACAAACCTGTCGGTTGTATTCGGTGCATCAAGGGATATCGCGGTCGTACAGGTATCTTTGAAGCCCTGAGGATGTCGAAAGAGATGCGACAGGTTATTTTAAGGTCAAAAGATTTAATTGATGAAGATGCCCTGCGTACATTAGCCCTAAAAGATGGTATGATTACATTGAAGCAATCGGCTATCAATTTAGCTACATCGGGTGTTACTTCGCTACATGAAATTACAGGAATAGCGCTGGAAAATTAAAAAAATACGGTTCCCCACCGTATCAATAGCAACAATAAACAAAAAACACAAACCTCCGAGCCCGGGTAACTTCCTCCCGGGCTTTTTTATTTTCAAACCGGTAAAATTTGATAATCATCAGCAGTCGTTTTATATTTGAGGAGAATGTTAATCCGTTTACACATAGCAATTCGTGGTGCTGTTCAGGGCGTTGGTTTTCGCCCTTTTGTTTATCGTATTGCAACCGAAATGAAATTAAATGGTTTCGTGCTAAATTCCTCTAAAGGAGTTTTTATAGAAGTAGAAGGTGAAAAGTCCGTTTTAGATAAATTTTTAATCCGTTTAGAATCAGAAAAGCCAAACATTTCAGTAATTACGAGTTTAGAATTTTCATTCCTCGATACAGTAGGCTTTCAAACTTTTGAAATCAGAGAAAGTTCAAAAGATTTAGAAATCTCTGCTTTCATATTGCCGGACATTGCCGTTTGTCAGGATTGTTTGAACGAGATGTTTGATTCGAGTAACCGCCGCTATCTTTATCCATTTATCAATTGCACTAATTGCGGACCTCGCTTTTCAATTGTCGAAGCATTACCGTACGATCGCCCCAACACTTCGATGAAAAATTTTACTATGTGCCACGATTGTCGTAGTGAGTACGAAAACCCAAGCGACCGCCGCTTCCACGCTCAACCGACTGCCTGTCCGGTCTGCGGGCCACAAATTGAGTTGTGGGATGAGAATAGGGAAGTGGTTTCAGAAAAATTTGAAGCAATCACAAAAACAGTTGAACTAATTTCGGAAGGTAAAATAATTGCATTTAAAGGTTTAGGCGGTTACCAATTAATTGTTGACGCTACTAACGAAAAAACTGTTGCTCAACTTCGCACGCGGAAACATCGTGAAGAAAAACCTCTCGCCTTAATGTTCCCAAACCTTGATAAAATAAAATCACTCTGTGAAGTTTCCCAATTTGAAGAACGCTTATTACTTTCACCCGAATCTCCAATTGTATTGCTTAAGAGAAAGCTGAACTCTGAAAATATAATTTCGGAATTAGTCGCTCCCGGAAATCCATACTTAGGTGCGATGCTTCCTTATACTCCGCTCCATCATCTATTAATGAAACTACTTGCAATACCAATCGTTGCAACGAGTGGTAATTTATCGGAAGAGCCAATGTGTATAAACGAACACCAGGCGTTGAAACGGCTGAGTGGGATTGCTGATTATTTTCTAGTTCATAATCGCCCGATTGTTCGGCACGTCGATGATTCAATCGTCCGCATTATTAACGGCAGGGAAATGGTTCTGCGTCGTGCACGTGGTTATGCCCCTCTACCAATACTTATTGAAAAATTTGATCTTTCAAAACCAAAATCCATAATCGCAGTTGGTGCACATTTAAAAAATACTATTGCATTAACAAATTCGAATAGCATATTCATCAGTCAGCATATCGGCGACCTTTCTACCAACGAAGCTTATCAAGCGTTCTCGGATGTGGTTTCAGATTTCGAAAAAATGTACAATTCTAATGTTCTCCATATTGCTCACGATTTACATCCGGAGTATCTTTCAACAAAATACGCTCAATTGGGGAAAAGAAAATTAATCGGAGTTCAGCATCACCAAGCCCACATTGCTTCGTGCTATGCTGAAAATCGTTTGAGTGGAAATGTGCTTGGTGTAGCTTGGGACGGAACAGGTTATGGAACAGACGGCACAATCTGGGGCGGCGAATTTTTTATCTATGATGGGAAGGAGTTCAACCGTGTTGCTTCGTTTAAACAATTTCGATTGCCCGGCGGTGAACAAGCAATCAAAGAACCTCGCCGTTCAGCCTTAGGAATTTTATATGAAATTTATGGGGATGAAATTTTCAAGCAGCCATTTATCCCTTTTATGAATAACTTCTCTAATTCAGAATTACAAATACTCAGACCAATGTTTGCAAAGAACATTAACTGTCCGATTACTTCAAGTGCGGGGAGACTTTTCGATGCAGTTTCAGCTTTGATTGGTGTTAAGAATAGTTCCGCATACGAGGGACAAGCTGCTATGATGTTGGAATTTGCAGCGGGTTCTTCAATTGAAGAAAGCAGCTATTCATTTAATATTCATCAAGAAGAAATATACGAAGTTGATTGGCAGACGATGATTGAAGAAATATTGGAAGATGTCCGAAATAATATTTTACAAAAAGTTATTGCAAAGAAATTCCATAATACAATGGCTCAGATTATTTTAAAAATCGCTCAAATTATTGAAGAGCATAAAGTTGTTTTGAGCGGTGGATGCTTTCAGAATGCAATACTTTTAGAGGAAACAATTAAGCTGTTAGAAAATACAGGTTTCAAACCTTATTGGCATCAACGTATTCCACCGAACGACGGAGGAATATCGCTTGGGCAAGCTGTGATAGCTTTGAATAAAATAAATTACAAAATAAAGGAATAATAATATGTGTCTTGCAGTTCCCGGAAAAATAATTACAATTGAAGAAGTCGATTCGTTACGGATGGCTAAAGTGAGTTTCGGCGGTGTGATGAAACAAATATGTCTTGAGTGGGTGCCCGAAGCTAAAATCGGTGATTATGTTATCGTGCATGTAGGGTTTGCTTTGAACATCCTCGATGAAAAAGAAGCCGAAGAAACTTTGAAAATGATTTCTGAAATCGAAGCGTTGATGATTGAAGAAGAAAAACAAAACACTACGAGTGCGGAATGAAATACATAGATGAATACCGCGATGCCAAAGCTGCTCAGGCACTGATTCAAAGAATAAAAAGTACAGCAAAAAAGTCGTGGGTGATAATGGAAATATGCGGGGGGCAAACGCACACAATTTTGAAATATGGAATTGAAGAGTTGCTGCCTGCGAACATCACGCTTGTTCATGGACCTGGCTGTCCGGTCTGTGTAACACCGCTCGAGATGATTGATAAAGCTATCGCCATTGCCTCGTTAAAGGATGTGATATTTACTTCATACGGTGATATGCTGCGCGTTCCCGGCTCGAAATCAGATTTGTTGAGTGTGAAAGCAAACGGTGGTGATGTGCGTATGGTTTACTCGCCATTAGATGCATTAAAAATTGCTGAACTTAATCAGGATAAAAATATTGTTTTCTTTTCAGTCGGTTTTGAAACTACAGCACCCCCGAATGCAATGGCAGTTGTTGAAGCTCAACGTCGTAAATTAAATAATTTCTCAATCTTGTGTGCTCATGTTTTGGTGCCTCCGGCAATCGAGGCATTGTTATCTTCAAGGGAGAGCCGTATTCAGGCATTCCTTGCTGCGGGGCATGTCTGTACTGTGATGGGTTATTCAGAATATATTCCAATCTCAAAAGAATATAATACACCAATTGTTGTAACCGGGTTCGAACCGGTGGATATTTTGCAGGGAATCTTGATGGCTGTTCAACAATTGGAAGAAAGTCGGTGTGAAGTTGAAAATCAATATTCACGTTCGGTGCGACTTGAAGGGAATCCGATTGCAAAAAAACTTCTCACCGAAACATTCGATATCGTTGATCGGAAATGGCGGGGTATCGGAATAATTCCACAAAGCGGATACCGGTTGAAAGAAAAGTATTCGTCGTTCGATGCAGAAAAATTATTTAATGTGGAATATATTACTAAAGAGGAATCACCGCTCTGTATTGCAGGCGAAGTTTTACAAGGATTAAAAAAGCCAACCGAGTGCAGTGCGTTCGGGACGCTATGTAAACCGGAATCTCCGTTAGGTGCACCAATGGTTTCAACCGAGGGTGCCTGTGCTGCATATTTTCATTATCATAAATAGAAAAAGTAGATGGAACAAAACAAACAATTTAATTATTCCTGTCCGATTCCAATAACAGATTACGATAAAGTAATGATGGCTCACGGTGGAGGTGGAACATTGTCGCATCAGTTAATTGAAAAAATGTTTTTATCTCAGTTCGATAACGAACTTTTAAATATGCAACACGATGGATCAGTGTTCGAAATTGGGGGTGAGAGATTTGCATTTACAACCGACTCGTATGTTGTGCAACCGATATTCTTTCCCGGAGGTGATATAGGTGAACTTGCTGTAAACGGAACGGTTAACGATTTAGCGATGTGCGGCGCCGAACCTATTTACCTTTCCGCAGGATTTATTTTAGAAGAGGGCTTCCCTTTGGAAGATTTGTGGCGTATTACACTCTCAATGAAAAAAGCTGCTGAAAGAGCCGGTATCAAAATCATCACGGGCGACACGAAGGTGGTTGACCGCGGAAAAGGGGATAAAATTTTTATCAACACTTCGGGTATTGGAAAAGTATATCCGGGGATTGAAATATCTCCAAAGAATTGCAAGCCCGGTGACGTAATAATTATCAGCGGAAAAATAGCGGAACACGGGATGGCGATAATGTCGGCTCGCGAAGGGTTGGAATTTGAAACCGCCATAAAAAGCGATACCCTTCCATTAAATCTATTAGTATCAGCAATGTTAAAAGCTTCTAACAAAATTCACGTTATGCGCGACCCGACACGCGGTGGTGTAGCAAGTACTCTGAACGAAATCGCATCGTCAGCCGGTGTTGGAATCGAGATTGATGAATTAGCGATTCCGATTTCCGAAGAAGTAAAAGCTGCCTGCGAAATATTAGGATTCGATCCGCTCTACGTTGCCAACGAGGGAAAGCTGATTGCCTTTGTTGAGCAGGAAGTTGCTGATAAAATATTAGCAGCTATGAAAAAGCACCTGGACGGAAAAGAAGCCGCAATTATTGGTAGAGTTGTAAGCGATCATCCCCAAAGGGTTATTATGAAAACTTCTATCGGAAGTATGCGGGTAGTGGATATGATATCGGGTGAGCAGTTGCCGAGGATTTGTTAGGCGAATATTAACCTCCCGAAGGTTTAATTAGGGCTAACAGGATAACCTTCGGGAGGTTCGAGTTGTTTAAGTTGCCATTTTAACTAAATTTTTGTATGTTCAATTATAATTTTTGTGCGGTGCGGAAATTAGAGCGGGTATTATATAAGTTTGTGGCAAAACGAAAAACAAAAGACATGAAAACCTCCAAGAAACACCATTTCGTATCAAAGTTCTATCTTGCTGGATTCACTTCTAATGGCGCAAAAGAAGGAGATATTTATTGCTTTGATATGCATCAGAAAAAGGTTTTGCAAAGAAACGGATATAGAGTTATTGAAATTTACCCCGGTGCCTCTCAAGATATTTGGGGCATTCCAAGAAAACAAAAAGGACTTTCAAAACTCAGGAGAGGTTTAGAAAAACTCGGTTTAAAAGGGTTAAACAACAAGATGAATGGCGATGAACTTGACGCTATTACGGGGGCGTTGACCGGGAAATTGTTTCTGCAAAACAAAGCTGAAGTTCTTGGAAATTTCAAAAGAGGGGCGATAATAGTCCCCCAAAAATGAAGTTATAAGTAGTTCAAATTGTTGATTTATTCACAACAACTTTTTATATTCACACTGTATTGATTCGGGAATAATTGATAGTTTTTATACATAAATAACCGTACAGTATTATTAATAGTTAAGGTGCCAACGATTGAAGAATGATAATTAACGACCAAATACTAAAACAGGTTGATGAAATTTACCAAGAGTTTCAATCATTACGTGGACGCTCGGCCGAGGACGATGTATCCGATCTTCCAGAAGGAGAAATCGTCCGTTTTAACACTCGAGCCCGATCTCTCATTCACCGCATCACCGGCGATAGTTCTCCATATGTCAAGCAATGTGAGGAGATAATCAGCCATGGTGGCTATGCTGGCTACCAAGCAAGACAGCTTATTGGAGTAGTCGACTCGCTTAGAGCAGATGTTGCGGCAGGCTATCTTGAAACACAAAAAGAACTAATTCACGGTGAAATGTTCGCTGATTTCTTGGAAATGGCTTACCATCTTCTTGACGAGGGGTACAAAGATGCAGCGGCCGTCATTGCAGGAAGCTCACTTGAAGCTCACCTACGCCAATTGGCTTTGAAAGCCTCGATTTATACTGAAGTCAAAGGTGAGCGCAGAGACGTATTGATTCCTATAAAGGCCGATAGGCTCAATGCCGATTTGACAAATGCGGGCGTTTACTCAAAGCTAGACTCTAAAAACATCACCGCTTGGCTTGATCTACGGAACAAAGCTGCACACGGTCACTATGATCAATACGAAAAACCTCAAGTCAGCATCATGATTTCTGGAGTACGAGATTTCATATCTCGGAAGCCCGCATAACTTGACGACCTAACCAATGGAAACTGTTTTTTATTGCAGCATTGTTCAAATATTTTTGTTTGGTAGCGTCGGGCCTGTCCTGAACTTGTTTAAGGGTTAGTTGTAAGAACGAATGTTTATGAAATATCAAAAATGAATTATCAAATAAAGGTGGGAATATGAATCCTTATTCTATATATCGGTTTGTTATAATTTACTTACTCTCCTTTCTGTTTCTTTACTCTCCTAATTCTTATCCCAAAGGGATGGATTCCCACAGTCAATCCGCCGTAGGTCGACGACTCGACTCGTCGAGCGGATTATCGGCCGAACAGATTTATGAGAAAGTTTCTGGTGCGGTGGTTATAATTCATGCTTACGATTATAATGATGAACTAACAAAGCAAGGAAGCGGTGTTGTTCTTAACGATAAAGGTTATGTTGTTACAAATTATCATATTCTCTCCGGGAATGAAAGACTTGAAATATTACACGGTAAAGAGATTATCCCTTACGTTGATATAATAGGAATTGATGTAGAGAAGGATATTTTAATTCTTAAAATTAAAGAAAAAAAGTTCCCGGCAGTAAAAATCGGTGATTCAAAGACTCTAAAAATAGGGCAAAGGGTTTATGCAATAGGAAGCCCAATGGGATTTGAAAATACGATTTCAGAAGGGATAATAAGCGGTTTAAGAAGTTATGATGAATTAAGAAGAGATTTTATACAAATAACTGCAAGCATTTCTTCTGGCAGCAGCGGGGGTGCGGTTCTGAACGATAAAGGGGAGCTAATAGGTATAAGCACACTTACGGTAAAGGAAGGGCAAAATATAAACTTTGCTATTCCTATTGATGATGTTTTAGCTGTTGAAATTCATTCATATACAAAAAATGATGAATACAAAGATTTTGAATTGTTCACAAAAGGAAATAATGCTGCTGAAAAAGGTGATTATTATGAAGCTATAAAATATTACTCACGCTTTATTGAAAAATATCCGAATTATGCAGGGGCATATATTAATCGTGGGCTTGCAAAGGTTGAATTAGAAGACTACAGAGGCGCAATTCAAGATTACAACAAAGCAATCGAGCTTAACCCGAATTATGCAGATGCATATAATAATCGTGGTCTTGCAAAAGATAAATTAAAAGACTACAGAGGCGCAATTCAAGATTACAACAAAGCAATCGAGCTTAACCCGAATTATGCAGATGCATATAATAATCGTGGTGTTGTAAAGGGTAAATTAGAAGACTACATAGGCGCAATTCAAGATTTCAACAAAGCTATTGCACTTAATCCGAATGATGACTATGCATATAATAATCGTGGTCTTGCAAAAGGTGAAAGAGAAGACTACAGAGGTGCGATTCAAGATTACAACAAAGCAATAGAGCTTAATCCGAATTATGCAAATGCATATAATAATCGTGGGATTGCAAAGGTTACTTTAGAAGACTACAGAGGTGCAATAAAAGATTACACCAAAGCAATCGAGCTTAACCCGAATTATGCAGAGGCATATATCAATCGTGGGATTGCAAAGGGTAAATTAAAAGACTACAGAGGCGCAATTCAAGATTTCAACAAAGCTATTGCACTTAACCCGAATGATGCAGATGCATATATTAATCGTGGGATTGCAAAAAATTACTTAGGTGATAAAGCTGGGGCTTGTCTGGATTGGAGTAAAGCTGGTGAACTGGGAGAATACAAAGCTTATGAACTTATCAGACAGTATTGTAACTAATACTAATAAATCTAATGGTTCAATTTTGGATTTGTAAATATACAGAAGCACACAAAACTGATAAGGTTAGATTGAAATGAAGAAGAGTTTTATAATCGAATGGTTTTCGGGTATTAGAAAAGAATTATTGAAAAACAATAAGAAATGAACAACGAAATAATAATTCTCATAGTAGCTATTTTCCAAGGTTTGGTCGTATTGTACATTGGGACTCGCTTGAAAAAATCTATTGAGCATAAGTTTGATAAGAAACTCGAAGAAATTAGACAAGCCTTCAGCAGGGAAATGGCTGACCTTGACCGTCAAGACAAGTTCCGACTTGTTGCACTTGATGAAAAAATGAAAGCGCATCAAAAAGCTTTTAAACTGGCGCGGCAAATGTACAGGAACATTCACTCGTCAGATGATATCAGAACTCAGGTACAAAGAGACTGCGAAGAATTTTGGGATTCATACTCATTGTATCTGACCGATGAGGCAAGGCGCGCTTTTCGAGAAGTTCAACATTGCTTCAACTTGTACAGCGTAAATTATAGATATTGGAATCTTAATAGGGAAAATCCAGAATCCAGCAAGAGGCTTGAAGATGCGTTCAATACTATTCAAGACTTGCCAGCCAAGCTCATTAGTATAGTTGACCGTGAGGCTTCTGGTAAAACAGATTACTTGAAAGATGAAAGAATAACTCCATTCGAAATGAAACCAAAAATCGAAAACAAATAAGATAAATTTGAGAGAAATAAAACAATTAAAATAATCATATTCCTTCAATATCGAGAATATGTCTTTGAACAATGTCCAGGTTAATTTGTAAATAATTGCATTATACTGTGTGAATAATTTTAATCCTTCGCTCGTTTCCTTGTCAAATAGGGAAGCTTGTCGCACGGTATAGAAGCGGATGGGGCTTTTTGGGATGGGTTGAATGAAAAATAATGATAGAACCTATTAAATGGTTAGATTAGTTTCTGATTAAAATTTTTATTAAAATACTATGAACTTCCTCGCCATAGATTTTGAAACTGCCGATTATCAACCGGATAGTGCTTGTGCTGTCGGACTTGTACGAGTTGAGAACGAAAAGATTGTTGCTCGGGAAACTTATCTGATTAAACCACCGCGTAATACAATGGTGTTCACTTACTTACACGGAATTACTCTGGCAGACGTAATGAGTAAACCTAAATTTAGAGATGTCTGGAAAATAGCAGAGCCTCTGATGGAAGACATTGATTTTTTTGTAGCACATAACGCTGGATTTGATAAAGGAGTTTTGCGTGCGTGCTGTGCAAGTTCAGGACTTCCACTTCCTGCAACTGAATTCGAGTGCACGATGCGGCTTGCAAGAAAAATCTGGAAAATCCGTCCTACTAAATTACCGGATGTTTGCCGCCATTTCGATATCTCACTCAACCACCACGATGCTGCATCTGATTCTGAGGCTTGTGCTCAAATAATGATTCGAGTGTTACAAGAAACCGGAAATACTTTTTTAAAAAATAAAAAATAATTATGTTTATAATAATCCTGTTAATATTACTGAATAGTTTAACTATTGGACAAACAAAAATGAAGCAAAATAACTTATCTCCTGAAGAGCAACGAGTCATCATTAATAAAGGTACCGAAATGCCTTTCACAGGCAAATTTGTTAAGCATAAAGAAAAAGGAACATATATTTGTCGGCAGTGTGGTGCCCCTTTATATCGCTCGGCAGATAAATTCGATTCTGAATGTGGTTGGCCCAGTTTTGATGACGAAATTGCCGGTGCCGTAAAACGAGTTCCTGATTCGGATGGTCGGCGAGTCGAAATAATTTGCACTAAATGCGGTGGGCATCTCGGTCATGTGTTTGAAGATGAAGGGTTTACTCCCAAAAATGTGAGGCATTGTGTTAATTCTGTCTCATTGGATTTTGTACCTCAAAAGAAAAAGTGAATATCTCTTATTGACTGATGTTATGCACTGTGGTGATCTGTTCTGAAAAATCCTAATCACGAATTTCTAAATCCTAAACAAATTCCAAATTCGAATTATTAACTCCGAAAACTATTTTGCGTAACATGAGTCATTGATCGAAAGTAAAATCGAACTGCTTTTAAAAAGGAAAATCTATTAATCCTTCAGGTACATCTTCCTTTTTCTTGTCTACCGTACTTATTTAAATTGAAAAAATAAATTATTGAAAAACAAAGAGTTATAGTAACGATATTAGAATAATGGGTGCTGCAATATAGAAGACAGGTTTATGACTCTCTACGAGCCTTCGGATCGAAGAGCCGTAGGCCGTTAGGAGTCAAATGTTTGTAGATTTAAAAATAAATGTTTTGAACCCGACCCCATCGGGGTCGAATGTTCTATTGAAACATACCACTCCGCTCCGAAGGAGTGCC
The DNA here is from genome assembly GCA_947085405.1 of uncultured Ignavibacteriota bacterium. Taxonomy (GTDB): domain Bacteria; phylum Bacteroidota; class Ignavibacteria; order UBA10030; family BY39; genus JASEGV01. The sequence goes on from CAMTWO010000001.1 coordinate 16,716, forward strand.
TTCGGCACTGGAGTGGAAATATATTTTTATTTTTAACGGCTACAAACATACAAGTCGCCTACGGCGACCTACGGACTTGTATCAGAAAGGTAAAAAATAAATATCAACTACTACACAAAGCGAGAGTTCTACTTATTATTCGGGCGAGAAGAAAATATTTAGAAACAATACTAGAAAATTGGGTGCTGTATTGCGGAAAACAGAGCCGATTGGGTCAAAACGGAAATTCTTTTAATCCTTCAGGTACATCTTCCTTTTTCTTCACGTCGGGTTTAATAGCTTGTAAGTGCACCTCGTTTCTTCGTACATAAATTGCCTTTCGCGGTGTAGTAGGGCAGGCATACTCGCAGGCGCCGCAACCGGTACAAAGGTCGTTGTTGAGTTCCGGAAGCTTTAATTTTCCTTCATACGGTACCATCCTCACAGCTTTTGTCGGGCAGTGCTCTGCACAAGCGGCACATTCTTTTTTCTTATCAATTACAACGCAATCTTCTTTTACAAAATGCGTTCTACCAATTTGTATTAATTTTTTTGATGCAACATCAACAGGCAGTATAGCCCCGCTTGGACAAATTAAAGTGCAAATGTTACAATCGTAATTACAAAAGCTCGCATCGTAATTCAATTTCGGTTGAAGAATTCCATCTATCCCATAATCGAACAAGGATGGATATAATACATGCGTAGGGCAGGAGGTTACGCACAAATGGCAAGCAGTGCACAAACTTTTAAAATGCTCGATGCTGATTGAACCGGGCGGCGAAATAGGATACTTTCTTGCATCTTCAAATCCGCTCCTCTTAATTCCCACCGTATCTGTTATCGACATCGCCGGTAAAGCTGCTGCTGCGACTGGAAAAATATTATACTTAAAAAAATTTCTTCTTGAAGAATTGAAAGCAACCTGTGTGGACGATACGTTTCTTAATTTTATTCCTGCATAAATAACACCGCTTGTCGGGCACGATTTTATGCAATTAAAACAGCCAATACACGAAGCGAAATCAATTCGTTTAGTTTCGCTTTCAATGCAGTTTGCTTTGCACACTTTTTCGCAAGCACCACATTCGTTGCAGGCGGCTTCATTGATAACGATTTTAAAGATTGAAAACCGGGAAATCAATCCTAATAATGCACCAGCCGGACAAAGACTGTTGCAAAATAATCTGCCGTGCGAATACGACATGTAAACAATGAGTGCAAGAAATAAAATTGGTAATACAACAATATCTAAACTAATTTTGCGTAAAGGGATAGCATATACAAAATAGAGTTGAAAGTCTCCTAAAATATTTGAAATAAAATTGTTCGCTAAAATTATAAAAGGTTCTGCGGTGTTTGTTAAAATTCTGCCGTAATTACTGAATGGCTCAAACAGATTCAATAGCGTTGTGCTGCCGACGATTGTAAAAATCGTTATGAGGATAAATAATACATAATGATATGTGAAAGGCGATTTTTTATACTGGAACCTCTCCCGCAGTTTAATTTTTCTTTTCAAATAAATAACAATGTCTTGAAGAGTCCCTATAGGGCAGATGGTAGAACAATAAACTCTTCCGAATGCAATCGTTAATAGGATAATAAGAATCAACCCGAAGGAAGTTACACCTGTATAAAAAAGAATTTTTAGCAACGCAGGAATTAGTTGCAGTGCTACAATGTAGTTAGTGATGTCGGGCGGAATTTTATTCCACGGATCTAAGAATATAAGACTGATGAGAACAAAAAAAACAAGAGAAACTACAACTCGAATATTTTTGAGACGAGTTAATTTCGAACGACTCACACAGTTATCCGTTTGATATTGAGTTTATCTAAATTATTTGTTCCAACTTTCATCTCTGCTGCATATCGGATATAGCCGATGTCATCCGGATTCAGACCAAAGAGTTTAGCGGCTGCTGCATCAACTGCAACCATATCGGTTGAAATTAATTGTGCTTTCATAGTTACTACATCTTCAATGGAAACGCCACGCGGACCGTTTGTTTTCATTACCCAATAGGCATCTACAATATTTAAGTCGGGTTTGCGGTATGTAGCAAAATCAGCTATGCACTGGTGTAAATCAGTTCGGTGCCAGTATCTTCTGTCCCAAACATTCCCCATCAAATTTTTCATTGCAATAGTTAATGTTGTTCCGCTATGGCTTTTTAGGATTGGAACGTTAATGAATACGTTTGAGGATAGAATAATTTCGTGTTCTTTAGTATTTTTTAAAGATTTACCATTCGCGATTGTTACTGATTGGTAATAACTTTCGCTGTTACCTGGAACGATTTTTCCACCAACGTCTTTTACAGCTTTTTCGATGCCGCTGTTTTTATAAGCTCGTTGCCATTCGTCGCATGTGTGGTCAACGACATAAACATCCTTTGCACCCGCATCGAGGCAGTGTTTGACAATTCGGGAGACTAATTTTGGATGTGTATTGGCTGCACGTTCGGGAGGTACATCCCAGCCGATATTCGGTTTTACAACTACTGTCTGTCCTTTTTTTACGAATGTTTTCATCCCCCCCAATGCTTCGATACCTTTATCGAACATTAAATCGGGCTCACCTCCTTTAATTGCAACGAGATCGTAAGTGGGAGGTGTTATAGCAAAAAGTTTATCATACTTTCCAAAATTAAGTAAAGACCCAAGTGCCGCTGAAGCTCCAATGCTGCTTTTAATAAATGTTCTTCGATCCATAACAATTTCTCCTATGGTTATTGATGATGTTTTTTGTTTGATGCAATTTAAGTAAATAGAAGGATAATTTCAAAAAATAAACTGAGCTAACAATTTTTTTTTTAGAAGTTTATGCAGGAAAGCGTAATCGAGTCCGCTTGAGGCAGGGCAGGAGAATGCTCGCTAAAAATAAAATAAGTAGCAACGACATAGTCGGTGCTACTTATTGAGAGAACTTGCTGAACATCGTCTGTTGGAGACGATGAATTACTTGAGTATCATGAGTTTTTTAACTTGAGTAAATGTGCCGGCTTCAAGACGATAAAAATAGAGTCCGCTTGCTACCGCTTTTGCATCCCAACGGACGATGTGATTTCCCGCCGGTAATTCCCGCGATACTAATGTGGTGATTTCGCTACCGAGTACATCGTAAACTTTAAGGTTCACATTCGATTTGTGTGGTAATGAAAATTTAATAGTTGTACTTGGGTTGAATGGATTTGGATAATTCTGTTTCAGGCTAAATTCAAGAGGTACTTCCTCAGCGGCATATAGTGTTGAGACATTTACCATCTCTATGTTGCTGTAGTGTGATAATCCGTTGTTGTCAACCTGTCGCAATCGGTAATAGTAAATACCCGGCAGATTAATGGTTTTATCAATATATGTATATTCTTGTGGTTCGAGTGTCGTTCCATATCCCTTTACAAAGCTTTCTGGAATTTCTATAAATTGTGATTCATTTTCAGCACTCCGTTCTACATAGAAACCATAATTATTAATTTCACTGATTGTTTCCCACTTTAACTCAACAGTTCCATTAGTTTGTAATAAATTGGCTGTGAACGAAGAGAGGGTGATTGGTAAATACGAATCACCGGGGTTATCGATTCCAGCTAAAAAGAATTTAAGTTCACCATTCATTGTTGAATAACGTCCGCCTGCATAAACCATAGCCCTATTAGTATTCAGGGCGATTGAATTTACACGATCATTTGCGCTAGGATTCCAGAAAGTTGGTATACCAATATCGGCATAGATTTCGGCGATGTAATTTCGTGTGTATCCACCGATACTCGTAAAATATCCGCCTGCATATACTGACGCGCCGGAAACAGCAAGGGTTAACACTGAGGAGTTTGCATTTGGGTCCCAAATTTTTGTATTGCCGGACGCAACATCAAGCGCTGCAATATAATTTCGAGCTGAGCCACCGATGTTAGTAAAGTCGCCTCCAACATACATAGTCGAGCCAGAGATAGCTATAGTTCGCACCAAATCATCTGCATTTGGGTCCCATGGTTTTACAGCTCCTGTATAAGCATCGACTGCGGCAATATTATTACGTGGAACTTTATCGACCAAACCTAAGCGTGCAAATTTTCCTCCAAAATAAAGAGTTGATCCCGATATTGCAAGTGTGTGAACGGATGCGCCGTAACTAATACCTGTATTATTAAGAGCATCTATGTTCCAATTCCTTGATAGACCTGTAGTTCGATCAACAGCAGCAATTCGAATATCTACAGCATCCTGCCGAAGAGCGCTAAAAAAACCAGCTATGTAGACGTTTGAATCTAATACGGCAATGGCAGCTACACTACCATTAGGATATGGGTTCCAGCTTGTTGCTTTTCCTGTTGAAATTTCGAGTGCTGCAACGTTTCCTCTCGCTGAATCTCCAATGTGCGTGAATTGTCCACCCGCGTACACAATTGAATCAGTAACAGATAAGGAATATACTTGTCCTAAACAATTTGGGTTCCAATCTGTTGGTTCGCCGGTTTGCACATTTATGGCTGCAATGTTATTCCGCTTTACTCTACCGATGATATTATATGCGCCACCAACATAGATGCTCGAACCAGAAATATCAATTGCAGAGACCAATCCGTTAGGGTTTGGATCCCAATTGGTTGTGCTACCTGTTGTTTTCTCTACAGCTGCAAAATAGTTACGCCCTACACCACCTATACTCGTAAACTCTCCACTTACATATACAGTCGACCCATAAAGAGTTATTAAGGTTACAGGTGCGTTCGCGTTTGGATTCCAATCGGTAACATTTCCAGTGCTTATATCCAATTGAGCCAAATAATTTCTTGACACAATTCCAATGCTTGTGAATTTTCCACCGATATAAACAGATGAATCAATGAAATCTATAGTTTCAACATAGGAATTTGGTGTAGGAGCCCAGCTTGTAGCATTCCCTGTTGTAACGTCTAACTCAGCAACATAGTTTCTTGGTTCACCACCGATGTTTGTAAAATTTCCAACTGCGTAAATCGACGTTTCAGAAACAACAAGCTCTGTAACAAGGTCATTCGCATTCGGATTCCAAGGCAGGATTGCTCCAGTATTAGCGTCTATTGCAGCGATTCGATTCCTTACACTGTCGCCGATTTGGGTAAAGCTTCCACACACATAAACGGTTGAGCCTGATACTACAACTTGATTGACGGTTCCATTCGCATTCGGATTCCAATCTAATAGTGTGCCAGTATTAGCGTCAACGGCAGCGAGTCTATTCCGATTCAAACCGGACATTGTTAGGAATTCTCCTCCGACAAATATTTTTGAACCAGAAAGAGCAATTGTGTGAACAGGTTGAGATCCGACATTTGGATTCCAGTTTAAGTTTAAGGTTTTGTTAGGTAATATATGAGCGAGTTGATTTCTTGTTACCCCTCCAACCATCCAAAAAGTTCCACCGATATACCACCCTCCGAAACCGTCTGAAACGACAGTTTCGATGGTTCCACTTACCTTTGGCATATCCATATCTGCTCTTCCTGTGTTTATATTGACAGTTGTGGCCGGTCCAGTTAAAGGACCAATATTTGCAAAACCACCACCGATGTAAACTGTATTACCAGAAGTTGCGACAGCGATTACTTCCCCGTCAGGCATCCATAAATTATTTTGTAATGATTGGGTATGTGCTTGGTTAAGTATAGTCAAGCTGATAATAAACAAATATATGATATTAAGTAAATTTTTCATTTAAATATTTCCTATTGTTGTTAAGATTTTTTATAAATATAGCATAAATTGCCCATAATGTCAATAAAAAAAAACTATAGTGTGTCATAGGTCATAAACAAAATAATAGCAAGAAAACATAATAATTACCGAATAAACGGTCGTTTTGAAGGTCAACACTGAATCGTTGTGGGAAATCCCGCCTGTATTACCTATTGAATTACTCACTTGATATTAACTTCTTCTTTAATTAAATTAAAATATAAATAATGTAGATAAGAGATAAAGAAAAAATAAAATATTATGGGTAAAGTTAGGTATTTTACTGTGCAAGATATTTCACAAGTAATTGAGCTCAATCTCAAACTGTTTCCAGGGAGTTCAGGGTTATCCCGCGAAAAGCAGGAATTCTTGTTTGCGGAAGTTTGTTTTCGAAATCCATGGTATCATCCGGATGTAAGTTCGCTGGTTTATGAAGAAAACGATGGTCGGGTAACCGGATTTTTATGCGTGGTGCCTCGTCTCTTTTCATTTAATGGGCAAACCATAACAGTTGCCGTCGGTCAACATTTAATGGTCGATCGGACTGCATTAGCGAGCGTACAAATATTTAAAAAATTTTTAGAAGGACCGCAAGATATTTCGATTACCGATATGGCGATAGACCTTGCAAAACCAATTTGGAGCAGGTTTGGTGGTACAACAATTTATACTCATAGTATTTATTGGCGGCGTGTTCTCAGACCTTTAAGTTTTGCTTCTTCTTTTCTTAAAAAAGAAAAATCGAGATCGCATTCATTTACAATAAATCCACTATGGACTACGTTAGACTCAATTGTAAATCGGATTCCGACTGATATTCTACATTTTAAATTACCAAATGTAATAAGCGAGGAATTAACCACAAACGAATTTCTTCAGAATCTCCATCATTTTTATAAAGATAAAAAATTATTCCCAGTCTATACTGCGGATTCGTTGAACTGGCTTTTTACCCGACTTACACAGGAAGGGAGATTCGGAGTGTTTCAAAAGACCTTGGTGCGTGATACCGATAATAAAATTCTCGGTTGGTATCTTTATAATTTAAAACCAAATGGGAGAAGTGAAGTGCTTCAAATAATTGCCCGAAAGGATTCGATAAATATAATTCTTGATCATCTTTTCTACAACGCTTGGAAGAAAGGTTCAATCGAACTATGCGGAAGACTTGACCCACAATTTACAAAAGAGTTTGCGAACAAACACACTCTTTTTATGCCCGGAAGAAATTGGATGTTAGCCCATTCCAAAAAGCCGGAGTTAATCAATGCGTTACATTCAAACGAAGCACATCATACCCGTTTGGAAGGTGATTTATGGTTTTTATAGAAGGATATTAAGGATATTTTATGCTATACACAACTTGCGATTTAATTAATAAATACGACACACGATTTGCATCCAAAGCTGTTTTAATTGAGAACAATGAAAAAGTAACTTACTCCGAGTTACAGGATAGGGTAAATAACTTTGCCTCATTTATTGCTCAAAAAGGTTTGAAGAAAGGCGACCGCATTGCAATTTATCTTCCACGATCGATTGATGCTGTAGTAGCGCTATTTGCAACATGGCTAAATGGTTGCGTCGGTGTTATCATAAATGATGTTCTTAAAAAACAGCAGGTGAGTTATATAATCGATCATTCCGGAGCTTCTCTAATAATTTCAAACGGAAAAATGCTCACTTCTCTTGAACCTATTTCATTAACAAAAGAAGCAACAGTCCGAATCGATCAAAGGTTTACCATTTTCGGAAACGCAAATTATCCGAAAGTAATAGGTTCAGATGTTGCCTTAATTATTTACACTTCCGGTTCAACAGGAATGCCGAAAGGTGTAATCCTAAGCCACACAAATTTAATATCGGGTGCATACATCATATCCGATTATTTAAAGTTAAGCCATGACGATATAATCTTAAGCTTGCTGCCCTTCAGTTTTGATTATGGGCTTAATCAATTGTTGACGGCTGTGTTAGTGGGGGGGACACTTGTAATACAAAATTCAGTTTTTCCGGCAGATATTTGTAAAACGCTATTAACCGAAAATATTACAGGCATGGCTGGCGTGCCGTTATTATGGCAGCAACTCGCTCACGAAAGATCACCTTTTATTAAAAAACAATTTCCGAGTTTGCGCTATATAACAAATTCGGGAGGGCGGATGCCTGAAAGTTTAACACGATTATTTCGTAAATGCCATCCACACGTTCAGATTTATCTGATGTACGGATTAACAGAAGCGTTCCGCTCGACTTACCTACCGCCAAGCGAAGTTGATGTTCGACCAACTTCAATGGGGCGTGCAATACCAAATGTTGAAATTCTTTTACTAAATGAAAACAGAGAAAAATGTAAACCCGGTGAGGTTGGAGAGGTAGTCCATCGAGGGGCATGTGTTGCTTTAGGATATTGGCGGGATGAAAAAAATACTGCTGAGCGTTTTGGATATTTAGATTTTCCTGAACACGGTGGTGTGTATAAAGAGCGTGTCGTTTTTTCCGGTGATTATGCTAAGATGGATGAGGAGGGTTATTTGTATTATGTTGGAAGAAAAGACCAGATGATCAAAAGTCATAGTGTAAGGGTAAGTCCTGAGGAAATTGAAGCATTTTTATTTGCATCGGATATGTTGGCTCATGTTGTAGTTTTTGCTGTGCCAAAAAATGAAGTGGAACAAAGTATTATTGCGGCAGTAATGCCACACGACCGTTCGACTTTTGATAGTAATAAACTTTTAGCTTACTGTAAAACCGAGATGCCGGATTACATGATACCTTCGGACACATGGCTAATTGAAAATGTACCCCAAACTTCTACCGGTAAACCGGATAGGGTAAGACTTAAAGAAATGTACTTAGCAAGGGAAGCTACACCAAAGAATAAAAATCAAGCAGCAGAATGATTAAGTTTTGTGCTGAGGAATTCTTTTATCTTTTCGATAGAATCAAAATTTTCAGCAACTAATTCCTCGTCATCAAATCGGATGTTGTAGTTCGATTCGAGAAAAGAAATCAACTCAAGGGTACCCATCGAATCAATTATTCCGGTGCCAAGCAATGAGACAGTGTCGTCAACTTGTTTCTCTTGATTAAATAAAAAGTTTTTGCTGATAAAATTACTTACGGTTTTTCCGATTTCTTCTTTATTCATATTCCTTGTACTCTATCGATGATTGTTGAAAATTTTAAATTATTATTTCTTATTGAAGGATTTTCTTTTATATAGCTATGAACTAGCAATTGGGCTGAGAGAATTCCTATAAAGCCCATGTTATCCGAGTTACTAACGGATGTATAATTTCCATCTTTAATTTTTTCGCTTACTTTGTTGAAAAGTCCCCTCGTGGTTTTTACATCAAACAACCCAAATGATTTAAGTAAGTTTTCTGAAAACATCTCTTCAACATACTGATTGTTGCTGTTAGTTAAAAAAGAGACTGCATCGGGGGCGCGGTAGGGCTGCTTTTTCCTTTCTATAATTCCATCAGGAATTTTTCCTTTTGCTACACGCTTCAAAATATACTTTTCGTTAAGGCCGATGAGCTTATAATCGGATGGAAGATTGTTGCAAAATTCTATAACATCAATATCGAGGAATGGAAATCTTCCTTCAACTGAATGCGACATCAGCATTCTGTCGCCCTGAGAAGATATTATGTAACCTGAAAACAAAGTAATTATTTCTAAAAATTGTGCACGTGCTAGAGTGTCCCAATCAGCAAACTCCTCCGGTAATGTATCTAAAATATCAGGTTTTGGTAAAGTTTGTAATTGCCCTTGCAACTCTTCCGAAAAGAATTTCTTTAAACTAGCGGTGGTCGTCCAACGTGGAACATGCGAAAAATCAAATTTATTCAAGTTATCGAAACCACGTTTCCAGAACTCGACGGAAATACCCTTTGCATACGAAGGCGACATAGCAAGGTAAGGATAAAGGCGTTCAAACAGAAGTGGACGGATTTTTGATGTGGGTTGATTTGCCAAAAACCGGCGAACCTTATCTTCGCGAAAAAGATCGTAGCCCGCAAGAAATTCATCAGCCCCCTCGCCGGTAATTACTGCTTTAAAACCATAGTCGTTTACAAGTTTTGATAATATAAATAGTGGAACCGGGGCTGTTCTTAAAATTGGCCGCTCGGTATGTTTAATAATTTCCGGGAAATAATCAGCAATATCTTTCTTTGTAACAACAATTTCTTCATGCTTGCTTTCCAAAGTTGCAGCTAACATACGCTGAAATTTTGTTTCATCAAATTCTGCATCTTCAAAGCGGATTGAAAACGTGCGGAATTCGCCCTCCTTAACTTTTCTGCCCATCCAGGCAACCAACGAACTATCTAAACCACCCGAAAGGTAACTCCCGACTGGTACATCGGCTCGCAACATCCGGAGTTTGGTTGCATTTAAAAGCTTCTCTTCTAATTGTTGTGTTGCTTCAACTATATTGGAATAACTTCGTGGCGTAAAAATATCTTTTTGTGGAAAAGTGGGCTGCCAAAATCTTTTTTCAATTTTATTCTTACCATTTTCATATATTCTAATAGTTCCCGGTTTTAATTCTTCAATTCCTGAAAAAATTGTTTCAGGAGCTATGGGAGCCCAATAGGTAAAAATTTGGTCGAGGGCTATTGCATTTATTTCGCGGGTTACAGAAGGGTCGGCAAAAATTGCTTTAACTTCGCTCGCAAACCACACGCGATTGTTTTCTTCTTTGATATAAAGTGGAAGGATACCCACGTGGTCTCTCGATAGGACAAGTTTTTTGTGTTTAGAATCCCAAATAGCGACAGCCCATTGCCCGTTAAATTTTTTAAAGCATTCGACGCCCCAATTTTCGTAAGCATGAACGATAACTTCAGTATCAGATTTTGTTTTGAAGCGATGACCAAATATTTCCAACTCCGCACGTAATTCGATGTAGTTATAAATTTCACCATTAAATGTAATCCAAAGAGTTTCATCCTCATTGCATAAAGGTTGCTGTCCTGTAGTTAAATCAATAATTGATAAACGTGCATGAGCAATTCCGGCGGTCAAATCTCTGTAATAACCGAACTCATCAGGACCGCGGTGCGAAAGTGTGCCTATCATATTTTTAAGCAAATCTACCGATGGCGGTGGATGGTTTTCGGTTAAATTAATAATTCCAGCTATTCCGCACATATCAGCCCTTAATAATTTCCGAAACCGGCTCTATCAACAAAGGGGGAGTGTGTAAGTAACGTGTTGCTCTCCGTTTTGATTCGATATCTTTGTAAACCCGTTCTACTTGTTCTTCCTCTAATCCCATTGTCGTAGCGACTTCGTTCGCAGGGATGTTATGATTATAAGCATACAAACACAAATCCAATTTATCATACGATAATGAGAAGAAAAATTCTTCTTGGGTTTGCGAAAGTGAATAGGTATCAGTTGTAGGCGGTTTAGAATAAATTTCTTCAGGAAGTCCTAACGCTTTTGCGAGTGCATAGACTTGAGTTTTATACAAGTGTGCAATTGGTTTGAAGTCGGCGCTTCCGTCCCCATTTTTAACAAAGAAACCTTGATCGTATTCCAGGCGATTGGGTGTTCCGCAGACTGCATAGTTCAACCTGTCAGCGTAGTAGTATTCAATTGCCTTTCTTGTCCTTTGTTTCCAATTGGTCGCAGCTACAAGTTTTAAATAAGTTTGAGGAGACATCCGCTTCGCAGTCTGATGTCCATCAGGGGATTCGACAGTGAGGCGAAAAATATTTAAACGATTACCATCGAGAATAGAAGGAATGGATATTTTACATTTCCATTTAGAATCATACTCAGGAAATAATTCCTGAATCGCCTCAATTTGCCGCTGATAACATCCCGATGATTCAAGAATGGGAGTAATATCTTCGGTAACCATTTTAATTCCCAATTGATTCGCAAGCAAATTGGCAAGCGAAGCAGATTCGGGAGATGAGTCGCGTTCGGGCATCTGGATAGCAAAAATATTTTCTTTACCCAATGCTAAAGTGCAGAGAGAGGCGCAGACTGAACTATCGACACCGCCTGAAATTCCGATTACGACACCTCGTCGTTTCAGCACATTAAAAATTTGCTCGCGAATTGATGAAGTTATTTTTTCGATAGTTTGTTTTGTGTCGATTTCTAATATTTTATTTGAGAAAGCCATTTTATTTATTTCTTATTTAGTAATTATGGTCGGGTAGGGGGATATGGTAATTCTTTTGGTTTCTGATCCTGACCTTTAGTTGTTATAATTGCAACAATTCCTGCGGTTGCGGCTACTCCACCTAAAACATAATACAGCCAGGTTTTCGATTCAGCAATGGGCTTAACATATATTTCAAAATAATATCCTTCTTTGCTGAATCCTTGCGGGAAATCACGCCTGTAATACCAGCGAATTTCTCTGTTCTCACCTGCGTAATACCCTTCGCCGATATCACCCTCAATTGTAAGAGGTTTGATATTAAAGGTTGGGTCATCTTCCTTTTTCATGACGACATCTATTTCATACTTATTTTTTGTAGAACCTACCAAATCATACTTAACAATAATAAGATCGCTTTTTGTAACCCATTTTACGTTTGTGATAACAGGCGATTCATCCGATTGGCTTTGCGAAAATGAAGTTTCAGTAACCAAAAAGATAGTCATAATCGGAATCATGCATATTGTGATTGTGCGGAGTTTGTTATAAATATATTTGAAAATCATAGTTACACCTATTTTATAATTATCATTTTTTTCGTTAGAAGAATTTCTTTCCCGGCGGTCATTCTATAAAAATAAATACCGGTCGGGACGATTTGATTATTGGAATCAGTTCCGTTCCAGGAAAAAGTATGTACTCCTTTAGGATAACGTCCCTGTGTGAGTACCTTAACTTTTTGTCCGAGCATATTAAAAATTTCGATCATCAGTTCCGAATCTATCGGCAACTTTACGCTAATTGTAGTGCTGCTGTTGAATGGATTTGGAAAATTTTGCGCCAGTTCAAAAGCATCAGGAATCATATTTGCAATTTCACCCTCGACAAATTTCGGTGTACCAATAATCAACTTAAACGGTGTCGATTGTTGAGCGGCGTTGAATACATAAGAACTTTGTTCACGCAAGCTGAATGGAACAGTGTTCGTTGTATTGATGAGTATGACTTCGTATTCAGCAGGAATTTGTGCAAGACCATTGAAATTAATTGTACCCAATGACTTGTTTGGATTCGAAATATCGAAATTCCAAACTTGTCCTTCGCCGAGAGACGGTCGCATATCGGAACTGAATCTACTGAATGTATTGTCCCAATTTTTCCTATCAAAGTAAAGGAAACTTTGATCCATGAATAAGGGAGGTTTACGACTGTCGAGTGAATCTTCTCCGACTTTGGCAGTTGGAGCGATACCAACGTAGTTTTCAGGGTCTCGATTCATTTCAGTTTCATAAATTATTTGCACCCTCCAAAGAATGTCGGGCGAATTCACTTTATTGCTTCCAATCCAACCAAATGGGTAAGGAATTTTTAACGTGGTTAGATTATTTAAATTGAAGAAATAATATCCTTTGAACGGTTCTAATGTTGATTCTTGTTTATAGGAACCGTTATAACTGTGAAGCTGACTTGCGAACGATATATTATTTGCAAAAAGAATCGATTGCCACGTTATCAGTTTATCAAAAGGATTACAAATGATATTCCATCCCGGATGCAGCGAGATACTATATTCCGCTGTGCTATCTAATCTTGGAATTGAAACATCGAAGCCGCTAAATTCTAAATTTCCTTTCTTAATCAACCAATATCCTTCACCGGTCTTCAGTGCTGAATTCGATGAAAGTTCCATCAGGAAATTTTCATTGTTGCCGTTGTCGGCAAATATTCTCCAATCAAATTTTTGAGATCCTGTTACGATATTTGAAAATTTTAATGAATCAACAAATCCCGGAACGCTCACTAATCTATAATCTGTCGAGTTAGTTGGCGTGGTCGGAAAAGGTATAGCTGCAGACATCCGTACGGTGTTTGGTAATCTGCCATAGACAATAGAAAATTCACCGCTTTCACCAAAAACGATATCGTTATTGGAAGATTCGATACGAAGTTTACATTTTAATACAGTAGCTTGATTTAGAATTAAAGCATCCGGCACCAGCCATGTATATAACCCGGTATTACCATGATTTTGTTTTAACAAAAGGTAGGTTTGTCCCACTTCGATGTATAATCTGATATTAACATTGCCGCTTAAGTTTTCGCTTCTCCATTTAATATCGTATTTATAACCTGTTGCCCAATTCATTATTGGTGAGTCAACTGTAATGTTTGCATTCATCGTTGTAAAGCTTCGGACGTTCGAAAACTTAGCGATATCTTGTCCTACTTTTGCATTAACACGCCAAAAATATTTTTTTAGATTTGCTAAATTGGGTACTTGAATAAACGTATCGGTGATAGCGGCTGATCTGAAAACAAATTTAGAAGTATCCGTAAAACTTGAATCGGTTGATACCTGAACGATATATGAACCAGCACCAGGATATTTGAACCACCTGAGTATTGGGTTAGTAGAAATACCTGAAGCGTCGTTAGGAATACCGGTAAGCTCGGGTGGGGGAAGTAAGCGACTGAATATAGCCCGTTGTGTAACAGGATAATTCATAATTACCAATGCTGGATTATTGTTCCCCGAATAAGAACCATTTCCTATTCCAACCCAAGAATTAAATAGATAACCGGAGTCTGCAAATGCAGCAATGGTAAGCGAATCGCCTTTCGTGTACCAATTATTCGGAGGTACTACAGCCCCGCCGGTTGCAGCTTCCATTGTTAGGAAATAACGAGTCGAAAAGATTGCTCTGAAAGTTGTATCTGTTGTCGGAGCTACTACGTGTGATATTGCACCGGTATCGCTCCACGATGTCCATAGATATTGAATTCCTGCCGTGTCGCTCTGTGGTGAAACAGCAGTTATCGTATGACTTGAACCACGAATCCAGTTTAAAACTTTCGGACTTGTGTATGCTGAATCATCGACAACAATTCTGCGTCCGACCGGTGTAGTCGTTATTGTAACTCGGACTGCTGCGGTAAAATTTGCTGTTACTGATTTCGTTCCATCGACAATTAACGATAAAGGATTGCTAGAGGAAGTAATTGCTCCCGTCCATCCTGTAAAAACATAACCCGTGTTAGGTGTAGCAAGTAATTGTATCGTATCGCCTTCTGTATAAAACCTTCTGCCTGTAGGACTAATCGTACCGGCGTTAGTTGGCGACGGTGTTCCTGTGATTGCATATTGAAGTTTAAAATATGCAATAAAAGTGGAATCAGTACTCGGCATAATAGTATGATTCTGTGCACCTCCGTCACTCCAGCTTGACCAAATAAATTGTTTATCTGGTGAAACGTCTGGTTGTGGCGAAGGGGCGCCCAGTGATTGTTGTGAACCGGGATCAACGCTGCGTGTTTGTGTTGCTGTAAAGGTTTGTCCGTTGTAAATAAAAGATCGTCCTGAAGGTACTGTACTGATAGTTATTTGTATCGGGTTCCGAGTAAAATTTGCTAACTCGGTAATTGGATTATTTATTGTGATGCTTGCCGGGTTATTAGACCCGCTATACGAACCGATCCCGGTTCCACTCCAGGACGTAAAGCGATATGTGGCTTCCGGAATAGCATTTATTGCTACTATCGTCCCTTGGTTATACCATCCGCTTTGTGGTGTAACTGAACCACCCGGGTTTGCAACCATCGTCAACAAATGTTGTGTTGTGAAGTTGGCTGTGTACGTCGTGTTAACTAACGGAGCTATGGTATCTGCTAACTTCGTTGCATTCGTCCAGCTATTCCATACGTATCGCGTCCACGTGGTTCCACTCTGAATACTATCCGAAGTGATAATATGGCTACTTCCTGCTGTCCAATTAAATGATTGTGGTGTACTGTAAGTTATACCGTCAACTCTAAATGATAAACCTGCCGGATTTGTGTTAAATGTTATCGTCAATATATTTATCCTAAAGACTGCCCTAATCGTATGGTTTGATGAAATATTATTGAACGTGTAACTCGTCGTCGAATCTACTTTTACTCCGTTAATGATTAAACTATCTACATGGTAACCGATATTTGGCGTTATCGTAAACCTCTGACTGGATCCAAAGTTTAAATTGACGACACCTAATGGCGCTATTGTTCCGTTCGCTCCGGCACTTGATGTTATTGTGTATTGATTTATTGCAAACACTGCCCTGATGGTATTGTTTGATGAAATATTATTGAACGTGTAACTCGTCGTCGAATCTACTTTTACTCCGTTGACTATAACACTATCAACATGGTAGCCGGGATTAGGTGTTATAGTGAACTTTTGGCTCGAGCCATGCTCTACTGATATCGGTCCAGAAGGTGTAATTGTTCCGTTCGGTTTGGATGTCGCTGTTATTGTATAACCAGTCTTTGTAAAACTTGCTATTATACTATGGTTTGACCTAACATTTGTAAATGTATATGAACTCACTGCTCCCACCGACGACCCATCGACTACTACATCGGAAATGTTATATGTGGGGTCGGGTGTAATTATAAACGTTTTATTGGTATTATAAACTACCTTCACATTTCCTGAAGGTGTTATCGTTCCGTTTGGTCCAGTACTCGCTGCTATTATCATCGTATCTAATGCAAATGATGCTGTTTGGGTTATCGGACTATGCATCGATATAAATACGGAGTCGAGTAAACCGGTATACGAGCCTATGCCGCTACCTGTCCAACCTTTAAAAATGTAGCCTTGATTAGGTAACGCTTTTATTAACACACTCTGGCTGCTGTCACGCCAAGTATTCGTTGGGGTTACAGTGCCTCCAACAGTAGCATTCATTGTTAAAAGAAACTGTTTGATAAAATATGCAGTGTAGGTTGTGTCGCTAAATGGTTGAACGTTATGGTAAATATCTCCGCCATCGCTCCATCTATTCCACACGAATTGTACGCCCGTTCCACCTGGCTGTGGACTATCTACGCCAAGATAACGAATTGCTCCGGGAGTTACAGGAAAAGTCTGAGGCAACGTGTATAGAGAATAGTTAAACCAAAAAGTTCGTCCGCTCGGAACAGTTTGCACGGTAACGTTTACATCATTCTGTCTGAAGCTCGCCACTTGGGTAATCGGTCCATTCATAAATACACTCGAAGGGTTAATGTATCCACTGTATGAACCAGTTCCACTTCCACTCCAAACATTAAAACTAAAATTTGAATTGGGTATTGCTCTGATTGTTACTTCTTGTCCGCTGTTGTACCAACCGTTTGATGGGGTTACGGAACCACCCGGATTTGCAACCATCGTCAGAAAATGTTGTGTCGTGAAGTTTGCAGTGTAAGTAGTATTCACAAGTGTGGCAACTATACTCGTCCGAGCACCGCCATTTGTCCAACTGCTCCACACATAACGAGTTCCTGTTACTCCAGCTTGGACACTGTCGGTTGATATCGTATGCGTTTCTGCAGCAGTCCAGTTAAATGTTTGTGTGGTGTCATAAATAACGCCATCCACAATAAATCTTCTACCAACAGGGTTTGTTCCTATTGTAATTGTTAAAGTTCGCGGGGCAAATTTACCGTGTATAGTTTGATTTGCTGTTATATTAGTAAATGTATAGGATGTATCGTTGCCTGCATAAACACCGTTTACAAATATACTATCCACCCGATAACCGGTGTTAGGACGAATCCTGAAATTCTGACTGGCGCCATGATTTATTTGTATTATACCCGATGGAGTTATCGTTCCGTTTAATCCTGCTGTGGCTGTAATAGTGTATTGGAGTATTGCAAATTTAACAGAGATTGTATTATTAGAAGTTACGTTCCCGAATGTATAGCTTGAAGGGGCGCCTATATATGTACCGTTTACAAATACACTGTCAATTCTATAGCCGGTATTAGGTGTTATAATAAAATTTAGACTATCACCAAATGCAACTGGTATAGGTCCCGATGGAGTAATAGTTCCATTTGCACCGGCGGTGGCAGTAATAGTATGACCGGTTCGGATAAAGCCCGCGGTGATTGTTTGATTGGAAGTTACATTTGTAAATGTGTATGCAGTTCTCGCACCAACAGAAAAACCATTTACAACAACATCGGATATAAAATACGTTGAGTCGGGCGTTATAGTAAACGTTTGACTTCCACCGTAAGGAACTTTTACACTGCCGGAAGGAGTAATACTTCCGTTAGCTCCTGCTGAAGCAGTTATGATCATCGTATCCAGAGTAAATGTAGCTGCTTGAGTAATTGGATTGAGTATTTGAATGTTGGTTGAATCGAGCATCCCCGTATAAGAACCTGAACCAGTTCCAACCCAACCTCTAAAAGCATAACCGATATTCGGAGTTGCTTTAATTTGTAATACTCTGCCACTGTCCTGCCATCCGGTTGCGGGAGTTACAGTGCCTCCAGCACTAGCATTCATTGATAAAAGAAATTGTTTAGTGAAATAAGCAGTATAGGTTGTGTCGCTAAATGGTTGAACGTTATGGTAAATATCTCCGCCATCGCTCCATCTATTCCACACGAATTGTACGCCACTTCCACTGGGTTGAGGACTATCTACACCAAGATAACGAATTGTTCCGGGAGCTACAGAAAAAGTCTGAGGCAGTGTATATAGAGAATAGTTAAACCAAAAAGCTCGTCCGCTCGGTACCGTTTGTACAGTAATGTTTACATCATTCTGTCTAAAGCTCGCCACTTGTGTAATCGGTCCATTCATAAATACACTCGATGGGTTAATGTATCCACTGTATGAACCAGATCCACTTCCACTCCAAACATTGAAACTAAAATTTGGATTAGGAATAGCAGTTATTGTAATCGATGTTCCTCTGTTGTACCAACCACTTTGAGGTGTTACAGAACCACCCAGGTTTGCATTCATCGTTAAATAATGTTGTGTTGTGAAGTTCGCTGTGTATGAAGTATTAACAAATGGAGCTATAGTATCTGTTAACTTACTTGCATTCGTCCAGCTATTCCATACATATCGTGTCCCCGTTATACCACTCTGAATACTATCCGACGTGATAACATGGCTACTTCCAGCAGTCCAATTAAATGTTTGTGGTGTACTGTAAGTTATACCGTCAACTCTAAACGATAAACCTGCTGGATTTGTGTTAAATGTTATTGTCAATATATTTATTGCAAAGACTGCCCTGATTGTATGGTTTGATGAAATATTATTGAACGTATAACTCGTAGTCGAATCTACTTTCACTCCATTAACTATTAAACTATCTACGTGGTAACCGATATTTGGCGTTATCGTAAACTTCTGATTAACTCCATAATTTACATTCACGATGCCTAAAGGGGATATTGTTCCATTTGCTCCAGCGCTTGATGTTATTGTGTATTGATTTATAGCAAACACAGCCCTGATTGTATGGTTTGATGAAATATTATAGAAGGTGTAACTGGTAGTCGAATCTACTTTCACTCCATTAACTATTAAACTATCTACATAGTATCCGATGTTTGGTGTTATAATAAACCTCTGATTAGCTCCATAGTTTAAATTCACGATGCCTAAAGGGGATATTGTTCCATTTGCTCCAGCGCTTGATGTTATTGTGTATTGATTTATTGCAAACACAACCCTGATAGTGTGGTTTGATGAAATATTATAGAACGTATAACTGGTCGTCGAATCTACTTTTACTCCGTTAACTATCACACTGTCAACGTGATAGCCAGGATTAGGAGAAAAATTAAAAGTCTGATTGCTCCCAGAGTTCATATACACATAACCGATGGGCGTTATATTTCCGTTAGGTCCACTTGATGCAAGAATACTATGTTGATAGCCTGCAAAACTTGCGCTAATTGTTCTGTTCCTTGTAACATTATTGAATGTGTAAGAGGCGACTGCCCCAACAGAAATACTATCAACAAAAATACTATCAACAAAAACATCCTCGATGTAATAACTAATATTTGGTGTAATGTTAAATGTTTGATTCGAACCATAAGGCACTTTTACTCCCCCTGAAGGTGCTATATTTCCGTTAGCGCCCGCACTTGCTGTAATTGTGAGCGTATCGATCGCAACTGCAACTGAGAGAGTATGATTATTAGTAACATTTGTAAAAGTATACGATGTTGGACGCCCGACAGACACACCATTTACCAGAACATCGAAGACGATATAACCGGTATTGGGTGTAAATACGAATGTTTGTTCACTCCACTGATTTACTATTACCAAACCTGAAGGTGTAATCGTTCCATTCAAACCAGCGGTGGCTTCAATAACGAATTGGTCGTTTATAACGGTATCTAGATAGACGCTAGCAGATGGTAAGATACTGATATTTGTATAGTTATTCAGTTCTAATGATTTAGCTAATCCAGAAACTGGAACTGATATAAAAATTAGTAAAGCAATTAAGCAATAAAAGAAATTGTGTATTATCTTATTGTGTTTCATGTAATGCATTTTTGACCCTCTTTAAAAATAAATTAACTTCAAATGGTTTTTGAATATAATCGAATGCCCCGTATTTAACTGCCAAAGTAGAAGATTCTATAGACGGGTATCCTGTTACCATTATTACTTTAGCATTCGGGTTGACCTTTTTAATTTCGCGTAGAACTTCTAACCCGCTCATACTTGGTATTCCGATATCGAGGAGTACAAGGTCGATATCATTTTGCTGATAAATTGATATACCATACGGTCCATCGGCAGTTGCATAAATTGTATATCCAGCGTCCATCAAGATTGACCGTTGAAGTGCAAGCTGGAGTTCGTCATCTTCTATGATTAATATGTTGCTCATTAATATTTTATCTAACCTTTCATTAAATAAATCACTATTTAGGTTGGTCATCGGGCAACCGCTCACGAGTTGTTCTTATCCATTCATCTTTTTTGTTACTTCGGAATACTCTAAAGTATAATAAAAACTTCCAAACAATATACTTAGGAATATACAAAAATGCTTTGAAAAGCATCACATCTGCCCGTGCTGTAAATAATCCAATCAGTACATGAGCAACGGCAGCAAGAATAACAAGACTCCATAACATTATGAATGTTTTTGCAAATGTAATCCCTAAAAGTAATAGAACCAAATTAATTAGTAAAATTGTTACGGCAAAAGCAAATAAGTTTACGAATGGGGGAGTTATCAATTCGATGAAAGCATCAAACGTACGAAACGATAATTTTTCGATTGAATAGCGAAGTAGTTTAGAGCTATATTTTTTAATAATCGGAAATCTACCTCGCTCCCAACGGGCACGTTGTGTCTCGGCATTTTTTGCAGCCATCGGCATTGTTGCAAGTACGATTGCTTCAGGAGCAAAATCGACATTTATTCCGTTCAACAAAAGCACTAATCCATACTCCAAATCTTCATTTAGCGAATATGTGTCCCACGGGACTTCCTTTAAAGTTTTTGCAGTAAAACACATTCCGTTGCCTCTAACACCGGCGCTGCAATTTATAACTTTTCTACCAAGGGGGCGGACAAAGTTGTAAAGCATGAAACCGAGACGGGTTATTTCCGAACTCCATGCATCCGGTTGAGGTGCAACAAGGTCTGCGGTTTGTATCGCTTTTGAACCATTATTGATATAGTAATTTAGCACTGATAAAAAATTTTTCGATATTACACTATCTGCATCTATTATCGCTATTGCATCGTAATTCTTTTTTGTGTTGAATAATAAATCTATACACCAGCGTAACGCATAACCTTTTCCGCGATTTATTTTATCGGCCCTTTCGTAAACCGTAGCTCCATGTTTTTTAGCAATATCAGCAGTCAGGTCAGTGCAATTGTCAGCAACAACAATTACATCGAATTTTTCACTTGGGTAATCAACCTCAAAAAGACTCGTAATAGTTTTGCCAATAGATATTTCTTCGTTATGAGCGGGAATAATCATCGCAAATTTAAATTGCTTGATCGTTTTGAAATTATTTAACCTTTTGTAAAACAATCCAAGGGTACTTAAGAAAAAAAGGTATAGGAAAATGCTTCCAAAGATGGGAATTAAAGTAATTTCAATAATAATTGATAAGGTTTCCATTAATTATTTTTGTTTGCTAACCATTTTCTTAAAAATCTTGAAACCGTGTTATACTCCAAATGCGATAAAATGAATTGCCGGCTTACTTGAAGAAGGATGAAAATCCTGACCTTCAGAGAGCGAGAACTTTTTGCCCATATTTCAGCTTTCGCAAAATAATTTTCCTCACCTCCAAGTTGATATTTGTAGGTTTCTTTACCCCCTTGAAAATCGAACTCTTTAAAGCCAGCTTTAATAGCATCTTTAATTACATAACTGAGAAGAATTTTTCCCGGACTATACCGTTTCAGTTCGTGGTGCGGGTCCATTCCACTGAGATAGAAACAACATACAGGATAGTCAAAAAATGCAAGAACTGCAGCGAAACGCACATTATCTTTCTTGAAAAAGTATATCCTCGTATCTCTGTGGTCGTATTGAGTTGTTGTTATATTTTCCAAAAATGTTTCAAATTTATTTGATGACTTGAAATAACCATCAAAGCCTTTTTCTTGCCAGGCAATTGTGTGGAGCTTAACAAAGTCATAATAATCGTTCAGTTTTATTTGAGAATTTATTAACACCTCGACTTCGGCGCCGTTCTTGATAAGCGATTTTGTTTTACGTGCTAACATCGTTTTTTCTGTATTTGAAAGTTTTGACAGATAGGCATCCCAGTTTTCAGGAAGATTCATCGTAAGACGAGTTAATGTTCTCGGGATATAACGCACATTTAGATTAATCTCTTTTAATTTATACAAACAATCAGTTATAAAATTTGATGAAGGTGAGAATCTGAATAAAGATACCATGTCGATTCGTCCCGATTGTAACTCATCCGAAATAGTCTCCACTACCAATGTCAGAACCTCTTGATGTTTATCTGGGTGTATAAGTGGTTTGTATTCAGCATAAACTTGAGCCCCTCCGATGAATCGGACACGTGAAACAGATAGTGGACCAATCTTTAGTTTCTCACGCAAAAGAGGAAAAACTCCTACTAATTCTGCTCCTTTCCTCGCTGTTAAAATAAACAGGTGATAGTTATCTGTAGCATACAATTTCCACCACTCATTACTCCACTGGAAAGTTTGGAAAACATTTCCTTTTAACTCCGAATGTAGTTTTATCCAATCACTTTCAAGCGAATTTAGTTCCGTATATGTTCTAATTATTTGTATTTGCATTGTTATAGAGTTTTCAATCGGCAGCAGATAATTTCATTTCGCCATCTTTGTCGTACGGATTTTGTTTTTACTTGAAAACCTAAATCCGATAAAATTTCAACAAATGCCTTTATTTTTGGAATGTCTTCATCAGAATCGATTACCCGGTTAAAAAAATTGCTCCGCCTTGTGCTAACAAAGGAGTGAATGATTCGATTATATTTCTTTGAGAATTAATATCTAAACGGGCACTTTCATAAAAAACGTCATCTATTATTAAATCGAATTTATTTTGCGAGGTGTTTAGTTCTATTAATGCCTGTGTTGCATCATCAACGATGATTGAATAATTATGAATTTTATCGAGTGAGAAATATTTTTTTGATATTTTTACAATTTCAGGGTCGTGCTCGATAATCGTAAAAGAATCGGGGTGGAATGATTTTTCCAGGAGGTGGACAACGGCACCACCACCCAATCCGCAAACTAACACACGAAGATTTTTGATGAGAGGAAATGGAGAACGGCTCAGATGTCCCCAGCATTCTCGTTTAACTTCATTCCATTTTCCTCGTTTCATAATGAATGTATGTGTTCTTCCGTTTATCAAAAGCTGACGCTCTCTTCCAATATCAACCACCTTTATAATCCCTGAAGTTTTTGATTCGTTTTCATAAATAGTTACTTTCGGATTAATAATACGACGAAAATAATACATCAGACGATTAATTGTTAAGTAATTTTTAAGAGACATAGGCATTAGACAATTTTAATTTCGATATATTCTTTGACAGATATTGAGTGTAATTTTCCAACGTTACGCAATTACCCATATATTTTTTTTCAAATCGATCACAAAAAATTATTAATGAGTTCTGAGCTGTTTGCTCGTTTTTGTTAACTGATGTTTTAGGAATCGGTAAAAAGTGTATAAAAACACGAGCGGGTCGTTCCATCGGAAAAAATAAAAATGTAAAGGGTGCATCAAACTTTTTAGCCATCCTAATAATGTTATTTTGCCGTTCTTTCGTAGTTCACGAAATGCTAAAAAATCGCTCGCAGGTTTAATGATGTAAACCCCTCGCTTATATTCATTCATCGGTGGGAGAGGTGCACCTATCATGCGATTATAGACAAATAGGGGCCAATTCAAACCGCAAATCGGGAGTAGTTCTGTAGTGCCGGTAAAACGGGGATTGCATTCAATCAGTTTTAGTATGCCGTCACGTTCATCGCGTATAAATTCAACTGTTCCAATACCACGGAGTCCAATTTTTTGAAAAAACTTAAGTCCAACATCTGCCACCTCCGGATTCCAATTTGAAACATTGAATGTCCCGAGGCCATAAAGGTTGGGATATTGCCGCGGTCGCAATTTTGTAAAATGGAATAGAGGTTCTCCGTGTTCGTCTATATGTGTATAATAACTATGGTATCCTTCATTACTCACAGGAATCAACTCAGTTATTAACATTTGCAAATTATATTTCTGAGTTAGTTCAAAATATTTCAGCATTTCATCCTCATCGCCGACTTTAAATAATTTTCTCCCTTCGAAGAGGCGAAAGAATTTATGCGAAAAACGGGGCTTGAGTAAACATGGATATGTTACTTTGTCCAAAATTTTATGAACATCTTCCATTGAATCGACCTGCCAGATTTTAGGAGAAGGAATTCCGACCTTTTGTGCAAGTGCATAGGTTTCGGCTTTATCTAACATCGCAAGTGTAATTTCGTCGTTAGCCTCCATCAGGGTAAAATATTTTTCAAGTTCAGTTCTGTGGTTAGTAGTAATAATTAATCCAGAGTCGGAACAGGGAATAATTACTGGTTTCTCATGCAGGTGTCTGCCTGTATTTAGTAACCAATGCAAACATACGGTTTCCTTATCAACATTGGGAGAATATTTTATTCCTTTACAGAATCTCGAATAATGCACTTCGCTCGTTTCTTCGCCAAATGCATAACATGATATTCCCGATTTAGCTAATGCTCTGGCAACAGATACCGCGATGATATTGCCACCAATAATGATAACCGGCGGGAGGTTGGTATTTGGACTGTTTTTAATTAACATTTTTCAAAAAAGTTTTTCTTTCACCTTATTAATCTGAGTTTCCAATATGTTAGTTATTGGTTGCATGGTGAGAAAATTCATTTTTCAAATTTTCGATTTCTGCTAAAATATTATTATCAAACAGAAGTCTTTTTAATTCATATCTTAAAATCTTATTACCGGCTTTGGGGAACTCTTTTATCTCTTTTACAAAAGGCACCATATTTAATTCAAAAAAATGTTTCTTAAATGCATCTAGAAGGTCATTACGATTAATTCTTGTTCCTACTTTTTCACTATAACACAAAATTGGAATTTCATTCTCTACATTTAATGGGTCTATAATTCCTATAATACATATTTCGCACCCGGGAAAAAGTTTTCGCATTTTTTCCTCGATATCTACCATAGGTATGAAAGCATTATTTATTTTAATTATATCATCTTTTTTATAAACTATTTTGAGTTCCCCCTTTTTGTCAAACACTCCCAAATCATCTGTAGTAAACCAACCCGTATCGTTCAAACGTGTTTTATCTATTTTGTTGTTTTTCCAATTCCCTGCCATTAAATGAGGTCCTCGTATCAGTATTTTACCATCCGTATCGCTAGTTAGTTCGACCGATGGAGCTACTGCTCCGTAACTGTTCAATTGAATTAGGTTATTTCTGAGATTCAGGATTGTGCTTGTTGGAGCTTCGGGCGGTCCGTAGTTTAAATAAATTTTTGCATTTACAAAAACATCTAGGATTTTTTGTTTATCCTGAAAAGCGATTGGGTCGTCGCCGCCGATACCGATTAATTTTATACGCGAAGATGTATCCTTCATCAGTGAACTAATCTGATTGAGAGCATTCATAATAGTTTCGTGAGTAGTGTACCATGTGTTGCAGTTATGCTTCAAAATTGTCGATGGATATTCCAGAATCTCTGATGTATTGCTACGAATCACGCAAGTGCCGCCCGAAGTAAGTAAATGTATGACACGGTTAAAACCGATGATATTGCATATCGGAGTAGTTATGAACTCGATAGAATCAGTAAGTAAACTTGTCAGTGGGTTTATCTTACGTGCCGAATGCAGAATACTTTGATGAGTGAAAACACTTAATTCTTTTGTAATTGCATTATAGTCCATAAAGGTGTAATCGAACTCTTTCAAATTCGTTAATTGCAATACCTTGTTCCAATTTTCGTCTTTGAACTCACTCAGATGATGGTAGAGGGAACTGGCAGACATTTGTGAAAGGAATTCATCATCATAAAAAAGGGGATGTTGTCCAGTGGTAGTCGACAATGTTGGTAATAACCTATAATCGCTGCGGTTTGTTATTATTAAAAATGGGGAGGTGCGATTTATAATGTCCAAAATTTCGGAAGGAGGGAGTGTGGTTTGAATTGGGACTGCAATTCCCCCCGATCTGATTACCGCACTGCAAGCTGTAATCAAATCTACCGGATCACTCAGCAAAACGATAATACGGTCTCCACGGTGCAATCCTTCTAAAATCAATGTATCAGAGAGTGCTACGGTGTACTTTAAAAAATCGCCATAAGAAATTTCTTTTTTGTCTGAGATGATAGCTTTTTTCCCGGGATAGCTTTGCACTGTTTCGATTAAATATTTGTGTATGAGTTCCATAACTAATTATTTTTTGTTTTGATAACTTGTTGTATTTTTTTTATAAAAGCTTGGGTACGAATTTTTGCAAAATAAATCATTAAAAAAGGAAACCGTTTATTCGTGTAAACAACTTTGAACAATTTGAACTCCCGTTGAAGTAGATAAGCTAAAAATTTTAAAGCAAGGAGTATGTGGACTAAGAATAATTTAAACTGATTCTTTTCTGTTTTTAGTTTGACTACAATATTCCAGTTTGATTTTATATCTGTAGTAAAATCTTTTTTATATGGCTCTTCACCCCGAAGTAAATCAACGCCGAATGCTTTTTCGGTTACAGCATCTTGAATCATAGCAATTAATAAAACGAGTCCGGGTCTTCGTTTCATTTCAGGGGCAAGGTCGTCGATACCGGAGAGATAATCATAATATTCACCTTTATACTTGAAGGCAAGGCGCCCCGCAAGACATTTATCTCCAGAGACAGCAGTCGTACACCACAACCAACCTCTTGCAAAAAACAACTGAAGAACAGTATCAAAAAATTTTTCATAACGTGTGTCGCCAAAAAATCCTGGATACCCTAAACGATTCCATCGGTTTTGGTGCAACCGTTTGATTTCAGTGAATGCAGTCTGTAAATCGTTTGAATTTTTTACTTCTTTGAGTGTGAACAGCGATTTTTCCTTTACCTCCTTCCACGATTGTTGAAGTCTGCGTCGGACACTACTCGAACGACTTTTGAAAAAAGTATCTAATGAATCGGGTGTAGTAATATAAGGGCATTCGTCTGCTCCGGATATTTTACAAGATAGGGCGTTTTTCCTCAATTTTGGGATCACATTTCGAACCAGATTGCTATCAGACCTAGCATTGACTAGAACAATTTCGTCATAGGAGGCTTGCTGTTCGTGAATAAAGCGAATAAACGATTCAGCTACATTTTGTTCGTATTCTGGGAGCGAAATAAGGTCTAAATAATCACTGGGGCCTTCGTCAAAAAATAGTCCAAAGGTTGTACCAAAGCTAGTACTACCACCTAAAAAATAAATTCGACTAAAATATTTATATCCCCAAAAAAATATTTGATGGACAAACAATGGGGCAATTCCAACTAATTTATCATTATGATAGAAAAGTATGCAAAGCAATTTGTCGTATTTTCTCTCGCTGTAAAATTTCCACCAGGTCGAAAGCCATTCGAATGTTTGATAGACTTTAACATCAGAATGTTGGATCAAATTGTCCCATTCGCTATGAAGTGAATAGAATTCATCCTCGTTCGTAACTACACGAATTTTTAAATTATCTAACTTTGCTGCATGTATAGATGTTTGTGGGTTTTTCATTTACTTTTCATTTTCCATATAATCGAATTTGGGCTGGCGATGTTTTTTTATGATTCCATTTTTTTTTAATTGCCACCATGTCCACTCTAAAAAATGATATGGACTGGATACACGGAGAGCAAATTGAAGTGTATTCAATTGCCCTTGAATTAGGATTCGGCGTATTTCATAATGGTCTTTTCCCAAAACCGGTGGACCCGAATAGGTTCCACATCCTATCTTATATCCGGCTTCTTTGACTAATTTTTTTAAAGTTGCATCAACACTGCCGAACGGATAGGCGAATGATTTAATTTCTGCATTAAGGAAAATTTCTAAGAGCATTCGTGAACGAGAGATTTCTTCCCACGCCTTTTCCCTTGAAATATTAGTGAGCATACTATGTGTTAATGCATGTGAGCCGATTTCGAAACCCGCATCGTGCATTTCTATAATTTGATAATCAGCGAGTAATGGGAATTGTACCATTCCAGAAGGAATATCCCAATTATTTGTTTTTATTTTTCGGTCGCCCATAATAAACAAAACTGCACGCATACCAAATTCTCGAAGGATTGGGTATGCATATTTATGAACGTCGGCGAATCCATCGTCGAATGATAAAATTATTGGCTTCTTCGGTAAGTTTAATTCACCTTCTAAAAACAAGAGATAATCTTCGAATGTTATCGTTACAAAGCCGCAACGGTCAAGGAATTCCATCTGGCTGCGGAACTCATCGACATGAACAGCTATATTTCTGTGTTTTTCACATAATTTCTTATCATTCGTGATTAGGTGATACATTAGAATCTTAATTCTATTAGGATTCCCCAATCCATTATGTTTATGTCCGTTTTTTGAATTATTCTGCATTTCCTTCCTTTCCGTTTTTATAGGATGATATTATCCGGGCAGGCACTCCTGCTGCAATTGAATTCTCCGGAATATCTTTGGTAACGACTGCACCGACGGCAATAATTGCTCCAGAACCAATCGTAACACCTTTTAGCACGATCACCCTGCAGCCAACCCACAGTGTATATTTCTTAATAATATTTTGAAGGTTATCCAATGTTCTAGTCAGTTGTAGTAGTAAAACAATACCACCGGCTTGCAGGATTCCATAGCAAGTAGTGAGATAATCAGTGGAGTCTTTTAACAAAATTAAAACCCTGTCTCCATTTTGCAACCTTTCGACGATCCACAAATCTGATAGCGCATATACTTTTCGAATGAATTCGTTGTAGATTATCTGACGCTCGACTGTGATGATTGCCGTTTTGTCTGTTTGCTCTTGAGCAGTTTTATTAAGAATTAGATGTAACATATTCATACAATTATGGGGTTAAATTGCTTTATATTTTTTCGAAGAACTTCTACAGCTGTTTGGTTGATATGATTTACAAATTGTTCGTAGGTATTGTTCGCTTCAATGTATTTCCTGCCGGCTTCACCCATTCGCTTTGCGAGTTCAGGATTATCCCATAAAGAAAGGATTGCTTCTCTTAACGCTTCGGAATTTTGTGGAGGGACAAAGATACCTGTAATTCCTTCTTGAATAACATCGACCTGACCCTGGGTTCTGGAACAAATTATTGCTTTTCCCATCGCCATCGCTTCGAGTATTACCGTCAATCCGTTATCTGATTCAGAAGGAAGAAGCGGAATAACCACAAAGAGAGATCGAGCATAGAGATTTCTGAGTTCAATCGGGTCAAGTTTTCCTAATGTAATATTATTCGGAAGTGGTCCTCTGTCATAAATCGCCTGAATAGTATTGAACATCTTGCCTCGTGCTATACCAGCCGCAATGTGGCACTGGATATCAATACCCTGCATCGCGTCGAGAAGAGTCGGATAGTCTCGCATCTCTACTCCAACAGAACAAATCATATCAGTTTCGCTTGGGATAGGTCTCCAGAATTTATGATCCACATAGTACGGGATGAATTTTATTTTCTCAGCGGGTATACCAAGTGTGTTGATAGCAAATTCACGGTGTCTTGATGTCCAGAGGATAATCGTGTCTATATGCGTATGGACTTTTTTCAGTAGCGCAGCTTTTTTGGGTTTAGAAATCCAGAACATCAGCGCTACGTGTGGAAACCGTGTGAAAGTTAGTTTGAACAGTAATGCCATAAAAAGTGCATGAGGGTCTGACCATGAAATGATTATGTCATACCGTCTCCGGATGAAATACGCTTCAACTACTTCCGCTGCAATTACAGGAATGAATTTATAAATCCAACGCCGCCAGGCAGGTGCTTGCAGCAAAAAGTCCTCGTACATCATATCAGTATTGATGGTTTTTTCATACAATGAGGCGCGCGGACCCCCGTCTCTTTCTTCTTCGTTGGTATCTACCCGAGATAGCCCAGTTGTCAATAATGTTAGAGCTTTATACTTTTTCGTTGCCGTATAATTTATTTCAGACATAGTTTTACAGACTTATCTTTTCTTGTAAAGTTGGTTTTATTCTACTTCCGTTTCCTGGTATATGATTAAATCGTTTACCCGTAAGCTCTTCAACAACGGATTTCACTGACCCAACAAATTGATCCAAAGTATGATGTTGCTCGATGTACCTTCTGGCTTCTTTTCCCATCTGCTCAGCAATTTCCGGATGGTTCCAAAGATTTAAAATCGCATCACGTAATGCTAAATGGTCTCCCTGCGGCACAAAGATACCGGTTTTGCCTTCCTTTATAACATCCACCTGTCCTTTGGTTCTTGAACAAATAACAGTTTTGCCCATTGCCATAGCTTCAAGTATACTTGTTACTCCATTATCCGTGTCCGAGGGCAGCAGTGGCAATACAACAAACTTGGACTGAGCATAAAGATTCCGCAATTCAAAATGATTTTTAAATCCTATGGAGACGTTTTGAGGAAGAACACCGTATGAATCGATATCTATTTCTCTAGTAAAATTCCCCTCAATAATCCTTATCCGTTTTGCTGCTATATGACATTTAATACCCAACCCGTCTAATGCTTTGATGAGTGTAGCATAATCACGCATTTCGTAACCAACGGAACATATTAAATCAGTAATTAGCATCGTTGGTGTCCAATATTTTTGATCTACAGGATAACCTACAAATTTGAATTTTTGCCGAGGAACTTTTAGTTGCTGAATAGCATATTCAGCTTGGACAGACGACCATGTGATAATTTTATGGATATGCGATTGAGCGAATCTCAAAAAGAAAGCTTGTTTTGGTTTAGACATCCAATACATCATTGCAACGTGTTTTGTCTTAGAGCGCGTCAGTTTTAATAAAAGGGCAAAAAGAAACGATCTACGTTCAGACCAGGAGATAACTGCGTCATATTTTTTACGATTGTAAAAAGCTTCCAACACCTGAGCAACGAAAACCGGGAATAAACCGTAGCACAATTTTCTCCATCTTGGAACTTTTTGCATATAAATCTCGTCGACTACGTCGCAATTCATTTCAGTCTCGAACAGAGTTCCTCGTGGTATTTCGCCTGCCGCTTCTCGTCGCAGTAATTCAGTTTTTTCTGCGCGGTTCATTCCGGTCGTTATGATAAAAAGTGTTTTCATTTTTATTTATTCAGTTTATAAGTATATAATTTTTTACCATCAAACTTTATATTAAATTGACTTTTATAGACTTCATCTAGTTCTTGACCTTTTTTGGTCCAATCATAATTTTCACGTACAACAGAGTATGCATTTTCACTTATTGTTTGTCTCAATGCAGGATTGTTAAACAATTTCAAAACTGCATTGGCAAATTCTTGGTGTGTATCCGCAAATAAAGCTGATTCCTCATGTTTTATATATATTCCAGCACATCCGAGAGTAGTTGTGACTATAGGTATTTTCATTGCCATAGCTTCCAGCGCTTTACCTCGAATCCCGCTCCCAATAAGAAGTGGAATAATAAAAACCTGCGCCCGTGCAATGTGAGGGCGAACATCGTTGACGAAACCGGTAATTATTATTTTTTTTGAGCTACGTTCAAGTAACTTTTTAGAGGGGTTCGCACCGACAATCAACAACCTAGTTTCAGGATCTGCAGAAACTATCATTGGGTATATATCATCGAGAAAGTGATTTATCGCATGGTCGTTTGGGAAATAACTCATTAAACCCATGAAAACCATGGTTTTAGCTTCTGGGGTTACTTTTTGCTTTTCAAAAAACGATACATCAACCCCATTCTGAATTGTATACATAGGTTTTTCTTGAATATCTTTCCTAAAATCAACTAAGTCATTATTTGTCGTAGTTATTATTGCATCAAATTTTTTTAAACATTTTATTTCGTCGCGTTTCCCTAACTTGTATATCTGATAATAATATATCTTCCCAAATATATTTTTTGATTGTTTATACGTTTTATAAACCAGATCGTATTCAACGTTGTGAGTATCCCCAATTAATAATGGCTTGTCAGGCAACCTATAATAACCAAACATTTCAAAACAACAATGGATAACATCATATTCTTCATTGGTGACTTGTTCATAAATTGCCTTTTGCATCTTCCGTCTATAGGCAAATCTAAATGTGCTTTGAAATGTAATAAGAAAATATATTCTCCAAAATAGATTAACTATTCGTGGCCGTTTAAAATTGATAAAACGTATAGATTTACAGTCATGACCATGATGTTTTCGAAATATGTTTTCTTCATCCGAGGAACCAAAAGATAAGACAGATACCTCATGCCGTTTTAGGTTTTCTCTTAGAAAGGGATAATTTCTCTTTGCCCCTCCCATATCTAAGGGGGGTGGAAGCGGCGCAGATTGAAAAAGCATTAAAACTTTCATAATTAACTTTTATTATTTTATATTAAAAATTTCAGATTGAGTATTAGGTTTTTTTGGTTTTATTTGATAAAGTAATTTTGCAGGAAAACCACCAACAACCGAATAGGCAGGTACAGATTTTGTGACAACAGAACCCGCAGCAATAACCGCGCCTTCTCCAATATGTACCCCTCTAAGAATAATTGCTCTGCACCCTATCCATACATCGTCATCAATTATTATCGGCTTGGCATTTTGTATCCCTGGAATTTCGTGCCCATTTTCATCTATGATAATTACATCCCATGAGATTCTACAATTATTACCAATTCTCACAGATATTTTTGAATGGATAAGAGTATTACGGTTTATATATGTTCCATTCCCTATCACCAATTCAGCGTTTTTACAAATCTCAATTCTTACACCTGAATAGAATTGACAATTCTTAGTAATAATAGAGCCACCTTCATTGATAATTTTTGGAAAAGGTTTTCTACCCGTTACTATTGTAATTCCATGCTTAGTTATATTTCTTGAAAACCACCATCCAAAGATATATTCTGGTACAGAATATCTTGAGATGCCGAATTTTATTCGTTCCATATAATTTCTGAGTCTATTTATTATGCTCAACATACAGTCTATTTTTTCTCTTTTTGTAACAATTTTTTTAAATAGTTTAAATTTAAATAATTTTTTGCCAGCTTAATTTCCTGCGGCTCGAATACTTTCACTACATAAAGTGAAGTAAGATAAATCGGAAAAGCAAGGATGATTTGAAATATCCAATAGATACCAATATTGTACATTAAATAAAAACACCCAATCATAATTAATCCTGAGAATGCCCCTTTCAAAAGGACAGAAATTTGAAAACCCTTCAGAATCCCCTTCGGCATTAACCAGAAGGCAGAAATCATCACAAAAATTTCTGTTAATATCGTTGCACCAGCAGCTCCCAAACCGCCGTTGGTAAATTCTGATTGTGTATAAGGGATTAAAAAATAATTAAGACCAATATTGAGTGGAGTGGCAAAAAATGCGACAACAGCCAATTGTTTGTGTTTATCTGAGGCAATTAGTGTTGTACCTAAGATCATATCGATATATAGAATAATAAGACCAATACCCAGAAGTTTTAATACACCTACAGAAGGTTGATAACCATCTAAACCAAAAAATAGTTGAATGATATTTGTTGAAAATAAATAAGTAGTAATGCTTATCGGGATTCCCGCTAAAAATAAGAAGGCAATACTTTTCTGAGTTATTTTTGAATGTGATTTATCCTCCTTTTTCCAAAGTTTAGATAAAATTGGAAAAATTGATATCGTGAAGATGCTTGGCAGAAAATTAAGAACATCATAAAACTTATACGCCGCACCATACCAACCTACAACTTTTTCTGGTGTCATAAGCGATAACATGATTATGTCGACACGATAATAAATAACCCCAAAAATTGTCCATAAAAATAGTGGCAGCCCTTCTTTAATCAGATTGAAAGAACCTGTGATGCTAAATTTTGGTATGCTGTGGACTAATTTTTTAATAAACCGTACACTGATAAAAAAACCTATTAAACTTCCAGCAACCATAATAGCACCAATGCCTACTGAGTTTGCACCCAGTAGTAGCGCTGTAATTCCGACAATTGATACAAACACTTTTTCAGCTATTGATGAATAAGAAGAATATTGCATCAACTCAAAACCTTGGAAAATCCCATGTAGAACAGTACGAGAACCTAACCAAACCATTTCGATAGCAAAAAATAATAACAATACTTTAACATGTAAATGGTAATTAGTAATTAATACAAAGATAAATAAACCGATGCCCGCAATGATCCAGAATATAATCCTGAAACCTATTGCATTAACCAAAAAATTAGATGCACCTTCAGGATTGCGTGAAATCTTTTTCGCTATACCAGTTCTACCATCAAAATCTATAAATATGAGAAAAATGCCAACGATGGAGCCAGCTAAAAATAGCCTACCATATTCAACTGGTCCTAAATATCTTGGTAAAAAAAGCATTAGAATGAATGTTGAAGCCCATGTTACTAACTGTTGTGCCATTTGAATGGTCGTGTTTCGGACCACTGATTTCGCATCATTCAAGTTCATAATGTTAATTATATTTCCCCATATTTAGAATTTTTTTGCTTAACACTGCTATTGCAAAGCGAGGTAACGCAAGCATTCGGCGCCATCTCCAGGGTTCTTTTAACAGCCTGTATGACCATTCTAAACCTAAATTTTGCATCCACTTTGGTGCACGGGGTGACTTACCGGCAATAAAATCGAATGTGCCACCTACACACATTACAACCGGTACTTTGAGTCGTTTTAGATTCCTATTTACCCATAATTCTTGTTTTGGAAAACCGAAAGCCACGAGTAGGATATCAGGATTAAGTGAAGTAACCATGGTGCAGATTTTTTCTTCTTCGTCCTGATGCGGTGAACCTGCAAAAGTTCCTACAATCTGGATTCCGGGAATTTCCATTTCCAATTTCTCCTTTACGATATCTGCCACACCCGGCGCAGCACCCAATAAAAACATTTTCCAGTTTTTTGCTTTTGCGACAATTGCCAGTTGTTTCATCGTATCAACTCCGGTTACTCTTTTTTTTATCGGATTACCGAGAATACGCGAAGCTATTACGACACCAACACCATCGGGTAAACCTAGCGAAGCATTATTAATTATGTCCCGAAATTCACCGTTCGTTTGTGCAGCCATTATCATCTCAGGATTTATGGGTACAACATAGTGTGGTAACCTCGTAGAAACCATTTGTGTTATTGACTGTATTGTGCTATCTATTGTAGCAATATTTATCTTGATGCCAAGTATATCGGTTTTCAATTTTTCAGGTAAATTACAAACCAAGTTTTCAATTTTTAAATGTGGTATTGCATTCATTATGATGATGTGGTTAGACTTCCTTCAGATTTATTTTGTTCAGTTTTATTAAGTTCTGCAATAACTGACATCAACCCCATAAATAGGCCGAGGTAAATCATGGTTCGGTAAAAGCTGAGATGCATTTCTACAAAAACAACCACGAGTTGATTGATAACTGCAAGCGCACCAACTACACAAACTGCTTTTAAATAAGGGTCCTTCGTCTTTTTAAGTAATGATGCACTAAAAAAAATAAATGAATTAAGGAAAAATAAAAATATGAAAAAACCATACGACCCTGTTTTAGCAAATAACCAAAGTATCGAGTTGTGTGGAATATAACTCAGTGTACCAAGTTCTTGAAGTCCCCAAAAGCTTAACCACTGTCCGTATTTATTTCCAAAACCAATACCTAAAAAGGGGGAATGTCTTATAGTCATTGAGAGGTTGTAATTTTCGAACTCACGATAGAGATTAGACGAATAATCTCTTGCACTCATTTTGGATGGGTCAAGATAAAACATCGATTTTATTTTTTGCGCTAGCTGACCTGTTTCACTCGTTGAATTCCAGAAAA
Source organism: uncultured Ignavibacteriota bacterium (assembly GCA_947085405.1). Lineage (GTDB taxonomy): Bacteria > Bacteroidota > Ignavibacteria > UBA10030 > BY39 > JASEGV01. Next base: position 52,934 of record CAMTWO010000001.1, read on the forward strand.
CCGCCAAGTACAATCCTAAGATTACTATTAATACTGACAAAAATTTCAACAGTTTTAACCCTTCTTTCTTGGGGACTATAAAGATGAACGCAATAATTGTGATAATGAATGAAGCATATGTAGCTCGTCTCTGACCCGCGTAAAAACCCAAAACAAGGATAGGCAGGAGATATAGTAATGCGCGACGTTGCTTTGTATCAACATTAAAAATGATTAGTGATAAAAGTAAAATAAACAGAGTTATAATGAAAATAGGATCTTCGCTGTTGGTAAGTGTATCATTTCCACCAAACTGGAAACCTAGAATAATAAACCTAAAGCCCCCTTGAAAAGCTTTAATAGCGATAGCACAGATAATGAACCATATAAGCATCGAAATTTGCTGTTTCGACTGAATTATCTGTGGGACGAAAAAATACATTAAACACAAATAGAATAATGCACGGACTTCCCACAATGCAGATAAAAAATTTCCTCCGCGCGCTTGCCCATAGAAAAAGGAAACTATAAGCCAACTAAGAAACATCAATGCAGGTAGCCAGATTTTTATAGGTATAAGTTGTGTGTCTTTCCTTATTGTCAGTCGTAGCATCCATATAGTTATTATCAGCAGTAAATGGATTTCCATAGGTGTTAAGACCCCTGCCTCGAAACTCGGTAAATAAGGAATTTGTTTGATATTCGTGAAATAAGAAGGGTATGCTGTGATAGGTATAAAATTCATGCGCAAATGTTGATCAAATAGCAGCACACAAAATATAAAAATGCCAAAACCTATATCTAATCTATATACTGATATAAAAACGATTGATATTACAAATAGTAAAGCAATTGCTATTAATAAATCACCGTTATTCAGCACAAAAACAACCGAAACAATTATCGACAGGACAAACAGCCATAAATATGAGTGTAAATCAGTTTTAGTGTTGTTTAAGGAGAATCCTTTAGAATCGGAAAAAGGTGTTATTCTAAACTTGTCAAGCTTCATCATTCATCCTCACAAAGAAGGTGGCCGCTGTTTAGTAAATATGTAAACCAGTGCAACGGCCAACTGGATAAGAACCACAAAACCAATAAATATGTAATGTTTCCACTGTATATGTTCTACTTTTTTCCCTATAAACATTACAAAAATCATCAATGATACAATACCTATAATTAATGCCATAAAAATTGCCGATTTATTTTTCACCAAAGCGATTAAGGACAAAACCGAGGATCTGATTTTCGTTGACCCTTTGTAACATCAGGTCTATATCTTCCCGCCTTGTATTTCCGCTTCTGACGACGACGATTAAACCATTTAACTGTTGCATAAATAGATTCGGGACGCTTTCCGAATTAACCGCCGGCATATCCACAATAATAAGTTCGTACTTTTGTTCTAATGAGTAGATAATATCTCGGAAAGCCGGGAGTTGTTCGAGTCCGATGCTTGGTTTTAACCTTCCACCTAGTATCGAATTGTGGATGTGGGATTGATGAAATAAATTTTCGTGAGGTACAATAGATTTTCCCGCAGCCAGAACTGAAAGATTATCGACAGAAGTTTGTGAAATATGAATTTCATTGCTGTTGAATGCTTCGGTAAGCCCCGGCGCGAGTGGTACACCAAATATTTTGTGCATCGAGGGATTGGCTATGTTTAAGTCGATAAGGATCGTGTTCTTCTGCGATCCCATAGCAAGCGAAACGGCTAAATTACACGCAATCATGGTTTTTCCCTCACCCATTTTTGGGCTTGTAATTCCTAGGGTGAGGTTAATATCCTGGCGTTCACGAGGAAGGAGAGAATAGTTAAAAGAATTATATATTTTATATTTAACCACCTTATCGTCTACATACTTACCACGCACAGGGTTGACAAAAATAGATTTTATTAATCGTACTAACTTTACATTATGCTCGTTTCTATGATTATCATTTAGCGATTTATTGATGTCTTCTTCTTGCTCTACTTCACCTAAATTAAACATAGCATAAATTTCGATTCATTGTGTTTGATATTTTTGTTCTGAAATGATAGTTTACTTTTCCAATTCATCGTCCCCGTCCGAGATATACGCGATAACAGGTTTTCGATAAAGCTCAATGTCTTTTCGTGTTCTAATTGTTGTGTCAAGCAATTCTCTTACAATTACTGCAAGGAATCCTAAAAATAGGCTCATTGTAAAACCAATAAGCACAATCTGAGTTCTGTTGGGTTTAGACGGTTGCGTTGGAATTATCGGGGGATCGATGATGATAAATTGATTTCCTGCTTTTGAACCAAAGTCGCGCGTTGTGCGTGCCTGTTCAAGTTTTACTTTCATATCATCGTACAACTTCCGGTGCATAGAATAGTCCGATTCCAAGTCTTCATTCATGCGTTCACTGATTGAAGAAGATTTGATGGCATCAAGAAGGAGGGTGCGGCGCTTGTCTAATTCCATACGCTGGTACTGTAATCCATCAATCTCCGATTTAAGAGCAGTGCGCATCCTGATAAGAAGTTCAGGAACTTGTTGTTCCAAAATTTGAACTTCGGGATATTGAGCCGTATACCGTCTCAAATAATCATCGTATTTAATCAGTAAAGATCGCAGATCTGCCGCAAAAGGAATTTCTGTGCGGGCTAAATTGTAAAGGGTTTCTTTGTTTTTTTTCGTTGCAAGCGATCCTGAAGATGTTTTGAGTACTTCAATTGTCTGCTCATACATTTTTATGCGCGCATCAATATCGCCGACCTGACGATCAATGTTTTCTATTTGGTTGTATTGCATCCTGTTTTCAGCTGGCAAGCTGCTGATTTTACTTCCGATGAGCGACACAACCTGTCTCTGGCTTGTTTCGTATTTAATCCGTGTCTCTTCAAGTTTTCTTTCAAAAAATTGTACGGCTTGCTCGCTTTTTTGACTCTCTACATTGATAAGATTTTCGATAAAAATTTTGGAAAGTAATGAAACAGCACGCTGAGCTCTTACAGGATCATTATCAGTGTAAGTCAGCATATAAGCATCAGTACCCCTACGTTCGTTGGAAATGTTTCGTGAAATGGCTCGAACCATTGCTTGCCGTTCCCCTTCTGTTGTAGATGCATTAGTCAATCCGAGGCTGTCAATTAGTTTTTGAATGTTCGTACGGCTAAACAAAATCTCGTTAAACATCTGCAATCGGTCTTCCGATGCCATAGCCGCTGCAATTTCGTATCCGAGTAAAGGATTGACGATCTGATCTCGTTGAACTAATATTGTCGTCGCCGATTCATACTTATTCTTCAACATCAACGAGCCGATAACACTCAAACAAGTAATTACTACTATTGGTATAATAAAATAAAATTTCCTTCTCCGAAAAAGAGATTTTATTTCCTGAATTGACAACTGAGCAGTCAACACGAGTATGCTTCCTTATTTTATAATTTGATTTATTTCGAATAACTTCAATTTATATGCCACGAAAAAATATATCAGTATTTCTTTGTATTTATATAATATTTAAGTAGTTGTATCTTTAGATTTTTCAATTTTACACTTGAATCCAAAATTATCGGGTATAATGTGTGTAATAATTTTACACATATTAAAAATATATCATATTGCTTCTTAATTGTTGATTCGAGTGTGTAAGAAGGTTACACTTTTCACAATTTTATTAAACTAAAAATGTTAAAATCATCTGTTTTTAAGTGAAAAATCAATAATGGATTTTGTAAACCATTTAAAAATCGCCCAATAATTGTCAATTTGGTGTCATATATGATGGCATAGCCTTTGAAACAAATGGAGGAAATAATAATTTATTAACTACACGAAAATTGAAAAATTCCGTAATGAAACTAATCTTAATTGTTTTCTTATCTTTCCCATTAATTATGGGCTGTTCTTCTTCAGAAGATATAGCAAAAGATAATCTAACTCAAATAATTCGCTCGGGCAGTCAACCGATGCATGGTGATTCACAAGCTGATAATTATGTAATAAGAATGGGCGATCAAATTCAAGTCATCGTTTGGGGTTATCCCGAGTTTAATTTTCAAGGACCGGTTAAAGAAACAGGTTCATTATCAGTTCCCCTTATAGGTGAGATAGTCGTTGCCGGTCTTACGAAAGACCAATTTACCGAACAACTCAAACAGAAATTATCTGTTTACATCCAAGGGGAGATAAAGGTTTCATTAAATATTACAAGTGTTGTAGTTCAAAAAGTTACTGTTCTCGGCGAAGTTACAAGACAAGATAATTATACGATTACAAGTGAATTATCCCTAATAGAAATTTTATCCACAGCCGGTGGTACAACTGCCGACTCTGATCTACGGAGCATCAAGATATTGCGTGGAGGATTGAACACCCCCCCTATCGAAGTTGACCTTATCTCTTTTATTGAAAATGGAAATATTGTTGCAATTCCGATAGTTCGTCCAGGCGATACCGTATATGTACCCAAGAAGAACAATGTAGTACGAGAATTGTCCGACTTTATGAGAGATGCTATTTTTATTTTCAGTTTTTTTAGATTATTTAATTAAAGAATCGTGAAGACTAAAAACATTAAATACTTATTTCTATTCTTGTTTGCGATTTATGCTGGTGCAAATGCCCAAGCGAATTATTTCAACAAAACATCGACAGTACTCGGTGCCAGATCGGCAGCACTTGCCGAGGCGTTTGTTTCCGATGCCTTCGATGTGAACGGAATGTATTGGAATATGGCAGGGCTTACGAAATTGCGGAATTACTCAATACTGCTTAACAATATGCAGGAAAACTCTATAAATGGAATGAGTCATGGTATCGCTATACCAATCAGATTAAAAGCAGGTGAAGTTATGGCAATCGGTTTGTCATTTATCCATACTGGGTATATACGAAAAGATTCTCCACCTGAATTAAAATTATGGCAGTTAGGTTATGATATAGGGTATGCCCGCGAAATTTTACATCCTTTAAGTATAGGTGCTTTAGTAGGTGTTAGGTTTGCAAAGAGCGATGTTTCACAATTATGGTCTGTTCGAACTTCGGTTAGTGCAAATTATTCACCCGCTGAAAATATTAGTTATGGATTAGTTCTGAATAGCATAGGAAATGGTATCGACTATTCTATTGATAAAGGTACAACTCAACTCAACCGAATCAAATTAGCTCACAGTCTTCAAGCTGGTATTACAATGAGGTTCCCATCAGATATGAAGAATCACTTGTTTTCATTTGCATTAGCAAACGAAAAGATTTTTGGGAAAGCCGGTCTTCGGTATAAAGGTGGGTTAGAAATGAACGTTACAAATATTTTGGTACTCAGAGGGGGATACATTGTAGAAAATAATTTACGATTTGTGACCATCGGGGTTGGAATCCAAACAAAAATCATTTCAATCGATTACTCGATCTCTCCTCAAAAAGTAACAAACCAGGAAATGTATCTTTCGATTGCACTAAATTTATAAAAAGTTATGCCAACAAAAACAAAATTATCGAACTTTTATGTTAGCTCTGCTATGACCCATATCTTCCAAACCGTTGAACTAATATCTATGAGTGGTATTGGGGTTTTAATCGTAGGGGAACAAGGAACTGAAAAGGAATGGCTCGCAAAAATCATTCATGATTTAAGCAGTCGGAAAAATAATAATTTTATTATGTTTGACTGTAATAGTGTACCGGCTGCTGAACTTGAGAAAAAAATATTTGGATTCGAAGAACTCACCGTCTCCGGAATAGCAATAAATAAAGGCTTGTTGGAACTGGCTTTCGGTGGAACATTATTTTTAGAAAATATTGCTTCAATATCATCGGACATTCAAACAAAAATTGGCAACGTGCTGAAAAATAAGCATTATCATAGATTGAATGGTGTCGAGGAGTTAAATGTAAGTTTTAGAATTATTGGCGGAACAACTGAAAAAGATTCTAATCAAGTATCATTCTATCCTCCCAAAAAAGAGGTTCATTCTTCAATATGTCCTCTTAGTGTTAATATACCTCCTCTTCGAGAAAGGAAAGAAGATTTACCTTTTTTAGTCGAAAGAATGTTAAGAGAATCGAATGTTGCCGCTATAAAAGCTATTAAGGGTTTTTCAAAAGAAGCCCTTGAATTATTGGTGAACTATAATTGGCCCGGCAATACGAAACAATTGTTTTCCGTCGTGGATCATTCTATTTCTCTGTGCAACAATCAGGTTATTTTGGCTAAACACTTACCGGAATATTTACGAGATGTTCAAATATCACAGCCATCATCCTGTAATGAAAATATTGTAGCATCTATTTAAACTATTATATGTTATCTCAATTTATAATCATATTTACAATTCCATTATTGATGTCTTTAGTTTTGACACCAGCTATAATCTCTCTTGCGAAGTATGCGGGAGCGATGGACATTCCCAATGAACGAAAAGTTCACAAATTTCCTATTCCCCGGTTAGGTGGTTTGGTTATTTATTTGAGCTTTTTTATATCGTTAGTGCTTTGTATATACTTCAATCCTACTATAAATTTTATTAATCCATCAACGGGTATTATGTTACTCGTTTCATTAACTTTGGTATTAATCTTAGGTATTTGGGATGATATAAAACAGATTAGCCCGGGTAGAAAATTTATCGGACAGTGGCTCGCCGCCACGATAGTTTATCTTGCCGGATTTAGGATTTCAGCTATTACTTCACCATTCGACCTTGAGTTAATGAATTTAGGTATATTTGATTACCCCGCTACTATACTCTGGATTGTAGGAATTACGAATGCATTCAATCTTATTGATGGGCTTGACGGACTTGCGTCAGGTATAGCTTTGATTGCTTCGTTAACTATATTTACGTTATCCCTTATGCGTGATGATTTGACTTCGTCTTTCCTTTCTCTGCTGCTTGTGGGTGCCACTTTAGGTTTCTTACGCTACAATTTTAATAAAGCGAAAATATTTCTGGGTGATTCGGGAAGTTTATTCATTGGCTTTGCTTTAGCAATTCTTTCGATGATGAGTGCAACAAAAGGTTCGACTGCATTTTCTATAATTGTGCCGATACTCATTTTAGGGTTACCGATTATGGATACATTGCTTTCGATGTTACGCAGGTCGATGCGATCAATTGTTGGAAATAATGAAGATTCCAGACCATTTATCAAAAAGGTGGTCTCTATTTTTTATCCCGATAAAGGTCACGTGCATCATCAATTAATGTCTTTCGGAATTTCCGACCGTAAAGTTGTAATCATACTTTATGTAGTTTCTATTATCTTTAGTGTTGGCGCTTTTGCGGTAACAATAGCAAATACGATAATCGCTATTCCGATTTTGATAATAATTGGATTGGCAACATTTTTAGGTGTCAGCCAATTGGGTTACAAAGAAATGGCGCTTTTGCGTAATGGAACATTTTTACCTATTTACGAAAAACCTTTTTTCAAGAGCAGCCTTTTTCATGGTTTCCTTGACCTTGGTTCAATTTCTCTTGCATTTGGAATTACTCTTTATTTAACCCTCACGAATCAATCTGATTTTGTTTATAATATTGCATTTTATAAAAATTTGGCAATTATTGCCGGAATACAGTTTTCAGTATTTTTCTTCGGAGGGATTTATAAGCTAACGATGAAACAATTAGGATTGGGCGACTTATTGAAGATAGTGAAAGTTATAACAGTTTCAGTTTTTTTTACCTGGATTATTTTTTCTTTAGTTTACCAATCATTCAGTTACTTAAACTTAGGTTTCATACTTTTAAATTTTTACTTACTAATTACATTCGTGCTTGGGGGCAGGTTGTTGTTTAATATACTCAATTATTTGTCGAATAATGGCGATCCTAATGGTAGAAAAAAAGTATTGGTTTATGGCGCTGGTGCCGATGGATTAAAGATAATAGAACAGATTACTAAAGATTCATCCTATAATATATTTCCGGTTGGTATTCTTGATGATGATCCTCATCTATTAGGGAAGCGAATAAATGGTTTTAAAATTCTTGGTAGTCATTGGAATCTTCAGCAGATTTTGAAAACAACCGCGGTAGATGAAATTCTTGTCTTTAACGATAACCTGCAACAAGAAGTAATAAAAAGATTAGTCAAAATTGCAAATGCTCACCGTATAAAAATTCGATATCCCAAAATCGGATTAGAAGAAATACAGCCCTATCACATGAGTGCAAAATACAATCAACAGATTTTTGCATTCGATAAATCAGAATCCTCAATACGAAATATGGTGCATTAGAAGTGTTTTGGGCTTCTATCTAAATTTAAAAATAAGAAATATTTTCCTATTTATCGGAAAAATTGTTTTTGTAGTGCGTGTTGCCGAATTGTCTTTGCGAGCGTAGTGAAGCAAACTCATACTCGAATTTGAATTGGAATATGGGATTGCCCCCCTGCGGAAGTCTGCCAAGGCGGACGGTGGGCAGGCTTCGAAACTACGTATCTCGCAATGACTCCTTTCTGGTATTCGGCAATACGTTCTTGTAATATTTCTCCGAAAAGCACAATTCCTGTCCAATAATTCTGTATTTGTTGTTATCCCATCAAATTCTGTTATATTGTAATCATTACAATTTTAATGTAATAATTTCCTATCCTCCATTAGCATTTAATTTAAATTCTTCCTATAATTCATTGAAAATGCTATAGTTTATTATAGCTGTGACCGTTGGCACTCTTATTGTGTGATTTGAGTCAAAATGTAATTAATAAATTGAAAAATATATCAGAATAAATAATATTAGGAGAAAATAAATGAAACTATTAAAAATATCAAAGGCTATAAGTGTCTTTTTAGTATTCTTTTTGGCATTCACAACTCAGACACAATCGCAGCAAAAAAGTTCTAATAGTCAGACACTTTTAAAATCGACAAGTTCGGGCTTGTGGGTAACGAGTTATTATGCTTTATGGGCGATGTATAACTACCCACCTTCAAAAATTAATTACACTGGATTGACTCATATAATTACATTTTCCTATAATCCGTCCTATACATATCCTTACTTTTCTGGAGTTACTAACGA
>CAMTWO010000002.1:0-126811 GCA_947085405.1 uncultured Ignavibacteriota bacterium
AAATTTTTGTGTATATTACAAATGGCTTACTTAATGTGTCTATGTATTGAGTAGTTCTAATATCAGTAATTATTTACTTTAGAAAATTAATTTTAAAATAAACATTTTATACAAAACTTAATTAACTAAAACGCAACGGCATCCGCCTGCCAATGGCATGCCTTCGGCATTTGGCGGATCTAACAAGCATAAAAATGAATCAGAATTTATCAAAGTTAAATCAAACGTCCTGCTTAGTTGAACATACCGTTGCTCACAGAAAATTTATCTATAATAGTTCGCAACGGTACGTCATTTTTATGCCAGACGTTAGTTGCAATTGCCATTTCAACCATTAGCATAAGGAGAATTAGTCATGAAACATTTTCACTTACCTCTTTCGCCGCTCGTAGTACTCATCCTAGGTTGGCAGCTTTTTGCCATGCGGGCGCAATACGGAACATCTTCACCCGAATATCTGAGCGTTAAAGGGATAAAGGTGTGATTTTACTTGACAATTACAATATTAACCACAACTTAATAAGGAATAACAATTATGAAAACTAAACCAATCAAAACAATCGTTGTCACACTATGTGCAGCAGCATTCGTATTTGCCGGCGCTGTAGCAATTAAAATTACATCATCTGGAGTGGACTACACTAATCCTGCTCCAGGTCACTTTGTTTCACCTCTTGCCGGTGGAATTGTTTGGGGACCTGTTACTACCATCAGAGCATTCTACCCGGCACAAGCCAGCCTTCAATGGCTTTCAGCCGTACCTGGCCATACCAGTCCTATTGGCGGCGCGGGTTCACTGGCAACCCATGGTACTTTTCCCGCTTCCACTGTGTCGGGTGGCACTATGGACTGCAAAGCCTGTCATGCTAGCGGTCTTGCTGCTGGAACTTTCGCAGACGATTTAGTGAACACTGCAGCGGGTATCCCTGGTAAAAACCCTTACAAGGATATTGATGTTCAGGCAGCATTTGATAGTACCTACTTATATATTAAGACATCATGGCTCACTCAACGTCCCCGCCCGGGCATCACCCATCAAGCATCCAAATACAACGGCACCACATGGACTGATTTTACAAAAGACAAGAATTCTCAACGGAACACGGTAGCCCAGTTGGGCCCAGACGAATACTACAGCAAAGAAGACCGAGGGATGTTAATGCTGGTACCTACCACCGTAGGGAGTCAGTTAAAAGCATTCGGCAATCAGGGCGTGAGTTTCAATCAGGCGGGCTGTTTTATCGCATGCCACAGCAGTATGGATGATATGCCTGAAGAACCTGCACTTGCAGCCATACAAGCCGACCCTTGGCTTGGAACTGGCGGGTTGAATGCTGCTCAAGTCCGACACTATCTTCTGCATACCCGTGCGGTGAGCGCATTCACAGACGCAAACCCAAGCGGTAACTGGCAGACCAATACCAGCGGATACAATCTGGCACAACGGATAGCCGATTTTCAGAATGGGAAATTTCTTGATTTGTGGGTGCTCCGCGGAGCCCGTTCAGCCCCCATGTATCAGGCAACCAGCAATTCGGTACTCGAGTTCCGGCATGATGGACTTGCTCAAACTAATCAGGGAGATAACCCCTGGTTTGACCAGAATCCTGCCACTGCGCAGCCGCCTAATTGGAATCAACTATGGTACGATGTGGCTGTTCATCAGTGGAAAGACAGCGCTAACGCTGTGGTCAGTGTCGCTTCTTACAGATGGATGTACGATTCGTTAATAACCGGCTATCATGCTTTCCCGGCTAATGCCGTGAATCCAATAACAGGCGAGTATAATTATGCATGGACAGTAAAATACCCCTTAATCACAAGGGGACCTGACCGTAACGCAGTTCCTTTGAATATTACGAAAATCAACGTGGGGGAGATACTTCCACGTAACGTCCATCGGGAAGCCACCGGTATGCGCGGCTCGCTCAATACGTTCAGCAGTTGGGATTCAACGTCAGGCAGATGGACAACAATCTTCCGCAGGAAACTCAACACAGCAGTAGCGGGAGACCATGGCAATTATGGTACCTGGAGCAGCGACCATAAAATCACAATAGCAGACCTGCTGAGCAGCGGACAAGGACTTACAGTTGCTTTTGGTGTCATGGACGACCATACAATAGACCGCTTTCATCATGTAACATTCGGTTATAGTATAAAGCAGTCGGGTGCAGATATCCTTGCTTACTATAATCCTCTGGTGGGCATTAATGAAATGGAGAATCAACTGTCATATTCTTTATCTCAAAATTACCCTAACCCATTTAACCCGAGTACGGTAATTAAGTGGCAGTCGCCAATTGCAGGGCGGCAAACTTTGAAAGTCTATGATGCTTTAGGGAAAGAGGTTGCAACTTTGGTTGATGAATATAGACAAGCAGGGAGTTATGAAGTTGAATTCAAGTCCACAGTCGGCAGTAGCAACTCCAAAGGAGTCCCTTCGGGATTGGCAAGTGGCGTTTATTTCTATCGTTTGCAGGCTGGCTCATTTTCAGAAACGAAGAAACTTGTTTTGCTGAGATAACGGGCAACTGCAACTAACACGGCAAACAACGGCGCTCCCGTTTTTTTGAAAAGGATTATAGTGGTCGTTCCATGCCGTTTGGCGCAAGGGAAATTGATCTGTTGATATGCGCCAAACGGCACGGCGTTGTTTGCCGAGACGATAGCCAAAATGTCGCTTCGCTCCATTTTGGCTATCGGTGGGGCGGATGAGCAATGCTTCAGCTTGTAAATAAAAAGTTATGATTACTATTAAATATATTAGAAATACGAAGCGACACTTCGGCTATCAAGCGGATGAACGGCTGAAGCATAAGTGTCCCCCTGCGGGGGACACTTCGTTCATCCGCCCCACCGTTATACGCCAGCACGCACATGGAGTGAATCACTAATTTGGAGTTGATATGAAATATTATACAATCCTAATGCTTGTAGCAATTATTAGCTGTCGAGATATTAGCGGACCGAATAGCCCAAATCAAATTATACAACCAGTTGAGGAACTCACTTGGGTGGCAACATTATATTTTGGTGGAAAGCAATGTGATCCTACTGACTGCTACACTCCACCGGATGTTACGAATGTTTTAAATGGAGCCGGCATCCCGGTTCACGATACTGCGATTGAACACTATCCCGTAATTGCCTTGTGTGGTGCTGCATCATACGCAGCAATGCACTATGCTTTAATCAGCAAAGAATACCTGACACGAGCTGAGCAGTTAGGTTTCCGACAGAAAGATCCACCACCGACGAATTAAGTAAAATCGCATCTCAACGATAAATGCCGTAAAAGTTATTTTTTTACCACAGATCATTTGCCAACTTTCTTGAATTGTTGTACTCTGCGCAAGGAATACCGTGCTTGATAAGTGCTTTAGATGAAGTGATTTCGTATATTGCATATAAAATAAACACAGACTCGGAGTATTGATGAAAAAAAATTTGATAATTCCTGATTTAATTGCTGAAGCTAAGTCCTTCTGTCATAAAGAATCAAAGTTCGATAACAAAGACCTTTTTGGAGTTACAGACGGAAAAGCGGTCGGAACTTTTATAGAGCACAAGTTTACTAAACACTTAGAAGCAAACTACAACGTTAACATTGGCTCTTCTGCCAACGGAATTGATTTACCCTCAGACGACATCAGTACAGATATAAAAGTTACTTCAATTGAACAACCGCAATCTTCCTGCCCATTTCGAAATCCAAGACAAAAAATATATGGACTGGGTTACAATTTGCTTCTTTTTGTTTATGAAAAGACAGATGATCCTACTAAGAAGGCGGCACGTTTGAATTTCCTTAGTTGCTCATTCATACATAAGCATAGAACATCCGATTATCAAATGACAAAGACAATCCGTCAGATGATTGAAAACAACGCTAATACCGAAGACATTATTGCCTACTTTAATGATAGGAACCTTCCTGCAGACGAAATCATGATGACTGAATTAGCTGAGGAAGTGCTTAAGAACAAACCTGAACAAGGTTATCTCACCATCTCTAACGCCCTACAATGGCGACTTCAATATGGACGCATTGTCAAACTTACAGAAAACATTGATGGGATAGTGCGGATCGTCAACAAGGTATAAAATATTATCAATGGAAAACGCCCTTCAACATATCAAAAAAACAACGCTCGACTTCTTAAGGTCTCGATTCAAACAAATTCATGGATTCGATGATGCAAATATTGAGATGCTTCATTTGTCTGGTATAAACGATTTTTTCTTAACGGAATATGACTTCCAACTTTTTATAAATTTTCTCGAACCACGTCCAAAGGTCGCTGAGACGACAATAAGGAGAGAATACGGAGATTTCCAAACACCCTCTGAGCTAAGCAAGAAGGTCTGCGATGTCCTTCTTTCAGATGAAATATCGCCAAAGGTTTTAATTGAACCAACTTTCGGTAAAGGCTCGTTCATTCTATCAGCAATTGAAACCTTTCCAATGCTCAAGGAAATACACGGCGTAGAAATCTATGAGCCTTATTGTTGGCATACTAAGTTTGCCGTGCTTGAACTGTTCATCGAAAATCCCAATCTCAATCATCCCTCAATCTTTCTTTATCACGATGACGTTTTTAAATTCGACTTCAATAAACTTGTTGAAATCACTAGAAAACAAGAGATACTTGTTTTAGGTAATCCACCTTGGGTTACAAACTCTGAATTAAGTTCACTTAATTCCACCAATATTCCGACTAAGAGCAATTTCAAGTCGCATAACGGATTAGATGCCATGACAGGAAAAGGCAACTTTGATATCGGTGAGTATATTATTTTAATGATGCTCAATGCTTTCGCAGACCACACTGGCTCCATTGCAATGTTGGTAAAGAATTCAGTCATCAAGAATGTCCTTCAGGATTTGCCAAACACTACTTACCCAATCTCAAATCTTGTTGCATTGAGGTTTGATGCAAAAGTACACTTTAACGCATCCGTTGATGCATCCCTCTTTCGATGCAGCTTTGGATCCCGCTCCACCAAAGGCGGATCCGCCTCAGGCGGAAAAGCGGGACAAGATCAGTTAACCTGCAAAGTTGCAACACTTGTTTCGCCACAGTCGATTGAAAGTGAATTCGGTTGGGTAGGAAATAAGTTTGTCTCTGACATCACTGCATATCAAGAGACTCAATTTTATGATGGTTCCAGCCCATTTGTCTGGCGACAGGGCGTTAAGCACGATTGTTCCAGAATATTAGAGTTAGAGTTAATAGATGGAAAACTCATGAACGGTTTCAAAGAATTTGTTGACATTGAAAATGATCTTGTTTTTCCTTTAGTAAAAAGTTCAGACATTCAAAACTCACTAATTGTAACACCTCGAAAGTTTGTCATAATTACCCAGAAGAAAGTAGGTGAGAAAACTACCTTTATTGCTCAACGATTTCCACGCCTAAACCGGTACCTCTCTGATAATCTGCGATTCTTCTCAGAAAGGAAGTCGAGTATCTATAATGGTAAATCTCCCTATGCCATCTTTGGCATAGGAGAATATTCATTTAAACCTTTCAAAGTTGCAATATCTGGCTTCTATAAGAAACCTTTATTTTCGCTTGTACCGCCGTACAACAACAAGCCGACAATGTTAGATGATACATGCTACTGCCTTGGTTTTGACAACCAAACACAAGCGGCTTTCGTTTTACTTATTTTAAACAGCGAACCTGTCCAGAAGCTGCTTCGCTCTTTGACATTTTTAAATGCTAAACGACCTTATACTAAGGATATTCTGATGCGCATCGACATTCTCAAGGTAGCAGAACACCTTGGTTTTGACTGTGTAAGAGATAACAGACTTGCAGATAATTTGCCAGAAAGTATCCTGCAATCGCTAACTCGGGAAACGTGGGCTGAATTCTTGACAAGTTGCGTCAGTAACTCTCAAGCCCAATCTCAGTATTCTCTCTTTGAACAACCATCCTCTATCTCTGCGGGAATCGTTTCCTAAACTATCTAATCGGTACGGCAATGCAATTAACAACAACAATTGAATCACTGAATCATTGAATCATTTTCCCCTTCAACCTATTATCCGATACTTCAAAATTTTTCTTTCCTTGATTCTAACCTCTTTTTTGTATATATTTTAGCTGCTTTTTAACAAAAACTGTTATTATAATCGTTATTTAACATATTTTAGAACATGGAAACTCCGGCACAACATTCTAAAAAGCCAAATAGAGTATCTGAATCCGGTTTGAAAATAAATATTTCAAAACTGTCGGAGGGAATTTACGACTACAGTCTGCAAGCTGAACCGTCGCAACTTCAATTGAGCGATGCCTTCACTTCACCTGTATCGGTAAATATTAAATTGGATAAAAGTTCAACACAAATTTATCTTAAAGCCGAAATTATGTTGAACGGAAACTTTACGTGCGACAGATGCTTAATTGATTTTAAGTCTGAAATTCGCACATTATTCAATATTTTTTTTATGTATGAAGCACGGAGTTTGAAAAACGACCAATCGAACGATATTCAGATTCTGAGTCCCGACACAAACTATATCGACATCTCTGAGGATGTGCGTCAGTACATACTTTTAGCGATACCGATAAAGATTCTCTGTTCAGAAAATTGCAGAGGGCTATGCCCGTCGTGCGGCATCGATTTAAACGAGAACCAATGCAAATGCAAAAGCGATACACCCGACCCGAGATGGGAAGCGTTATCCAGAATTATTAAAAATGAAAAAATAATTAACTAGGAAATATTAAATGCCAAATCCAAAACGAAGACATTCAAAATCGCGTGGTGCAAAACGACGAACCCACTACAAAGCAGCAACCCCGGCAGTAGGCGAATGCCCCAATTGCCACGAGCACCGACTACTTCACCGCGCATGCCCAAACTGCGGGCATTACAACGGTAAAGCTGTACTCAATCCAAAAGCAACAAAATAAATAGTTTTACAACTGCTTGTTAAAGCAAAATGGTAAAATAAAAATTGTTGTCGATGCTATGGGGGGCGATTTCGCACCTGCAAACATAGTAGCCGGCGGAATCGAAGCTCTGCGCGAAAGCAACAACCGATTTGAGATTATTTTTGTAGGCATCGAAGCCGATATCAAAAACGAAATCGCAAAGTTAAATGCCGGTGGTTTAAGCTACTCGATCGTTCATGCGTCGGAAGTTATCGACATGCACGACTCACCTACCGTTGCTTTCAAACAAAAAAAAGATTCCTCGATTGTTGTAGGTTTAAACCTGCACAAAGAAGGCAAAGCCGATGCGTTCCTCAGTGCGGGCAATACCGGCGCAGTGCTGTCAGCATCTACACTTTTACTCGGAAGAATCGAAGGAGTAAGCCGCCCTACAATCGGAACCTTCTTCCCTTCGCAAAAAGGAGTTTGCCTGCTATTGGATGCCGGCGCCAATGTGGATTGCCGACCTCAGCACCTTGTTGAATTTGCTATGATGGGGAGTATTTATGCCAATTACATTCTAAATTCCCCAAATCCGACGGTTGGTATTGTAAACATCGGCGAAGAAAGTTCAAAAGGAAACGAAGTTACAATCGAAGCTCATCGTTTATTAAAAGAAAGTAAACTGAATTTCATCGGCAACATCGAAGGCAGAGATATTTTAAAAGGCAAAGCTCAGGTTATTGTGTGCGATGGTTTTGTTGGAAATATCGTACTGAAATTTGCCGAGAGTACACTCGGTTTCTTAAAATCGAAATTTAAATCGTACGCCTCCGAAAGTATTTTCAAAAAAATTTGGGTAGGTCTGATGTACGGAACTTTGAAAAAGATACTGAGAGATTTCGACTACCAGGAACACGGCGGTGTGCCGCTATTAGGCGTGAACGGAATTTCGTTGATCGGTCATGGCAGTTCTACACCGAAAGCAATCAAGAATATGGTTTACCGGGCTGAAGAAATGGCTGTTAAACAAATTGATAAACAAATAGCAAAATTGATGTCGAATACAAATACAAATGAATAAAAATAAAAAAACAATTGCTGCAATTACTGCAGTTGCACACTACGTCCCTGAAAAAATTCTTTCAAACCTCGATTTAGAAAAAATGGTTGATACTACCGACGAGTGGATTAAAACACGAACCGGAATATCGGAACGTCGGATTTTGGAGAAAGGCGCTTCATCCGATATGGCTGCTAAAGCAATCGATCAGCTTTTAAAAAACCGCGGAATCGGACCTGAAGAAATAGAAATAATAATTACCGCAACCGTAACTCCCGATATGTTGTTCCCTCCTACTTCAACCATCATTCAACGAAAAGTAGGAGCAAAAAATGCGTGGGGTTTCGACATTGAAGCAGCATGTTCGGGCTTTCTTTACTCGCTGATAGTGGGGGCACAATTCATTGAAACCGGAAATTATAAAAAAGTTATTGTAGTAGGTTCCGACAAGATGAGTTCGATTACAGATTATACCGACAGGAACAGTTGTATATTATTTGGTGATGCTGCCGCGGCTGTTCTATTAGAACCGTCGAACAATGAAAACATAGGAATCCTTGACCACATATTTTATTCCGACGGAACGGGTGAAGAAGCTTTACACATGAAAGGGGGCGGTAGTTTAAATCCTCCTACGCATGAAACAGTAGATAAAAAATGGCATTACATCTATCAAGATGGAAAAGCAGTTTTCAAAGTTGCTGTAATGGGTATGGCTGATGTTTCGGAAGAAATTTTGAAGCGGAATAATTTAACCGGAAACGATATAGATTATTTTGTCCCTCATCAAGCTAACTTACGTATAATTGATGCCGCCGCAAATAGAATGGGAATAGATTATTCGAAAGTTATGATTAACATAGATAAATACGGTAACACCACGGCTGCAACAATTCCGCTTTGCTTGTCCGAGTGGTGGCTTGCCGGTAAGTTAAAACGGGGTAATACGGTCGTATTAGCAAGTTTTGGTGCCGGTTATACTTGGGGTTCAATTCTTTTAAAATGGGCGATTGATTAAAACCGATATGCCGAAAACTGCAATCATTTTTCCCGGTCAGGGATCGCAATATGTTGGAATGGGTAAGGACTTATACGAAAACAGTTCGGTTGCCCGTGAAGTTTTTCAACAAGCCGACGACATTTTAGGATTTTCGTTAAGCAAAATATGCTTCGAAGGACCCGAAGAAGAGTTGAAACAAACTAAGAATACACAACCCGCAATTTTTCTGCATAGTTGTGTTCTTCTAAAAATGACTCAAGATTTAAAAGGTGATTACACAGCGGGACATTCTCTCGGCGAATACACGGCAAATGTTTTTGCCGGATCAATAAATTTTGAAAACGCTTTGAAACTCGTACGACTGCGTGGCGAATTAATGCAAAAAGCCGGCGAAGAACAAAAAGGAACTCTCGCAGCAGTTGTCGGACTTGAACCAAATGTTGTTGAAGATGTTTGTGCAAAAGCAAGTTCGCAGGGAATTGTTCAATGTGCAAATTATAATTCACCTGGGCAAATTGTAATCAGCGGTTCAATCGCCGGGATTCAGGCAGCGATGCTGCTCGCAAAAGAAGCCGGTGCAAAAATGGTGAAAGAGTTACCGGTGAGCGGTGCCTTTCATTCACCCTTAATGCTTTCTGCAAAAACCGGACTCTCGTTAGCTTTAGATAATACAGCTTTTACAGATGCAAAGATTCCTGTTTATTCAAACGTAACAGGAAACCCGATTCAAAGTTCTGAAGAAATCAGAACTGCGTTGAAAGAACAGCTAACAGCCGCCGTCCGTTGGGAGAGTTCTATCAGAAATATGATTGCCGATGGTGCCGATAATTTTATCGAAATAGGTCCCGGAAAAGTTTTGCAAGGTTTAATTAAACGTATCAACCCGAATGTTACAATTTCAGGAATTTCTTAAATGGAAAAAAAAGAATTAACAATTAACAAATTAAGTATCGACCCGGAACTGTTTGAGATAGGGTTTGCTGAAAATGCCACACCGAACGATTGTTGCGGACAGTGCTGTCGAGGCGGAGTATATCTAAGTTTAGATGAAAAAGGAAAAATCCTCGAAAACCGCCAACTCATCAAGCAGTATATGGATGAAACCCAGCCCACTGATGATGATCTTTGGTTTGCAAACCAGCTAATAGAAGATGCCGATTTTCCGAATCATGTTTGCGACTCTACAAACGTTCACAACGATAAGTGTGTGTTCCTGCAGAAAGATAATAAATGTTCGCTACAATCACTCGCTCTCGATAAGGGATTCCATAAATGGTCGCTAAAACCATTATATTGTGTAGCTTTTCCTGTTGTAATTGCAGATAATCAAGTTACTTTCGACGATTTTTTATCGGGTGAAGCCGAATGTTGCACGGCAAAAAAAGGTTTACCTCTCAGCGTCATCGAAGCGTGCAAAGAAGAATTCTTGCATATTTTAGGAAAAGATGGTTATATTAAGCTAACTCAATTTGAAAAAGAGTATAAAGAATCAAAATAATTATGAAAGTTCTACAAAATAAAATCGCACTAATTACCGGCGGTGCACGTGGTATCGGTAAAGCCATAGCACTCGAGTTAGCTGAAGCGGGTGCGAACATTGCAATTACCGACGTAGCGCCCCAACCCGAAATGGAATCAACAGTCAACGAAATAAAATCGTTAGGTGTTGATGCGCTGGCTATCCATGCCGATGCTGTATCGTTTGCTCAAGCTCAACAAGCTGTGGATCAGATAGTTGAGCATTTTAAACGACTCGATATTTTGGTAAACAATGCGGGCATTACGCGGGATGGACTTTTAATGCGGATGAGCGAAGAAGATTGGGATTTAGTAATGAATGTAAATTTGAAAAGTGTTTTCAATTATACAAAAGCAGCCATCCGACCGATGATGAATCAGAAATCTGGAAAAATTATTAACATATCATCTGTTGTCGGAGTAATGGGAAATGCGGGTCAATCAAATTATTCGGCATCGAAAGCCGGCATCATCGGATTCACGAAATCTATCGCAAAGGAAGTTGCTTCACGGAACATTCAGGTGAATGCAATTGCACCGGGATATGTAGAAACAGCAATGACCGCAAAGTTGACCGACGATCAGCGTAAACTTCTGACCGATGCAATTCCGTTGAAACGGACTGCACAGCCCAAAGATATTGCGAATGTAGTTAAGTTTTTATCATCACCCGATTCCGATTATATTACAGGTGAAGTTATTAACGTAAACGGTGGTCTTTACATGTAATTTTTTTTAATTAAATCTAATCATAAACAACTAATAGGAGAAACTAAATGAGTGATGTATCAACAAAAGTAAAAGAAATCGTAATGAACAAATTAGGTGTCGAAGAATCAGCAATAACACCCGAAGCCTCATTCACGAATGATTTGGGCGCCGACTCATTGGATACAGTAGAATTAGTAATGGAATTTGAAAAATCTTTCAACATTCAAATCCCCGACGAAGATGCCGAAAAAATCGGAACGGTCGGTGATGCCATTAACTACCTCACACAAAAATTAGGATAATGGGAAACAATCAAAATAGACGCCGCGTTGTAGTTACCGGAATGGGTGCGGTTACCCCTATCGGATTAAATGTTAATGATTTTTGGAAAAATTTAATTTCCGGAAAAAGCGGAGCTTCGTATATAACTTCGTTTGATACTACAGCATTCGACACAAAGATAGCCGCTGAATTAAAAGGATTTGATCCGACTCTTTATATGGATAAAAAGTCAGTCAAACGGATGGACCCTTTTACTCACTATGCATTAGCAGCCGCCGAAATGGCTATAACCGACTCGGGAATGAATATCGAGAAGGAAGACCGCAACCGCATTGGTGTTGTGTTTGGTTCGGGTATAGGTGGAATGTGGACTTATTATCACCAAACGAAAGAATTATTTGAAAGCGGACCAAGCCGGGTAAGTCCGCTGTTCGTTCCGATGATGATTGCTGATATAGCCGCCGGCTATATCGCTATGAAATTCGGTGTGAAAGGTCCCAACTATGCCACAACATCAGCCTGTGCAACTTCGTCGCATGCGATTGCCGACGCAGTTATGCTCATCGAGCGAGGTAATGCTGATGTTATGTTATCCGGTGGTTCCGAAGCACCAATCTGCCCCATTGGTGTAGCCGGTTTCAACTCGATGAGAGCAATGTCAACGCGCAACGACGAACCTGAAAGAGCAAGCCGTCCGTTCGATGCAGAACGTACCGGTTTTGTTATGGGCGAAGGTGGCGCTGTTTTAGTGCTCGAAGAACTCGAACATGCTATAAAACGCGGAGCTAAAATTTATGCTGAAATTGCAGGTTTCGGACTCACAGCCGACGCATACCACATTACAGCTCCGGCACCGGGCGGTGAAGGTGCTGTCCGTTCGATGAGTCTTGCTATTCAAGATGCCGGTTTAAAACCAACTGATATTGATTATATAAATGCACACGGAACATCGACTCCGTTCAACGACAAAAACGAAACCGAAGCAATAAAAACAGTTTTTGCCGATCACGCATATAAACTTCACATAAGTTCAAACAAGTCGATGATCGGGCATTTGCTCGGTGCAGCCGGCGCCGTAGAAGCGGTTGCAACAATTAAAACAATTGTTGAAGGAATTATTCCTCCAACAATCAACCTTGAAAATCCGGACCCTGAATGCGACCTGAATTATGTTCCGAATACAGCTATCCAAAAAACTGTAAATGCAGCTATTAGTAACACATTCGGATTTGGCGGTCATAACGCATCAATTCTTTTTATCAAGTATTCCAATAATGATGGGAATTTTTAGTCGGAATTTTTCGAAACTCTGGCAGCAATATTTTTTTAAAAAACGAACAACAAGAAAATTCCCATTAGTTTCGGAACTTCCCGAAAGTTATAAAAATATAGATTTAAAAAAATTCGAGCAGGTGGCTGAGTATAGTATCAAGAATCCTGCTCTTTTCTATCAAGCTTTCACACACCGTTCTTATTTACAGTATGCTGATAAACCGGGAATAATTTCCAACGAGCGATTAGAATTCCTCGGCGATTCAATTTTAAATTTAGTAGTTGCCGATTACCTCTATGAAAATTTTCCGGATGCGGACGAAGGAGAGTTGACGAAGTTACGGTCGCGCCTCGTCAACCGCAAGGCGCTTGCCATTTTTGCCCGTGAATTAAATTTATGGAGTTATCTTCTCTTAAGTTCCAGCGCCTCTCAAGCAGTGGGACAAGGTTCTGATACCATATTAGCCGATGGATTTGAAGCTGTAGTAGGGGCAATGTATTTGGACAGAGGTATCGAACCGATACGGAGCTTCATTATAAAAAGATTACTCTCCGCAATGAGGATAAAAGCTATCAGCATCGACGATACAAATTACAAAAGTCTTCTGTTGGAGTATGCACAAGCACGCGGACTTCCGGCTCCACGATACAGCATAGCAAACTCGGAAGGTCCCGACCACGACCGAATCTTCACAGTCGAAGTTTATATTAATAACGAAGTATGCGGCAGAGGTACCGGCAAAAATAAGAAATCTGCTGAACAAGAAGCCGCTGCTGAAGCTGTTGTAAAATTTAATATTTCCAATAACAATGCCTGAAAAATTATTATTCGAAAAAAGTGTCGCAGGACGTAAAGGATACACTCTACCGAAATTAGATGTACCCGAACAACCGATTGACGAATTTATACCTTCAAAGTTTATACGCAAAAACGAAGCCGCTCTTCCGGAAATCAGCGAGAACGAAGTAGTCCGCCATTTCGTCCGTTTATCGAATATGAACTATCATATCGACAAAGGATTTTATCCGCTCGGTTCGTGTACGATGAAGTATAATCCAAAAGTGAATGAAGTTACATCATCGATGGCTGGTTTTGCCAACCTGCATCCATTTTCCCCGGAAGAATTTTCGCAAGGTGCATTAAAGTTGATGTATGAATTAGGCGAATACTTAAAAGCTATATCAGGTATGGAGGGAGTAACGCTTCAACCGGCTGCCGGGGCACAAGGCGAGTTTACAAGTCTTCTGATGATACGTGCATACCACAACAACAAAGGCAAACCGCGAAACATTATTTTAGTCCCCGATTCTGCTCACGGAACAAATCCGGCAAGCGTAACTATTTCGGGCTTCAAATCGGTGAATGTAAAATCGAACATCCATGGAACGATAGATATCGAGGATTTGAAACGCAACCTCAACGACGACGTTGCAGCAATCATGATAACAAATCCAAATACACTCGGAATTTTTGAAAGTGATATTGTAACAATCGAAAAATTAGTTCACGAAGCCGGCGCCTTGATGTATATGGATGGTGCTAATCTGAATGCCCTTTTGAGTATTGTTCGTCCTGGCGATATGGGCTTCGATGCAGTTCATATTAATCTGCATAAAACTTTTTCGACTCCGCACGGCGGCGGCGGTCCGGGTGCTGGTCCTGTTGCAGTAAGTAAACGATTGGAACAGTTTCTCCCTACACCGCTGATTACTAAAACCGGCAACCAATACCATCTGAAAAACAACGGAGAGAAATCTATCGGGCGAATCCACACTTTCTTCGGCAACTTCGGAATGTTAGTCCGCGCTTACACATATATTCGAATGATTGGGTCAGAAGGATTACGTGATATTAGTGAGAATGCCATCATCAATGCAAATTATCTTTTGAGCAGATTGAAAGACCACTACGATGTTTCTTACAACGAAACACCGATGCACGAGTTTGTTCTATCAGGCGAGAAACAAAAAAATCGTGGTGTGCGTGTGATGGATATTGCAAAGCGGCTGCTCGATTACGGCTTCCACGCACCGACCACTTACTTCCCTCTCATCGTAAAAGAAGCTCTGATGATTGAACCGACTGAAACGGAAACAAAAGAAACTCTCGATGCGTTTGCAGATGCGCTTATTAAAATCAATGAAGAGATTACAACGAATCCGGAATTATTATTAACCGCGCCACAATCAACTCCTGTGAAACGATTAGATGATACCCGCGGCACAAAACAACTCGACGCATGCTACAAGGGATAAAAATAGCAGAAAACAATAGCGATATCAAATCTGTTTTAACAAGCAGCCGTATTATCGCCGTTGTCGGAAGTTCCCCCTCACCTGAAAAAGACAGCTACATGATAACCAAATATCTGATTAACAAAGGTTACAAAGTGTATCCGGTAAATCCGAATTATCAGGAAATTCTCGGAGTCAAATGCTACTCTAACTTATCAGAAATTCCGGAGCAAATTGATATTGTGAATATTTTCCGCCGTCCTGAATTTGTCCTGCCCGTCATTGAAGAAGCAATCCAAACCGAAGCAGCAGTTGTGTGGTTTCAATTCGGAGTCGGTTCGGCAGAGGCAATCAAATATGCACTCGAGAATGAACTCACGGTCGTAAATGATCGCTGCATAAAAATTGAACACATGCGGCTTATCGGTTAAGCTGATAGGCGTGATGAAAACATTTTTCTTAATAATACTTTTCTTTGCCTCAAATAATTTTCTTCAAAGCAACAATCTCCCTCTACAACAAAATCAGGATATCCTTGTAGATAGCGTTATCATTCTTGGTAATAATAAAACCAAACCGTTTGTAATTCTTCGTGAGATGAAGCTTAAACCGGGCAGCGTATTAACAGACGAGGCAATCGACTACGATAAGAAACGAATTTATAGCTTGCAATTATTCAATAGCGTTGAGATATTCAAGGTTGAAACTACAACACCCAAATACAATCTTTTAGTTGTAGTTACAGAGAGGTGGTTTCTTTACCCCATTCCTATTTTTGGTATTAAAGACCGGGATTGGAAAAAAATTTATTACGGTGCCGGCATTGTAGATATTAACTTCAGAGGGCGGAACGAAAAAATTTATGCTATCGGCACTTTAGGATACGAACCGTCTTTACAATTATCCTACAGGAATCCTCAGATTGATTACTGGGAAGATGTTTTTGTTAGCACATCCTTTGGTTATTATGAAAACGAAAATAAAAGTTTATCGGCACAAAATGATGCTGCTAATTTTTTTCAATATCATACATCTGCTTCCCTTTCAATCGGAAAGCGTTTTCAAACTTCGCACACTGCCTGGGTACACTTCGGCTACGAAGTAGTTAAACTATCCGATTACCAACCGGGGCGTTTACTAAATGCTTGGGGAAAAGATGCCTTCCCGATTTTTTCAACCGGCTACAATTACGATACACGCGACTTAAACGACTATACTCTCTTTGGGTCATACATCAATTTTCATATATCAAAGTTTGGATTATTTGAAAAAAATATTGACTACTGGAAGTATTCTTTCGATTACCGGCGTTTCATACCGTTGATACCCGACGTCGTGCTTGCATTCCGTTCGTTCGGAACATTTTCGAGCGGAGGAGAGCTGCCTTCGTATAAACATGTTTATTTCGGATATAGCGAACGTATCAGAGGACACTACAAAAATATTTATGAGGGCGAAAATGTTTTTGGCAGCTCCGCTGAATTGCGGATTGTTTTATTAAAACCGAAATTTTTTAATTTAGATTTCATGCCGATGCCCGAATTCAGCGTTTGGAAGTTCGGGATTGCCGCTGCTCTCTTCGGAGATGCCGGTAATGTTTGGTACCGGAAGCAACCACTTGCAATCGGCGATTTCAAAAAAGGTTACGGAGCCGGATTGCACTTCATCCTTCCCTATCACTTTGTATTTCGTGCAGAATATGCTTTAAATGAATTAAGAAAAGGCGAATTCATTTTTGATATTTCAGCAGCATTCTGAATAAATAAGAAACTGAAAAATACTATGTCAGATTATTTTTATACTCCACCGGCTAATATTAAAAACAATATTGTAGTTATCGAGGGAGAAGAGTTTAATCATCTTGTTCTCGTGATGCGGAAAAAAGTAGAAGAACGCATTATGATTGTGGATGGATTGGGAACAGCTTACGAAGTTCAGATAACAGCAATAGTTAAACGAAACGCTGAGGCAAAAATTTTACAGAAGTTTGAACAGCACAACGAGCCGAAAATGAAAGTTGCTTTAGCGGTTGGCATTTTAAAAAATCCAGCCAAGTTCGATTTTTTAGTCGAAAAAGCTGTCGAATTAGGCGTTCACGAAATCATTCCTCTGAAAACCGAACATACAATTCCACAGCAAGCAAAAATTGAGAGATGGCAGAAACTTGCACTCGCAGCTATGAAACAATGCGGAAGGTCGTTCCTTCCAAAAATTCACGACCTTATGATATTCGATGAAGCAATTCGATATTCGAAAAACTTCAACACAAAAATTATTTTGCACAAACCCGATGTGCTTGGTGAAAGTGCTAATTGGCAAATGACTTTGCCGGATATTAATAGAGACTCAGTTATAGTTATTATTGGTCCCGAAGGTGGCTTTTCAAATATGGAAATTGAAAAAGCAAACGATTCGGGAATAAAGTGTTTGGAATTAGGAAAGAGAAGATTGCGTACCGAGACTGCTGCAATCGCGGCTTGCTCGTTGTTGCTAACAGGATATTAATTTATCCCAGATTTGTCATTCGAGAGGGATTGGATTACACAAGCTAATCGCTCGTGGAGATAAACCGTTAAAACGGTTTTGAAAATTAACATTTTTCTCATTAACCCACGACTTAAGTCGTGGGTTAATGCCCCTAACGGTGATATTTTTAACTGTTTCAACAGTTTTCTATTTTTGATTTTCTTACAAATTCATTTGTTCATAAACTAAACAATCAATAAAGGTAACGGATTGATAGATATTGAGTTAGTTGTTCTATTTTCTAATGGCAATCATTAGAAATTTTTTCCAATGAACAATTTGGGTTTATTTCTTAACAAAACATCGAGCGTGTTTATTGTTGTAACGTTCAAACAACTTACAATAAATTGCAGTTTCACGATGGCAGGCGCCCGATAAGCAGGTATCTGTAAATGAAGCATATAGGCAATAAACATCGCAGTACAAAGGTAAATTTTGGTGATTAGGATTGTTGAGTTGGGGATTTGATATTTTCCTTTTTGTCAAATGTCTTTTGATGGTTGTTTTGTTCTTCATAATTTATGATAATTTAAATAATTTATATGAAATTTGCTTGATTATCATACATCTTTTCCTTATAATTTCAGTTGATACAAATAATATAGAAATCTAAATAATGATAGAAGAACAACGTTCGCAGTGGGGTTCAAAACTTGGATTCATCCTAGCCGCTTCTGGCTCGGCAATCGGACTCGGTAACATCTGGCGTTTTCCTTATATGACTGGTGAAAACGGAGGCGCTGCATTCGTCCTCGTTTATCTAATTTGCGTAATTGTTATCGGAATTCCTGTCTTAATTGCTGAACTTACATTAGGCAGATACACTCAGCGCAATCCCGTCGGAGCTATCAAAAAAATTATTCCCAAAGGTTGGTGGAAATTTGTTGGTTACCTCGGTGTAATTGCCGGTACTGTAATTCTCTCCTACTATTCAGTGGTTGCCGGTTGGACTGTTGGTTACATAGTAAAAACCGCACTCCATCAAACAGGAAGTTTCTCGGATTTTATCTCGGATCCGTTAAGTGAAGTCGGTTACTTCATTGTATTTTTATCTCTCACAATGTTTGTAGTTTTAGGTGGAGTAAGAGGTGGTATCGAACGTTGGTCAAAAATTTTGATGCCTTTGCTTTTCTTGATTTTATTGGGGCTGATTCTTTTTTCAATAACTTTACCGGGTGCCGAGGCAGGAATCAAATTTTATCTCAATCCTGATTTCAGTAAAATCACAGGCAAAACAATTTTAGCAGCATTAGGACAGGCTTTCTTTTCATTAAGCTTGGGTATGGGTGCAATGATTACTTATGGAAGCTACATCAACAAAAATACAAATTTAATTACGTCGGCTACAACGGTTGCATTATCGGATTCGCTGATTGCTATTATGGCAGGTTTGGTAATTTTTCCGGCTCTGTTCGCTGCCGGTATGAGCCCGGCACAAGGTCCCGGTTTAGTGTTCAATGTTCTCCCTCAAATTTTTAGTCAGATGCCCGCAGGAACAATTGTTGGTGTTTTCTTTTTCATATTGTTGGCAATCGCTGCCTTAACTTCATCAATCTCGCTTCTCGAAGTCGGCGTTGCCTGGGCGGTTGATGAATTAAAAATTACACGGATGAAAGCGACATTAGCTTTAGGATTTGCTGCTTTTATTATTGGTATTCCTTCGGCGATGTCGCAGGGCTACAGTTCTTTTTTCAGTAATTTACATCTATTAGGTAAAACCGGATTTTTAGATATTGTCGATTTTCTTTTCGGAAGTTTCGCACTTACATTCGGCGGATTAATTCTTTCTATCTTCATCGGTTGGAAATGGGGTTCGGCAAAAGCATCCGATGAAATAATGTACGGCTTGGATAAAAACTACAAGCCAGTACTAAAAATCTGGAGTTTCTTAATTCGCTTTGTTTGTCCGGTTGTAATTTTCTTTGTGTTGTTGAATATATTTGAAATATTTTAATCCGCCAAAGGCGGACGAGGGTTAAACTCGCCTGCCGGTCGGGCAGGTTCCCGCCTGTTGAGGCGAATAAAATAAAATTTGTTAACAGATACTTCGCTGCCCCGCCTGCCAAAGTCCGCTAAGTCGGACGGCGGGCAGGTTGCGGCGAGGAGATTCATTTATAATTTTTTCTTAATGAAGGAATAACATAATGGAAGAACTCTATTCGCAACTGGTTCAGTCGGTTGACCAATTCGCATCGTGGATCTGGTCGTATATGGTTTACGTACTTTTTGCCGTTGGTGCTTGGTTAACATTCAAAACAGGTTTTGTACAATTCCGCCGGCTTGGTGATGCCGCCAAATTAGTCTTCCGTGGATTTATGCGTAAAACTGATACTACAAAACTCGAGGGAGATGTTTCGCCGTTCGCTGCACTCTCAACAGCCCTCGCAGCGACTGTCGGAAATGGAAACATAGGCGGTGTAGCTACTGCTCTTTTCTGGGGCGGACCCGGTGCCATATTCTGGATGTGGGTGTGCGGATTTATCGGTATGGCTACAAAATATGCCGAAGCACTATTAGGCGTTTACTACCGCGAAAAATACCCGGATGGCACAATCGCAGGCGGTCCGATGTATTACATTAAAAACGGTTTGAAAAATAAATCGGTAGCAGTTTACCTCGCCGCTGCATTTGCAGTTTGCGGAGTCTTTGCTGCTTTATTTGGTACCGGAAATATGATGCAGGCAAATCAGATGGCACTCGCTTTTCACAGCCAATTCGGAATTCCAAAAGTTGTTTCTGGTATCGTAATTACAATCTTGGTTGCACTTGTAATTATTGGCGGTATCAAACGAATTGCTATGGTTGCTGAACGGCTTGTTCCAACTATGATTATTGTTTACTTCATATTTGGTTTTGTGGTAATCGTTGAACATTATGCCGAAATTCCAAATGTATTTATGTTAATATTTCAATATGCATTTACCCCTTCAGCCGCAGTAGGTGGATTTTTAGGTGCAACGGTTAGTCAGGCAATTCAGTTTGGATTTCGGAGAGGATTACTCTCGAACGAAGCCGGACTCGGCAGCGCACCGATTGCACACGCCGCAGCCCAAACTCCTTCACCCGTTCATCAAGGTTTAATCGGTTCTATGGAAGTTTTTATCGATACAATTGTAGTTTGCACACTCACAGCTATAATAAATTTATCTACAGGAATGTGGCAAAGTGGTTTATCGGGGACTGCAATGACTGCGGCATCGTTTTCAGAAGGCATACCATATATAGGTGGGTTCGTTGTTGCTTTGTCGTCTTTTCTTTTTGGTTACACAACTTTAATCGGTTGGTGTTATTACGGCGAGCAATGTCTGAAATATTTGTTTGGAATAAAAGTAACGTACGCTTATAGAATCGTTTATATAATATTAATGTTCATCGGTTCGATTGCATCTATCGAATTAGTATTTTTTGTTGGCGACATTGCCAACGCATTTATGGCTTTACCAAATTTAATTGCTCTTGCTTTGTTAGGTGGAACAGTTGGTGCTTTGACTAAAGAGTTTTTTAAAAAATATCCGAAGATTGAGGAGTTTAGATGATTGGAACATTGAATCATTGGATCATTGAAACATTGAAGCATTGAGCAAATGAATCAATGAACAAATGAACAAATGTCACGAAGTGACCCCTTCGGGGGATAAATGAGTAAATGGACAAATGAATAAATTAAAAGGGGTTTTAAGCTATGTATAAATGTGAAGAGTTAAAAGCACGGACGAAGAGATTTGCAATCGAAATAATAAAATTGTTTCGTAAATTACCAAAGACAGATGACTCGCGGATTATAGGAAAACAAGTTTTAAAGTCAGCAACATCGGTAGCGGCAAATTACCGATCTGCTTGCCGGGCTCGTTCAAAAGCAGAATTTATTTCAAAAATTGGAATTGTCGTTGAGGAAATTGACGAAACCGTGTTTTGGTTAGAGATAATTTTTGAGACCGATATATACAAATCAGACCCAATAGAAAAACTTTTAAAAGAAGCTAATGAATTGTTAGCGATTTTTGCAGCATCGCAATACACGGCAAAATCAAAAGGAAATAGATAATTGATTCATCGGTTCATTGGATCATTGAATCAATGATAAATGAACAAATGAATAAATGAGTCAATGGATAAATGAATAAATTGTGCCGAAGGCTCATCCGCCTTTGGCGGAGAACAAATGAAAAAATCTTATGAAACTTGCTCTCATACAAACTAATCCGACTTTCGGTGAAGTTCAGAAAAATATTGATGATGCGGTTAATTTAATGAACAGCGCTGTAGCCGACTTTTTCGTCCTACCTGAACTTTTTAATACCGGTTATAATTTCACTTCCAAAGAAGAACTCGCACAATTAGCCGAACCTATCGAGGGTCTCACTTTTTCAGTTCTTGCAAGTTTAGCACATCAAAAACAATGTTACATAGTTTACGGTTTTGCCGAAGCCGATAACGATATTTTTTTTAATTCCTCTGCATTAATAGGGCCAAACGGATTGATTGGTATTTACAGGAAGGTTCATTTGTATTACCGGGAAAACATATTTTTTAAACGAGGCGATTTAGGATTTCCAGTATTCGATACCGCGTTTGGGAAAGTAGGGATGATGATATGTTACGACTGGTTTTTCCCGGAAGCGATGCGAACACTCGCACTTAAAGGAGCTCAACTGATTGCACATCCATCAAACTTGGTTCTCCCCCACTGTCCTGATGCTATGGTAACCCGATGTTTAGAAAACAAAGTCTTTTCTGCGACAGCGAATAGAATTGGAACTGAAGACAGAGGCGGTCACAAATTATCTTTCATCGGAAAAAGCGAGATTGTTTCACCAAAAGGCGAAATCCTAACACGACTTTCTTCGAATGAAGCCGGAATTTCTGTTGTGGAAATTAATTTAGCAGATGCGTTAGATAAGCGATTGAATGAATTTAATGATGCGTTTGGGGATAGAGATGAAGATGCGTATAATTATGGATTTTAAGATTTTACTTTTTTTGGAAGAAGGCAAAAAGAGAAGACAGATTTACACACATCTACCAAACGATACTCTTTTCAAAATAGATGTTAAAAGGTTTGACATTCTACACAACATGTCTTATATTTAACAAGGTCTTTTTCTGATATAGTTTGTCAACCATATACTAACCAAAAGGAGAATGAGTTATGAAAACATTTAAAATTTTCTTTGTTTTAATTCTTTTAATTGTATTTTCATCCTATGAAAATACATTATTTTCACAAACGTATGTTTCAGGTACAATTTATTCTAACACTACCTGGGATAAGTTCGGAAGTCCTTATATAGTAACGGGGAATGTTACTGTAAATCCTGGAATAGTTCTCACTATAGATTCTAGTGTTATTGTTCGATTTCAGAGTGGTCAGGGACTTTATGTGAAAGGTACATTGAATGCTCGTCATGGACTCTTTACATCAGCAAAAGATACCGTGGGAGGAAATCCAACAAAAGGCGACTGGAATTTTGTTCAGGTCGGAGATTATTATAACAGCGGCTCGATAACATTAGATACTTGCCAGATAAGATATGGAGGAGTCTCTTATCCCTCTGACAATGGGAGTATCTATGTGTATTCGGGTTCGGCTATTTTAAGATCGTGTGATATTTCAGCTTCACAAAATTATGGTATGATGCTTACAGGGTCGGCAAACGTATCTCTATTCAATAGTAATATCACATCATGCGATTGGCCCATTACGTATGTTGGAGCGGGTTCACTGGTGCTCAACGGTTCCAACACGTTCATCGGAAATACACACAATGGAATTTACATGCGATTTTCTGAGTTTAGCGATACATTCACTTTGGATACAGCAATGGCTCCTACTGTGATTCCCTATGT
The DNA here is from genome assembly GCA_947085405.1 of uncultured Ignavibacteriota bacterium. Lineage (GTDB taxonomy): Bacteria > Bacteroidota > Ignavibacteria > UBA10030 > BY39 > JASEGV01. Next base: position 23,348 of record CAMTWO010000002.1, read on the forward strand.
TTTTATTGGAGACTTCTTCGTTCGTCCGGGTGCAGGACTAGAAATTGCACACGGAAATGCGGTGAAGTTCAGTAATTATGCGAATCTTAACGTAGAAGGAACTTTAATCGCTAAAGACGTCACCTTCACAGCATACACTGATGATAATATAGGTGGAGATACAAACGGCGATGGCACTGCTACAGCGCCCACATCGAGTTACTGGGGCGGCGTTGTCTTCCGTGATCTGAGTAATGATGCAAGCTGTGTCATGAGTCGCTGCAAAATCACGTTTGCAGGAGCGGGAAACACTGGCGGTGTCTCGATGGACAATGCAAGCCCGACCGTTGACAGTTGTGAGATGGCCAATAATTATTATGGAGCGATGATGCAGGGTGTCTCAAATCCTGTCTTCTCGAATAACGTCATCGGCTCAAGCCAGGTTGTTCCCATTGCGATGTCGTTTGCGGCGAATCCGGTGTTCATCAATAACTCCTTTTCATTTTCCGATAATCAGTACGATGCAATAGGATTGCTGGGAGGAAATCTTGCGGCAAACTCCTATCTTCCTATCCGCTCTGTCACATTTATTCCCAATGTCACCTATCTGATGCTGGAAGACGTTACCGTCCCGCAAGGAATCACCTTGACAATCCAAAAAGGAATAGTCATTAAATCGCGAATCGATATCTATTATATTCGTCCACGGATTGTGGTGCAAGGGAAACTCGTCGCTGTTGGAACCCCGGATAGTTTGATTACGTTCACATCTGCGCGGGATGACAGTTATGGAAATCCTGACGACACGAACAAAGATGGTACACAAACGTCACCGGTCGTTGGCGATTGGGGAGGGATCGTGTTTGAAGGCACGAGCGACACCAGTTCCATTATCAGCTATTGTAGATTGAAGTACGGCAGCTTACCGAGCACATACTACAATACCCGCTACATTTCTGGCGGAGAGATCACAACCGTAAACGCCAGTCCGACGATTTCGAACTGCGAGATCAAAGACGTTAACTACGGCGTCTATGCGTTTCAAGCGTCAAACCCAAAAATCTGGAACAACGCCATCATCAATACACAGTACACACCAATCGCAATGTCGGTTTCCGCGAATCCTTCCTTTATCGGCAACACGTTCACAAATACAAAATGGACGGCGCTTGGTCTCATTGGAGAAGAACTTGGGTTGAGTGGAACGATTAAACAGCGCACCGTTGCCGGCATTTCCAATATCACCTATTTGTTGCTTCACGACTTGACGATCAATTCAGGAACGAACGTGACGGTTGATCCGGGGGTCGTCATTAAAGCCAACCAAGCAGGAATTTTTGTGAATGGCGGCTTCCACGCCAAAGGAACAATTGCTGGCGGACAAATCATTTTTACTTCGATTAAAGATGACAATGTCGGGCGTCCGCAGGATACGAACGGCGACGGCAACGGCACTTCGCCACAACCAGGAGACTGGAAAGCGATTCGTTTCCAAGCGACAAGCGATGATGCTTTTTGCTTGATCGATAGTTGCGCGATCAAGTTTGGTGGATCTGATTCGTATGATCCCCTGTGGAATTATGTAAGCTGGGGCGGGGTGACTTTTACCGATGCGAGTGGGACCCTTTCCAACACACTCGTCAGCGATTCGTACAATTACGGCGTGCGGTGTGACGGAGGTTCCAATCCACTTATCACGGGAGTTGAATTGAAAAACTGTCGCTTAGACCCGCTGGCGATGTCATTGAAGTCGAATCCGACATTTACAAACATCACGTTCACATCAAACGGCAGCAAAGGAATTAGAATTGTTGAAGGAACGTTGTCTTCCAACGCTACTCTTGCCAAGCGAGACGTTGCCGGCATTACCAACATCGCCTACATTGTGGAGAAGTTGACAATTAGTTCAAACGCCGTTCTGACGATCTATCCCGGTGTCGTCATTAAATTTCTTTATTTTAATTATATTCCATATTACTATGTCCGTGACCAGAGCATCGTTGTTAACGGTGCATTAGTTGCTGATGGTACGGCAACGCAAAAAATAATATTTACCTCGCTCAAAGATGATTCAAACGGCGGCGATACAAATAACGACGGCAACAATAGTACACCGACGCGTGGTGATTGGTGGAGCATCGAGTTTCGCAATTCCGGCAGTGATTCCCTCAACTCTCTAAAGAATTGCGAAGTTCGGTATGGGGCCAATGGAGGCGGGAGTTATTATTACTATAACCCAGACGGAGCGGGAGCGGTCCGTGTATTTGATGCGCGCATTCGAATCGATAGTTGCATAGTGCAGCAATCTGCAAACTCCGGACTTGGAATTTACGGAAGCGCCTCGCCCGTTGTCAGCAACATTCAGATTTACAACATTTCTAATACGCCTGTAATGATGAGTTTGTTTGCGAATCCGACCTTTTCAAACATCTCTGCTCTTAACGTCGGCATTATGGCGTTGGGAATTGTTCCGGAAACATACTCCGTGAGTGCTACAGTACCAAAAAGGGATTTTGCGGGGTTTTCGAATATTACCTATTTCTTTTATACCGGCTATTACGGCGAGCGGCCGATTATAAATTCAGGAACCACCGTCACGATTCCATCAGGAGCTGTCTTTAAATCAGATGCGGGATTCCTAGGCATTCGAGTGAACGGCGGGCTTGTAGTGGAAGGAACGTTATCACAAAAAGTTGTCTTCACAGATGTGAGAGACGATTCGTACGGAAATCCCGGCGACACGAATGGCGATGGCTCATCCACCAGCCCAGGTTTTTGGCGAAACAACCAAGGTTGGATAGAAATGAGCGATGTGAGCGATGATAATATTTCGTCCGTCAAGTATGCTGTGTTCCGTTACAGGGAGTACGGCGTCGATTTGCTCCAGGCTTCTCCAAGAACAAGCAACTGTATCTTTGATAAGACAGATTGGGGAGTGCGACTCAATGGAGTTTCGCAACCGACGTTGGATAGCTGCTCGTTTAATAATCTTACCTACGCACCCATCCGCACGTCCTTAGTTTCGTATCCGCGATCATCCAATGGAAACGTGATGTCGGGCTCAACGTATCGCGCGATTGGAATTTTAGAAGAGACGCTCGTGCAAGATGTTACATTGCCGCGTCGGAGTTTTGGCGGTGTCAATAATATTCCCTACCTGTTCGGCGATTACACGATAGGAACGAGCGCTGTTCTGACGATCTCGCCTGGCGTTGTGATGAAATTCTTCCCCGACAAACGAATGATTGTCCGCAAAGGTTTGATTGCCGAAGGCGGTGCACATCCCGACAGTACCATTGTGTTCACTGACATAAAAGACGACTTTTATGGTGGAGATACAAATGCTGATAGTAATGCTACTTCTCCATCGAATACCTATTATCCGTGGGATCCAAATTGGTGGGGAATTGAATTTGCCGATGAATCTCTTGATCCTTTATGCAGAATGAAACATTGTATAATCAGGCATGCAGGATATTATTACAGCGATCAGATTGGCGGTATTGTAACAAATAGTGCAAGTCCCACGATAACATATTCTGTAATTTCTAATAATAGATATGGTATAATTGCACTTGCGGCATCAAATCCATTAATAAACTTTTGTGATATTTATCAAAATACTGAACAAGGGGTAAGAAATACGCATAAATCATTTAATATCAATACAAAGTGGAATTGGTGGGGAAGTAACACCGGTCCAACCCATACAGGTAATCCTATAGGAATGGGCGATGTTGTAACAGATAGTGTTAATTATATCCCACACCGAACTATAGGTTTACAGGTTCCAATTGCGGGGGATGTAAGTTTAAATGGATATATACAAGCATACGATGCTTCATTAATATTGAAATTTGTAGTAGATTCTATTAGTAATCCGCTTAATGAAATCCAAAAGAGAGTCGCTGATGTGAGTGGCGTATCGGGAATTACCTCATACGATGCATCTCTAATTTTACAATATGTCGTTGGAAATATTCAGTCATTTCCAATTGAAATTAAACGTAAAAATCTGACTAATGTCCAACCTTCTAAAGTGGTAGCTTCTTCAATTGAGATCGGAAATGTCCATTGTGCTCGTGGTTCTTCAATTATTATTCCCATCTCTATGAATGGAGTAGATAATATTGCAAGTGCTGATATAACAATCTCTTTCGATAAGAGCATACTTACACCAACAAATGTTCAACTTTCACCCACTCTGTCTGGAATGAGTATACAAACGAAAATATCTGATGGAAAGTGCAGGATTGCGTTGGCTGGTACAGAATATATTTCGATTAATGACAATGTAATTTTCATAAGCTTCGATGTCAAAAAGGACATTGGCGGTACTCTTAAATCTACAATTGAATTTTCAAAAATCTTATTGAACGAAGAGAGTTTTGATGCGATAGCAAAGTCTGGTGTGGTTACTATCGAAGGTAAACCTACCGAGTTTTCATTATATCAAAACTATCCAAATCCATTTAACCCGGTTACAAGTATTCGATACCAAATTCCAGAGGATGAAACACAGGTAACAATTACAATTTATAATGCTATGGGACAATTAGTTAGAATACTTGTAGATGAGAAAAAGGATGCTGGTGAATTTGAAATAATCTGGAATGGTTGTGACGAAGAATCGAAACAAGTAAGCAGCGGTTTATATTTTTATCGTATTTCTGCAGTTGGAGTTAAAAATTATAACAGTATTAAGAAAATGCTCCTAATAAGATAATAATAAAAAATATATGAAAGGAGCTAAAATGTTATGAAAAAGATATATACTTTATTAATGATACTTTTTTGCATAACTCACCATCTGTTACAAGCAAATCCAATACGATTATCATTCAATGACACAACTGTAGTTAGGGGTAACACAATATATTTTCCTATCCAAGTTGATAGTAGCCTAACTGGCTGGAATGTAACAGCATACGAGCTTGAAATAAATTTTTCGACCCCAATCATGGAGTTCGATAGCGTGATATCCAGTGGTACATTAACCGCCAGTTGGGGAAACCCTATTTTCAACATTTCTACTGGCAAAATAAAGATTTCTAATGCCGGAACAACAAATTTGGTAGGGTCGGGTGTTTTAGTATATTTAAGAATGAGATTTCCACTTTCTTCATCTGGGTCGAGTGCGGCACTACAATTTAATAAAGCTTTATTAAATGAAGGAATACCCCCTACGGAGACACGAAATGGAATAATTACAGTTATAAATCCTCCATCAATGACAATCATACCCGATACTTGGAATATGACAGTTGGGGAGACAAAACAATTTTCTGTCGATGGTGGAACTCCGCCGTATTCCTGGTTATCAACAAATACTTCAGTGGCAATAATAAATTCAACTGGAAACCTAACTGCTCTGACACCTGGTTTTACACGTGTAATCGCTACTGATAATAATAATATCATTGATACATCAGGGATTATTGAAGTCCGTGCGTTGAAATTAACAATCCGTGATACTTCTGCTTTTCAAGGAAGAATCATACTTTTACCAATTTATACAACGGATGTTACAGGTTTGAATATAACTTCAGGCCAGTTTTCTGTATCGTTTGATCAAAGTATTATTACCGCATTAGGAATTGAACAAAATGGAACGCTTTTAGAAAATTTTAGTTCTCCAATAGTGATGATTAATGCTGGGAAAATCTCTGTTGCATTTGCAGGGAGTGAACCAATTTTAGGAAGTGGTATATTAATATACCTACGTTTAAAAGCTTCAACTACAAATACTGGCTCAACTTACTGTAATTTTTCAGGTGTATTATTCAATGAAAATATTATGGCTAATTATTTAAATGGATATTTTACAACAACACCACTTGGTTCATTAATTATTTATCCAAACACGGCAACACTTGTTGTTAGTGATTCATTACAATTTTCGGTTTCTGGGGAATCAACACCTCCTTTAAACTGGTCGATTATTGATACATCGTTGGCGGAAATTTCGAATTTTGGTAAACTATATGCAAAAAAGGGGGGTGTTACCAAAGTTTCAGTCGTGGATTCCATTGGTAAATCTGGAATTAGTGATAACATTGAAATCTATGATATGCGAGTTTACATACTAAATGTGTCTGCGGCTCCCGGTGAAACGACTGATGTCAATATCGAAATTGGATATTCTAATATAGGTTTCTCTTCATTTCAGCTCAATTTAAATTTCAATCAGGAATACTTAAGTGCAATAAATGTTGTTACAGTCGGTACCCTTGCAGATGGTTGGGCTACCTCTTACTCCTCACAAATAATAGGAAATTTTTCAGTAGCCGCAGCAGGTTCAAACTCGATCAATGGTTCAGGAACATTAATAAAAATTCGGTTTAGGATTTCTGAAAATGCCCCTTCTGGAGTATACTCAATTGAATTAAAGCATGTCCTATTTAATGAAGGGCAACCGAGAGGATTACCAATAAATGGACAAATTATTACATCTGTTGAAGAACAACAAATAATAATTCCGTCAGCATTTATTCTTGAGCAAAATTATCCGAATCCGTTCAATCCAAGCACGACAATTATTTTTTCCATAGAAACAAATGCCTATACTTCCGTGCGAGTCTTCGACTTGTTCGGCAGAGAAGTAGCAACGCTATTGAATGAAAAATTAGATGCCGGACGACATAAGTTCAAGTGGGATGCAACCGGGTTACCGAGTGGAGTATATTTCTATCAGTTACGCTCGGGTTCATTTATGGAAAGTAAGAAGCTTGTTCTTCTTAGATAAAGACAATTGAATTTTAACCGCTTAAGGGCCTATGTCGCCATGAAACGCAAAGATTGGGAAACTCATGACCTCTTCTCGCATCGATGTACCCAAGTTTCTCTTTGATGCGATCCATCTCTACTATCATATAAATATATTTTTTAAACGAGGCGATTTAGGATTTCCAGTATTCGATACCGCGTTTGGTAAAGTCGGGATGATGATATGCTACGACTGGTTTTTCCCGGAAGCAATGCGAACACTCGCACTTAAAGGAGCTCAACTGATTGCACATCCATCAAACTTGGTTCTCCCCCACTGTCCTGATGCTATGGTAACCCGATGTTTAGAAAACAAAGTTTTTTCCGCTACGGCAAATAGGATTGGTACTGAAGACAGAGGCGGACATAAATTATCTTTCATCGGGAAAAGCGAGATTGTTTCACCAAAAGGCGAAATCCTAACCCGACTTACTTCGAATGAAGCGGGAATTTCTGTTGTGGAAATTAATTTAGCTGATGCATTAAATAAGCGATTGAATGAATTTAATGATGCGTTTGGGGATAGAGATGTAGCTTCGTACAAACTTTAAAACCTGCCTGTCCCTGTCCTTGCAACAGGCGAATGGTAAGCGTACCTAAATTCTTTATTCTTACTTCAGCTCAATACTCTAATGTAAAAAAAACAATAAAGAAAATCGCTGCTGCAGTAAGCTGAACAATCCGGTAAATGTTATTTTTTTTCTCCTTCAAATAACTCCACCAAAATGCCAACCCGATCATAGAGACTGTAAAAAGTATAAACAGCGGTAAGACATCCATAAATCCCAAATAAGTTCCAAAAATTGTTTTCATACTAAAAAATGGATTAATCACCGAACCATAAAGAATTATCAAATGAACTACATAAACAAGTAGCGATTCTTTACCCAAAATTGTAATCCACCGCGGCGGCTGTTTAATTTTTTCTGTGACCCACCAAATAATACCAATCATAGCTAATAAAGCTCCGATACGAATTGCAAAATAATTCGGGCTGGTGTACCAAAAATTGTAAACGGGGTAAAGCTGGAACGGTACTGCATCTAATAATAATCCCAAACCAATAAAAACCAAGCCTAAATATAAAAAGCGTTTCATAAATTTATGCTCGCGTTTATGCTCGACCGCCAGCATAAACTCCCACGAAACAATAACACCGGCAAATAAAAAACCGATGTACGGAAAAATTGGAAACAGTGATCCATTCATACTATTTAATAATTGAGCAATAAAAGGGGGATAATGTTTTAAGAAATCGATATTCCAAAGCAAGGGTGTCAGCAGCGGAATTGCAACTGTGGCTGCAAGCACAAGTCCATAAAAACGCCGCTCTGTTTTAAAGAAAAAAACCAAGCCGTGAAGTGCAAGTAATCCAAAACCGATACACTGCAAAACATCACTTTGAAAAAATTGTAAATAATTTTGAGTAGTGGCTTCTAATATGAGTTTTTTTGCAGATAAAAAAGGAAGATGTAACAAATAACCTAACATCAAAATGATAAGAATGCGCCCGAGCCGCCGAGCCAGTGGAGTATCCCAGTGATGGTAATCCTCCCATCGCTTACGGGTTGAAAGCACAAATGTTAACCCCGCACCGAATAAAAATGCCGGGGCACTTACACCGTGAAAAAAATCGTGAAATTGAAAAAGAGGGGTTTGTATAATTGCCTGATCCAATAAAGCCCGGAATAAATGCCCCTCTAACATAAACAAAATTACAATGCCGCGATAAAAATCAATAAACAAATAACGGGGTTTCGGATTTATCGCCTGCACAGTCATCAGATGCTCAACGCACAGTTTATTGCAACAGTATTCACAATATCTTCGACACTACAACCGCGTGATAAATCGAAAGCCGGCTTTTTCAATCCCTGTACAATCGGTCCTATCGCTTCGGCACCGCCGAGCCGCTGTGCCATTTTATATCCGATGTTACCCGCATTCAAATCGGGGAAAACCAAAACATTTGCATTACCCTGCACGGGACTTCCGGGTGCTTTCGATTGCGCAACCTTCGGAACAATTGCTGCATCAAGTTGAAGGTCGCCATCGACAATCAGATTTGGCGCTTTTTGTTTTATTAGCTCTGTGGCTTTTTGAACTTTCTCGATTAACGGATGACTTGCACTTCCTTTGGTCGAAAACGAAAGCATCGCAACCCGTGGTTCTTCGCCTGTTAACTTCTGATGATTCTCTGCGGTCGAAATTGCGATGTCGGCAAGTTGTTCAATGGTTGGATCAGGAACAACTGCACAATCGGCAAACGAAAAAACTTTATGCGGAAACACCATCAAGAAAAACGACGATACGATATTAATTCCCTCTTTCATCCCAATTGCTTGAATAGCCGCACGAAGCACATCGCCGGTTGTTGAGATTGAACCCGCTACACTACCATTTGCCAATCCTTCACGAACCATCATAGCTCCAAAAAATAGCGGGTTAGTTATTGCTTTTTGTGCGTCTTCAAAACTGATTCCTTTTTCTTTTCTTAAATTATAAAAAATGTGTGAGAAGTCGCTCAACTTATCTGACTTTTTCGGATCGATAACACGAACACCTTGAAGCGAAACTCCTAAAGTATCGGCTTTTGATCTTATTTGATTCTCATCTCCAATTAAAATAGCATTTGCAATTCCTTCGTCTGCTAAAATTCTGCTCGCCTTTATTGTGCGCTCGTCGAGTGAGTCGGGAAGCACTACTGTCTTCTTATGTTTTTTTGCCTTTTCTTTAATCGAGATTAATAATTCACTTGGTATCATTTATTTCCTTTTTAGTTTTATTTACGGTTAAAAATTTTTTGTCTTTCATAATCGAGCCGTTCAATTTCCAATTGCATCGCAACAATTCTGCGTCTCAAATATTCATTAAACTCTGCGGGTGTTCGGTTTGCATAATCAGGTAAATACGATTGTAACGGAACATTACTTTTCATTACTGTTTCGAGTATATAAGAATGCGATTTTGCCAAATCGATGTAAGCTTTTTGAAGATCCTCATATTTATCTTTGTAATAAATCAGCGGCTGGTCAGCCCTTCTTAAATCCTGATAAGCAATAACTACTACAGCAACGATGACTGTTGCAATGAAAAGAACCATCCAGATATTAAATTTCATATTTTTCCTCATTTTAATTGATGACGTTGCTTGTTTTGGGATAAAATTTCGTCAATTTTAGATGGAAAAGCAAATTTTGAATTTATCCGACTCAATGCTTATCTTAAACCACTATGAAACCAGGTTATGTAATTTTAGACCACCCGGCAGATATGGGAATCGAAGCTTATGGCAAAAACCTAAACGAAGCTTTCCAGGAAGTAGCTATTGCTTTAACATCAATAATTCTTGATGCCTCTTCAATCGAACCAATCGAAACACAAACTATTGAAATATCCGCTTCCGATTATGAACATCTGCTCGTGAAATGGCTCGCCGAAATTTTGTATCTCTACGATGGGAAGAATTTTGTATGTTGCGAGTTTGATATCGAAAATATATCTCCGAATTTTTTAAAAGCAAAAGTCAAAGGTGAGAACTTCGATAACCAAAAGCATCTCACGAAGTTAGATGTGAAAGCCATTACGTATCATCAAATACTTGTACACTCGAATGAAGAAAGAGGTTTGGTGAGAGTGTTTTTGGATATATGATAATAACCCAGTCGTTTACGACTGGGGTTTAAAAAACAAATAATTATCGAGACGCCCTTTAGGGCGTTAGAAGGAGAACGTGTATATGGGACAAACCTTTTTTAAAATATGGATTCAATCACATCAAACAAAAAGCTTCGGACGAAAAGATTTATTTGGATACGATTAACGGCACTGCAAATCATATTCACTGTTCACCTCAAACCAACCAATCCCTAAAGGGATTGGATATTATCTGGATTGTATATAATAAATTTCACTTTCAAAAGGTAAATTTTATGTTTCAAAAAATAGATGATTATAGATACTTGATTCCTAAGAGTTATAAAAAAGGAATGCTCATAGATGGATTAGTGTATGCCGACGAAGCGATGATTAAACACATCGAAAAAGATCAAACAAAAGAGCAAATTGCAAATGTTGCAACACTTCCGGGAATGATCGGTCGTTCACTTGCTATGCCCGATGCACATCAAGGATACGGATTTTGCATCGGCGGAGTTGCAGCAGCCGATGTTAACACCGGAGTAGTTTCGGCTGGTGGAGTCGGCTTTGATATTAACTGCGGCGTTCGTTTGCTATCAACACCGTTTATGGATGTAGAAATCCGCCCGAAGTTAGAGCAACTTTTGAATCAACTTTTCCGCGATATTCCATGCGGAACCGGAAAAAGCGGGCTTTTGAATGTTACAAAGTCAGAACTCGATAATGTTCTGCACGATGGCGCTGCGTGGGCTGTTAAACATGGATATGGAAAAGAAGACGACTTAAAACATATCGAGGATTACGGAAAAATTCCAGATGCCGATGCTGCGCTTGTAAGTTCACGCGCTAAAGAGCGCGGTCACGACCAACTTGGCACACTCGGTTCTGGTAACCACTTTCTCGAAATTCAAATCGTTACAGAAATTTTTGAACCGGAAACAGCTACAAAATTCGGGTTGCAAAAAAATCAGATTGTAGTTCTCATCCACAGCGGTTCACGCGGATTGGGCCACCAAGTTTGCACCGATTATTTAGATATTATGCAAGGCGGAATGAAGAAATATGGAATCAACGTTGTTGACCGGCAGCTTGCCTGCGTCCCGATTCAATCGAAGGAAGGCAGCGACTACCTTTCGGCAATGGCGGCTTCAGCAAACTTTGCTTTTGCAAACAGGCAGATGATTACACACTGGACACGCGAAGCATTTCAAAGAATTATCGGCAACGGCGATTTGAAAATTGTTTACGATGTTTGCCATAATATTGCAAAGTTCGAAGAACACAATATCGATCCAAAAATATTTGGAGGTAATGGCGGCAGAAAAAAAGTCCTCGTCCACCGGAAAGGTGCAACGCGAGCGTTTCCTAAAGGACACAAAGCTCTACCTATTGAGTTACAAGAAGTGGGACAACCAGTTCTGATACCCGGCAGTATGGGAACTTGCTCGTATGTTCTTGTTGGCACAGAACGGGCGATGCAAGAAACATTCGGGTCTTCCTGCCACGGTGCGGGACGCTCAATGAGCCGGTCTCAAGCAAAGCGCGAAACGAGTCCTGAAGAATTAATGAAGCAAATGAAGAACCAAAACATTTTAGTCCGCGCTCAAACAAAGTCCGGTCTTACTGAAGAAAAACCTGATGCTTACAAAAATGTCAGCGATGTTGTAGATGTAATTCACAACGCCGGAATTGCAAAAAAAGTGGCCAAAATGGTTCCAATCGCGGTAATGAAAGGTTAATTGCTCTTACTCCTATTTTTTTTTATATTATTAACGAAAATATAATGAAGATATAAAATGAGAATATTTCTAAAATCGAAAATACATAATGCAACGGTAACAGAAGCCAACTTGAAATACGTTGGATCAATTACTATCGATGAATCGTTGATGATTAAAGCTAATATCAGTGAATATGAAAAAGTGCTGGTGGTGGATAACACAAACGGCAATCGGTTGGAAACGTATGTGATAAAAGGGAAGAAAAACTCGGGGCATATTTGTATGAACGGCGCCGCCGCTCATTTGATAAAAAAGGGGCACGAAATTATCATAATGACATTTCAGATTACAAACAAACCGGTCAAACCGACAATTGTAATAGTAGATAAAAAAAATAAATTTGTAAAATTCACGAAAGAAGAATTAACAAAACTGAACACTCAGGGCTGCTGAAAGAATGAACTCAAAACCAATCGGTGTATTCGATTCGGGTATCGGCGGGCTAACTGTGGTGCGGGCTTTGATGCAGCGACTTCCTCACGAAAACATTGTGTACTTTGGCGATACTGCACGAGTTCCCTATGGTCCTAAATCTACACAAGTTGTTCGCGAGTACACGGCACAGGATACAGATTTTCTCCTCTCCAAAAATGTGAAAATGATTGTGATCGCTTGCAATACAGTATCTTCGGTAGCATTGGATGTTGTTCAGAAACGCGCCAAGTTACCGGTTGTCGGAGTTATTCAACCCGGATCTGAAAGTGCATTACATACAACAAAGAACAAAAGAATCGGAGTAGTCGGCACACTTACAACGATACTTAGCAATGCTTATACTAATACAATCCGCCAGCTCGATTCTTCGATTGAAGTATTCTCGAAACCCTGCCCTCTTTTTGTTCCGCTTGCTGAAGAAGGTTTTATCGAACATCCGGCAACCGAGCTTATCGCAAAAGAATATCTGTTTGAACTAAAACTTAAAAAAATTGATACATTAATTTTGGGATGTACGCATTATCCGATTTTAAAAAATATTATCAGCAAAGTGATGGGAGATTCTGTTCGATTAATTGATTCCGGAGAAAGTGCTTCTGCTCAGGTTGAAAAAATGTTGGATGCGGAAGGTTTACGCAACCCAAGCAAGTTGAAAGCAAACGTAAAGTTTTATGTAAGCGATATTCCTCACAAGTTCACAGAAGTCGGAGAAAGGTTTCTAGGTCAGAAAATGGGGGTAGTGAAAAAAGTGCATGTTGAATGATTTTAGATTTGGGATTTGGGATTTTAGATTTTAAATTGTGAATACATTATACACCTTAATCACCACGCCATTCTAAAGCTTTTTTTTGTAGCTCAAGCGAAGTGTACTTATCTTTAAATTCTTCCAAACCACCAGCCCAATCTTGTTTTAATTTTTTCGATTTCTTTCTTGATCTCTCAAGTAAAAACCTCGCAAAATCTTCTACTTCTTTTTGAAGTTCTGGTGGTAAAAGACTTATTATTTGTTCTGTATGGTTCATATAAACTATCCAATGTTTCTTAGGAGTATTATACTGTTTTTTTTTTATTTTCCAACCGGAATCGGCTAATAGGTTTCTGAGGCAAAAAATGGGAGTTGTCAAGAAGGTGCATGTTGAATAATATATCGAATACCGGATAGCATAATTCGATTGATCTTTGGAGAATAATCGGCTTTTATTTATATTTATAATGCTTTTAAGATGAATTACAAAACGATAAAAAGTAGAATTACGAAAATCTGTCCTGGAATTGATTCCAATGAAATAATTTTCAACTCTGATATTTTATTAGTTGAGGATGAATTTATAAGTCAAAACAAATTGTATCAATCCTGTTTTGATTTTTATTTAGAAAAAAATTTGAATTCATATCTTCTGCCTTATTATATTGATCGTATTTTTGATATTGAGGTTTATTCAATTTCAGGTAAAAAGATCGAAGTTGAAATTGAACGTTATCGCGGTGCAGGTGAAGGCATACACGACATTAATAAATGCGAATTTCTCACTCAACTTAATGATGACAATTTGGACATAGATAATTTAGGTTTTCCTTTATATTGTGAAATCCAAAAAGGAAAATTTAATTATTTATATCTTTGTTTTTTTCCATCATCCATTTTAGAAAATGCAAAATGCAAAGTATGGTATTTATACGATGAATATGGATTTAGAAATGATAGTAAAATTGATCTATTAAAATATCCTACTATTCCTTCAAAATTTCATAAATATATTATTAATGGAGTCGTAGCAAATGATCTTTCATTTAATGATGAACATAGGGATCTTTTACAGTTTCATTTGGACGAATATAAAAAAGGCCTTGCAATGTTTTCATTATTTAAAAAAAGAACTAAAAAGAAAATAAAGGGTGAGATATTGTCTGATGAAGAAATACTCTCAATCTTCAAACAAACCGAAGCCCTGCTCGAAGGACATTTCCGACTAACATCGGGATTACACAGCCCGCAGTATTTTCAGTGTGCAAAAGTGCTGCAATACCCGAAACACTGTGAAATGCTTTGTGCGAGTATCGCCCAGTTCTATAAGGATATGAAAATTGATGTTATTGTTTCGCCAGCTTTGGGCGGAATTGTAGTTGGTCAGGAAGTAGGACGCCAGTTGAATACACGTACAATATTTACAGAACGTCAGGATGGTGTAATGCAGCTTCGTCGCGGATTTGAAATTAAACCGGGTGAAAATGTACTCGTCTGCGAAGACGTCGTTACAACAGGCGGCTCAACACAGGAAGTAATTAACATCGTACAAGATGCCGGTGGAAATGTTGTTGGAACTGCAAGCGTAGTTGACAGAAGTGGCGGCAAAGTTAAGTTTAATGTTCCTTACCAATTATCTGTTTTGAAGATTGACGTTCTCACCTACACATCCGAAGATTGCCCGTTGTGCAAACAAAATGTGCCAATTATGAAACCCGGAAGCAGGGAAATTAAATAGGAGACCTTTATGTTCGAGAACAAACTTCTATATCATTTTTCGATAGCCCTAATCATCTTAAGTGCATCTTGGATTTTGGGAAAAATTTTCAAATTTGTTTTAAACTTCATTGGTAAAAAAATATTAACTAAAACAAAAACATCGCTCGACGATAAATTAATCGGAGAAGCCCGGAAACACGTTACTTTAATTTCAGTTATCATTGGTTTTTATATCGCCCTTGAAGAAGTCCGCAAAGCTTTTACTGCTACCCAACTCACGCACCATCAAATTTTAGATTATATTGGCATTGCATTATTTGTGGTTATTGTGCTTGCAATCGCACGCACAATCAGCAAACTTATTGAAGCTACGTTTGAATGGTATATGGACGAAGTTTCGCGTAAAACTCAAAGCAATATAACGGCTACTATCGCTCCACTGACAAATAAAATTGTAAGCATCATAATATTTCTTGTCGGAATAATAATAATATTAGACTACTTTGGAGTCAGCATCGGAAGTTTGATTGTATCTTTGGGTGTGGGTTCGTTGGCAATTGCACTCGCAGCACAGGACACACTTTCAAATATGATTGCCGGGTTCGTTATTATGATCGACAGACCATATCGCGTCGGCGATAGAATTCAACTTCCCTCAGGCGAAATCGGCGACGTTGCAGAAATAGGTTTGCGCAGTACACGGATTTTAAACTTCGATAATAATTATGTAGTCGTTCCCAACGCCGAAATTGTTAAATTCCGGCTTATCAATTTTTCATATCCGCAGGAAGCTGTCCGAGCATTCGTTGATGTCGGTGTTGCTTACGGAACCGACGTTACGCTAGCACGTAATATTTTGTTAAATATTGCAAACAACCATTCCGAAGTATTAAAAGATCCGGCAGCAGAAATTTTTGTAACCGAATTCGGCTCCTCGGCACTGATACTTCGTCTAAATATGAGAACCTCTGATTTTAAAAAGAAGTGGTTGGTTGAAACTTCGATCCGCGAAACAATTTATAAGTCGTTCATGGAAGCCGGAATAACAATACCACTCCCACAACAAGTTGTGCATCTGATTGGAAAAAATGAAACTAAAACTTCTTAACAGAAAAGTAGTTTACAACGGAAAGGTATTCAATACAATTGTTGATGATGTTGAGTATGAATCGGGAAACCGATCAATCCGCGAGGTTGCAGAGCATCCGGGCGGTGCAGTAATCTTCGCCGTTCTCCCCGACAAGAAAGTTATTCTAATAAAACAGCATCGTTACCCGATAGATAAATTTATTTATGAATTACCCGCTGGAAAACTAAACCCTGATGAAAACCCTCTTGACTGTGCCAAGCGCGAGTTAGAAGAAGAAACCGGATACAGGGCAAACAAGTGGCAGAAGTTGACTGCTATTTATACAACACCCGGCTTTTGTAATGAGCAACTTCATATCTACATGGCAGAAGATTTATATCCCGCAGAGAACGGAAGGAATTTAGAAGAAGGCGAGCTAACTATGACCGTTGAAATTCTTCCACTACAAAAAACGATAGAAATGATAGAGAACCAGGAAATTGTTGACGGAAAAACGATTTGCGGACTACTTATTGGAAAAATCCACTTAGATAAATGAGGGACACGGATTGTCCACAATACTCAATCTTTGAAATTAATTTAACTCTGACTATATTTAGATAAGAATTTACATTCAATATGCCTACAATTTTACTAGTGCTGGGTTGGAGATTTTTCTTCTATTCAAATGAAGGAAATGAACCAATACATATTCATTGTCAAAAGGCAGAGATGGAATGTAAGTATTGGCTTGATGTCCAAGAATTTGATCTTGAAGAAGCATTCAGCTACAATATGTCTGCAAAAGACAAGCGAGACGTCAAGAAAATTATATTTGAGTACTTTGATTACATCGAAAACGAATGGAATAAATTTAAAAACACATTGAGTAAATGAAAAAATATCACAAAATTGATAACATAAATTTCATTAATGGCGACCTCACGATAACTGTAGATGAAAAAAAATACACTATACCGATAACTAAAATTTCAAAAAAATTATTAAATGCTTCCCTTGAAGAACTAAACAATTATATCATTTCTCCGTCTGGTTATGGAATCCATTGGCAATCATTAGACGAAGACATCTCGATAGACACACTCATCGGTATTAGTCACCAACCAATAAAACGTAAAGTAGCAAGCTAACTATGACCCCAGTTGAAATTATCAGAAAAAAACGCGACGGACAGAAACTTTCGCGACAGGAAATGGAATACTTAATTAAGGGATATGTTGACGGAAAAATTCCCGACTATCAAATGTCGGCATTCCTGATGTCAGTTTATTTTAACAAGATGGATTTTGATGAAACGACTGTCTTCACAGATATTATGCTGAACTCCGGTATTGCAGTTGACCTTTCTTCCATCCCAGGAATCAAAGTCGATAAACACTCAACTGGCGGAGTGGGCGACAAAGTTTCGCTAATCCTCGCACCAATGGTAGCGGCGTGCGGAGTCCCTGTACCGATGATTTCTGGTCGTGGACTCGGTCATACAGGCGGCACATTAGATAAGTTAGAATCAATTCCCGGCTTCAAAACTACTTTATCTCTCCAAGAATACAAAACCGTAATCGCCGATATCGGGCTTGTGATGATTGGTCAGACAAAAGAAATTGCACCCGCCGATAAAAAAATGTACGCGCTACGCGATGTAACTGGAACCGTTGAGTGCATACCTCTCATCGCCGGAAGTATTATGAGTAAAAAGTTAGCCGAAGGAATTGATGCGCTCGTGTTGGATATAAAAACAGGACGCGGAGCTTTTATGCAATCGCGTGAGAACGCAATCGAGTTAGCAAAAACTTTAATTGCAATTGGAAATAATTTCGGTAAAAAGACAATCGGATTTCTAACTGATATGTCTCAGCCGCTCGGTTACGCTGTCGGTAACTGGCTCGAAGTCGTGGAATGTGTTGAATGTATGCGCGGCAAAGACGTTCCCGATTTAATGGAAGTTACTTACATACTCAGCGGTGCGATGGTTATGCTGGGTGGAAAAGCAAAATCAATTGAAGAAGGTGTTGCGAAATGTAAGGAGACTATCAGTTCTGGCGCGGCTTATAAAAAATTCCTGCAAATGGTTGAGCGGCAGGGCGGCGATAAATCTTTCATCGAGGATTTAACAAAATATCCGAAGAGCAAATTTTCCGCAGAGATAAAAAGTAAAACAGTCGGATACGTAGAAAACATTGATGCACTCGAAGTCGGATTTGCTGGAATTATGATTGGTGCCGGACGGATGCAAGTTGACGACGTACTCGACCCTAAAGCTGGAATAATCTTCAACAAAAAAGTTAATGAACCGGTAAACCTGAACGATACTTTAGCTGTTATTTATGCCGACCACAAAACAAAACTCGATGCTGCTGCCGAAAGATTGCGGCAAGCAATTCGGATTGCTGCCAAACCCGTTTCTCTCCCACCTCTCATCCACGCTTTGATAGATGATAAAGGTGTGAAGGAGTGGAAAGGTTAATAGAGAAGTACCTAGAAACTAATTTTATCCCAGATTTTTTTTAATTTCCTCAATTTTTCTGACGATAGCATATTGCCAGTGTCCATATCTTCCATCGGCATTCACCGCATTAACCCAACGATGAGCAGCTTGAGATTTTACATCAGCAAGCACATCAAACCCTTTCGTTTCTAAAATAAGAAACGATTCTCTGTCTTTCTTTAGTCGTATTATAAAATCTGGAACATAGTCATGCGATTGTCCATTATGTAGATACGGTATTGCGAAACCTAAACCCGCATTTTTAACGAAAGCATCCACCAAAGGGTGCGTATCAATTATGTATGCAGCCGATTGTTCCCATTGTTTCGTATCTGCGACTACATAGTTCAGATGACAATTTAGAACTTCTCGTACTTCTTTGCTTGTCCAAAAATCAACTTCTGCTGTTGAACCCGGACCACGACTAACTTCATATCTAGGAACTTCTGGAATTTCGCCTGATGCAACATCCGGTTTTATAGCATTTACTAACCTTTCTATAACCCAACCATAGTATGGAGATAAGAAAACATCAAGAATATCAGCAGGTGCGATAGGATGTACTTTTTCACGAAGGTAATGATCAACGATATCAACCATTTGCGGAAACAAAACATGTGAAGGCGCTTCACAGTTTGGCTGAGAAACATACTCTCTTGTTAAATCCCGCGCGAGTTCAAATATAAGTTCTTGAAATCTCCTTCCTGAGCGGTATGGATTCATAGTAACATTTTCAAGTTTACCAGGTCCGGTCAATGTCGGCCTTCCCGTGTTAGTTGGTAATGCGGCCTTCATCTGAACTTCGGGCGGTATTTTCATGGGATCAAGGGGAATTGATGCTACATTATGATCTAAAATAATTCTGTTCTTAATTCCCTGTCGGTATCCTTCTATACGTGGATATTTGATTTCAAATTTAATTCGTTCTGGAATAGCGTGAATATGATGCCGTTTTGGCTGCGGCGGCGGCGGTCCATTTTTATTTTCTTTGAATGGAATGATCTCGAACGGAACCCCAAAAACTTTGGCAACTTCTTCTCTCAACAAACCGTTCTCGTCTTCATCTCGGTAATTTGTTCGCCTTAACCCCCGACCAACAACCTGTTCGCACAACAACTGAGACATGAATGGACGCAGACCTATAATATGCGTTACAGTATTACAATCCCATCCTTCTGTTAACATACTGACGCTGACAATACAACGCACATCTTTTCCAGGTGGATTTAGAGGGCGTTTTAGTTTATTAGCTAATTCTTCAAATCCTTCAGGATAAATCGGGCGACCGAATAGATCCTGTGGCCAACTTGTTTTACCAACAGTGTTCAGCGTTATTCTCATCCATTCATTTTCATCGCTCTTTGCTTGCTCTGATTGACTTTCAAGAATTACTTTTGTGTCTACTCTAATTGTATTAATTTTTCCATTTGTATTTTGGAAGGCTCTAATTCCAATCGATGGAATCCCCTGGGGTGGTTTGTTTTCAGCCAACCATTCATACATCACTCTTGCAATTTTGGTATTCTTGCAAACCATAATAAAAACGGGTGGGCGAACATCATCTTTAGTTTTTTCCCATTCTTGTCGTAGTTCATCCCACAAACCGGCAAGCATTGCAATTGGTGCATTTGAATACTTTAAGATTGCCTCAGGTTTAGGACTTTCTTTTTTCCCGCCACGTTCTGCTGGAGTTAATTGTGGAAGAACCCATCTCCAAATATTGAAATAACCTGGAATTTCTTTCCCCGTTGTATCTCTTACTGCAAGTTGAGGTATCTTAACAAGCCCCGATTCGATTGCATCGGTCAATCCAAAGTCACTTACAACCCACGGAAAGGGTCGATTTGTTTCCTGACCAACTCGTGCCAAAAAATACGGGGTAGCCGAAAGATCTAGACAGAAATTTATCCCACGTTGCTTGTGCACCCTATCCAAACCGTTCATCCAGACGTTAGCTTCTTTGAAGAATTCTTCGCTTTCTTCTTCATCGCCAAACACTTCGTCTTCAGATTCTTCCGGTTCAGATCGTCTGATTCTATAAGCATGATGCGCTTCATCGTTGAATACGATAATATTTTGCTTACCACCGATTTCACGTCCCAACACACGGTTGATTACTGCTGTATCGCTCTCGACATATTTGAGAGATTCCACAAATACTTTTTTTAAATTACCTGACTTGTCGGATTTTTCCTCCAGCACCGTAATCATACCAGCCCCCACTTGTCGGGCAAAATCTTCTGGGGTTAAGTATCTTTTGCCGCGCGCAGTTGTTGTCTTTGGTCCGATGGTTATATATTCTTTTATCCGTACTGGTGTACCGGCTTTAGATACTTTTGAACTTATTCCCCCAACCTGCATAACTTGTGGTTCAAATATATGCCAATTGGTGACGATTACTTTGCCGTTAGTTAGTTGTGGAATAAGATGAGATGGAACTAAGTCTCGTGTTCGGTATAAACTTGCCTCACCTAAATTCGGATTGAGTTCTTGAAGACGATTACGGATTGTAATGTTTGGACATACGATCAGAATAATGTCGGAAAATGCAGAGTTATTTCTATCGTTAACTTTGTTGAGAATACTCCATGCCGCGAGCATTCCCATGACTGTTGTTTTACCTGAGCCGGTTGCCATCTTACATGCATAACGCGTAAAAGCATTGTAACCTTTTTCTTTGCTGTCGGGTCCCGGCTCATCGAGCGGTACATCGATGCCTTGACGGAAATCGTTCCTCGCTTCTTTAAGGAAAATAATAATTTCTGCTGCCTCTAACTGTGCAAAGAATAACCGATGTTCTCTGCCGTCTCTGTACCAATAGTTGAGCAGTTCAAGTGTAGTACGTGATGACCCAATCCAATTACTCTTTCGCCATTCCTTGACACGCTCACGTATACGGTTGACTAATTTAAGTTCAATCTCTGTCCCAAGATCTTCAGCACCGAACAGTGCAGGTTGCGCACCGGGAGGCTTATAAAAGTATCGCGCAGAACGACGACCCGGGATACGTTGTGGCTGCTCACCTTCCGTTATTTTCCAATGCTCTTTTGGTTCTGAGTACGGAGAGTTAAGTATCGGTTGTGGGACTTCGAAGTTGGTCATAACCTAAAAGCCCTCTGTATCAAATCTAGTTTTTCCTTTACTTCAGGATGGATTTCCTCGGGCTTCATAACTGCAGCAATTTCATTGTATCGCGTATAAGGAAATCCGGGTAATCCGCCTGCACTTAAAGCAGGAGGAATTAATTCAGTCCGAGCCTTTGTATTTTTAAGAAAAGCTATATCGTCAAATGGATTCGTTATGAAACCAGGAGGATAATTTGAGTTGAAATGTTTCATCATGTCTTCAACATAAGTCGATCCTGGTAAACTACCGGTTGCCACCTGAATAAAACGTGACATTGTATCAGGATGAAGAAGGTAACTTTCTATCTCATATCTTTTCCACCTCAATCTCTGGAAGCCTGTTCCTGTTATCTCCGTTTCACGTATATTTCGGTCCGAATCTGAATCAACGAGTTCCAAAGCAGGTACATCGTTCTTAACCAATCTAATTGCTTCATAATGATCTCTTGATGATATTCCTGTACCTTTTATTCTAAGATCACTAACGATTGGTTTCCAAAATAGCTTTGTTGATTTTAAGAGATCGTATAGTGGATGATTAAGTATTCGCGCCCATTCTCTTAATATTTCTATATCTGTGCTACCTTCAACATAAAGAACACCAGGTGAATTTAGCGCCAACATGATATCGGTATTGGATAATATCCTTAGTGTATCAGCAACTATACTTCGTTCTTGCTCTGAAGTTATGTTTTTGGGTTCATCTAATAGAACACATAATTCCTTCGGTTCTACTGAATTGATAATGACTTCGGAGTGTGTAGCAATAATCAATTGTGAGTGTTCTCGTTTGGCTACTGATTTCAATTCTCCGTAGATCGCATCTTGTAATATCATGTGTAAATGAGCGTCTGGCTCATCAAGAAGTAATACAGATCCCTTACGGGTATTTAAAAATGTAAGTAGCATTAATACCTGTTGAAAACCACTTCCAGCGCTTGCGATATCGTACTTTTTACCCGATTTCCCTGAAATGTACTCAGCAATGATATTTGCACCCGATGAATCTGGCGGAGATAGTTGGTATCCAAAAAGTGTATTTATTGATTTTTGGAGATCTCGCCAAGCAACCTCGGAAACGTGTGCTTCTACTAATAAATTTCTCAAAACCTCTCCCGGCTTGGAGAGACCTAATAACTGCAATACTTTTGGTGGTTGGTAGAGGGGTTCTTCCGTACTTAGACCTGTCATTGGGGGAACAAACACAACTTGAAGTACATTTTCTCTAAGAATTGCCGGATCGGTCACAGATTGAGGTCGAACGTAAATTTGTTCTGTACTATCAGCAAGAAATTCCATTCTAATTTTCCAACCGTCAACCGATTCTATTTCAATTTCTATTGGTGCATTATATTCACGTTCCCTCCACAGTAAATCAAATGTTCTCAGCGGTACAGCAGAAAATGCCTGACGGGCGATCGGTTTTCGTGTATATGCGCTATTGCGCCTTGTGAAATCATTCAATGTTTTCCATTCTCTTAATGCAAGATTCCAAGCCGCAACAGCTTGTAACATTGTTGTCTTACCAGTGTTATTCGGTCCCGCAATCACAACATGTCCTGGAATATTGAAAACCACCTCACCAAACTTTTTAAAATTCTTAATGATTACTTTCTTGATCATTTCACCACCTCGTTTAAATTCTTTACCACAAGCAACTCATTCCCACGGTCGTCTATTACTTTGACGGCGATCTGTTTGTTTTCTCCGGCTTCAAACGGTGCGCTGACTGTTCCGGCAAGGTGATCCCAAACCGATTCCTCGTACGTAACCTTCAAAGCTTTCTTGAGATTTTCCCATGCGCTTGTTCTGGGGAAAAATGCCTGCGATACATGGAAACACAATCCGTTGTAATCCGTGTCTAATAACCATGCTGGCACATCGTCGCCTTTGCGGTGATCTACTTCCATCGTTACAGGATCGAACACATCAAGACCGAGTAACTCTACCTGATATTGTACGGGTTCCTTTGCGTCCTTCGCGACTTTGCGAGAGATTTTTATTTCGGGTAACCCGCAAACGCTGAAAATTTGACTCGACCTCATGTTCTTCAACAAATCACCCATCATCAAATCGGGTGTTGCCTGCACGTACGTCGCCGGTATGCCGACTGCTTCTTCGCATTTGTCAATGAGCTCGCGTGCGTGCGGCTGTATCGCAAAACCGATAACGTACAGATGGCTGTAACTTTTTGCATGCGCTTCCTTTGCCGCTTCAAAAACAAGTTTCTCGCTTACCGCTCCATTCTCTGGACCAAATACGAGAGCAACATGCTTTTGTGAGAGCGTTAGCATGCCTTTATTTTTCTCATCCGCTTCAGCGATTGCATCCTTGAGCGTAGCTTTCTGACCGGGGGCTGTTGCATCTACCATTGCTTCGGCGGAGAGCGATAACGTTTTTGCCGGAGGACGTACATTTTTAAATTGTATTACTTTACCGCCATCAAGGTGCAAGACAGGAGATTTACGGAGGACTTCCAACATGCGCTGGACGAACGAGCCGTACTCTTCGACCTCCCCTTTGTCCCCTCCTTCGTAAGGAGAGGATACGGTTGTTGCCATATCCATTGGCGTGGGGATAGTTGCCTCGAAGCAAAAAGGTCCGGTAACACGCGTGATTTTATTGATTTCCTCCGGACGATCTACCAAAACTTCTTCCGCAGGCGGCTCGTTGTTGGCGATGCTCTTGAGCGTAACGTGCGGCACGATGCCGCCTACTTCTTCGCCTTTGTTGTTTTGTTTTCGTGTGTATACAAACCCGCCTACAGGACCGCGTGACTCTTCTTTAAGCTGATAGTACGGGAAGGTTGCCGTAAGCAAACGCTGGCGTGCAAGCGCCAACGGTACGCGCGATGTATCTATTGTTATCCATCTCCTTCCCCACTGCTCTGCTACATAAGCGGTTGTACCGCTGCCACAAGTTGGATCTAAAACCAAATCACCAGGGTCGGTTGTCATTAACATGCAACGTTGAACAACTTTCGTATTGGTTTGTACAACATAAATCATATTACGTGCACCACCTGTATCTATCCAATTATTCGATATAACTTTTGCAGCAAAGTCACTTAAATATCTTTTATAAGCCAGACTTTCTCTCCGAACAATAAGTCGCCCATTCTCACCAAGCTTTTTTAATCCCTCAATATCAGTTTTCCAATGATTTTTTTGCCAATTAAGTTTGTTACCTGGATAAAAAATCTTACCATCCCATTCAAAAGGTAGAGTGCTTGTTTCTCGATATCCATCTGATGTAATAGGATCGGGTCTGAAAAGTTTAGTACACTGCGAAATCGATTCTAGGTTTTCAATTTCTTCATTTTTCAATCTTCTCTCTCCGTCATCAACTTCTAAGAATATGAAACCTTCTTCTACCGCATCTTTTATTGGTCTGTTTTCGTATAGCGGGTTGAATTTAATTCTATTCTTGTCTTTGCCATACCATAGTAAATAATTGTTTATTGGTTCGATCAATTCACCTTCTATGCTGCCAGTCTTTTGAAAGCTTATGGTTACAACAAAATTCTCCTCACCAAACACCTCATCCATCACCTCACGTACGTGATGTACATTCTCATCGCTTATCTGCACAAACACGCTGCCGCTCGGGTGGAGGAGGTCGCGTGCAAGCAGGAGCCGGTCGCGCATGTATGTTAAATAGCTGTGGAGTCCAAGCTCCCATGTATCGCGGTATGCCTTAACCATCTCCGGCTCGCGTGTCATGTCATCGTCGGCGTTATGGCTCACGTCTCGCTTACGCACAAACGGCTGGAAGTTGGAGCCAAATTTTACACCGTACGGTGGATCAATGTAAATCATTTGCACCTGCCCGCCAAGTCCCTCGTAGTGGAGGAGCGAGTTCATCACAACAAGCGAGTCTCCCAAAATCATACGGTTGGTCCACTTGTCCATATACTCATACGCTCTCAGCACCTGATCGGTAACTGAACGCTGCGGATCACCGAACAGATCGAACATGTCAATCTGTTTATCCCGCTTGTGTATCTGGAGTGTTTCAATAATGGCTTTTGTAGAAAGCCGCTCGTGCACAAAGAGTGGAAGTGTTGGAACATCGAACGAGTACCGCTCGGCTTTGCCCGCCCAGTTAAGGAACGGCTTGCTCATGGCTTTAAGTTGTTCTGCAGCGGCTTTGGCTTCGTCTAACTTTTTTGCATCGAGTATTTGCTTAATCAGCATCTCGCCTTGCTCGCGTACAGGGTTTTGTCCGTCATAATCGAGCGCCGGAGAAAGCGAGGAATCATACTTATAAGTTTGCGGCGGTTTGCGTTTTTTAAATTGCGGCTGTGTGCCAACATCAGGTCGCAGCGGGGTTTCAGCTTCGGGGTGGCGGTAGGTTTCTGCCTGCTTAATATTTTTGGTTTTACCTTTCGGGGTTCGCTTCATATTCACACTTTTAGTTTTCAGTTACAATATACTTTTATTTAATAGAAGTTTCAAGGTTTTTTATATCCAAATTATATTAAAACACTATAAATTATCCAATTTATTGTACCCCACCGCCGCCTTTACAAACTCCCTGAACAGCGAGTGTGCATTTGAGGTTCGCGAATTTAATTCGGGATGGAGTGGGACATCCTGCTCGGCTCTCGGCTCGTCAATATGCTCAACTATCTGGAACGGCAGAACAATGTTGCATACTTCGTTAGTCTTACCGTTCCACACAAGCTCTACCTCGCGCTTATCGCCAAAGAGAATAAACCTGTACTTATCGGGAAGCAGTTTGCCAGCTTCAAGGTAACGTTTAATGTCGCGTATTTCGTTGTCGGTTAGTTTCATGAATCCTGAATGATTGGAATAAACATACAAATAATAAGTGAAAATGGCAATAACGTTAACTGTCATATTGTAGGTCGACGAGACTCGTCGACTTACAGTGGACGGTGAAGCACTGCAACTACATCTACCTTTCTTTCAATAGGTAATTTTTTTAAATTCTGAAAGTACGGAAAATAGGAAAAGCCGACTCCGAAATATTTCAGGGTCGGCTTTTTAGTAACATAGACAATCGTAAATCAATTTTGTTTTAACGAAGCAGCAACCGTTCTCCGAAGCTTCACTACACATAAAATGTTTCGTGAAGCGGGCTTTAGCGTAGGAGAAGCATTTTCCCAACCCCGGTAAAACTCTGTTTTAGATCGGCAATACTTTTCGCTTCAATCCGGTAAAAGTAAACACCGCTTGAAAGTGGTTTGTTGTCGTCGCTGTTGGCGGCGAATTCCCTCGACTTATAGCCCGCATCTTGAATCTCATCAATCAATGTTTTTATTTCCTGTCCGAACATATTATATATCTTAATAACCACACGACTTTCAACAGGCAATTGATAATTGATAATTGTTAATGGATTAAACGGATTAGGATAATTTTGTCCTAAAGAATAATCAGCCGGTATAACATAGGGACTGTTACCTACGGAAGTTCTACCATCAACAACTACCGCTCCATTGAAGGTCAGTCCCAATGGCTTTCCTTCGTTAAAAACTACATCCGATATATTTACTTGATAGGAACCAAATGGTGTCGTGGACAAAACTTTAAAACGGACTTTCAGTAAAGTACCGGCAACATTTATGGTGTTGCTGCCTGCAATTGCAGCGGAATATAAACCGGAAGAAGATGAAAATCCGGAAGCCGACCAGCCATCACCAAGAGTTCCTGCTGTAATTACGGCAAGAGGTTCAAGATAGTTCGGGTCAAAACTAAGTTTAAATTGTGCAGAAGCGATACCGGGCAGATAACGTTCAATGTATATTCCGAGATGTGCCCATCCACTTACGCCAACCGAATCGGTCATAACTCTGACTCGGATATCGTACAGAGTGATATCGCTGCTTGTCCCGATTGCACCAACCGAATCCTCTACCGTTACTCTGATAATGCCACTTCTCTTTGCACTCAATAATCCTGTATTAGTTATCGAAGCTTTCGATGTATCTGTTACATTCCATTTTAGAGGCGGATTTATAGTACCTACTGCATTAAACCGCAGTGTATCGCCGGCAACTAATGTAGCCGTTTGTGGATTAACTGAGAGAATAGACCTGTTTTGAACAGTTAAACTTCCATTTCGGACATTCCCATTAATACTTTCATTGAAAATTAAATCGGAAATATTGAAAGCTGTTCCACCTGTATTCATACCCGATGCTTTGCAGTTGAGATAGACAAGCACTTGCGTACCAGCACCTATCAATCGTGAAGTGCCAGCAAACGAGAGTGAAATTTTATTAGATGTTATTTGAAATGTCGGACTCCCAAACTGCTGTAGTAAGGTATTAGATATCGTAGTCCCATTTATTGTTACTAAATTCGGATCGAACGAAACAGAAAATTGACCGGAAGCAATATCTACTTGGCTTAAGTCAGTAACATAAACAGGCATCAAAAACGATCGACCTTGAATAAAAGTAGTATCGCGTATAGTCAATTTAAATGCCCTGACTTCGATTTGTCCCGAAGTATCAACCGTTCCGTTTTGGTCTCTCGCTATCAATCTGCAATAACCGTGACTGATAGCTCTTAACAGTCCGTTACTGTCGATAGTAGCAATAGATGGATTTGTAACAGACCAGACAAACGGAGCAATTCCGCCTGCAACAGAGAACTGATTAGTTTCGCCGACTGTAAGCAATGCTGCATCGGGGTGAACTGTTATAACAGGAAGCGGCTGAATATGGATTGTCCCGTTACGGGTTATAGTTGCAGGATTACCTTCATTGAGCATAGCTTTTGCGAATGTAATTCCGGTTGCATTATGAGGCAAACCTAAAGTGGCAGAAATTCGCATATAAATTAGGGCACCTGTATTGATTAGTGCTTCAGTACCAGCGCCTGCAATTACAATGCGACCTCCAATAATATTGAACATCGGAGTGCCCCAGCTTTCGGTGAGTGTACCTGATGAGTTGACATTCTCAATGCGGATTGCATTCGGGTCGAAATTTAACTCCAATTCATAAGAAGTTACATTCAAACCGTTCAAACTGCTATCTATACTAACAGCGTAAAAAAACGTAGTCCCGCGCAACACTGTAGTATCCTTTACAGAAATACGAATCGGACTTGCCGCCGATAATTGAATACCGACGGCAGTAAAAAATAATATGAATAATAAGCGTTTCATAATTTTGGCTCCTTCTTTTTTTTATGGAATTATTTAATAAGGAGCATTTTTTTCACATCTGTAAAATTAGTTTTTCCTTTAACAGTTATTTTATAAAAGAACATACCATTTCCGACATCCGCGCCTGAATCATTTCTACCATTCCAAACCGCACTATAGAAACCGGCGTCTTTCTGCTCATCTACAAGTGTAGTTACTAGTTTACCTACAACATCGTAAACCGATATATTTACCTGTCCATCTTCCGGAATTTGATATCGAATCGTTGTAGATGGGTTAAATGGATTCGGATAATTTTGGTTCAACGAGAACTCAACAGGTTTACCGCTTAGCATTATTTCATCCGCCTTTGCTATGGAAGTAAAATCTGTTTCATTCAAAAGCACTCGTGTAAATTCAAAGAAAGATTTTACATTGCCTTTAAATTCTTTATTCAGCTCGAATGTTAATAATAAAACATCTCCATCGGCAGCAAGGTATTCAGCACCCGCTATCGCGATACTGATTTCACCCGCTGAGGATTTCTGATTCAATGTCATTCCAGAAAGTAATGAAGTCGGTTCAATGGTTTTAAGTGTAAACAATTGAGGATCGAATTCCAGCGAGATGTCTATACTCGCCAGATTAGTTACACTACTAAATTGGATTGGAAGCGTCATACTTGTACCACCGTTAAAAATAGGGCTGCCAAGTTTAATTCCGGATGCTGTAAGTTTCGGTAAAATTATAGGTAATTTCTTTCCAAGATTTTCAACCGGGAATGAAGTAATTTTTCCGACTACAAATTGTAAAATTAAAGAAGCATCATAAGATGTAATTCCCATCTCACCGCTCACATCCGCAGCTTGCTTTTGGAGGTTGTTTAACGGGTATGCAGTGGAATCGACTACAAATTTTAAAACTAAAGAGGCGTCGTAAGCTTGTATTACGCCATTCAAACTTACATCACCGGCTTTGGGCTTTAAAGAACCAATGGTTCGATAAGGGATGTAGTTTACACTGTCGGTTACACCAACACCGACTCCACCCGGATTTGATGCGTGTGCAGGACCTGAATTATCGCCCCACCAATTGTTCCTTGCATCGATATTGAAAATCTTATTCTGATTAAATATTCCCATTTCGGTTGATTGATAAATATCGCAATAATTGATTACAGGGTTTGAAGAACCGACTGCATAAAGAGCATTCCGGTTTTGCATAAATGCACTGTAAGTAATCGTCGGGCTTGCATTGTTTGTATATATTGCGCCACGTCCGTACCACGAAAGTCCACCATAACGGAATACACCGTTCCTGATTCTGCATAACGGGTCGTTCGATTCGTCTTCAAACCAAACACTCCCCCAATATTCAATCCATGGATTTGTGCGATTGCTATCTGCGTTCGTATCGCCGCCGTAAAAGTCATCTAATAGCGAAGTAAATACTATCGTACTATCAGAGGATGCGCTCCCTTCAGCAATTAATCCTTTTCGAACAACCATCCTTCCGTTTTGAACGAATTTCAAAATTACTCCCGGCTCGATCGTCAATACGGCTCCTGAACCTACTGTATAATCTCCAAAAATATACGGGATGTTTTTTACACCGCCGAAGCTTCGTTTCGGTAATGTAAGATTTTGAGATAACGTTTCATCTATTATCCTCAGCCCTCGCCAGGTAGAACCGGATATACTGTTACCAACGGTTGAACTTGGATAAGATACCAACGAGGTTAGCAATGGAGAATTTGTAAGATTATGGAAAACGCAGCTATCGACAACAGGTTGAGAGACACCACTCATATATATTCCCCAATTATTTTTATCAAAACGGACGTTGGAGAATTTTGGAGATGCCTGATTAATATTTATTCCGTAATCGGCGTAACGCACGATTGTGTTTCGTAATGAGCAGTTTGCATCAATACTTGCATCTGCAAAAATGAGGCGCGATGATACCTCGATACCGGGAGTTTGAAAACCGTTCCCTTCAGTATCGCGCGGGTTACCGTAGCTATCGTCTGCTACGCTCGTGAAAACAACCGGCTGCACCGATGTTCCATTTACAGCAAGTCCGCCATTGACTTGCATAACCCCACCTTTGAATACAACACCTTCGGGAATTGTGATGGTTACACCGGTATTAATTGTTAATCCTTGGTAAATCATATAAGTGATGTTGGTGTAGCCGGAAAGATTTCGCTTGACCACAGTTGCGTTTGTGTTAAATGTTTCGGGAAGCAATCCAATAGCCATATATCCCACATTCAACGCAGTTACATTTTCAAACGTTGGATTTGCAAACAAACTCATAAAAACCGGAGTGTGACTGACGTTGTTAATTAATGTATTTTTGATTACAGGTTGTGCGCCGCCGTAAATTCCGAGTCCGGAAGTAGCTGACTGTTCAATATCGCAGCTATCAATTTTAGCCCGGCAGTTGGATACGATTAAATTTCCCCAGTTTCCATAACCTCCGTGTCCACTTCCGCCGTAACGTATCTCTGTGTTCTTTATGGAATTCAATGAGTCAATGATTGAGTTGTAAAATATTACTCCCAACCATTGTCCGCGACTCGGCGAACTGTTGCTGCCGTCGTTATTTGTATCTCCGCCTTTTGAATCGTCTCTAATGGCAGTGAAAACAATTTTATCGGATGGAGTTCCGTTGGCAACCAGAGCGCCATATACATAAAGCCCATATCGCCCATCAACAAATTTGATAACCACACCCGGTTCAAGCGTCAACACAGCATTCTGTTGTATCGTAAGCCAGTTTACAATGTATGCAATATTATTTATGCCTGCGACATTCCGTTTTTTTAGTCCAGCGTTTGTAGTGAGTGTTCCTTCCAATATATAAATCCCTTGCGAGCCGTTACCCGCAAAAGTAATATTGGTTAAAGTCGG
Organism: uncultured Ignavibacteriota bacterium; assembly: GCA_947085405.1. Lineage (GTDB taxonomy): Bacteria > Bacteroidota > Ignavibacteria > UBA10030 > BY39 > JASEGV01. The sequence goes on from CAMTWO010000002.1 coordinate 55,148, forward strand.
GTCCGATTTTAACGACATAGCAAACGGGTCGAGCCGGCAATCGCTGATACTTACATTATCTACAAGCGGTGTGGATGTTTCATCGAACCGAACGCCATAATGATTTGAATTTGTAATTGTAGAATTAAGAAGTTTTCCGTTCGCATCTGTAAATGAAACAGCTCCCCAACTGTATGCATCTGCAAATTTTACCTGACAGCTATCTAACAAACAAAATGCATCATCGCTGGTTGCCTGAAATTTAATCATACCCCAATTTCCTCTTGAGGGCGAGGTTGCTGGTCCGTCGTTATTCGTGTCAAAAGGATTACCGACGTTATCGTCTCTGAATCCTGTAAAAACAATTTGACCCTCGGCAATATTTCCTTTTGCTCGGAAACCACCATTTACAAAAATCTGTACACCGTCATTCATTTTTACCACTACACCGGGTTCTACCGCAACATTAACACCGGCGTTAATTGTTAAATGTCCAAGCAGGAAATATGTTATGTTATTGAAACCGGCTACATTCCGTCGCTTAATAGTTCCATTAAAAGCTAAATTTTCACCAATCAATCCGATTGCTGTCCACGCAGGATTGACAAAAGTAAGTCCACTTAGAGTTGGGTTTGCACAAACCGACATCGCAATCGGTGTGTATCTTGAATTCGTGATTGTAGTATTTAAAATTTTCGGGTTAGAAAGTTGGGAAGCGTATATACCATAAACGTTGTCGGTAATTATACAATTTGAAATTGTCGGACTCGCATTTACAGTAGTTATCAAAGCTTCGCCTACGTGGCTTTGCCCAAAACGTAACCGGCAATAATTCAGAATCGAATTTGTATCGCTGGTTGCTTCAAATATTATCCCCCCCCAATCGGCTATCACCGGCGATGTCGCTGTACCGTCCCTGTTAGTATCGCCTCCAAATGTATCATCCTTTATAGATGTTATAGCGATTAAACTGTCGGCGCTTCCGTTGGCGACTAATTTTCCTTGAATGGCTAAACGATGTCCGTGCGTAATTCCTTTTAGAACGACACCTTTTTGAATTGTTAATGTTCTTCCCTGCGGCACAACAACATCCTGAAGCAATACATAGGTAAGATTAGAGATGCCGGTTACCGAGCGAACAGGTATGAAGGCATCGGCAGCAATTGCACCGCCAAATAATCCGATTGCATTATTGTAAAAAGTCCCAGTAAACGAAAAAGTATTATTGTTAAAAACCGGGTCAGAAGTAAGCGACATCACTAAAGGCAATCGCTGGCTTGAATTAATTGTATTATTTGTGATTACGGGTGAAGAAACGCCCGTTACCATAATTCCATAAAAATTATTTGAGAAAGTGCAATTATCTATCGTGGGACTCGCATCGGCGATGTTAACTCCGCCGTTTTCTTCCCACCAATTACCGCCGCCGTATGTAATGCTGCAGCGCCTCATTAAACACGCTGTATCTATACTCGAATTTCTAAATTGAATTGACCCCCAATATCTTGTTGCAGGGTTAGTGGCGTTTCCGTCTCCGTTTGTATCGCCGCCAATATTATCGTCTGTATAAGCCGTGAAAAATATATTTTGCCCTACACCCGCCTCAGCGATTAAAGTTCCATCTACTGCTAAATGCGCGTACTCAGTTATCTTAATAATATTCGATGATGAGATTCTCAAACTGCCACCTGAGTTGACAGTGTAGCCGCCCCACATTACATAAGGGACATTAATCGTATCTAAAGTCAAATTATTGTTGTTGCCTCCGAAGGCAATTAAAATTCCGTTGTATCTATTGCCTGTGAGATTATTATTACCGTTAAAAACTAACGGGGCTTGCCCGCCATACCTGATGGGCCACTCACAAGACGAAATATTGCTGTTTGTTAATGTGATGCTTGCATCAGCACCGAATAGAATACCGTGACTTTTTGAGAATGATATATCTGTTGAAATAAGATTAACAGTACCGCGCTCGACGTGTATGCTGCCGTGGTTCGATGTTGTGGCTGTTCCAGCATAACGAATCCTGCAATTGTTGAATGTGGCGGTGCCGTATGCATTCCAGGTACCAAGGTATATGAAATCCCAATCTCCTTTTGCAGGACTTCCACCAACTGTATCCTTTGAAGAAGTAAATAAAGAATGCCTTGCATTCAGGTTACCCAAAATATGTAATGAATGTCCGCTTAAAACCCGAACCACTACAGCGGAATCGACTGTGAGTGTAATGCCGCTGTTCACTGTAATGCCGCTCGTTACAATGTATGGACTGCCTGCTAAATTCCATGTTGTGTTTGTAGAAATCGTGCCCGAGACATTGGTCTGGGAATTTGCGATTTGGAAGAATAGACATAATGATAAAACCGTAATGAATATTTTCATAAAATACTCCTCTATGATGGTTATAGATTGATAATAATTTACTTATTGTGAGAACGGAGTGAAGCTGATGGCTCAAATATAAAAAAATAATGTTTGAAAGCAAAGTATTACTTTGTTTTGTATCACATATAGCTTAAATCATTGCTGCTTAAGGAAGATTGCAGCTTGCAATTTAAATCGCCTCCCTAACTGAATCTCTTTAATCGCCTATACTGCAATGATTTATGAGAACGGCGTGAACGAGTGGAAAAGCATGAAAATTTTTTTCCCCTCTAAAAATAATAGAACGCCGCTACCAATATTCTTAAATTCGAAACCGAGTGTGTGTTTTCAATAATAGCTTTTTTGTCGTGGGCGATTTTCCCGTATGACGCTGTAGTATATTCTAATTCAGTAGCAAGTTTTGTTTTGCCTGAAGTCCATTGAAGTCGCGGCGAAATTCTGATAACCTTATCAATATTTTCGCCTCTGCCGTAAATTTTATTTGATATATTTTCAGTCGCTCCAAGGTTTTTAGTCATTCCGGCAAATAAACCGAATTCAATTTCTTTTCCGTAAGTTAGTTCGCCCCACACCGAATAACTTGAGAGGTTGGTATATTCTTGTAAATCAGTAGCGGTATCAATTCGGACAGCAGCATAACCACCTAACATCATCAAGTCGGCTAAATTTTCTCCATATACTGCATTTGTTTTAAAAGTAAAACCCGAATGACTCATTTTAGCAAACACATTAATTGCCCTATTGCTTATGGTTTCGTCCGTTTTTAAATTTTTTGCAGTCGAGAGGCGCGGAGTTAGTTTTTTATAATCTACTCCAATACCGGCAACATTATCATTCAATTTGTAATAAGTTTGCAGATTCAGATTTGGCAAACCTGAGTTCCTCAAGAAGGAAGAACTTTGCACAGCAGCACCATCCGATGATTTAGGACCGAAGCTTTGAAAATCGCGTTGTGCAAGAGCGGCACCTTGGATGCTAAAGTCTCCAAATTTTACCGTGAGGCGGAGTTGAGGATTTCGTGAAAACGGTTGAAAAGGAACTCCCGTATTAAAGGAAACTACTCCGGGAAAAACTTCGGTAACAAACATCGGATGCCAGGATTGTCCAACGAGCAGCGAGATTTTTTCCCAATCAAATTTTACAAATGCATGACGAAGTCGGAATCCGTTAGCATCGCCATCGGATGTTCCGAAAAATTCACCTTCAATTAAGCCTGATGTTTTAGCATCGAAAGCATCGGGTGCTGTAATTTTTCCGAGAAGCCGCGTTTGAATGGATAGAATGTTAAAATTCGATTTTGCATTAATATCGGCGCCAGTTTTATCGAGCGATTCATCCGCAGGATAGAGTGCAAAATGTCCCTCGCGCAAATTTGTGGTCTGGCGTGTGTCATAAAAAATATCAGTTTTAACAAACCCTGAAAAATTAATTCCAAATTTCGGTTCAGCACTTTGTTGAGAAAACAAAACTGCCGGAAAAAGCATCAAACAAAAAAATATCTTTTTCATTTATTCGGCTCCTACACCAAGATAAGTTCTTAACTTCTCGTCTTCAAATTTTTGTAAAGCTTCAGGTTCCTTCGTGAAGAGCGAAACTATTATTCCGATTAAGAAAGCGGCAGGCATCGAGAAGAGGGCTGGATTTTTTAACGGAAATATTGCCTGCTCGTTTTTCAAAATGTCAACCCACACAGTAGGACTTAGTATTATCAATATAAAAGCTAAACTTGCACCGGTTACTATGCTGGCTACAGCTCCTTTTGTGTTGAACGGTTTCCACATAATCGAGAGGATGAGAGAAGGAAAGTTTGCACTCGCCGCAATTGAGAATGCCAGCCCGACAGTGAAGGCAACGTTCTGCCCTTTAAAAATCAACCCGACTAATATTGCAGTCAATCCTAACACAACCGTAGCAATACGGGCAACCCGAACTTCACCGGCAGCATCGGTTTTTCCTCTCTTAATAACATTTACATAAAGGTCGTGCGAAAGTGTTGAAGCCCCCGAAAGTGTAAGTCCGGCTACAACCGCAAGTATAGTTGCAAAAGCAACAGCCGCGATAAATCCGTAGAAAATCTCACCACCCACTGCTTCCGATAGCAGAAGAGCTGCCATGTTTCCACCTTTATCATAATAACTAACAACATCTTGTCCCACTAAAACCATAGCTCCGAAACCGATTATAAAAGTGAGGATATAGAAGTATCCGATTATTCCGGTAGCCACGAAAACAGATTTCCGCGCTTGTTTGGCATCGGGGACGGTAAAGAAACGCATTAATATGTGAGGCAAGCCGGCTGTTCCTAATATCAAAGCTAATCCCAATGAAATGGCATCCCATGGATTTGTGATAAAACCACCGGGGGAGAGAACTGCGTCGCCATATTTTGCAGTCGCCTGTTTAAATAATTCAATCGGATTAAATCCAAATTGTGCTAATGTCAGGATTACCAAAAATGTTGCACCACCTACTAAAAGAACTGCTTTAATAATCTGAACCCAGGTAGTAGCTAACATCCCACCGAATAAAACATACGAAATCATAACCAAGCCTACTATGACTACAGCAATTTCGTATGGAAGTCCGAATAAAATTTGAATCAAAGCACCGGCTCCGACCATTTGAGCAATGAGATAAAAAACTATAGTTGTTAAAGAACCGATTGATGCAGCTATTCGCACGGGTCTTTGTTTTAACCTGAAAGCGACTACATCAACGAATGTGAATTTTCCTAAATTCCGAAGTGGTTCAGCAACTAAAAACATTACGAGGGGCCAACCGACTAAAAATCCGATTGAATAAATTAGCCCGTCGTAGCCTTTAAGTGCAACCATTCCGGCTATACCGAGGAATGAGGCGGCGCTCATATAATCGCCTGCTAAAGCTAAACCATTTTTAAAACCCGAAATGCTTCTATCGGCTGCATAAAATTCAGATGTAGTTTTTGTTTTTTTTGCTGCCCAATAAGTTATGTATAAAGTTATCGCAATGAATATAAAAAATATTATTATCGATGTAAGATGGGGTTCTCCCAATAAACTTTGAAAATTATCCAATTCTATTTCTCCTATATTAATTTTATTTTGTGATTTGATTTTTTATATCGCGGACACTTTTATCATACTTATTATTTGCCCACAAGATATAAAGTCCGGTAAGAACCCAGGCAAACACAATCAGACCTATTCCCAAAGGTAAACCTAACGTGATATGCTCACCTATTTGAGTGCTGATAAAAGGTTTGTTGAAGGCAATTAACAAGATAAATCCAAAATAAGCAGTTAACATAAGAACTGTGAATAAAATTGAAACGCTTCTCCTTTTTTTAACTAATTGATGGAATTCTTTAGAATTAAGAATTTTTGAAACATCTTTTTGAGAAATACTCATATTTTCCTTTTAAATTATTAAACGATAAATTTATTGATAGAAGAAGAACAGGATTAAAGCGAGTTCGCTGATGGCGAGCAGTTTTTGATGAGTAAATTTAATGCTTTTAAATGAATGTTACAAGCATCAATTTATTTTATAACTTCCACTTACGCATCGACTCTAACATCTTATAATCAGTCAAATCGTAATGGATTGGTGTAATCGATACACATTTGTTTTCGACAGCATAAAGATCGGTATCAGATTGTTTTTCCTTATCGACCAACCTGCCGGTGAGCCAGAAATATTCTGTATTGTTCGGGTCGCGGCGGGCTTCAAACCAATCGTGCCACTTGGCGTTGCTTTGGCGAGTAATTCTTATACCTTTGATTTCTTTTTCCGGGATTGGTGGAACATTCACATTCAACAGCGTTCCCGATGGAAGTCCTTTTTTCAAAACCATACTGGCAACCTTACGTGCAACTTTCGCCGCATACTTAAAATCAGGTTTGCCGTAAGTAGTCAAAGATACTGCTATCGAAGGAATTCCAAGTATCGTTCCTTCGGTTGCAGCGGATACTGTACCCGAATAAATAATACTGATTGCTGTATTAGCGCCGTGGTTTATTCCCGAAACAATTAAGTCGGGTTTTTCTTTGAGTAAAGAACTTACCGCAAGTTTAACTGCATCGGCGGGTGTGCCGTCAATAGCATAGCCAAAATATTTTCCGTTTTTATAAAACTTTTGTGCACGCAGCGGATAGTTCATTGTAATCGCATGACCGACAGCGCTTTGCTGTTTATCGGGTGCAGCTACTATTACATTACCAATTTTTTTTAACTCATTCACTAAAGCATAAATACCGGGTGCGTCTATACCGTCGTCGTTGGAAACTAAAATTTTTATCTTTTTCTTCTGCATAATTAATAAGGTTTAAACGAGATTTACTTTCTTCGCTATTTCAACAATTAGATCCAATTTTTGTTTAATTTCATCGGCGATATCTTTTGGATCAGCAAACTTTGCAAGTTCATAATAATTGGACTTATTCATAATATTTGGTAATTGAAGTTTTTTAAAATATAATTTAAATAATGGATCTAAGAATTGATCTGAAGCTTTTATTTCATCCGACCATGGATTATAAGAATACAATGTTTGAACAGCTACAGAAATTTCGTTTATGGATTCTTTCATCACCTGAATTCGCCGGTCTGCTTCAGCTCTACCAAATAGGTCATCTCGATCTACACCGTATCTTGCATAAGATAATAGTATTTTTTCATCACATAAGTAATTTTCGATTTCATTTTTATTCCACATTGTCTCAAATAGGGGTGTACCTGCCTGTAATTTTTTATCGAGTCTATCAAAGATTGCTACCCCTACTAAATTTTGCTTCGCTTCCCTCAAACCATTGAAATGATCTCTAGCTCTTTGAGGCAAATTTGTTGCTACATAGTGAACAAACACATCGTCTAAATATTTTACTGATTCATGTTTTAGTATTGATGCTAATTCTCTTAGGATAGCTAAGTCGGATGGCCCCTCAACATAAAGAATCCATCCTTTTAACTCAGCTTGATAATATTGATCAAAACCGATATCTGTCAAAGCTTTTAATAGTTGGCTACCGCGATCAATAATGAGATGGGGTTTCCCAATAAATGCGATTACAGTATCGCGCCCAGCGGCTTCATTCAAAACTACTTCAGAATGACTTGCGGCAATTATTTGCGAGTTATGCTTATCCGCCACAGATGTCAATAGCTGATATATCTGTCGTTGTCGTAAAATTTCTAAGTGGGCATCCGGTTCATCGAGAAGTAAAACTGTTCCTTTATTAGCAAATAAATGGGCTAATAATAGTAAAGTCTGTTGTAATCCCCGTCCGGAACTTGACAGATCTAACTGTACCCCTGAAGATTCCTTATAAGCCATAGTTATCTCACCACGCTCTTTTATATATTGAGGTTCTAATAGTGTAACTCCAAACAAATTCAAAATGTGAGCTTTGAGTTCGTTCCACCCGTTTTCGGTTTTTTGTTTTTCGAAAATCTGGAAACATAAATTACGCAATACCTGCGCAGTCTGCCCTTCTCCTAATAGGACATTAATTCTCCCTTGTTCCCATTTGGGTTCACTCGCTGCCAAACCTGACATTGGTGGAAGAAAAGCTATTTGTATATCGGGAGCGGATTGAGGAATTGACATTCTGCTTGGTTGTTTCTTATCGTCCAACCTTAATGCTCTACAATAAAAAGATTCTGGATTTGCGTAGTCAAACTCTAAACCGCATTCCCATGACTTACTATTTGTTATCCCAGATACAATGATATCAATTCTTACATTTTTAGTTTGTTGCTTACCGTCAATCATCTCCGCATCTCTAACGTGTAAATCTCTCCATAGTAGATTCGCTGCCGGAACTGGTATCGATATTAAATCATTTCGATTAATTGTTACACCCGGTCTTCTTTCTGGAGATGATTTACCTACTCGCAATTCATTCCATTTTCTAACACCAATATACCATAATGCAAGAGCCTGTAAAGCAGTTGATTTCCCGGAATTATTAGGTCCGATTAACACAACATTTTTTCCCAATTCAATATCCACATCATCGAATCTTTTAAAATTTTTTACCCTTAGTCTTGTTAGCATTATCCACCTCCTTCGTTAAAAACTTTCCTCTTTGTTCGGAAAATTTCCGGCTTTTATATCTTTTACGTAATTTTTAAAAGATGATTTTATTGTTTTAGCTAACTCGGCATACTTTCGTGCAAAGCGGGGTTGAAAATCTTCGAACATTCCGAGCATATCGTAGCATACGAGTATCTGTCCGTCGCAATGCGGACCAGCGCCGATACCGATTGTTGGAATGGAAACCGACGCTGTAACTTTTTTGGCAAGAGCGGAAGGAATTTTTTCGAGCACTATGGAAAAGACACCCGCCTTTTCAAGTTCTTTTGCATCGCGAAGAATATTTTCGGCTTCTGCTTTCTGTCGTCCACGCACATCATAACTTCCGAACCTGTGTATAGATTGAGGAGTTAATCCAAGATGCCCCATTACGGGAATGCCGATATCAACCAGGCGGCGAATTGTTTCAATCATCGGTTTGCCGCCTTCAATCTTTACCGCTTCGGCGCCAGTCTCTTTTAAAACTCTGCCGCAATTCCGAACCGCATCCTCGATACTGATTTGGTAGGAAAGAAAGGGCATATCGACTACGAGCAGCGAATGCTTTACACCTTTACGAACTGCTTTAGCGTGATAAATAATTTCATCTACAGTAACAGGAAGTGTGGTTTCCTGTCCCTGAAAAACATTTCCGAGCGAATCGCCTACTAGTATTACATCGATACCCGCATCATCAAGCATGCTTGCAATTATATAGTCGTAAGCTGTAAGGGCTGTAATCTTTTCGCCGCGGGCTTTCATCTCGAGGATTACTTTGGTTGTAATACGTTTTATTTTTTCGGCAATCATAATTTTTAAATTAGGGTTTGTTCTTTGTTATATTTTATCTCAGCGAACTTGATAGCCCATTCTTTTTCGAAACCCGCCTTAATTAATGCAGCCGACTCGTCGAACGATACTTCCCTGTTTAATATCGTTTTCAGATCGGTCGTATGAGCGTCTAATGTTTCCTTCATTTTAGAAAGTATTTGTAAATCTTTCTCGGCTAAAAAATCGATGAGCCATTTGTGTTCGGGACCCAACAAGATTGAGCCGTGTTGAAGCACGACTTCTTTTCCGTTTGTTTGAGCATAACGTCGCTGGGCACTTCCGACTAATTTTTTTCCGGTAAATTGAATTTCGGAGCGGGCAGAACTTGAAAAACAAGGAACCGAGCCGGCTTCACGATATAGATTTTGAAAATTGGGTTGCGATTTTTCGAGTTCAACTTGTATTCCCAACATATTAATACCGGTTACAAGCGCCCGGCTGATTTTTTCATACACAGCCGCAACCGAATTATCCTCAACATACATTACTACGCTGTAAGTCAATTCGTTCCAGTGAAGAATTGCCCGCCCGCCGGTCGGACGGCGAACCATATCGATCCCTTCGGCCTCACATTTTCTCAAATCAATATCATTAATGTTTTGATTATAACCGAGCGAAATTGCCGGTGGATTCCAACCGTAAACCCGAACACTCGGAACGCCCGTCCCTTCAATTAACCGCGACGCTAAAAATTCATCGAACTCCATATTAAACTTGCCGCGTCGGAATTCAGTATTAATAAACCGCCACATCATTTTCGTCTTCCAATAATACCGCGTTTACTTTTTTGTATAAATTCAATCAGGTTGTTTACTTCTTCTGTCGTTTGTAATTCTGATTTAATTTTCTGAACTGCTTGCGAAACATTTAAACCCGATGAGTAAAGAATGTGATATGCCTTTTCGATATTCGCAATCGCTTCGGGGGTAAAGTTTTTTCGTTTCAATCCGATAATGTTAGTGCCTTCAAACGACATCGGGTCGTTACCTGCAAGAATGTATGGCGGAATGTCTTTCGACGCCCGCAGCCCACCGCCAACCATTGCATTTCTACCAATGCGAACGAACTGATGAATCGCTGTTAATCCACCTATCGTAACGTTATCTTCAATTTCCACATGTCCAGCCATATTTACTGCATTTGCAAGAATTACATTGTTTCCGATTATGCAATCGTGAGCGACATGAATATAAGCCATCAGAAAACAATTGCTACCGACTACAGTTCGCATGTGTGCTTTTGTTCCGCGATTCAGAGTTGCGTATTCACGGATTGTAGTGTTATCGCCGACTTCGAGTGTAGTTTCCTCGCCACCGAATTTTAAATCTTGCGGTGCAGTGCCGAGGACAGCCCCGTGTGAAATTTTGCAGTTTTTTCCGACTCTCGTTCCGTTTGCCAATAAAGCATTGGACGCAATCTGCGTTCCTTCACCGATTATTACATTTTGCTCGATTACTGTAAAAGGTCCGATTGATACACCATCGCCGATTACTGCTTCCGGATGGACGGATGCTAATTTATCAATTTGAACTGCCATTTTTTAATTTACTCTATATTGTTCTTTGGGTTTATCGTATTTTTTTTGAGAAGTATCCGTTGCAGGATCGATTTTATCAACAATAGCAGCCGACATTTCAGCTTCGGCAACCAAAATCCCATCCACATAAGCTTCGCCAGCCATGAAAGCCATCTTACTTCGTTTGCTAATTAATTTCAACTGTAGAACCAATTGATCGCCGGGCAATACCGGTTTACGAAACTTAACATTATTAATCGACATAAAATAGACTAGTTTATCGCCCGGATTTTCGACACCATTCAGCAGCAGGATACCACCAGTTTGAGCCATTGCTTCAACAATCAACACACCGGGCATCACAGGTTGACCGGGAAAGTGTCCTTCGAAAAACGGCTCGTTAACTGTAACGTTTTTAATTCCAACTATTTTTTCGTCCAACTTGAAATCTACAATTTTATCAATCAGCAAGAACGGATAACGGTGTGGGAGAATTTTTTTGATTGCATTAATATCGAAAACAACACCCTCTTTTTTCTCGTGTTGAAATTTTTTTACAAGTTTTTTTTGCAGATACATTTTGCGGACGAGTTTTGCAAATTCGATATTGCTCGCATGTCCGGGGCGTGCGGCAAGAATTTGTGCTTTGAAGGGCGCTCCGATTAAAGCCAAATCGCCCATCACGTCTAAAAGTTTGTGCCTTGCCGGCTCGTTCTTGTAACGTAACATTTTATTATTCAACGCACCGGTTTTTCCTAAAAATATTGAACTTTCGATTCCCAGTTTTTGTGCAACCCGTTTTACTTCGTCATTCGGCATTTCGTTATCTACAATTACTATAGCGTTATCAAGATTTCCACCTTTTATCAGTCCGTGCGAATGAAGCGCCTCTACTTCGTGCAAAAAACAAAATGTTCGTGCCGATGAAAATTCTTCGATGAATTCTTTTTCGAGATTGAACAAACCTGTATGCTGACTTCCTAACGCTGGATTTTGATAATCAATCATTACTGTAACGCGGTAATCATCGGTTGGCAGTGCAACAATATCGACCCCATTCTTTTCATCACGGTAATGTATTGTTTGATCGATTATAAGATAATCTTTCATTGCGTTTTGTGTATGAAGTCCGGCTTCCAACAGCGCATCAACAAAAGGTCGTGAGCTTCCGTCGCAGATCGGCGGTTCGATGTTATCTAATTCTATAATGATGTTATCTATTTGAAGTCCAACTATCGCCGCAAGTATATGTTCGATTGTGTGAACTTTAGCATCACCGAGCGAGAGTGTTGTTCCGCGGGAAACATCAACTACTAAATCGACTAACGCTGGAATTTCGGGATTGCCCCCTAAATCTACACGCTTGAATTTGATGCCGTAATTTTCGGGGGCAGGTTTGAAAGTAAGTGTGGTTTCAACTCCGGTGTGTAAACCGTAACCTTTGAGAGATATACTTTTATTTATTGTCCGTTGGTGAGCTATCATTTATTTTCTTTCTTAATTCTGTAACTTCCTTTTTTAAGGTTTCAAATTCTTTTAGTAGTTCAGGTAATTGTCGCTGCGAGACGATTATTCGCCTCATATCGCCAATCTCCAGTGCAGGAGTACCGAAATAAGTTTTCCCTTCTTGGGTTATCGATTTTGAGATCCCGGACTGTGCAGCAATAGTCGTTCTATTGGATATCTGAATATGACCCACAATACCAACTTGACCAGCTAAAATGCAGTTGTTACCGATTTTAGTGCTGCCCGATATACCAGTTTGTGCAGCAATAACAGTATTTTCTCCGATGGTAACATTGTGGGCTACCTGAACAAGGTTATCCAATTTTGAACCGTGTTTAATTCGTGTTTCTCCTAATGTTGCGCGGTCAATGCTGCAGTTCGATCCGATTTCAACATCATCTTCAATCACTACACTTCCACGCTGCGGAATTTTTTCATAAGTTCCATCCGGCTTCGGTGCAAAACCGAATCCATCGCTTCCAACTACGGTACCGGAATGTATTATTACATGATTTCCGATTTTACTTCGTTCACGAATCGAGACATTAGGGTAAATCAAAACATCGCTTCCAATTTCAACATCATCACCAATTACAGTGTTGTGCCAAATTGCAGTGTTACTTTTAACTATAGCTCGATCACCCACGACAACATTAGCTCCGATTGCCGCGTCGCCGTCGACTTTAGCAGTCGCTGCAATTACTGCTGATGGATGGATACCTTTTGCAAGTGGTTGCGGTTCGGGATAAAAAACATCTATTAATTTTAAAAACGACAGATAAGGATTTTCGACTTTAACAAGGACAATAGGATTTTGCCGAGAAGCTAATTCCTTATACTCAATATCTTTTGAAATTAATATGGCGGTTGCTTTTGTAGAAGATAAATACTTAGCATATTTAGGATTTGACAAAAATGTGATATCGCCTGGTTGGGCTTCTTCAATTTTTGCAAGGTGACTAATTTCGATTTCGTCGCCGCCGATAATTTCACCGTTTACAAACCGGGATAATTCTTTTACGTTCATTCCTATCGTTTGAAAGTTTTTATTTTTTCAAGAACGGTAAGTGTCAGGTCGAATTTATCGTTTGTGTACATCAACAAAATTTCGCCGCTCTTATCAATGATATAGTCGTAGCTTTCATCTTTGGCAACATCCTGAATAGCTTTGTAGATTTTATCCTGAACCGGCTTCATCAACTCATTTTGTTTTTGGAATAGTTCACCGTTCTGTCCGAATTTCCGATTCCTGTATTCTGATATCTTCCGGTCAAGGTCTTGCAGTTCGCGTTCAGTATCGCTTTTCATTTGATCGGTTAAAATCAGTTTTTTCTTATCGTATTCGGCAAATTTTTTCTGCCATTCGTTCTGTATTTTTGCTAATTCGTTCTGCCATTCGGTTACTAAAGCATCTAACTGACGCTGTGCCTCCTGCGCCTCGGGAAGTTTGTCCATAATAGTGCGCGAGTTTATCCAGCCGATTTTTGCCTGCGGAAAAGCAACCGATGCGATTAATAAAACTAATGCGATTATTATTACTTTTTGAAGTTGCATATTTATGCCCTTATTTTGTTCTCTTTAATTTATCTAAAACTTTATAAGTATAATCGAAAGCGGGATCGCCGTAAAGTAAAACCATAATAGTTTCGTTGCGGTCGAAGATGAAAGATATTTTTTCATCCTTCGCGACCTGTTGTATCACTTTCAATACTTTATCTTTGATTGGCTGCAAAAGCTTTTCTGTTTCGTCAGCCAGTTCACCGTCGTTCCCGAATTTTTGAGTTCGATATTGATTAAATTTTTGTTCCAATTCAACAAGCTCCTGTTGTCTGGCAAGTTTTTTCTGTTCGGGCATCATTCCTTGCTGTTTTTGATAATCTTCGTATTGCTTTTGAAGGTCTTTACTCATTTTTTCTAATTCTGCCTGCCACACTTTGCCCATATTGTCGAGTTTCTTTTGAGCTTCCTGAGCTTCAGGATATTCCTGTAAAATTTTTGCAGAATTCACGTAGCCGATTTTCATTTGCTGACCAAACGAAACACCAGCCACAAGAACGATAGCAATTAAGACGATTAATAAGTTTTGCATTTTAAGAATTTGATTTTTCACACTTACCTCTATTTGTTATTTGAAATTTATTTTTTAATTAAACTGTTTCTAATCCCGCAACACAAAAACGTTGCGGGATGCTCATTCCGACAACGAACTTAACTGCTCACGCATTGCGGTATTGTTAAGTTCGGTCGGAATGGCATTAAAATCCTCTTCCGAATTGGAAGTGAAACTTCCATCCATCCGGTTTGCCGTCTCTCGGCATAACATCGTCGGCACCATAACCATAATCGAACCCGACCATACCCAACGGCTGAATCATAATGCGTGCACCGAAACCATAACTTCGTTTTAAATTTAGAAAATCCATAGTCTTCAGATTTTCGTAAACATTTCCGGCTTCTGCAAAAGCTAAAAGATAAATCGGCATAGGAGTCATCGTTACGGAAAATCTAAGTTCTGCAGAATATTTTACCATTGCTTTACCCCCTCTAACTTGCTCGTTTTCATCCTGAGGACCGATTGTCCGGTCGTCGTAACCGCGCATCGGAGTAGTTGCAATAAATCCTAATCCTGTACCTCCCATAAAGAAATATTCGATGGGTGGTATATTTGAATTTGTTTTGAAGCCGTCTATCATTCCGATATTCGTTCCTGTAAAAAGAACTAATCGGTTTGTACCGAAGAGTGGTGTGTACCAATCGCCCGTGAATATCCATTTGTGATAATCGACATTACCCGGAAGAAACGGACCGCCAGAAATTTCTGTTGAAAGTGCAAAGCTCGAACCGATTGCCGGGAATATCGGGTTGTCGGTGCTGTTACGGGAAATAACTTGTGTAACACTGAACTGACTTGTTTTTCCTTCTTGATACAAACCACCGCCGCTAATTACATCGTTCAGTTGAAAGCGTCCAATCCAATCGCCTCTGAAATAATCGTCGGGAAATTTAAATCGCCTTCCGAAACGAACAGAGCCGCCAGTCTGTCGTAAATCGTAAACATAAATTTGCCGTGTATCGAATAAATTAACTCCGAAAGTTGTAGGAGTATCGAAGAGCCACGGCTCTGTAAATCCGAGAGAGAAAGTTCTGAAACGTGCACCTTCGCCAAATTGCCATTCGAAGTTTAAAATTTGTCCCGCTCCACCTTTTAGGGGTTCAGTAATATTAAAGTTGTTAATCGTAAAACCGAGAGCGCCTGTAACACCGAAGGCTCCGCTGTAACCGACCGATGCGTTTATGTTATCGCTCGATTTTTCTTCAACTTCGTAGATTACATTAGCCGTTTTTTCGTCATGCAATCTGTAATCGGGTTTTATTTTTTCGGGATTGAAATAATTCAACTGCACTAACTGACGGGCGCTGCGCATTATTGCACCTCGACTGAAAAAATCGCCTGGGCGTGTATAGAGTTCGCGGCGAATCACTTTTTCCTGTGTCTTCGAATTACCACGGATTTCAACTCTTCCAATCCTAAATTGGTTGCGCTCGAAAACCCGTATTCTCATATCGATACTGTCAGGGTCTATCCGAGTTTCCTCTTTATCTAAATTAAAAGTGAGATAACCGTTATCCAGGAACAACGAAGCGACATCGGATTGTTCTTCGTTCTGTCTTAAATTTCTTTCGAAGCGTTCAACATCGTAAATATCGCCCTTATAAAAACCGAGTCGTTGGGTTAAAACTGATGCAGGATAAATTGTATTTCCTTCCCAAGTTATATCACGAATTTTGAACTGCCTGCCTTCGTTTATATTTAGTTGGATGGACATATATTTTTTTGTTTCATCGTACCAAATAGAATCGGAAAGAATTTCAGCATCTAAATATCCGTTTTTGCGATAGAATTTTATGACTTTTTCCTTATCGGTTTCATATTTGCCTTTTTCAAATTTAGCCGTTCGCCAGAACATCCACCAGACTTTTTCCTTTGTATCTTCCATCTCACCTTTTATATTGCTTTCACTGAAAGCTTCGGTACCAACGACACGTATCTCTTCTACTTTTACAATTTTGCCTTCGTCGATATTGTAACGTAGCACTACTCTATTTGGCTTCGTAGAATCTTCAATAATATTATCAGTTGAAATTTCAGCAAGCAGCATCCCCTTTTCAGCATACAAACTTTTAAAACTATTTGTAATTTTGAGGATCTCCTGAGGGGTTAAAATTTGTCCTTTTGAAATTGTAACTTTTTTCATCAAATCGTCTTCATCGAGTTCGTCGTTGCCCGCAAACTCAACCCGTTCGAGGCGCGGATATTCTTTAACAGAAATCAACAAATAGATTCCATCGCCCACTCTACTTTCGACAGCGATTTGGATGTCTTCGAAAATACGCAAAGTCCAAAGTTTCTGAATCGCTTGACGGATGTGATCGCCGGGGATAGTAATTTCGGTTCCGGTTTTTAAACCCGAATTTGCAATGATCGCACCGGATTCGGCAGTGGTGTTTCCTTCAACCGATATTCCTAAGATAGAATATTTTTCCGGCTTTTGGCGTTGTGCAAAAAGCGAAATATCCAGACTTAAAATTGTGGTACAAATTAAAAATATTTTTAATAGACTTCGCATATTAGAAAATCACTTATTCTGTTTTTGTTTAATTTGGTTACTAGTCAATCCAAACCGACGTTCACGTTTTTGGTATTCGGTAATTGCACGATACAGCTCGTCGCGTCTGAATTCGGGCCAGTTCAACTCGGTAATATAAATTTCCGAATACGCTAACTGCCATAACAAAAAATTACTGACCCGAAATTCACCGCTCGTCCGCACTAATAAATCCGGATCCGGAATTCCTTGAGTCGATAAGTACTTTGTTACTAAATCTTCATTTATTGAATCTTCACTCAAAGCGCCGCGCTTAATTTCGGACGAAATCTTTTTTACTGCTTGCATAATATCCCACCTGCCGCTGTAACTTAATGCTAATAACAAATTCAAGCCGGTGTTATTTTGAGTTTTTACGATTGCATCTAAAAGTTCGTTTTGAACTTCGACGGGCAGTTTCGAGATATCGCCAATCGTTCGCACGCGTACGTTGTTGCGGTGAAGTTTATCGGTTTCGTCGCGCAGAGCTTTCATAAGAAGACGCATCAGCATCGAAATTTCTTCTTTCGGGCGTTTCCAATTTTCGGTAGAGAAGGCATACAGCGTCAGATACTTCACACCAAGTTGCCCGCAAACTTCGACCATATCGCGAACAGATTCAACACCTTCACGATGGCCGGCAACTCGAGGCAGGCTCCGTTTTTGTGCCCATCTGCCGTTTCCGTCCATAATGATGGCTATATGTATGGGAATTTCGCCCGATTGTTTCAGCGTTTCTTGCTTTTTGAGATCGACCTCAACTATTTTTTTGTTTTTTGTGAGCATTTCCTTTTCAATTGAACGATTGAAATTTAACTGATTTTGCATAGAAAAGCAAAAAGACTGGCTTGAAATTATTGATTTTTCAAAGAGTTAGGGAAATGTATGTGCAACTCACTTCCCTCTTCGGCCCAACGCTGGATATTAGTCGCACAATCATCTTGTTTTTTGATTTTCGTTTCCTTATTTTATTAATGAATAAATATTATTAGGATTCGATTTATGGCTGTAACAACTGTTCCCAAAAAAAAGAGAAATAACAATCACCGACCCACACCTTCATCTATACTTTCCGAGATTAAAGGTAAAAGAATTGACATTGAGAAAATCGAGCGAGCGAATGGTTTTTTACGCTCCAAACGATTGAAACCTCTCAAAATTCAACGAACTCTGCGGGATCAATGGGAGTGAGATTCCTTTACGACACAAATATTTTTCTCTACTATTTTGCTGGACACCCAAAAGCAAAAAAATATTTCAATACCGATTTCCAAAACGCATCTAACCAGATATTTATTGATGCGCACAATAAGCTCGCTATACGCGAATTGTTTTTAGCTAGATTCAAAACGATTTACAAATGTTAAGAAAATTTATCCATAACAATACAAAATTATGATCGTAGAGAAAGTAACGAATAATGCAACGAAATGGATTGAGGACTATGCAAGGTATAAATCCCAAAAACAAAACCACATCAAAGAATCTGAATTATCAAAAGTTGAACTTCTAATTACGGATTCGTTAAATTTAAAATATGAGATGTGGGGCTCCAAGAAAGTGAGCGACAAAATTAAGAATTATGCAAGGGAGAAAATAATTTTAGATCTGAAAAATCAAGGACCTATTTGGCGGCTATCGAAATCTGAACCCGTCATACTGACGTTAATACGTAACGGTCTAGATATTTATTCAGAATACTATTGCCATATTTTATTATTCCAAAATTGTTTTTATAAAATAACAAAGGAATACTCACCAGAAGAACTTAAATTATTGGTATTCGAAGCTGCGGATAAAGACCGTATCAAATTTGAAAGATTAAAGTCAAAATATTATTCTGAGTCATCTCAAGATATCAAATTTAATCGTCCTCGTATTTCTGAAGAAGTTCGTATAGCTGTATGGCGACGTGATGAAGGTAAATGTGTACGATGTGGCAGTCGTGAGAATCTTGAATACGATCATATTATTCCTATTTCTCAAGGTGGGAGTAACACAGTACGCAATATCGAACTGCTATGTGAGAAGTGCAATAGGACAAAGAGTAATAATATACAATAAATTGCATTAGTGAATATTGATTTTGCCAGAATTATTTTGTTTATAATGTTAAAAATAATTCTGGAGGCTGTCAAGTGATATCTTGGGTATAACTAGAAGCTCAGCCAAAAACCCCTATTTTTTGGAAAGCCAAAAAATAATTGGTCTGAAATCTGACTGAAGTTATAAAAACCTTTTCGAGGAACTGTGTGAACGATTTTAACGAAAATTACCAACCCCGTAAGTACAAAACCCCAAATTGTCAACAAAAAAATAAACGAATTTTACATCCAAGAAGCTACCAGTGTCAAATTCGCTACTGTTGATGCAATCAAGAGTTGAAAGAGTGTCTTTTTCCTTCCGAAATACTTTGCCTTACGAATCCCAAGTTGTACTAACCGTGCAATCCGATGTTCTGCAACTTGGCGAAGTTTATAGAGCAGTTTAAACTCCGATGTCGTTTGATACTCTCGCGACTTTTGAAGTATTTCTTCTTGCGGATGGACACAAATTGTTTTTTGATCTTTTCCTGGATGCTTTACACACCGAGCTGCAAGAGGACAAACTCGACAGTGATTTTTTGAAAAGATAATCAGTGAGATGTTAGATCAATTTATCATGGTTCCGCTGAACGAAAGAATCGAAGATATTGCGATTTATGATACATCCTCTGCATTACTCACTGCCGATGTTGTTAAAACTTCCGATTTCTAGCTGAGAATTCGCTCATTCAGAAGTCGGAATTTTATCTCTTGCCATTTCCTGTTCTTTATATTGCAACTGATAAAGCTTGTGGTATATTCCGCCAATCGAAAGAAGTTCCTGATGTGTGCCCATCTCGCGTATTTCTCCTTTATGCAGAACGATGATTTTGTCTGCCCGCTGTATTGTTGATAAGCGATGAGCGATAACAATCGAAGTTCTTCCTTTTAAAAGTTTTTGTATCGCTTTTTGAATGAGCTGCTCGGACTCGGTATCAATGCTCGACGTGGCTTCGTCCAATATTAAAATTTTAGGATTGAATGCAAGCGCACGAGCAAATGAGATGAGCTGTTTTTGTCCGACAGAAAGTGTTGCGCCCCGCTCTTTTACTTCTTCGCTATAGCGGTTGGGAAGTGTATCGATAAAATTATTTAAACCAACGACACGCGCTGCCGCTTTTACACGGTCAATTTTTATTTTCTCGTTTCCTAAACTGATGTTCGATTTTATATCTCCCGAGAATAAAAACACGTCCTGATGCACAACTCCGATTTGCTTCCGCAATTGATTTTGGTCGACGTCTCTGATATCCATTCCATCAATCAGAATGTTACCTTTTTGGATATCGTAAAAACGTGTGAGGAGGTTGATGATTGTAGATTTTCCGGCGCCAGTATGTCCGACGATAGCAACAGTTTCGGCGGGATTAATTTTGAAAGAAACATTTTTCAAAACCCAATCCTGATTTTCAGAACCGTCTTCAGGATGATTATATGAGAAACTAACATTTCTGAATTCAATTTCGCCGCGGATTGAATTGAGTGAAATTGCATCGTGTTTTGATACGATTGTCGGTTTTTCATCAAGAAGTTTGAAGATTCTTTCCGACGAAGCCATTGCGGTTTGCATGATGTTGTATTTTTCTGATAAGTCGCGAATCGGACGCCAGAACATTTCGTTGAATTGGAAAAAAGCCATAACCGTTCCGATTGTTATAGTTCCTGTTAAAGCTTCAACGCCTGAATACCAGATAATTAAACCGACAGCAATAGCGCCGATTAACTCGACGCTCGGATAGAAAACAGCATAATAAAAAATTGATTTGATGTTTGCATCCCTGTGCGATGCATTTATGCCGGTAAATTTATTGTAGGAAACTTTTTCGCGGTTAAAAATTTGATCTACCGACATTCCAGTTATATGTTCCTGCATAAACGTGTTAATGCGGGCAACCTGCAAGCGGACATCACGATAAGTTTCGCGTGCCTTTCGGCGAAACAGAAATGTTGCATAAAACAATAGCGGCAATACACTCAACGAAATTAATGCAAGCTGCCAGTTCATTTGGAACATAAAGTACAGGATGCCGATGATAGTAAATACATCGGTGAACACCATAACTACTCCCGACGAAAACATTTCGTTCAAAACTTCAACATCGTTTGTAACACGGGTTATCAGTCTGCCAATCGGATTTTTATCGAAGAACTTGATGTTGAGCCGCTGCAGATGTTCGAAAATCTGCATACGCAAATCGAATATAGTCCGCTGACCAATCCACTGAGTAAGATAGGCGCTGAAGTATTGAACTATTCCACGCACAACCAGCACAGTAAAAAATAACAGGACAGTAAAAAGTAAACCATGCTTATCTCCGTTCGCTATGTTCTCATCAACAGCAATTTTAGTAAAGTATGGGCGGATTGCTTCCATACCTGATACTATCATACTCAACAAAATACCGAGTGCAACATACCAGCGGTACGGTTTCAGCGACTTCAAAAGCCGCTTCATCAATCGTGTATCGTATGCTTTGCCGAGTACTTCTTCTTCGTACATAAATCAATTAAAAATTAAAAAGTTAAAAGTAAAAAAGGGTGCCGACATATTAGTTTATTTTTTATTTTTCCTTAATTTACTAACGATTGCACCAAGCACTTTTTTTATCTCTTCTGCTTCCGCAATAAGTCCATCGAGCTTTTCAGGTTCAGAAATATTCGAACCTTTGATCAACCTTAACCAATAATGTGTTTCACGTGCTTCTTTTAGAGAAATGTTCATCTTATAAATAAAATCATCACTACTATAAGCAGCGACAGCTTCTTCGGCATTAGCGCCAATTGAGGTACCTGCTCTCAATAACTGATTTCCAAGAATATAATTTTCCTTTGTTCTGTATAAAATTTTTGATAGCTGAATAATTCTTAGAGCAAATTTAAATGTCCTATCTTTGATATCTTGATACATAAATCCTCCATTTTTAATTTTGATTTTTGAATTTTGAATTAGACTCACATCTTCTCCAACTCTTGTTCTAATAATTGCTTAGCATACAAATCGGCATAGATACCACCAAGCACAACTAATTCCTCGTGTGTGCCCCTCTCGAAGATAGTTCCTTTATCCAATACTACAATCAAATCGGCATCTTTCACAGTCGAAATTCGATGGCTGATAATTATACTCGTGCGGTTCTGCATCACATTTTTCAAACTTTTCAAAATTTCTTCTTCGGTGAATGTATCAACTGCTGAGAGAGCATCATCTAAAATTAAAATTTTTGGATCCCGGATAATTGCACGGGCTATACTCGTTCGTTGTTTTTGTCCACCTGATAGTGTTATTCCCCGTTCACCGATTAAAGTTTCGAACTGCAATGGAAATTCGTTTACATCCTTCGTCAGTTGCGCCGCCTCGGCAGCTTGAATAACTTTGCTTCCGTCTTCACCATCAATTCCATAACAGATATTATTTGAAATCGTATCTGAGAACAAAAATGTTTCCTGCGGAACATATCCGATATTCGAGCGGAGCACTTCAACAGGAATTTCTTTTATATTCACACCATCAATCAGGAGGTCGCCGCCGGTTACATCATACAAACGTGAAATCAAACTTATCAATGTTGATTTACCGGAACCTGTATAACCAACTACTGCTATTGTCTTTCCTCTTTCAATTTTAAGATTGATATTTTGAAGAGTCGGTTGCGGACTGCTTTTATGTTTAAAAGTTACGTTTCGAAATTCTATAGTCCCGAAAATATTTTCTACCGAATGATTAGTATTTTCGTCGTCTTTAATTTCTGGTTGAGTATCAAAAATTTTTCCGAGCCGCCCCATTGATGCAGCTCCCTGCTGAAGAAGATTTATAACCCATCCGAAAGCAATCATGGGCCAGATCAACATAATCAGATAAGCAAAGAAAGCCGTTAGCGTTCCGATAGTCATCTTCTCTTCAATCACCCGTATGCCGCCGAAGTAAATAGAAATAACGAGGGAGATACCAACTAACAAAAACATCGTGGGCCAAATTATTGCTTGATATTTTGCAAGAACCAAATTTTTCTTTAAATATTCCCAACTTAATTTTTTGAATAATTCGATTTCGTAATCTTCGCGCACATAAGCTTTTACAACACGAATACCTGATAAATTTTCCTGTGCACGCGTAGTTAATTTACTATATTGTTCCTGCCGTTCCTGAAATTTTATGTTGATTAATTTCCCCAATTTAAAAACAGCGAACGAAACGAGTGGTAGTGGAATTAAAGCAAGAAGTGTCAACTGCCAATCTTTTATCAACATCATTGTAAGAACCATAATAAACGTAACGAAAGTATCGGAGGGATACATGATGCCCGGACCGACTACATTGCGGACAGCGCCTATGTCGTTTGTTGCGTGCGCCATCAAATCGCCCGTTGGCGTGTTTTGGAAAAACGAGTGAGATAATTTTTGGATATGTTTAAGAAAATCGTTCCGAAGATCGAATTCTATGTGGCGCGAAACCACGATGATTGTCTGCCGTGTTGCAAACGACAACACACCTGCGACAACAGTAAATCCGACGATCGCCGCAGCATAAATTAACAATTGAAATGAATCGAGAGTTTGCTTTTCAATACCGAACTTCAAATCATCAATTGCTTTTCCAATGAAGTGGGGTTGGATTACGGTAAAAATATTACTCCCAACAATTGCAATCAGACCGATGAGAAGTGTTTTCTTGTATCGTAAAAGATATGGGAGAAGCCGAAGCAACGATTTCATAAAAACTTTCTGAAGCGAATCATCCGATTATTTCAAATCCTGTATATTTGTGCAGAACTTTCGGAATGATAATTTTTCCTTCGGGAGTTTGGTAGTTCTCTAAAATTGCAGCCACAACGCGTGGCAATGCGAGTGCCGAACCATTTAACGTGTGAACAAACTCAGGTTTGCCGCCATCGGGACGAAAACGGACATTGATGCGGCGGGCTTGAAATGCCTCGAAGTTGCTGATTGAGGAAACTTCTAACCAGCGTTTCTGTCCCATCGCCCAAACTTCTAAATCATATTTTTTAGATTGAGTGAAACCCATATCGCCGGTGCACATTAAAAGAACGCGATAAGGTAGATTTAATTTATGAAGAAGATTTTCGGCATCGGCGCGTAAGGAATCGAGTTCGTTGTAAGAAGTTCCGGGGTGAACAAATTTTACAAGTTCAACTTTATCGAATTGATGCAAGCGGTTCAAACCGCGAACATCTTTTCCGTAGGAGCCGGCTTCGCGGCGAAAGCAAGGTGTGTATGCACAATATTTCAGAGGTAAATTTTTCTCGGAAAGAATTTCGTCGCGATGAATATTTGTAACAGGAACCTCGGCAGTCGGTACTAAAAATAGTTCATCTCGATCCACAACATACATCAAATCTTCTTTGTCGGGAAGCTGACCTGTACCTGTTGCGCTCGCAGTGTTAATCATCAATGGTGGTTGCAACTCAATATATCCTGCATTATGAGCTTCGTCCAAGAAGAAATTTATTAAAGCACGCTGCAACTTTGCACCGGCGCCGCGATAAAGCGGAAAACCTGCACCAGTAATTTTTACGCCCGTTTCGAAATCAATAATTCCTAACTTCTCCGCTAATTCCCAATGCGGCTTTGGTTCAAAATCAATCTCGTTGGTTTTCCCCCATGAAAAAATTGCCTGGTTATCTTCGGGCTTATGACCTTCGGGGACTGAAGGATGCGGAACATTCGGAACTGAGAGGAGAAGTTTATTTAAACTCTCCTCGATCTGCCGCAATTCGTCGTCCATTGCTTTAATCTCGTCCTTCACCTTATTCATCTCTGCAATGGTAGCAGTTGCATCTCCTCCGGCTTTTTTCGTTTTGGCAATTTGTTCGGAAACTACATTCCGTTGATTTTTTAAGACTTCAGCTTTTTGGATAAGAGCACGCCGTTTCTCATCCAATTCTAAAATTTCATCTATTCGATCGACATCCCCTTTCTTTCGGATTCCTTCTTTTACAAGTTGTGGATGTTCGCGAATGAATTTTATATCTAACATAAATTCTATTATCCTTTTTAGATTATATGATATTCTTTATTTTTCTGTTGATGGTAAAATTGATTTTGGAAAACTGTCAAACCATTTTCAACGTTCGACATTTTCAGATTCAGCTCGGTTTCAGCTTTTAAAATAACGAAGCCCGATTTTAAGGGTCGATGTGCCGGTTGTTTTAAAAATGAAGTTTTAATTGGGACTATAAGTTCTTTATTGAATTTAAATTTTTTTGCTAATTCCAACGCAAAATTATAGCGGCTAATTAATTCGCTGCCGGTAATATGAAAAAGTCCGGAACGATTGTATTCAACGATTTTTAAAACGGCATAAGCTAAATCGTCAACTAACGTCGGATTACCAATTTGATCGTCCACAACGCGAATTTGTTTGTTCTCGCTCAAATTGTTAGCAAGCCAAATAGCGAAATTATCTTTAACCTGATTCGCAATTCCGTAAAGTATCATCGTTCTGATAATTACACTAGGAATTCCTGAAAGTTTTAAAACATTCTCACTTGCCAGTTTCGTCCGTCCGTAATATGAAATTGGATTCGGAGTATCTGATTCGGAATAAGGTCCGTTCTTTCCATCGAAAACATAATCGCTTGAAAAGTGAATTACTTTCGCACCTACCATTTTTGCCCCGTAAACAAGGTTTTCAACTCCGCTTACATTGACTTTCCATGCAAGCGCTCTGTCAGTTTCGCATAAATCCACATTAGTTACAGCGGCTGTATTGATGATTACATCGGGTTGAAATGAGTCGATAAATTTTAATACCGAAGATCGTTTCGTAATATCCAACTGGTGATAAGGAAAATCTTTTTCATCTAAAAAAGATTTTTCCTCAACTGAAACATTGAAAATATCATACTGTTTACTTTTAGAGAAAAGTGTAGTTATCTTCTGTCCTAAAAGTCCGTTGCTTCCAACGACTAAAATACGTTTCATACTTATCTTAAACTTTCTTCAAGTGCTGTAGAAGCATCAGTTTTATCGTCGCGATATTTTACAATAACCGGAGTGTAAACCGAAATGCCGTTAATTTTTCCCCACTCGCTTGAAATGGCCCTCGAGCCGGGGACTACAACTGCATTTTCGGGAACTGTCAGAGGCGCTTCGGGTGTCTTTCTATAAATCTTATTTTTTACAGCATCGTAAACCGGCGTTGAACCTGTGATGAACACACCCGTTGCAATAACGCAACGTTTTTTTACGATTGTGCCTTCGTAAATACCGCAGTTGCCACCGATAAGAACATCGTCTTCGATGATTACGGGCATCGCACCTACCGGCTCGAGCACGCCGCCGATTTGTGCTGCTGCACTAACGTGAACCCGTTTACCGATTTGTGCACACGAACCAACCAACGCATGCGAATCAATCATCGTCCCTTCGTCAACATACGCGCCGATGTTTATATAAGCCGGCGGCATCATTACTACACCCTTTGCCACATAAGCTCCGTCGCGGACAGCGCTTCCGCCGGGAACGATACGCACGTTATCTTGCACGCTAAAACTTTTTAACTTCATCGTATGTTTATCGAAATACTGAAACAACTCGTCGGTTGAATATTCAGTTAACAAACCGATTCGGAAGCCGAGCAGTATCCCTTTTTTTACCCACGTATTCACTCTCCATCCGCTGCCATCCGGTTCAGCCGATCTGACTTCGCCGCGGTTTAACAACTCTTTAAGTTCTTTAAAAATTTTTTGAGCTTCTGTGCGATTGAGCTGCTCAATCGGCTCGGAAAATAGTTGTTCTATTTTTTCTTGTAAAGAAGTGTGCATATTTTAGATTTCAGATTGCGGATTTTACCCGCCTGACTGAATGACCCGCCAGAACCGTCCTGTCGGGTCGTTCGGGCAGGGATTTTGGTTATTGTTTAAATCAGTTTTAATTCTTTCAATATCTTTTCTAACTTCGGGCGATGTTTATCGCTTAACGGAACAAGCGGCAGACGGTATGCTTCTTCAATTTTCCCCATCATAGCGAGTGCTGATTTTACAGGAATCGGGTTCGATTCAATGAAGTTAAAATTCATTAACGGTAAAAGTTTGTTGTGTAACTTTGCCGCTTCGTTAAATTTACCATTTAATGCAAGTCGGGTCATTTGAGAAAACATTTTTGGAACTTCATTTGCGACTACGGAGATAACTCCATCGGCACCCAGGGAAACAAGTGGAAGTGTGATAGCATCATCGCCCGACCAGACCGCAAAGCCTTTCGGACGGTTACGAAGGATTTCCATAATTTGTGTAAAATTGCCGGAAGCTTCTTTAACTCCAATTACGTTCGGAATTTTCTCAGCTATCCGTAAAATAGTTTCAGCTTCGATGTTGCTTCCCGTTCTACCGGGGACATTATAAACTACAATTGGCACACCTGTTTCTTCTGCGATTACTTGGTAGTGTCGGAAAAATCCTTCCTGCGTCGGCTTGTTGTAATATGGACCGACAGATAAGATAGCATCGGCTCCGGCTTGAAAAGCCAACTTGGAAAGTTTAATGGCTTTACTTGTATCGTTAGAGCCGGCGCCCGCAATTATTTTTGCTCTTTTTCGAGCAGTTTCAGCAACAATTCGGATTACATCTATTTGCTCTGCTTCGTTAAGTGTTGCACTTTCGCCGGTTGTTCCGGTAGGAATTATTGCTTCAACTCCGTTTTTAATTTGGAACTCGACTAAATTGCGAAGCGACTTTTCGTCAATTGTTCCGTTTGTTTTGAAAGGTGTAACTAACGCAGTTCCTGTTCCTTTAAATAATATTTCTCTTTTCATAAATTTAATCCATTATTTTTATATTGAAGTCATAACATCTTTCATAGTAAACACACCTTTTTTACCATTAAGCCATTCGGCTGCTAATAGCGCACCGAGAGCGAATCCTCTGCGGTTTTTTGCTGTATGAGTCAACTCAATACAATCAAAATCGGAATCGAATAAAACAGTATGCTTACCAATGCAAGAACCAACACGAGCTGAAGTTATATGCAGTTGATCAGATTTCATTTTCGAGTGTGCAGTTTCTTGCAGCATCTCTTTCTTCCGCTTCACGTTTTGCGTTATTATCTGTCCTAACACTAACGCAGTTCCGCTTGGGCTATCAGCTTTTTGTTTATGATGGATTTCCGAAACCATCATATCGTACTCATCAAAATTATTGAAAATACTCGATGCTGTATTTATTATTCGGTAAAAGATGTTTATTCCCAAAGAAAAATTCGGTGAATAAAGTAAACCGACGTTGTTCTTCTTCACAATCTTTTTTACATCTTCAAGTTTATCGAACCACCCGGTTGTTCCAACCACAATATTTTTTCCGGCATTTGCAACAGCTTCGATATTATCGAAAACCACTGATGGCGTCGTGAAATCGATGCATACATCAATATTTTTCAGATTTTGTTTAGTCAGTGCAAGCGAATTGTAATTTTCTTCTTCGATAATTATTTTTTTAACAGTTGAACCTTTTTCGACAGCCACTTCCTCGATAGCTTTACCCATCTTACCATAACCAATTATAGCGATATTCATATTATCTCCATCTATTTTTTATTTTCATTAATTTTAAATTTTGATAGTCGATCAATTTCGTTCGACGATTTAAAAGTTGCATTCATAGCAGCAACCTCATTCGCGTATTCCGTTGATATCTTTTCGTCTTTAGCACGGATATATTTTGCGCAGTAGGCGGCTGCAAAAACATCGCCGCAACCGGTTGAATCCAATGTCCGTTCGGTTTCGATACCCTCAAAATCAAACCGTTCAATGTGTTTATGTTCATCTCTGAAAAGTGTACATCCTTTTGAACCCCGTGTTATAATTACGTTGTTCGTATTCAATGCGGTTATTTGTTTAATCAAATACTCTTCGTCGGGCTTTTCATTCGCAAGTCCGGCTGTTTCTTCTTCGTTCATCTGAACTGTGTGGAGCATAAACAACCATCGCCGCCAATCGGGTATCAAACGGCGATACCGCTTTCCGTCTTCATTAATTCCTAAGGATAAACTGTGAACATCTAAAACTACTGGTATTTTTTCTTCTCGTACAGTCATTCTAATTTCATCTAAAGTTTCGAGTGTAATATCAAAGCCCGAAATCATATTTATCAAAATCATATTTGTATCAAGATACGGTTTTATTTTTTTAAAAGGAATTGGTTTGGCAATGTCCTTTGAACATTCGATGCGGTGATTATTATCCTGATAGTAGAGATGAACCTGATTTGTGTGCCCGTCGGTTTTATAAATCCCGGAAGTATCTACGTTTTTGTAGGCACTAAGTCGTTCAATCAACTGTGTATAATCTTTGCTTCCGACACCGAACACGGGAAAAATTTTAGTGTTTGAATCGGCAATGTTTGCAAGAGCGGCGAGCGAATAAAAAATTCCGCCGTAACCTTGCGATTCGCTACCGTCGGCGTGATGAATTACATCGAGGCAAATATGTCCGACTACAGTAATTAACATTTTTATACCTTTGCAGTGAATGGATATTTCATTGATTCGCAAACCCGCCAGATGCTTTGGCAGGAAAATTTATTTTCATAAAGAGCTTTCCCGATTACAACTGAATCGACACCGTGTATAACTAACTCTTGCATTTTCAAAAGGTCGTGCAGTCCTCGGACACCGCCCGATGCTGTTACTCGCATACCCGTTTCGATTGCGAAATCTCTGATAGCATCGAAATTCGGAGATGATGTTTTTCCGTCAGTAAAAATATTTCGATACACAATGCGGTTGAAGCCGAGAAATTTAGCATGCTGTGCAGTTTCAACAAGAGTGATATCCCAATTTTTGACCCAGCCTTTAGTAACAACTTTGTTATTTTCCACCGACAGACCTATTACCACTTTGCTACCACCGAACCGTTGCAAAATCTTTACAGCTTCTGTTGGTTTTTCAAGGAACAAAGTACCGATTAAAATTCTGTAAACACCGATATCGAAAGCGCGTTGAGCATCGGCAAGACTTTGAATACCGCCACCCAACTCAATTGGGATATCAACGGTCTCGATAATTTTTTGAACCACATCGAGGTTTACAAAATGCCCGGCATCCACTGCATCGAAATCGGTAATGTGTAGCGACTTAGCATTTTCGCGGCGCCAAAGTTTAGCCATTTCGACTGGATCGTCCGAGCAAACTGAACCATCCTCGTATTTCACTTTGAAGAGGCATTTACCCGCTTTAATTCGTATTGCCGGTATAATTAATAGCATAATTTGGATTTAAATTGCACAAAAATTCGAAGAAATTCAAGCTGATAAAGCATTAAAATCCTTTTCTGTCATAATTCCTTTTTCAATAACCAATTTTTTAACTGTTACATTTTTTTCTAAAGATTCCTTGACCAACTCGGCTGTTTTGAGATAACCAATCTTAGGGCTGAGAAGAGTAGCTATAGTTATACTTTGTTCAGCATAATTTTTACAACGCTCTCTATTCGCTTCGATACCTTTTATACACTTTCCCGAAAATACAGTAATTGCATTAGTAAGGATTTCTATAGTTTGTAAAAGATTATAGTTGATCACGGGCATCATTACATTTAATTCGAGCTGCCCGGCTTGAGCTGCCAGCGAAATGGTTGTGTTGTTTCCAATTACCTGAAAGCAAACCATATTTAACATCTCGGCAATCGACGGATTAATTTTCCCCGGCATAATTGAGGAACCAGGTTGAACAGCCGGCAATTTTATTTCAGCTAATCCGGTCATAGGTCCTGAGCTTAAAAGTCTTAAATCATTAGCTATTCGTATTAAATCCAACGATAGGTTTGCGAGTGCATTCGATAAATGTACAAAAGGGAACATACTTTGCATTGCTTCAAAATAATTATCTGCTTTTTTGAATTCCATACCCGTCAGCTTTTGCAGTTCTTCAATAACTACATCTCGATAATCCGTCGGCGTGTTGAGTCCAGTGCCGACAGCGGTTCCACCTAATCCCAACTCGAGCAAATATTTTTTTGAATCGCTTATCGTTTCAATATGTTTCTTTAAAACGGAAGCATAGCCCGAAAATTCCTGACCTAAACTTATCGGCGTAGCATCCTGCAGATGTGTTCTACCTGATTTTATTACGTCAATAAATTCCTTTTCTTTATTTGCCAATTCGTAGTGAAGTTGCTGAAGTGCAGGTAATAATTTTTGTAATTTAAACAACACAGCTATTCTCATTGCTGTAGGATAAGTATCGTTTGTAGATTGACTCATATTCACATGGTCGTTTGGGTTAATTAACGAGTAGTCCCCTTTTTCTTCTCCGGTTAATTCGAGAGCTCGATTCGCAATCACTTCGTTTACATTCATATTAAATGATGTGCCCGCACCGGCTTGGTACACATCCACCACAAACTGGTCGATAAATCTTCCCGATAAAATTTCATCACAGGCTAAGACAATCGTATCAGCAATCTTTTTATCGAGCACATTACATTTTCTGTTTGCAATAGCTGCTGCTTTTTTAATGAGCAAATATGACTCAATAAATTCTTTATGCGCTTTGAGATTACTAATAGGAAAATTTTCCAGTGCGCGCTGCGTTTGTATTCCATAGTAAGAATCTTTAGAAATATGTTTCTCTCCTAACGAATCCTTTTCTAATCTAAACGATTGCATTTTCAATCCTCCTTATGCAATGTAAATTCTGTTTTAGAAGCATTACATGACGGACAAGTTTCCGGTAACCCATCTTTACGATGAACTGTATAACCGCATTTTGTGCATTCCCATAGAAGTTCCATATCGAATGATTGATAATCTTCAGCTTCTCCATTATATTTATTAACCTGTTCATTCATAAATTACCTTAGCAATTTTCTATATTAACATAGAGATAACTGTAATAATTTCCAAAAGAAACTCTTTCGATTGCAAAAGTCAACATTTTTCACTAATTTTTTATAGAATTTTGTTACCAGATATGCAAATACAACCTTTAGAAGAAATAGAAGAAGCCGTCGAAACGCAGACACCCGCAAAAGTAATTTTGTTTAACGACGATGTACATTCGTTTGATGAAGTGATTTACCAGATTATCCGAGCGGTTCGCTGCGACTTCGAAAAAGCAAAAGCACTTACTAATCAGGTTCACAATTACGGAAAAGCGGTTGTGTACGGCGGTGAGTTAAACAAGTGCATCGAGGTCAGCAGTGTACTCGAAGAAATTGAGTTGATGACGCAGGTCGAGTACTAATTGGAATTATGGAATATTGGATTGATGGATGAAAGGATAAATTTATGAGTTTAAAAATAAAAGAAGTACAAGTTTTATATGATGCAAAAGGAAAAAAACGCATGTTTTACTTCCGTATAAAAAGTATCAAGAGGTCATAGAGATGTTAGAAGACATGGAAGATATAAAAGCAGCTAAGGAAGTTGAGCACGAAGAAGATATCCCTTGGGAAGAAGTAAAGAAAAAATTGGATAAGAAGAATAATAAACCCCAGAGGGGTTTTATGTCTGTAGAAGAAAAATTTAATCGCCACACGAACAACTCCGTAGGAGTTGAATGTTGAAAACCTCCAACGAAATACGAAACGATTTTATAAAATTTTTTGAAGAACGCGGACACAAATTTGTTCCGAGTTCGCCGGTAGTTCCATACGACGACCCGACGCTGTTGTTCACAAACGCCGGGATGAACCAGTTCAAAGATGTTTTTTTGGGAAACGGTAAACGCGATTATGCCCGTGCTGTTAATTCTCAAAAGTGCATTCGCGTCAGCGGCAAACATAACGACCTTGAAGAAGTAGGGCGCGATACTTACCATCATACATTTTTTGAAATGCTTGGCAACTGGTCGTTTGGAGATTATTATAAGAAGGAAGCTATCGAGTGGGCTTGGGAGTTACTTACCAAATCCGCCGAGGGCGGATGGAAACTTGATAAGAAAAGATTGTATGCATCAGTATTTGAAACTGATTCCGAAGCTGAAGAACTCTGGAAACAAGTTACCGACATCGACCCCTCGCACGTTTTACGTTTTGGAAAGAAAGATAATTTCTGGGAGATGGGCGAAACCGGACCTTGCGGACCCTGTTCTGAAATTCATATTGATTTAAGCGAAAAAGGCGACTGCGGTCATCTAGTAAATGCGGGCGACCCACGCGTGATGGAAATCTGGAATCTTGTTTTCATACAATACAACAGAGACGACAAAGGCACACTCACTCCGCTGCCGGCAAAGCATGTTGATACAGGCATGGGCTTCGAAAGAATTTGTGCTGTACTTCAAGGAAAGAAATCAAACTACGACACAGATGTTTTTTCACCGATTATAAAACACATTTCAAATCTCGTTGGCAAGCCGTATCAATCCAAATTAGATGACCCGATCGATATTGCGATGCGAGTTATCGCCGACCATGTTCGGATGCTGTCGTTCTCAATCGCCGACGGAGGCATTCCTTCGAACGAAGGGCGTGGTTACGTGATGCGCCGTATCCTGCGCCGTGCTGCACGATTCGGACGAAGCTTAGAAATGCACGAGCCATTCATTTATAAAATTGTAGAAGCCGTTGTCCAATCTATGGGCAATCAATATCCCGAAATAAAAGAGCGACAAAGCCACATCGAGCGTGTGATAAAAGGAGAGGAGGAGAGCTTTAACGTAACACTCGACCGTGGACTTGAGATATTCGAAACCGTAATTGAAGAAATTGGACACTCAAAAACTTTTCCCGGTGAAGATGCATTTAAACTTTACGACACGTTCGGCTTTCCTCTTGACCTCACCGAGATGATAGCCGCTGAGAGAGGATTAAAAGTCGATACCGGGCGTTTTGTGGAGTTGATGGAAGCACAACGATCTCGGGCGAGAGACGCAGTTAAGTCTTCTATACAAATAGCACATATTGGAAATGAATTTAATGATTCCAGTTTTATCGGATACGATAAAAACGAAGCCGATGTTTTACTCGACAAAGTTATAGATGATAAATATATTTCATTCAACGAAACTCCATTTTATATTGAATCGGGAGGACAGGTGGACGATACCGGTATTGTAGAGGGAGAAAGCTTTAGAGCAAGGATTCTCAAATCCATTAAGCAGGATAAAAAGCTAATACACGAAATCGAGATACTCGAAGGAAATATCACCGATAATATTGGTAAGATTGTCCATGTGAAAGTAGATTACGATCGACGCGCAAACATTATGCGCAACCACACTGCAACACACTTATTGCACGAAGCGTTGCGACTTGTACTTGGCAGTCACGTTCAGCAGCATGGTTCGTTGGTAGCGCCGGATAGACTGCGTTTCGACTTCAACCATTTTGAAAAAGTAACGGAAGAACAAATTCGCGAAATAGAAAACCTCGTGAATAAAAAAATCTCGGAAGGAATATTGGTTGAAGCCGGAGAAATGCCAATTGAGGAAGCAAAGAAAATTCCCGGCATAAAAATGTTCTTCGGCGAAAAATATGGAGACGTCGTCCGCGTTATAAAAATGGCGGATAATTTTTCGGCTGAACTCTGCGGCGGCACGCACGTAAAGAACACAGCCGACATCGGATTCTTTAAAATTATATCTGAGGCGAGCATAGCCAGCGGAGTTCGCAGAATTGAAGCTGTAACAGGTGAAGGAGCAAAATTATACCTCGAAGGTGAAATTGATAAAATCTTAAAGATAGATGACAATTTTAAAATACTAATTAGAGAAAAAGAATCTGCGGAAAAAGAACTCAATCAATACAAAAAAATTGAACATTCAATACCACCATCGCTCGGAGTCGTGCCAACTTCAATTCAAACCGTAAACAGCGGGATTGTAAATGAAGTCGAATCTCTTCTCAAACAACG
Organism: uncultured Ignavibacteriota bacterium; assembly: GCA_947085405.1. Lineage (GTDB taxonomy): Bacteria > Bacteroidota > Ignavibacteria > UBA10030 > BY39 > JASEGV01. Next base: position 89,962 of record CAMTWO010000002.1, read on the forward strand.
GAAAATGGCAGTTGAACAGATAAATAAAGAAATTAGTGATCTTAAAAAAGAAGTTTCGAAACATCGTGTGCGGGAAGCATCGTCGGGTATCGATGCGCTGGTTGCCGGCGGAGTAGAATTTGATGGTTTCAAAATCGTGTTTAGCAAGATTGAAGCAAGCAGTATGGACGAGTTGAAAAACATCGGCGATACGCTTCGTGCAAAACTAACATCCGGCGTCGGTGTTCTTGGGACAGTTATCGACGAGAAAGTTGCACTTGTTTGCGTCGTAACCGACGATCTCATCAAGAATAAAAAACTTCACGCGGGAAAAATTGTCGGAGAGATTGCGAAGATTGCAGGCGGCTCAGGCGGCGGACGACCGCATTTAGCAACCGCAGGCGGAAAAGATGTGAACAAGCTCGATGAAGCTTTAGAAAAAACCGTAGATATAATAAAAGCAATGATAGCGTAGAGCGTAGAGCATGGAGCATGGAGCTTAGAGTTATAACAATTAACTACCTGTCCGCCGAAGTCCCGAAAGCTTTCGGGACGTAGGAGGATTAACCATTTAGAACGTTTTACGTTCTTAACCATTAACTTTTAATTAGACTCCAAATATTATAACTCAATGAATATCGAATAACCAATAACGAATGATGAACTAATATGACACACCTACCACTAACACTTTTACACAGACAAAAGTACATACAAGACCAGCTTGAAGACAGCGCCGCTACGAAAAAGAAAATGTTTGAAGCATGTGCGGGCGACATTCTTAAAGCTGTGGATGCGATTTTTAATGCATTGAACAACAAAAAGAAAATTCTGCTTTGCGGAAACGGCGGCAGCGCTGCCGACTCGCAGCACATCGCAACTGAGCTTGTGATTCGAATGAGCAAACCGAACCGTCCGGCGATTCCTGCCATCGCGCTCACAACTGACACTTCCATGCTAACTGCCGGTGGCAACGATATTGGATTTGAAAATATATTCTCCCGCCAGATAGAAGCTTTAGGACAAAGTGGGGATATTCTGATTGCAATTACGACCAGCGGAAATTCAGAAAATATAAATCGCGCAATTAACGAAGCTAAGAAAAGAGGTTTGACCGTAATTGGTTTTCTTGGTAAAGACGGCGGAGCTTCTAAAAATTTAGTTGATGTCCCGATAATAATTCCCTCCAACGATACACAGCGGATACAGGAAGGACACATCACGCTTGCCCATATTATTTGTGGAATAATCGAAGACGAGCTGTTTGGTTAGTCAATTATGATATGGTACGAAATTTTTGGCTACTTCGGCTCCGTACTGATAGCGGCGTCGATGTTGATGAATAACATCTGGAAGCTGCGTTGGCTGAATATGAGCGGCGCCATATTGTTTGCGATTTATGGTGTGGTCATTGGTTCGCTACCAGTTATACTCCTCAACTCATTTAATACTACAGTCAATATTTTTTTCCTCTTGCAGATAAGCCGCAAGAAGGATTTTTTTACACTCCTCCCTTTGTTGAAAATGCGTACATTATTTCTGGAAAATTTCCTAGATTATTATAAGAAAGATATTTTAAAGTTTTTCCCGGATTTCGTTCCCGCAACGATAACGGAAAACAATGGTTTTATAATTTTACGTAATGTTGTTCCTGTCGGATTGTTCATTTACGAAGAAAAACCTGATGGAGTTATTGAAATTAAGCTCGATTATATAATACCCGATTATCGCGACTTTAAAAACGCGTCCTTCACGCTTTCGTCGCAAGCCGAACTGCTACGGCAACGCGGGTTTAAAACATTTGTAACAACGAGTAGCGTCAGCTCACATCAGAAATATTTAAAGAAGATTGGCTTTATCCAGTCCTACGATAATCCATACTCGTTTCGGAAAGATATTTAAAATTACAATTAAGGATTTTGGAGATGGCAAATTCTAAAGATAGATGACCATAGTGTTTCGTGCTTTTTTTTCCTGTCTGTCCATATTTCAGCTTTTCTGTCTTTCATTTTCTTTACCTCCGTGCGGTGGAGCATTTTTAAAAATTTCTTTTCATCATTGGGTTGGCTTTTCAAACTCTTTGACAAGGCTTTGGTAAGTGATTTGGCTTGTGTGGCTTTGGTTCCGCTTGAGGCGGGATGCCTGTAAATGCGTTGGGTATTCATAGTTTTGGCTTGAATGTAAATAATTCTTTCACTCCATTTTTTCCTGTCATCATTACAATTACTAAAATCAATCCGTAAATAATTTGGCGCATATTGGCGGCAATGCTGTCCGGCATACCTACAAAGCGAAGTGCTTCGGGTAACAGAACTAAAAATGCTGCTGCTAAAAAACTTCCAGTTAGGTTTCCTAAACCACCAATGATTACAATAGAAAGGATAAAAATAGATTCGTTCACGGTGAAACTTGTCGGGTCTATGTAGGAAATATAGTGAGCATACAATGTCCCGGGAATGGCTGCAAACATTGCACTCAATGTAAATGAAACTGTCTTGGAGAGGTAAACATTTTTGCCAATGCTTTGAGTGTATATTTCATCTTCACTGATTGCTGTCAATGTCTTGCCGAAACCTGATTTAGAAATGTTTCGTAACAAAAACCAAATGATTGCAACAAAGAAAAGTGAAAGTGTCAGGAATAAAATTTTGCTGTCTAAACTCAGTCCGAAAAATTTTATCGAGGAAATGCCCGGAATACCAAGCGGACCTCTTGTCAAGTCTATCCAGTTATTCATGATGGAGAAAAGAATTACCTGAATGCCCAGAGTGCAAATGATAAAATAATCTTCCACTGTCCGCAAAGCGATAAGTGAAACTATAAATGCAATTGCTCCGCTAATAAGCATTGCCAAAGGAATACTTAACCAAAATGAAAAACCAAACTGTGTTGAAAGGATTGCGGTTGTGTATGCACCTATGCCATAGAAACCTGCATGTGCCAATGAAATCAGTCCGGTGAAACCGGCAGAGAGATTTAAACTCTGCGAAAGCAAAGTGTAAAAAGCAATGAGAATGAAAAGGTGTAAAATGTATTCCATGTTACACCTCCACTTTTTTTAATCGCTTGCCACTAAAGCCAAGCGGTTTCCAGATCAAAAATAAAATGAGAATGATGTAGGTAACTGCATCCATCCATTTTGTGTCTATGTAATACGCTGCAAGATGTTGTGTTGTGGCTACCAACAACGAACCTGCAATCAATCCTCTTGTGCTGCCAACGCCTCCGATAATCATTGCCACTACTCCGTAAAGTAAAAGATTGAAACCGAAAGTAGGTGTCATGTTAGTGTCCATAGCTGAAAGTATTCCGGCTGTGGCTGCCAATGCTGAACCGATGCCAAAGGCAATCAGAATAATTTTGTTGGATGAGATACCGTAAATGTTGCAGAGTTCGGAATTACTTGCAACGGCACGAATGGATTTACCTGTTGCTGTGTAATGCAGAAACAAGTTTACTGCAACGAACAAAGTAATGGAAACAAAAACCGTTATTATTTGGATGGTGGTGATGTATGCACCGAAAATCTGATTGCCAACCGTTACTTCTGCGGTATTAATGATTTTGGTATCGTTTCCGAAAAAAAGTGAAATGCAATTTTGCAACACCACATACAAACCAATGGATGCAATGAGATATGCCAATGGCGAATTCATTCGTGAAGATTCGTGAAATTGGTGTCTCATTTGGCGGTAAACCAAAACCTCACAGAGAATCCCAATTAAAGTTGCTGCTGTAATTGCTAATGCAACTGCAAGCGGAAAAGGAATTGAAAATTTATTTTCGAAATAAAAAACGAAGTATGCACCGGAAGTGATTATGGCTGCATGGGCGAGGTGAAAAAATTTTGTTGGAAAATAAATCACACTGAAAGAAAGTGCAATCAAAAGATAAACTAAGGTACTATAAATAATCAGTATAAATATTTCCATAGAAATTCATTTTTAAAATTAGATCGCGGCTGCTTTTTTAGCATCATCACTAATAATAGGGTAAACGTCAACAATAGTTTTTCTCTTTGTTTCCAAGAATTTTAGGCAAGTTTGTGTTTGCCTTATTTTATCTTTTACGCCTATGTAAGCATCTACTTTAAGGATCCTTCTATTTTTGCTTTCCTTCATTTCAACCAAACTTTTAATCGAAATTAAATCATCTATCAAACCAACATCAACAATATATTTTTTATCTACGATATCATTTTCCACGATTATAAAAACCTCTGCGCCTATTGCTTTATTCTTTAAGATTGGAATAAGTGACGCTTCTTTATTTTCATCATTTACAAAAAAATATCTAATAAAAAAATTATTATCGCCTTTCTCTTTATGTTTGTTAATAAGGTTTCTATTATTGTATAAATAAATAAGAGTATCCGGCTCAGCCCAAAAACCATTCGGATCAACTATGCTTGTTGCTATAATTTGTTTTTCTGCTAAGTTGAAAATACTCATAGCAAACTCGTGATACCTTGAAGGGTCGTCTTCGTAGATATGACCAGCACTAAGTTTTTGTAGTTTAGTTTGAAAAGTATCAAGAATATCAGGAACAAATTTTAATAATAAATCACGATGCGGATGATTCATTATTATATTGTAATTAGCAGTTGGTTTGATCGCATTTATAATCTCAATTTTTAGTGGCTTGATAATTTCATCACTGAATTTTTTAGAGTTATCATTTATTGATTGGTCAAGTTTATTTTTTACATTTTCAAAATCAAACCTTAAGATTAACAAAGAAATAGTTGTTGAAGCAACAGGTATAACTACCCCATATAGTATTACTTTGAATAAATCCAAAGTGTCTTTTGATTCTGAATATGTAGAAATAAAATAAATTAGCGTGAATAGTAGAGAAATTACTGGAATCAAAATTCCAAAGAGAAGTTTAAGAATATTTTTCATTATCAGTCAGTTTATGTTAGTTTGAAATAATTGAAAATACCTATCTCATCATTAATTCCTATTTCGGAAATATTATTAAAACCAATTTTATTTGGAGATAAATCGGGCGTGATAGCAAATTTGAATTGATAAGTAATATATTGTTCCCAATCAAATGGTTTTACAGGATTTTCTTCTTTCTTTGAATAATGAGCAAAGCAAACATTACGAATGGCAATGTCTTTTTGATACTCACTAAAAAAGCAACTGAATATTTCTTTTTCTTCATTTCGGGTAAGACCTTTTGGTTCAAATATTATCTCACCGTTCATTTTCCCATTCCAATTTTTGTAAGTATCAATTAATAGCGTTCCGGTATCGTTAAGAAGGTTGGAAAACTTCATCAGAATATCTTTTTGCATTTCTTCTGGAAAGTGAGTTAAGCTATTTCCGACACAAATCACTAAGTCAAATTTTTCAGAAATCATTTCTTTAACTTTCAGCCAGTCACTTACTTTAAAATTTATTTGTGGGTGAATTGATTTGAAATGAGAATTTGCAAACTCAATACTCTCTTTACTTATGTCAAAACCAAATAACTGAAAATCAGGGTTCAATTCTGCTAATTCATTTAATAACCATCCTGGGCCACATCCTAAATCAGCAATTCTTGCGTTCTTATGTAAAGAAATATTTTTAAGAATTGACTTTGCAATTTCTATGTTGTTCACTTTGAAATTGGGATAAATCAATTCATATTTTGGACCTACTTTATCGTAAAATTTTTCAATCTTGAGAAGCAGGTCTTTATAACTTAAAGTATCTACTATCATTTCGTAAATTCAACAGGAACAAATTGATCATTCTTCACTTGCTTAATCATCGCTGGTTTTTTTACATCACCATTTTTATCGAAAGTCGTCAAACCGCTCACACCTGGATAGTTTGAGATTTGATACAAAGCATTTTTTATTCCTTCTGAAGTGTAGTCACCTTTTTCAATTGCAAGAGCAATTATTTTCAATGCATCATAACTGTGAGCAGCAAAGTTTTCCGGTTTGGAGCCAAATCGTTTTTGATATTCAGCACTAAATTTTTGAATTGTAGAATCAGTCGCATCCGGATTAAAGGCAGGAGTTGTAAAAATTACCCCCTCTGCTGCATCACCTGCAATTTGAATTAATTCTGGTGATTCATAAGTAACGCAACCGAGAACTTTAAAGCTTAGATTATTTTCTTTCATTTGCTTTAGGAAAGAACCGACTTCTTTGGCATGACTTGGTAGGTAGATAGCATCAAATTTTTGACTTTTCAATTTGGCAATTATTGTTCTGAAATTAGTTGTACTCTCAGGAAATTCTTCTGAGGAAACTATAGTTCCGCCTAATTCTTTGAATCTTTGAGAAAATACTTTCTCTAACCCTAATCCATAATCATTGTTAATGGTAAGTGTTGCTATATTTCTATAGCCAAGATTATTGTAAGCATACTCTGCCATTAATCTTCCTTCCTCATTATCTGATGTCCAGTTTCTAAAAATATAGTCACCTGAATTTGTAATGTCAGGACTTGATGAGCAGGGTGAAAACAAAACAACTTTTTTGCTTTCTGCGATAGGTGCAATTGCTAGAGTGCTTTTGCTTGTTAGTCCAGAAATTATTATTGGTAAATTTTGAGTAGCCAATAATTTATTCATTACTGTTACAGCGGTTTGAGCATCAGTTTTATCATCTTCATATGATAATTCAATCGGTTGTCCATTAATTCCACCGTTCGAATTGATTTCATCTTTCGCCATTTCTAAGCCGTTCTTTACCCAAACACCATATTGTGCTGCATCACCAGTTTGAAAAATTATTGCACCTATTTGTATTGCCTCTTTTTCTTTTTTTTGCTGATTGCATTGACATCCTGCAAATGCAATCAGCGTAGTAATCGCTAGTAAGATTTTTATTATTTTCATTGTTTTTCCTTCATATTTTTAGATAAATATTGAATTTAGTTCGTTGATATTAAAGGTTGCGTTCGCTTCCAATTTACTGAAAATCCTGCCAAGTTTCAAGCCAATTACCTTGTTTGCAATTCGCGCACATTCTTTAACGCGGTGTTCTACAACTAGCAAAGTGATTCCGCTTTTTTCATTCAATGCCTTCAAGTTGTCGGCCACAAACGTAATATTTTGAGGTGATAATCCGGTGAAAGGTTCATCGATCAAGATCATCTTTGGTTGGTGCAAAGTTGCCATAGCCAAATTGAGCAACTGGCGTTCACCTCCGCTAAGTTTCATTGGTGTTCTGTTCAAGAGCGGCACAAATGTAGTGAAAATTGAAAGTGTATTTTCAATTCGTTGTTTCAGTAGTTTTTGGTCAAGGGTTAAGCCAGCCATTTCCAAATTCTCTTTCACGGTGAGGTCTTCAAAGCGGTTGTTCTTTTCCGGAATGTAGAGCAACCCTTTTTTCAAAAGTGCATATGTTGGTTTGCCTGTAATGTTCTCACCGTCAAAAATTACATGTCCGTTGTTCCATTGCGGCAAAATACCGTAAATAGCTTTGAGCAAAGTAGATTTTCCGCTGCCGTTGCTTCCTGCAAGCAAAACAATTTCGCCTTTGCCCACTTCAAATGAAACATCAAAAAGCACTTGCTTTTTGCCATAGCCGGTTGAAACGTTATCTACTTTAAGCATAGCGTTATTCAAACATATGCCTCCATTACCTGTTTGTCTTTTCTAAGCGTTTCCATATTCTCAAAAGCGGAGATAATTCCTTCATGCAAAAAGAATATTTTATCTGCAACATCTGCAATAAAATCAGTGTTATGCTCAATAAACAAAATGGTCTTGCGTTGTTTTTTTAATTGCTTGATGAGTATTGCAATCTTATTCCTATAATCCGGTTGAACACCGGCAACCGCTTCATCAATTAGCAAAAACTTTGCACCGTTTGCAACACAACAAGCAAGCGAAAGCAGTTTTTGTTGCCCATAAGAGATTTCTGCCGCCAAAGAATTTCTCACATCACTGAGAAAAAACTGTTCAATAATTTCATCTGCCTTTTTCTCCAACTCGTTGTTTGTGTTGTGGTGAAAATGTTCAGGCAGCATTGCGTTGAGCCAATTGTCGGTTGGGTTATGCTGTGTTGCTAAAATGATATTCTCGTTCACTGTCAGTTTTGTAATGAGTCGTAAATTCTGAAATGTTCTGCCAATGCCTTGTCGGTTTATTTTGCATGGCTGTTGGTTTGTAATATTTGTTTCAGAGAAAAATATATTACCGCTTTGCAGTTTAAGAAAACCGGTAATTAAATTGAACAAAGTTGTTTTTCCTGCTCCGTTGCTTCCCATCAATGCGTAAATCTTTTCTTCCTCCAATGACAAAGACACATTATCTAGCAAATGATTTTTGCCGGGAAATGTGAAGGTAATATTTTGTAGTTGGAGAATCAAGGTGTATAATTAAATATTTAAAGTTAATTGCTCAATATGTTTTTCAACTGCTTTATAACTTTCTTTTACTTCTTCTCCTTGGTAGAAATCTAACAAATCTTTCTTTGTAAGTTTTCCATCTTTCAAAAATTTCAACAAATACTTTTGGTTAAACTCCATAAGTAACAATCCCTTTTCAAGCTGGTTCAAAATCTGTTTGTTGGTTTCAATATTTGATTCTACCAATGATTTTATCAAAAGAACTTCATTGATATCTTTGATAATTCTGTTTACGATTATTGTGAGTAAATCTTTATCGAGTTCAACTTCTTTTGCGTTGAGTAAAATGTCTCTTGTCAACAGATAAGCAATTGCAAGATTGGAGTAATTACCCTTTTGTGAATCAATGACTGCTACGAAACCAACCCCATGTATGTAACCAACATTCTCAAAGTTTTTTAATATGCTGTTATCAATTAAGGAAATATCAAACACTATCAAACTGATTTTTGATTCTCTGTTTGCTTGTGCTTCAAGCAACTGACTCCAAGCAGTGTCATACTTTTTAATGAAGATGTCTTTTGAACAAATGTCGCCAAGCTTTATGCTTTTGTCAAACTTACATTCAATTGCAATCTTCAATTCAGAACTTCCGTTTACCTCACAAATAATATCACCTGTTTTGTTTTTCGAGATTGCCCCTACTGTGTTACCTGTCAAGACTGCTTTGTCATTGATTTTTTTCTCAAGAAAGAAATTATTGAGGAAATCGGCAATTTCATCTTCCGCCATTGTTCCCTTGATTGTTGATTTGTAGAAAAGTTCTTTCTTCATTTCAAAAATCATTTTCAAACTTTCAAGTTCTGTCCCTAATTCATTCTGTGTTTTTGCAAGGAAGGCAGATATTCTATCCTCCATCAATGCCAGGACACCGATGTAGATTGCGCGAAATAATTTTTCGTCCCTTTCTGTTGCAGAAAGGTTGTTGAAGAAATTGAAAACGATCTCGTTTTCAATTTCAAACTTCTTGATTTCTACTCGCTGGAGTTGTTGATTTAAATTAACCGTGTTCATTGCTACACTTTAGAATAACGATAATGACCTTTGATGTTTACTGCTAAGTATTTTCCATGTGATCCTTCTGGTGGGTTGTTCATGAACTCATTAGCAATTTGACTTGGAACATCGAAGTATTGATAAACTGCTCCGTCTTTAAATTCAACTTCGAGCGTTTGACTTGCTTCCTCGTAACCGATGGAAACAATGTTTGATGAAGTAACTGAGATTCTATTCATATTTTCTGATTTTTTGATTTCCGATGATGTTGGATTTTGTGAACGCCAAACTTTAATAAGTTCCTGGTAATCCTTTTCTGAAATAATTCTTTTAATACCCCACCCACCTGGACTGGTCGAATCTCCTGGCGGCTTCTCGTCATAAACAATTGGGTCAAAGCTGTCTGGTCGTTTGTCTTTTTCAGGTGCATCTATTAAACATCGCATTGGTAGTTTAACTGCTTCACCAAGTATAATTGCTTCACCTGTTCTGAGGATAGGTAGCATACTTGTGAGACCTTCTAAGTTGTCCGTTACTACCCCTGTAATATGTGATCTGTCAGTTGCATTAGATAATCGTAGTGCAAAGAAAGTTCCGCATTGAGAAAGTATTGTTGAATTTATTTCTGATGGTCTTTGGCTTACAATCATAGCGCCGATGCCATACTTTCTTCCTTCTTTTACGATTCTCTGAACAGTAACAGATGCTAAACCCGAAAAATTATCGTGCAAGTAATTGTGTGCCTCTTCCATCACAATAAGCAATGGTCTATTTCTTCCTCCTTCGGGAAGTTTTCTTGACCAGAAAAGAGCATCATATAATATCCTGAGAAGAACTCCAATTATCAAAGTCAATATCGAAGGGGGAACACCTGATAAATCTAAAATTGTAATTGGTTTATTACTTCCAATCCAACCTTGAAGCAACATATTCAAATCGTTTGTAACTGTTCCGTTTTCATTTGGAAGCCAATCACCCGGTTTGAATATAAAATCAAAACGAGGTATTCTGAGTTTTGCTCCTAAAGATTGTAGTTGCTGTCCTATGTTTAGTGATTCAGGTAGGTAGTTTATTTTTTCAGGATCATTTGCATCGTTTTTTACTTTCTTGAATGAAGCGGGTATTCCTATTACCGGATTCCCGATTATATCTGCACCTATATCATCTTTTTCGTAAGCTAAATTATTTATGGCAAGACCAGCATTGCCCCTGTAATATGTTCCAAATGTTTCCGTGTATAGACGATGCCAAAGGTGATTTAAGCTAAAAGGTATTGGAATATCAACATTGATGTTGTCATTGCTAACTCCTTCTCTTGGAGTTGTTGCAATACTTTTCTTCTTCTCATTTATTATCCTTTCAAGGACAATGTTTCTGTCTTTGTCATTTGCAAAACCACCAAAACTTATTTCAGCCAATTCGTCAAAATTCAATGCCCAAAATGGAAGGTATAATTCTTTCTCACCTAATTTTTTGTCTGCATTAACTCTGTATATGTTGGAACGGTCACGCAATGCTTTTCCGTATTCTCCGTGTATATCCAAAATAATTATTCTTGCAGAAGGATACACTACTGTATTGGATAATGAATTTATCAACGAAGCAACAGTTGTTGACTTGCCAGAACCGGTTGTTCCTACAACTGCACTGTGTCTTGTGATTAGCTTATTGATGTCAATTAGTGCGGGAATTGATTCAGCACCTGCAATGTGTCCAACCTTTACAAAGTAAGGTTTATCGGGCTGCCCATAAATTCTACGCAAATCTAATTCTGATACTAAATGCACTTCATCACCAATGGTAGGATATTGAGAAATTCCTCTCTCAAATTTTCCATTCTGTTGTCCTTCGCCAACAAGTTGAATTGTTAGCCAGCGATTGCCATATGGCTGGCTCATTACTTGATTTTCCGGGACTGCACTTGCTCCGACTTGTGTTACAATTCCAAATAAATCAATGTAACCAATTGGAATTTTTACAAAACTTCCTATCTGACCTATCCGGTAACCTTCTCCATCAACATAAGTTAATCCTGAAAGAGATTCATTTGCAAGTGAAACGCTAACCGTAGTTCCGTTAACATCTTGAATAGTCCCTAAGTATGTTGATTTATTTTGCATCGTCTATTTTGAATTGCTCTTTACCGATTAATGCTTGTGCAAAATCACCAAAGACAGAAAAGTTTCCTAACCTTAATTGATGATTGGTAATAGTTTCTTCCTTTCCATCATCCCCTTCGTCTTTTATTATTTCAGTTAATGGGACAATTGCATTTGCAATATTTTCGTCCTCCTCAATTGGAACTTTAGCTACCTTCCATTTCCCTCTCAGTCCTCCTATAACTGCTTCATCAAAAGTCCATACACTTAAGTTTGATCTATTCTCGGAAAGAGATAATGCCCTTTCATAGCGAATGCCTAATTCCTCTTTTTCATTTTTGTAAGTAAGCGTATCAAATAATAAAGCAATTACTATTGCTGTTGAATTTGCTTTTAAAGCATTTATTATCGTGTCGTTCAAATGATCATCACTGAAAGAATATCCAGACATAATCAAGACCGCAGAACTTTGTCTTAAGAATGAACTTAATCTATCAATTAAAGCTAAATATGGCATTTTGCGACTTTCGTCATATTTCAGGTGAGAAGGGTAGATAATGTAAGAGTCCTTTTCGTTAATATTTGTAGAACGGTAAACTTCATTATTATCTTTTTGAAACCAGTTTATTGAGCCATGAATTTTCCAAAGCCGTGACCAATGTTTGGGAATTAAAGAATCTTCAATTGCTCTTAAATCAAAAAATGGTTGTCTTGAACCCACAAAGCCATCAAAGTAAGGAACACCTATTTCCTCAAATGCTTGTTCAATCAAAAGATCATAGTTAGTTGTGAAAATTTCAACCGGTGAATCTCTTTCAATATTGTGTATCCATTTTGCTAATTGATGGTAAGGAGTTTTTGTATCTGGTAAAGAAACTTCTAGTTTTTCTACAATCTTTTTGCAAATATTTTCTTCAAGTATTTTCAGATCTGCTTCTTTTAATCCTCTCACATCTGTTGCACCAACTGATACCTGTTTTAATCCTCGAACAAAACTTAGAATATCTTCAATATTCGGATTGATCTTACCGGACTTTATTAATTCTTCAAGTAACGTATCATAACAATTCTTTTCACCATCTTTTGATTTGAGTGCCTCAGTAACAAACTTTGTTAGTCCTGCTACATCAGGAATTAGAGGAAATTTTCCTTCAGGCATTTTTACAGCTAAAGGACATCCTGCTGAAATAAAAAAGCCAAGAGGTTTTTTATCTTGAGAAAGTGTTTGTCTCAAATATTTTAGCTGTCTAACTGGGTCGTGAAAATTGCTCATGTTTCTATTGCTAATTTGTTGATTGATTTTCCACAAAGATAGTTTTCAAGATATATATTCTTAAATAAAGCGTTGGCGGTGTTTTAATTTCTTTCAATTCTGTCATTTCGTTTATATCTTTTGTTCCGTTGTCAAGTTGTCTGTCTATTTTTCTTTGCATAAAAGCTAACTAAAGAACTCCTACCTCTTACTTACGGTAGCACATAGGAAATATAAAATCTCAAAACACAAATAACATCCCCATGGGTGGTTTAATATAATACACAGTTTATAAAATGTCAAACTATAAAATTTCTCCTGGAGTTTTTCTTCCTAAATCCGTCCTGTCAAAATCTTTATCAAATATCCTTAATTTAGATATTTCGTGTTGAAGTTCTACGGAGGTGTATTGTTCGCGTAAGTCTTTGAGCACGCCAGCCCAAAGAAATTCAGGTTTCTTCTTTGTTTTTTTCTGCCATTTATTTAAAAGAAACTTAATAAAGTCTAATGCTTCTTCCTGTAAATCAGGCGGTAATTCGTTTATTAATTGTGCTATATGGTTCATACTCTAACCTCTATTTTCTACTATTAAATATATTCTATTTACCGCATAAACACAAAATTTCCCATTCTGTTCGAAAATTGCAAATAGAAAAACTAGTTACCCTCCCGAATGTTAATTATGTGCGACTCACTTTTCAGTGAGATTGCTTCTAGAAGTGAGTCGCACATTGCGGCTTTATTCCCTCTGTCCAAACTCCATTTCATCTATCGGTAACATCGGCATCGGTTGACCGTTATGCTGTAACCGGAATTTAACGTAGTTAAGTGTCGGGTCGTCTTCTATGCTCACACCGAAAAGTTTTGGCGTTAAGAAACTCATATCTATCCATCCCTTTTCAGGATATTCAATTATCTTAACATCCTGCGTCGGACAAATCTTTGCGCGCTCTTTTGCAATTTGAATCGCGGTTTCAAGTCCGCCCAATACATCCACAAGTCCGTTCTGCTTTGCGTCGTAACCCGACCACACGCGCCCCTGAGCAATCGGTTCGATGTCATCGAATGTTTTCTTTCGTCCAAAAGCCACTTTGTTCACGAACTCCTTATACATAGTTTTTACTAAAAATTCTGCTTTTGAGCGTTCATCTTCAGTCATATTGCGGTCAGGAATTCCAAGTCCGATGAAGGGAAGTGTAAAGCCAAAACCTAAATCGGCGTGCTTACCAACTTTTACAAAATCGGTTGTCATACCGAGCGAATCCTTCAGACCTTTATTGTACAACCATCCACCGATAACACCGATTGATCCTGTAATCGTATTCGGTGCGGCTACAATTGTATCGGCATACATCGAGAGCCAGTAACCGCCTGAAGCAGCTACGTATCCTTGCGAAACGATGACAGGTTTTTTCTCTTTACATTTTTTTAAAGCTTCGGCGATATAATCGGAAGCCATTGCATCGCCGCCGGGCGAATCGACACGAAGAACAACTGCTTTCACTTTTGTATTATTTGTTACTGCCTCAACATCTTTTACGAGCTTGCGGGCTGTTATTCCTTCATCCATCGCACAAGCGCCAAGTGCATATATAACTGCGATTTGTGGCTGTTCGCCCCAGTAGTTGTCGTAGGGAAGTTGGAACTTAGTGAGCGCACCCGCACCCACTATTTTCTTTTCTTCACCTTCAAAATTTTTAACTAATTCTTTAACTGTTTCCCATCTGCCTAAGGTATCTACCAGACCTTCCTTAATGGCATCGTCAGGAAGGAAGAATACAAAATCGTCAACGAGCACGTCGAACCGTTCGGGCGATATTTTTCTGCTCTCACAAATATCTGTCTTTGCTAATCTGTAATAATCATCTAATATCTTTTGCCGCTGTTCGCGGTCGGCATCCGACATTTTATCACGAGAGAGACTTTCCATTGCAGATTTATATTTAAAGAAACGCCACTCGTCATAACCGACTCCTAACTTCGCTAATGTGCCTTTCAGGAAAGTTCGTCCCATTATATAACCTTCAAGCATCATTGTGCCGGTTGGGTCCATAATGATTTTATCAGCAACCGATGCGAAATGATAGACATCGATATTAGGGCGATCGATGAACATAACGATTTTCTTGCCTGCCGATTTGAATTCTTTAAGTTGTTCACGTAATTCCCATAACATCTCTTTGTTTGCCATCATACCGGATGTATTGATTGCAATACCTGCTGTGCCGGGATCCGACTTCGCTACTTTAATTGTCGTTAGTAATCCAGCCAATGTATTCGATTTATCGAAAAGTTTGAAGCGCTGGTATTTTATCGGTCCGTTTAAATTTAACTCGATATATTTTTTATCAGGTAAAATTTTAGTTCCGATTATCGTGCGGTCATAAGCACCCATACGGATTGCATAACTGTTGTAATTGTGCTTTTTATCTTTATCGTAATGGGATTGAGTTGAAACACCAAATCTACCCAAGCTAAGTTGAACGCCAACCGTAAATGTGTGCGCGTCGAAATACCGTCCTGTAAGTCTGATACCGGGTAATGCTTCGATAGCAGCGCCATAACTCCAGGCTCCTTGTTTGATAGTTTGCTTATTCGCTATGGCATAGTCTGCGAATAAAGTTACTAATTCATTACCGAGTGGCCGAGCAGCTAATTCGAGCACTGCTTCTTTTCTATCTACTTTTGTGAATGTCCCCATTGCGCCAACCGATAAATAAGGAATCGGTCTAAAAAGCGATCCTACAGTAATAATTTTTCTTCGTTGAAAATACTTTAAGTCGCCTGCCGACCATCCGACACCGAGTCCAAAGGCAGTTGTTTTGTCCCCAAAACCAAGAGACATGCGATAATCAGTAACTGACTTTCCAGATTCCTTTTGGTGAATCAAACCAAATCCAAAATTTTGCATCGCACTAAATAAACCCCAGCGGTTAAGGTCGCTCCACTTACCCGCCGCATCCGACCAAGTGAACATAAAATCGGGTTGACGAATGTATGTTAGCAGCGCAGGGTTATCATAGCCGTATAATCCGAATTTCATCGCACCCGGAGAAGTTAAAAGAAAATCATTCTGAGAATGATAATCCAAAAACCCGGGTTGAGCATTTGTAATACTTACAGAAATAAGAAAAAAGAAAAATAGTAATTTGAAGATTTTCATAATAATTCCTTTAATTTTTTTGTTTGTATCGAAACCGTCGTAAAAAAGTTTCACTTGTAAGATGTTGTCGGTTCGCTGTAAATAGGATAAGTTATGCTTGTTGTTTTATTTTATTTTCTAACTTAACATGAAGGTCGTGTGAAATATTCAATTCTTGCCGGATAATTTCAAGCCGGTTCTGTTCTTCGGGTTTGATTGAACCATCACGCCAGCATTCGCGTAAATTTTCTTCATAGCAAAGTATTTGAATTTCTCGTTCGAACTTTTCGTGTTCGTCTCTCGTAATGTCTAACTCAGCTTTGCGGGTCTCAATAGATGCGAGCTCCTCTATAGTCGGACTCCCCTCTATCCAGGCATCTTTTAAAGTCCTTTTATAAGATTCATATAAAAAATCTTTTGAAACCACTTTTGCTTTTTCGTAATCTTCTTCCCATAACTTCATTTGTTCTTGTTTGAAGAGTTCCTCAAGTCTGAGAGCTTCTTCGTTATTAGAGTCTATCAACAAAGCTTTAGCAATTTCCACCGAAGCATCTTCAAATTTTCCGACCATAATTAGTTCTTTCCCGGCACATAAATGTTCAATTATTTTTTTATTCCGAGCCAGCTCAGTCCCTTCCTGTTCGGCTGCTTTTAAAAATTCTTCTTCTTGTTTCTTTCGACGTTCTTCTTCTAATTTCCGGCTGAGTTCTTCTTCTAATTTCCTTTTAGCTTCTTCGGCAGCTTTTCTTCTTTCTTCTTCCTCACGTTGAAGTTTTTCTTCTTCTTCTCTCCTTTTGCGTTCCTCCTCCTGCCGACGTCTTGCTTCTTCCTCTTTTTTTCTAAGTTCTTCTTCCTGTCTGAGTCTTATTTCTTCTTCCTTCTTTCTATGTTCTTCGTCGAGTCTGCGTTTTTCTTCCGATTCTCTTCTGAGTCCTTCCTCTTTCCGAAGTTTTTCTGCTTCAGCACGTTTGAGCAGTTCTTCTTCAGCGGCTTTGCGTTGAGCTTCTTGACGGCGTTTTTTTCCTTCTTCTTCTTTTCTGATTTCTTCGATTCGAAGTTTTTCACCTGCTTCAGCACGCAAACGAATTTCTTCTTCTAGTTTGCGGCGCTCTTCATCGATGGGACGAAGTCCTTCTTCTAAATGCTTTTGTTTTTCTTCGGCAGCTTTTATTTTACTTTCATCCGCCTCAAAATCTTGTTTCTTCTTGATTTTAGAATCAAACTTACGCTTCTCTTCGTCTTCTGCATAGCGAAGAATTTCAAGTTCACTCGCTCGTCGGCGAAGTTCCTCTTCTGCTTGTTTGCGAGCATCTTCAGCGAGTCGTTTAGCTTCGACAATTTCCTGTTGTTTTATGTCTTTTAATTTCTGCCGGGCTTCATCCTGCGTCTTCTGCCGGATATCCACGCCAGATTTCTTCTCTTCGCTGACCGGAAAATCCAATTGATCCATTTCCCGCTGTTGCTCTAAGCTATTATTAATCCTATCCTTATACGCAAGGGCATAAAAATTCTCAGGATCAATATCTATAGCCAACCCAACTGATTCAAGAGCTTTATCATAATCACCGGCTTTAAAAAATTTATCCGCGGTTTTAAGATAATCGCCTGCGATCCTTCGCCTTTCTTCCCTGCTTAATGTTTTATCGCCTTTCATATTCAATCTTCTATTTTATTTTCTTTCAATCGAATTGCACCGGAAAACTCAGGTGTCTTTCGTAAATTATAGAAATCGATATCCAATATTTCTTCGGTACTGTAATGTAACGACACAGCTTTTTGTAATTTATCTAAAGCCTTGCTAAATGCCTGTTCGGGATTACGTTTGTTTTTCGTTGTAACTTTTAGTGTATCGCTTCGTCCGCCTTGTATCGCATACATCCGGGCAGCTTTATAATTAATTTCATAATTTTCCGGCGCCAAAGTTATAGCTCTTTGTGATAGTTTTTCAGCTTCAGCAAATCGCCCCATCCGTGTGTAAATTAATGCACGATAAATTTCCAGATTAGCATCGTTTGGTTTCCTAGTTAATTCTAATTCTACGATATCAAGAGCATTAATTAAAAGGGGCATTGCATCCTTCGATTGTCCTATCCCCTGATATAAACGAGCTAACTTATATCTGCTTTCATAATCTTTTGGATTTTGAATAATTAAATTTTCGAAGGTTCTCACAAGTCGGTACGAATATTTAATAAGCAAGGTAGGGTCGGACATTATCACATTCGTAACATAGTTACTGATATATGTAGAACTATCTTTTGTTAGCGGTAAGTATCTATTGTGAATAGATAAAGCATCATTATATTCTTCTTTCAGTTGATGTGCGGCGGTTATTAATTTAATTATTTCAGGATTGAATGGGTCAAGATTGTAAGCTTTAGATAAAGCATCAATGGCGTCGGAATATTTTCCTGTAAAAATATAAAGTTTACCGATTGCAGTATAATTTTCTGAAATATTCGGATTTAATTTTATTAACTCGTTCAACTCTGAATTAGCTGCATTGAACCTTTTATTATAAATGTTCAATAAACCGAGATAACGTTTTGTTTGTACCGATTGATAGGTTGAAATATCGGCACGCTGAAGCATATCATCGGCTTTAGCAAACACTTTTTTCGATTTATTCCACCCATTTTCAATTTTTAAAATCGAAGCATAACCGCTTGCAGCAAAAGCTTCGGTAAAGCTATTATCTTCCGAGGCGGCATAATCGAATAATTGTTCAGCGTTTTCACAACTTTCAGGCGTGTTCCGATGAAGTAATTCGAGTCCTCTCAGATACATCAAAAAGGCGGTATTATTGTTTGAGGAAATCCTGAATGCCTGTTGATTTTTCTCAAGAACTTCGATATGAAATTCATTTATTATCTCTTTACATATTTCAGCGGGAATTTCAATTATAAGATTTTCGTCTTTTCGTATCTGTTTTTTCCATATAACGTTGTTCGCGGAATCTTTTAAAGATAAATCGATTATCCGTTGTTTGTCCGATCGCGATATTACTCCTTCCAATTGATAATTAAATCCGGCAGCGGCAATTAGATTGTTAATATTGGTTGAATAATTTTCGAGAGTCCTGATTGATGAAATACCCATTATTTGAAAACCGGGAATTGTAGCGAGGCGGTTTGAAATTTCTTGAGATAACGCCTTGCCGAGAATGTCGTCCTCTAATATTCCGGTGCTGCTTTTAAATGATTTGATTGCAATAGAGGGGACTGGAGGGAATATGATTGGGATGAGTTGCGAAATTATAATTCCAACCACAACAACTGCGACCATGCTAAGAGCGAGCCATGGAACTTTTCGTGGAGTTTTAAACAGTGGAGGAGGAAGTTTGATTTCAGCAGCTTTTTCGATTTCTTTTTCTTCGGCAACTTCCGTTGTCTCAATTTCTTCTTCAGCTATAGGCTCAAAAATTTGATGAGTAGATCGTATTTTTTTTCTTAATGCTAATGCCTCAGCGTGATGAGAATCGTGCACAAGAGCTTTAGCAATTTCAATTAAAGCACGATCATAATCTCCCCTATCCAGATGAAGTTTTGCTTCCTCAAGCATCATTTGAATGCGTACTTCTCGTTCCTCCTTTTTACGGGCTTCTTCTTCTTCTCTACGAGCTTTTTCTTCTTGTTGACTGAGTCGGTCTAACTCCTCACGAAGCCGGCGCTCTTCTTCAAGCCTTCTTTTCTCTTCTTCAATCTGGCGAAGTCGCTCTTCTTCAAACTTACTTTTCTCTTGTTTAATTCTGAGCCGTTTTTCTTCTTCCCGGCGGCGTTGATCTTCCTCTAATTGTTTCTGTCGTTCTTCCTCGTTGTGTTTTCTAATTTCTATTTTTCTTGCCCGCTCAATTTTCAAAAGACGCTGTATCGATATTTCTCTCTCTAAAAAAACATTTTCCGAATTCTTTCGATGTATTTCAGCCTCGTTCAATTTGCCTTCGTGCTGCCTAAAAAAATCCTGATATCTTATTCGTGCAAATTCTGCTACATTCCTCTCTAATTCTCCAATTCGAAGCAATTCTTCAGCTTCAGCCCTCTGTCTAACCGCCTCGGCACGTTTCTTTAGGTCTTCACTAATTTCAAAACTCATAGTATTTGTCATTTTGTAAGCCTATGGTTATAAATTTTTAAAAAATATATAGAAAACACCCGTGAATGTCAAACACCTCGATGTTTATTTCGATAATAATAAATATGTTAACAAAAAACTACTTGCCTGAGTAACTGCTAACGAGATTCCCGAATAAGTATCAAGTTTGCGGACTTTTGTTAATAAACTTGCATCTCCGGTTTCCCGATAACGCTTATAATACTCGTCAGCTTTAATTTTTGTATAAACTGCCGTCGCTCCGAACAGAACAGCACCACCAGCCGCAACATAAACCGACCCTTTAAGTTTATTACCATCTTTAGATAAATATTTATTTTGATGGATAAGAATATTTTGTTCCGTCGGTTGAAGTTCTACGACGATTCTCGAATTGTTTTTGTCGGTAGGTATAGTAAGTTTTTCGTAACCGGCTTTATCAAAAGTTATTAAGTTGATATCCGATTTTGAATAATACACTGTCGGAGTTTCTCCAATCAACGAATCTTTGTAATAAACATCAGCACCCGACGGAGAGGAAGAAATAAACCAGATATATTCAAGTTCAATTTTCTTTACAAAATTTTCATTCAGTTGAATTTGGATTGAATCGATATATGATTTCGAAAACCAACTGCGTTCGTCAGGACTCAAAACTCTCAGGACATAAAAACCCGGCTTAACCGTGTAATTCTCCAATGGTGTATAGCCCACTAATGTTGTATCTAAAAATATTTTCGCATTTTGTACATTACAATAAATTGATATTCTCGATTCGGGGTTTACCACATTCACCTGGGCGTGAGTATAATTAGAGATTAAAATTATGAGGCAGAAATAAGTAATATATTTTAGAATTGATTTCATTTGAAGTCTTTTATACTTTCAATGAATGCTGTAACAATTTGATTGTCCTTTAAAACAAAGAGGTAACCGCCCCAAATAACGGGAGAAGATTTAATTCTACTTTTCATAAGATACGACCAAACAAGATTGCCCGTATGGATATTAAGAGCATACAATTTTTTATCGAGCGAGCCAATGTAAAGTATATTACCGGATATTAGGGGGGCGGCATAAAAATTACTTTGAGCTTTAAAACTCCATTTCTCCGTACCGTCTGTAATATCTAAACATCTCAACATTCCATCCGAAGCTCCAACGTACACAAACGAATCCGAAACAGCTTGGGATGAAAAAATGGGGGCTGAAAAATTTTTCTTCCAAATCAAACTTCCGTCCGTAATATTCACACAATAATAATATCCGTCGAGCGAACCAAACACAACAGCGTTACCAACGATAGATGGCGATGAAATTATGCTTTTATCGGTTTTGAATTTCCATTTTAGTTTTCCGTTATCGATATCAACAGCGTATAAATTACCATCGTCGCTGCCTACAACAACTCTGTCTCCATCGGTTGCGGGCGACGACCGCATTGGTTTTACATTTTTTTTCGCGGAGACAAACTCCCAATTAAGAATTCCTGTGCGTACATTAATTGCCGATAACTTACCTTCAAGAGATGCAACAAAAACCTGGTTACCAAAAAGCAAGGGCGCTGTTTCAATTTGACCGGCATTTATCGTCCACTCATACTTACCGTTGAGCAAATCGAACTTCCCAAGTGTTTTGCTATTATTCAGCAGTGCGATATATGCAGCGCTTGTAGTCAGAGCAACTGACCCTGTAATCGCTGTTCCAAATTTTTGCTTTTTAATCTTTTTACCGGATTGGATATCGACTAAATGTAAATCGCCGCGTAAGTTTCCGACGAAGAGAATGCTATCGGATGCAGTTACCGAGTATGGCCCGAACCCTGCCTCGGCGTCATACTCCCAAACCGGTACGAGCGGTGGTGTTAATTCTATTTTGCTGTAGTTCGTCCTTAGATGGCTGCCGCCATATTGAACCCAATCGGTCGCTTGCGGTTTAATTTGTTTTGTTAACTTGATTACACTACAACTGAAAATATTTATTGCAAGTATAAAACATACGATGAAAATATTACGAATGAAATTTTGCATTTAAAAATCCCACCCAAAGAAAAATTGATGGAAGTAATCTTTCTGAACAGTAGTAAGTTTATTTTCGATACGTTTTCCGAAATCATATCTCAGCACAAGGAAGCCGCCTAAATTTAAACGCAGCCCGGCACCGTAGCTTGCCAGAGTTTCTATGTAAACTTTATCCCAGGCATTCCCTGCATCAAAAAAGGCAGCACCACGAAGACCCACGAAAGTTAGCCCAAAAAAGGGGAATTTAACCGTTATCTGGTCGATAAACGGAAATCGTAACTCGTGCGAAACGAGCCATAATTTTTGACCTCGCAGCGACCAGCGTGGATAACCGCGCAAATCCCAGTTGCCGCCCATAAAAAATCGCCTCGCCTCTTGTCCGTCGTTGTAAAACAACCAGTATCGCATAGCATAAGCGCTTCGTTGCGTCAACCTGATGTAGTGGCGGTAATCAAAAATAAATGAGTAATAATTAGCATTCGAATACTGGATGTCGCTTGTGTAAGCAAAAGTAATTTTGAACCGGCTGCCATCAAGCGGACCGCACGGACCCCAGAGAGAATTATCGTGAACGAAGGTAATAGAGTTCGATAAAAAGAGTGCCTTGCGTCCACGAATAGTTTCGATAATTTCTTTCTCGGAATTACTAATGCTTGTAACCGATTCGAGACGTTTGAATTTTGATAAAGGATAACTCAACGCAAAATATCCTCCGAATACTCTTTCGAAATAAAAATAATCAGGATCGGTGAGGTCGTAACGCCTTCCCGAAAATCTGAATATCCCATAGCCAAAGTTCGTCCGTTGTGTTAATGAAATGCGGCTTATTGCAAAATTAAAACTATTCAAAAGCTCCGATTGACTTTGAGCCGTGTTGTAAATTAAAAAATAGTATTGCTCGTTTCCTAATAGATCGCTCAGGGCAACGAACGCCCCGCCCGATGTCCCGAAAACCGGATCGGTAGATATCTGACTCTGTGCAATATCGAGACTGTATTCATCGATATATTTAAGAGACTTTGTTTCTGAAACACCGATGATGGATTTGGGAATCCACTTTTCTTCAAACGGAAGGATGTTCACAGTTCGCCTTGCAGATGAGGAATCGTAAATTGCATATACGTTTTCGATAGTACGAATTTGAAAACTATAATTTTCAAAAACCGCAAAAAGTATTCTGCTGCTATCGGCAAATGTCGGGTCGAAAGCGGCTGTCGTGAAATTTGTTAGCTTTCTCATCTCCCGTGGATATCCGTTATCATTTGGCATCATCCAGATATTTCGCGAACCGCCAATATCCGATGCGAACATCAGCCACTTCCCGTCGGCACTCCAATCGGGTGAATAATAATTATTTCCACCGTAAGTGAGATACTCGATATCCGACGTCTCGATGTTGAAACTGAATAAATTATAAACACCATGTTTCCCGAAAGGAGTTCTATCGGAACTAAAAGCTATCAGCTTACCATCGGGCGACCACGAGGGGTCTCGATCATCGTATATATCGTTGGTTAATTTTTTTAAAGCTTTTTCATCCACATTCCAAATATAAAGGTCGTAGCTTCCCGAAATATCAGCTGCCGAAAAAACTATCTGCTTACCGTCGGGCGACCACGATGCTGAACCTAACGCAACTAACTCGGAAAAGCGGAGTGTCTCGATAATTTTTTTGCCCGCTATATCGAACAAATGCAGAACATCGTTCTCACCACTCTTCGTTACAAAAATTAATATCCCATCTTTCGATATCGATAATTTATTTTGAAATAAATGAAATGCCTCGAACTCATCGGTTCTCTCTCCCTCGATTAATAACTTCGGTTTCTTTTCGGGATTACTCAAATCTAATTCATATATACTCGAATATCCTGAATGGTTGGCTACGAAATACATCTTACGTGAAGTGTCGGCATTTTGTGGTTTGTAAAAAACCGGTTTCGAGTTGAATCCTTTACTTACCAATTCTTCGGTTACATTTCCCGCCTGATCATGGTCGGATAGAATCGGATAATACTTTTTTTTCAATGAGTAAATCCAATCTTTATCGAATTCCTCATAGTCAACACCGAGAGTAAGTTTAAAAACTTTTTCAAAAGTAGATTCCCTCCAGAAGTTCTCCATCAGCAGCAGAATTTTTTCTTCACCGAATTTTTCAGCGATAAATTCAACAATCGACTGCCCTTCTTTGTACATCAAATATGTTCCGTAAATCCTTTCGATATTATCCAAAGGCACAATGTAATTATTCAGAACGGCATCCCGAAGAATCATTTCGGCTTGAATATCCCAATCGGTTGACCAGTATTCGGCAATTCCTTCCACAAACCAGAGCGGCGGCAGGCGGTCGGTAAATACACGATGATTACGCATTACACTGTTAATTTTACTGTACATAAAAACGTGCACAAGTTCGTGTTCGATTACATGCCGGAACTGTTCGAGCGAACCGTTAAAAGGAATTACGACACGCCCTTTAATAAATTCGAAAAACCCTCCTACACCTTCAGGAATAAAACCGGGCGTTACATTAGTTTGCTGAAAATGTAAATGAGTGCTATAAAAAATTAATGGAATTCTTTTAAGAACGTTATGATTAAATTTTTGTTCGAGGTTTTTGTAAGATTGTTCGGCAATATAAGCCCCCTTCTCAGCCAGCTCCTCCATCCCGTTGTAATAATATATATCGAAATGCTCGGTTTCAAGAACATGCCAGTCGAATTGCGTGTATTGAACTTTATTCCTGCCAAAATAAAAAAACTGTGAATAAAGTAATTCATTGCAAATCAACAACAGTAATAAAAAAATGAAGTAAAATTTCTTCATTTAATTTTTTAGACTTTGGCTAACTCGTTTTTTAAATAATCGATAATCGTTACAGGTGTCGGATCGATTCCGTTGATAATTGCAAGATAATAACTCACCCAATCGCCAAAATAGATAAGCGAAAAAATTCGGGTTAACGGCGAGTTACCTGCGCTGTTAATGTTTATAACATTGCCCGCGTATTCATTCATAATATCCTGCATTATATTCATACGAATTTGCACCCGTTTGTGGTCGGCTTTGTCGCGTAAAAATATTACAGCCATTTCCGACATCTGGCGTTTGAGTACTTTCCATCCGACTAACTCGTTGTGATTCATTTCGGGAAGTGTATGACCGAAAGCCAGGACTTTTGAATTCTCGCAAAGCTGTCCTCGCCACCGAATGTTCACACTATCGAACCGGTCGGCGGACGAATAAATGATTGGTATTTTTTTAAATAATTCTTGAGCCAATAAAAGTGTCGGATTTTTTTCAGCATCTAAATTCTGATATTGCAGCGATTTCTTTTTTAAGAACGAGATGGTTTCCTTAATTTCTTTATCCCGATTTTTAATAAGTCCGATTTTAACTAATGCCATTAACAATGGAAAAAAAGAAAAACCTAATGCAGCACGCGGCGGATAACCTTTTGGAATTTTAATTACAGGGTGTTTGTATTTTTTAGCTAATTTTTCCGTTTCACCGCCGGATGTAATACAAAGAACTTGCGCCCCTCGCTTCTGAGCATCCTGATGAGCGGCTATGGTTTCTTCGGTGTTGCCTGAATAACTCGAAACAACAACCAGGCTGTTCTTATCGACAAAATCGGGGAGGAAGTAATGCCGGTTCACGATGAACGGTAAATTAAAATCGGATGCTAAATACGAACGTAATATATCGCCGCCGATTGCCGAACCTCCTAATCCGGTTACAACAATATTTTTAATAGAAGATTTTTTAAGATTAATTTTCGCTTTTGCGCCTATCGAAACTGCTTCAGTTACCTGGTTGTGAAAGTCGATGAGCAGTTGCCGCATATTTGATTTATCGTAAAGTTGAATTGATCTGTCTTTCATAAATTTCCTTGTATTTTATTGTTTACTCGTTGTTGTTTTCAAGCAGTATATCGGTAAATCTTTTTTCTATATAGTGGCGTAAGTAAGAGCGAACCTCTTCAGTAGTGCGTAATTTCAAAACTTCACTGGCAAGTCGTTGTGCCTGCTTGTAACTTACCGAGCGGATAATTTTTTTTATTTCGGGAAGCACCGACGGAACTACACTAAACTCATCTAACCCTAAACCGATCAATAAAACTGTCGCCAGCGGATTACCCGCCAATTCGCCACACATACCGACCCATTTTTTTTCCCTATGACCGGCTTTAATAATATGCCGGATTGTATGAATCACACTCGGATGAAATTCCTGATATAAATCTGATATAATATCGTTGCCACGATCGACTGCTAAAAGATATTGAGTTAAATCGTTCGTTCCGATACTCAAAAAATCGACCTCTTTCGCAATAGTATTGGCAGTAACAGCGGCAGATGGAACTTCGATCATAACGCCAACTTGAATATTGGGATCGAATTTTATTTTTTTCGATCTAAGTTCAGCTTTGGCAATTTCGATGTATTCTTTGGCTTTAATAACTTCTTCGACCGTAGTAACCATCGGGAACATAACAGCGATGTTTTTCCGTGAACTTGCGCGGAGGATAGCACGGAGTTGTTCAAGTAAAATTTCAGGACGGTCGAGAAAGATACGGATTCCCCTCCAACCTAAGAACGGGTTTGCTTCTTCGATTGTTTGCGGAGCGATTTTATCGCCGCCGATATCGAAGGTTCGAATTATAACACGATTCGGAAAAACTCTATCGGCAAATAATTTATACTTCTTATATTGTTTCTCTTCACTCGGAATTTGGTCGTTAGCGAACAACAAACTTTCGGAACGATACAAACCGATTCCGTCGCCGCCCTGTAACAGCATATATTCAAGTTCTTCTTCGAATTCAATATTGGTTGCGAGTTCAACTTTCCGTCCATCCAAAGTTTTCGCCGGCAGCGATTTAAACTTTGCAAGGTTTGATTCGAACTGGGTGTATCTCTCTTTTTTAATTTGATATTTTAAAACCTGACCGGATGAAGGATTAATAATCACATTGCCGCTGTAGCCATCGAGAATAATCGAGTCGCCGGGAGAAATCCTTCGGGAAATATCGCCTAAACCTAACACTGCTGGAATTTTCAAAGCCCTCGAAAGGATTGCAGCATGCGAAGTAATTCCCCCCTTATCAGTTGCATAACCGAGAACGGCATTTCTGCTGAATATCATAGTATCGGCAGGAGTAAGGTTGTGCGACACTAAAATTGCTGCCGTATCAAACTTGGATACGAGTTTTGTCGATTGCATATTGCGAATGATACGATTTTTCAAGTCATCGACATCGTGTGCCCGCTCGTGCATATAATCGTCCTGAGCCATCAACATCATCTTTTCGTATTTGCTGATTTCATTATTAACTATAAATTCAGCGTTGCGGAGTTCAGAACGAATTCGCTTAACCAGAGAATCTATCAAAAACTGATCACGCAAAATCATTATCTGTGCTTCGAATATCTTAGATTTGCTTTCACCGATTTTCGCTTGAGCGAAGGATAAAATTTTTGTAAGTTCCTTCTCCGATTTTGCAATAGCTTTCTTTAACCGTTCTATTTCAGAATCTACGTCCGCGGGGTTTAAAGCGCGTTCGATAGCCGAAGGAACATCTCGTGTGTAGAGATAAATATTTCCGATGGCAATTCCCGGTGCGGCAGGAATTCCCCGCATGATTATTTCCGATTTAATTTTATCTTCAGTCATAAATTTTATGCTTCATCAAAACCACGATCGAATAATTCACAAACTGCTTTTGCTGCATCTTTTTGGTCAACTCCGTCGAACCGGAGATTTAATTTTGCCCCCTGCTCGGCGGCAAGTGTCATTACGCCAATTATACTTTTTCCGTTAATTTCATATCCATCTTTATATATATAAAAATCGGATTTAAACTTGGCAGCAGTTTTTACTAATTGAGCGGCAGGGCGTGTATGTAAGCCTGCTTTGTTTTTAATTACTACTTCAACTTCAAACATCTTTTAAGAATTTCTGTGAATTATTTTTTCAGCAAGATCAGTTAATAAGCCGGTGGCTTCGTTCGCTTTAAGCCCTGAAATATTTCGTTTTGCTTTCAGTGTATATCTTACAATTTCTTTCTTGGCAAACTCGGTTACGCCAAGTCGGTGATATATATTTTTAACGCTCTCTGTTTTTTTATTTCCAATCAACTGCCGGTTGGCAACTTGTTTAAGTAATGCCAAATCATCTGGCTCAGCAAGTTCGAGGGCTTTTAGGAGTAATATAGTTTTTTTGCCCTCTAAAATATCTTTTCCAATCGGCTTACCTAACTTGCCTGCCTCGCCGGTAACATCTAACAAATCGTCTTTAATCTGAAACGCGATACCGAGATTAGTACCATAATTTCGAAGAGCGGTAACTTGTTGCTTTGAACCGCCTCCGGCAATGGCGCCAATTTCGGCAGCAGCCGAAATCAGGCAAGCAGTTTTCTTATTAATCATCTCGTAATACTGTCCGACAGAAATCAGGTCTTTCTTTCCATACTCAATATCTAAATCCTGACCTTCGCACACTGTAATAAAAGCATTTGTAAACACTTTTGCAATTTCAGGCAACTTGTCGCCGCGAGTTTTCAAAAGAGATTTGTAAGCAATACCGGCAAGCATATCGCCCGCTAAAATTGCCGTGTTAGTGCACCACTTTTTATGAATTGTTTCGATACCCCTTCGTGAGTCGGCATTATCAATAATATCATCGTGGACGAGTGTGAAAGTGTGCAATAGTTCAACAGCAACAGCGGCATCGAGGATGTTGCGGTAATTACCACCGACAGATTCGGCGGCGAGTAATGAAATAATGGGACGCAGCCGTTTTCCACCCGCTGTCAGAATATATTCAATCGGTTTATAAATGAAGCCCTCACGTTTTGATAGCGACTTCATTTTTTTTTCAATTGCCTGTTGCAATACTTTAATTTTTTTGTTTGCACCCATAAATTTTTGTTTTTTTTAAAGTTTCTATATTTTTTGCCCCCACAAGAAACATAACTCCTTGCAATTCATTTTTCCACAGGGTTAAAATATCAATGATACCTCGTTCGCCTCTTTGTTTTAAAACTTTCAAAATTGGAGTTGCAGATGCGGCGACATCAGCACCTAATGCGAGAGCTTTTGCGATATCGAGTCCGCTTCTAATTCCACCCGAACCGATGATAAAAATTTTCTTCGATAATTTTCTGATGCCGATTATCGAGTCTGCAGTCGGAATTCCCCAGTCCCAAAATGTTTCGGCAAGAGAATCGTTTTTACGGCGGATAATTTCGACTCCAGCCCAACTCGTCCCGCCTGCACCGGCTGTATCTATAATGTTGACGCCAACATTCATCAGCTTTTGAGCAACGGTTGGAGAGATTCCGGCGCCGATTTCTTTCACGATAATTGGAACGTTTAAGTATTTAACCAGTCGCTCAATCCCTTTTAGTACACCTGTAAAATTAGTTTTGCCTTCGGGCTGTAGAAATTCCTGAAGCGGATTAAGATGAACCGCGAAAGCATTGGCTTGAATAGTATCGACTAATTTTTGTATCGGAGAAACATCTTTTATAGAAGCAATCTCTGCCGCTCCTATATTTCCTATCAACGGAATACCGGGTGCATTTTTCCGAACAACCTTAAACGATTTAATGTATTTTGAATTTTCCAATGCCTGACGCTGACTGCCCACTCCCATCGCAACTGAAAATTCGTTACACGCAGTTGCGAGTAAACCATTTATCTTTTCCGCTCCTAAAAATCCTCCGGTCATTGATGAAACCATAAACGGAAAACTCAAATGTTTGCCTAAAAATTTAGTCGATGTATCTATTGTGTTTGCATTTAATTCGGGAAGAGCGTTGTGTTCAAATTCATACAATTCGAAGCCGGTTTTCTTTTGTCGAAAACCAATTTCTTCATTCAAAGTAATATTGATATGATCTGCTTTGCGTTTTGATATTTGTTGAGTTTTGGGAGCCATTTTATTATTGCTAACTTATTGAATGATAAGAAATTACGACTATATAAGCAAGCGGTTTAGAAAAACGTGACACAGATTACCCTTTATTTACAACTGCTTGCAATTATGTTCAAATTTAATTATACTGATTCAGAAATTATTAACAAAACTAATTATGGAGGATTTATGAACATAAAATTCTTCTCGAAGATGGTTTTTATCTTCTTCTTCGCCTTTTTCGTATATGGCGAACTACATAGTCAACCTCAAGTAAATATCACTTATGCGAGAATTCAACAGTTATCCCCTTCTCAAATCGACTTTCAAAACCTAAAAAGCTCTGTTTGGTTATTCACAATTAACATCACTTATCGGGATACACATACCGTCCAATTAAAAAACTGCCAGATTATGGTTACATTGAGAGACGGCAAGAGGATAACACTATTAGAGGGCGAAGGATTCGGTTCGGAACCATTCACGGTAGTGAACAATAAAGTTATTACGAATCTCGACTTCGGGAACGAAATTAAAATTAAAGATTTTAAACTCAGTTCAGATGGAAAGACGAAGATAATTGAGCCGGCACTCGCTTCAGGGAAATTTCCAACTGGTCTATACTCATTCATCATCAAGGTAGCCGATGTCAACCCGGCTGGTGGCGAATCGGAGGGTGTCGTTGAGTTACCTTTGGAAAGTTATTCTCAAATCGAATTACTTTATCCGCGTGATGGTGAAACTACAAACGAGTTTCCTGCATTCGGATGGCTCTTCGACGGAGAAGAAGTTGAAGTTACGATCAACGAGAAACCCCCCGGCTTATCGCGTGAAGCCGCATTCAACAAATTACCAATTATTTACCAAACTACTTTCTTAGGTGTACAAAATTCTTTTCAATATCCATCCGGCGGTGTTCGACCGCTTCATAAAGGAAAAACTTATGTCTGGAAAGCAGTTGGGAAAGTTAAAAGTCTTGGCGGCTATCAATTAGTTCAGAGTTCAATTGCTGAATTCAAAGTAGCCGACGATTCCGCCCCGATGAAACGTTCAGAACTCCTTGAGCAGTTAGAGCGGGCACTCGGCAGCAAATGGAAAAAAGTCTTCGACAAAATCCGTGCACAGGAATTAGATGCATCTTCCACTTTTTATTTAAACGGAAAACCAATTAGCAGCGCTGAATTGCAGGAAATTATCCAGTTCCTTAACCAAAATCCGGAAAACGTAAACAATGTAATAATGGATTGATAAAGGAGAAGATAAAAATGAAAACGATAAATATATTTTTAGCATTAGTTATTTTAACAACCTCTGTAACTTTCGGAATGCAGAGCGGATCCTCGCCCCTTGCTGTTGTTACAAAAGTAATTAATTCGGTAGATAAGAAAGTTCCCGAGTCCGATTGGAAAAAAATAATAAAGGGCGACCCGCTAAAAATGAAAGAGTTAGTGCGAACAGGTCTTAAATCGGTAGCAATAATTAAATTTACTGATAAAAGTATTGTACGCCTGCTCGAAAACTCTGAGCTCGAAATGTTGGGAGGAAAACAACCGAAGCAAACTTTGAACGATATGAAGCTGCAAAAAGGGGCTATCGGATTTAGCATAACGAAGAAACAAAACGAACAGTACACATTCTCGTCGCCAACCTCCGTCGCATCAATCAGAGGCACGAAAGGAAAATTTCATTCTCAGGACGAATTGGATATACTAATTGTAACAGAAGGAATCGTTAATTTAAAAAATTTGATCTCCGGAAAAGATACAGATGTAGGTTCAAATCAGATTGGTTTTTCGCACCCAAACGGAACATTGGAAGTACGAGATGCTACACACGATGAAATTGCAGGTTGTGAAGAGTCGTTAAAAGCCGGTGATGTCCGGAAAAAAAATGAAATTCAACTCGAATTGCTCGACTCTGACGGAACCAAACGTAACTTAAAGATTGATTACCAGGAATAATGTTGAACTTACTCTGGAGTTTTAAATTATGACTCGGAAATACAGTTGTGCCGGCATACTATTATTTGTATTTGCATTTTTTCTTTTGATATCTGATATAGTTCAAGCACAAGTAAGCGATAAAATTTTAAGCATTACTGTAGCCCCGGTATCAGAGAACGAACCTATCAACATATCGGCAGTAATTTCGCCCGCTTATGTGTACAATAAAATTGAAGTTGCATACCGGACTTTCGGAGAAACTGAATTCAAGCGGATAGAGATGCAAATAACAGGAAACAATGCCGTTGCAGTTATTCCTAATTCCGCAGCCAACACTCCCTACTTCGAATATTTTTTATTTATCCACATTCCGGGAACAGACCAACCCGAAACTTTTCCAATCGAAAATCCCACTTTACATCCTTTAAAATTACTTATTACACCGGTTGAGAGTCGTGAAAACATAATCGATTGGATAAGCCCCGCAGCCGACGAAGCAGTAACTCCCGATGATTTGTTGATTGCCTTTAATGTAAATAATGTGAGTGCTCTTAAAATTTTTATTGACGATAAAGATTTTTCGGAATATTTAATTAAAACTGAAGATTTATACATTGCGAAATTAGAAAATCTTCCCATCGAATTAAACGAGGGCAAGCATAATATCCGGGTTGAATTGTTCGATAGCACCGGGAAAAATATTTATTCTGAGAGCCGGCAATTTTCAATCGTGCTATACAAAGAGAGTATAATTAAGTTAAGTAGTTTACGGTACAAAGCATCGGTTCAATTAGAAAGCCGCAACGAAAACATAAACCAGAAGAGCAACACTTACAATCGCGGAAGTATTAACGCTACTTCAGATTACGGGATTTTAAAAATAAACGGAAATTTATACGCAACTAACGAAGAAAAAACTGATAGACAGCCCCAAAACAGATATTTTATAGGAGCCGAAATTCCCTGGTTGAGGGCTGGTTACGGCGATAACTATCCCACATTCCCAAATTTAATTATGAACGGCAAACGAATCCGCGGGCTAACGACTAATTTAACACTCGGCTTTTTTAATTTTGATTTTGTTTATGGTGATGTAACGAGGAAAATTCCTACAAAATATAACGTTCTTGCTTCAGCTCCCGATTCTACAAGCGATCCAAACAAAACCTACTTTAAATTGGACGACGGTAGGTTTGCTGAATTAATTAAGCGCGGAGAATTTGATAGAAACCTATTAATCTTGAGACCAAGCTTTGGAAAAGGTAATAATTTTCTTTTCGGTTTGAGTTTTTTAAAATCCAAAGACGACCAGCGGTCAATTAAACAAGGATTGATGCCTCAGGAAAATTTAGTTGTCGGCTCCGATTTGTTCTTTGCCTTTGATGAACGAAGGATTGAGTTTAATGCACAGGCCGCTTTTTCAGCCACGAACAAAGATATATCGAAAGGGACTATTAAAGACGAAGATATCGATTCGTTATTTAAATCGCTCACTGAAAAAGAACGGGATATGATCCGCCAGGTTAAAGATGTGCTCTCAAATTTTATGACCATCAACGAGCATATCGTTCCGTTAGCTATAAATAATTTAACTACACTCGCATACGAAGGTTCACTAAATTTAAACTATCTGAATAATTCACTTAAGTTTACCTACCTGAGGCGCGGCAGTGCATACGAATCGTTCGGACAAACATATCTGCGAAACGATGTGCAGGGTTTCAACATCACCGACAGATTTCGAACACTGAAAAACAGTTTGTTATTTTCTTTCGGCTTCGAAAAACTTTCAGATAATACTGATAATTCAAAACCTACAACTACAAGCTACACAACTTTATCGGGTATGGTATCGTATTATCCGGTAATTGATTTTCCTAACATCTCTACGGGTTATTCATATTCATCGGCAAAAAATAACATCGTTGATACTGTTTATCGGACGGATGATTTTACAGACCGGGTATTCGTTCAGTGGGGATTCAATTTCTTTTACCTCGCGCGACAAAATGTTTCTCTGAGCCTCAGCACTTCAAACCGGGACGATCAAACCAAACACGATATAGATTCAAAGAATAAATCGTTTGCATTTGGGTTGAATACTACATACTCAATTCCATTGCAATCATCCTTCAACATCTCTTATAATAACAGTTTAATAATGAAGAGGGAAATCAACTACACTACAATTTCGTTCACAGTATTTTATAAAATGTTTGAAAACCGCTTGCAGTTAAATACGGGCATCCGTCCTACCTTCGGTGATATTGAGCGTGGTGTGTTCGACATCGGCGCACAATATTTATTAGCTGCCAATTTTAATCTACTCGGACAGTTAAGCATTTATACAAATAAACAAACAAAACCTGAATCGGTTTTCAGTTTAACACTCCGTTATGATATTTAATACATGCCCGAAGTAAAAGAGAAATCGTACCGGAAGTCTTTAAACAAATTGCTGATATGTTTGGTGCTTTCGGCTATAATTGTTCTTCTTACTTCCGAGTCGATATTTGAATTCGCTCCTTTTAAAAGAATTGAATTAGCGACGATCGATAATCGGTTTAACAGCCGCGGAGTTGTTCCTTTCAATCCCAAGGTGGTTATCGTTGAAATTTCCGAAGCATCAATCAAATCGCTCCCCGATAAGTGGCCCTGGCCCCGCCATTATTACGCCCGTCTAATTAGAAACCTGAAAAAAGCCGGAGCTGAAGCGGTAGGCATCGATATAATTATGAGCACCGAGGACTTTCGTAATCCGGCTTATGATGATGAATTAAGGAAGGCTTTATCCGAAGTTAAAAATGTTGCATTAGCCGGAAAAGTAAACATTGCCGACGAACGTTACGACATTGTCCAGGCAAATGAAAATTACAGCAATATTTTTTTTGATGTTGATAGTTCAATTGGTATTGTGTTTTTGCGAAATGATGAAGACGGTGTTTATCGCCGTTTCCACCCGATAGCATTCGACCGTTCCCGCCAGCGACGATTGCCTACTTTTTCATTCGCTGTTCTGAACAAATCTTTCGGATTAAACCCTTTAACAACAGTAAATGTTGAATCGAACAACTTTGATTACGAAAATATTAAAATTCCAAGCTACGATTCTTCCACAGCATTAATCAATTATTATGGACCGTCGGGAACATTTGTTCCAATTAAATTTGTAGATGTAATTGATGATAAAGAATTTCAAACAAATGAAGAACGGGAACTCGGAGTTGATATTAACACATTCGACGATCCTGAAACCGGATACCTTTATGATGGAACATTCAAGAATAAAATAGTGCTTATCGGTTCCACCAATCCCGAAGACAAAGATTTGTTTCCCGTTCCAATCTCTCATGGTAAACAGGAAGGCGATAACTTGATGTACGGTGTTGAGATTCACGCAAATATAATTCAGAGCATCCTCGATCAAAATTTTTTACAACGCGAACCTGTTTGGTTAGAAATTCTGAGTGTATTTTTCTTTTTAACTTTAACATTTTTCTTCCTTCTGAATTTAAAGCGGGAAAAGATTAAACATCATTATTTGATCGAGGCGCTCGCTATTGCAGTTGTTATTGCCGAGCTATTTTTAATTGCCGCAGTTTCTCTTCTTTTATTTTATCAACAAAATTATGTTGCTTCGATTACAGGTCCTTTAATGGCTGTAATTTTCGGGTACGCTGGCAGCATGGTGTTCAGTTACGTTTCTGAACGAAAACAAAAAGTTATAATAAAATCGATGTTCAGTCAGTATGTGAACCCGACCGTAGTAAACCAACTGATAGATGATCCGAAGAAACTCCACTTAGGTGGCGAAAACAAGGAGCTCACAGTTTTCTTTTCGGATATTGAGAAGTTCACAACATTAGCTGAAAAAATGACGCCTGAAGAACTCGTGAAAATACTTAACGAGTATTTCGAGGAGATGACCGAAATAATATTGCGAAACAACGGAACACTCGATAAATATCAGGGGGATTCAATAATGGCTTTCTTCGGGGCACCTATACCTCAATCCGACCACGCTTTAAATGCTTGTCGCGCCGCTTTACAAATGCAAATTCATCTCAACGAATTAAATCAAAGATGGTTAAAAGAAGGCAGACCTGAACTTCTAACACGGATCGGAATTAACACGGGCAAGATGGTGGTTGGAAATATCGGCGGCTCAGATCGGTTCGATTATACCGTAATCGGAGATAGCGTAAATTTAGGTTCAAGACTCGAAGGTGTTAACAAACAATACAATACCCGTATCATTATCAGCGAGAGTACTTTCAGACCGTTAGCAAGCCAGATAATTACAAGGGAACTCGACCTAATTCGAGTAGTCGGCAAAGATAAACCTCTGAAAATTTATGAGCTGCTCGGCTTCACGAACGAAAAAATAAATTCAAACATTTTAAAATTAATAGAAGCCTTCACGGAAGGATTAGTTTCTTACCGCGACAGAGAGTGGCTCAAAGCTATCGAGAAATTTGAAAAAGCCCTGACATTAATTCCGAACGATTATCCCTCCAAATTATATATTGAACGGTGCAAATTTTTTATACAAAATCCTCCGGATGACAGATGGGACGGGATATTCGAGATGAAAACAAAATAAAAACCCCACTCCCGACTAAACGGAAGTAGGGTTGATGTAAATGTTAATGAATGTTTACTTCGTGATTAAAAGTTTCTTCACAGATGCATAACTACCCGCTGTAAGCTTGTAGAAATACACACCGCTGGATAAACTCGAACCGTTAAACTCAACTTCATAGTATCCCGCCTCTTTAAACTCCTCAACAAGCGTTGCCACTTCACGACCGAGAACATCGTAGATTTTGAGCGTTACATATCCCGCATCAGGAAGTGCGTAGCTTATTTGTGTAGTTGGATTAAAAGGATTGGGATAATTTTGGAAAAGTTTTAATCTTTTAGGAAGATTTATATCAAGATCATTATTTACATTACTTAAACCAGTAGCTTTATATATGTCAGCAGAAAATTTTAGTCGTCCTTGATTATCCATAAGATTGTAGCTTATTATATAATCCTTTATAC
>CAMTWO010000003.1:0-118156 GCA_947085405.1 uncultured Ignavibacteriota bacterium
ACCTGTTTCGTA
This sequence comes from uncultured Ignavibacteriota bacterium, assembly GCA_947085405.1. GTDB lineage: Bacteria > Bacteroidota > Ignavibacteria > UBA10030 > BY39 > JASEGV01. The sequence continues at coordinate 13 of CAMTWO010000003.1, forward strand.
AGCTGCACTATCAGCGCTCGCCGTACCGTGTCTGCCAGGCGCATTGTAAAAAAGTTTGAATTCCTTCTCTTGTCCAGCCGAATTTTTTATCTTCATAAATAGTCCATCACCTTCCCAACTATCTCCGAAGCTACCGACAGAATTATCTTTTGATTCGATACCGAGGAAAAGACTCATTCCTTTTCGTAAAAACTTAACGGTCGCATAGCTCGGATCCCAATAAGCACCTCGGACAAGAACGCCGCCAGTTACCGATTTTTCATCAACTGTAACCGCCGGATTCGGACCGAATTTGAGATACGGTTTTGCAAACATCCATTCAGGTTCATTTAATTTTCCATCGACAGTGATACTTCCCACTACCGCTTTTGCATCCATTACCCGCGGATCATCGTAAGGTCGGTTGGGCTGCAGAAAAATTTTCCTGTTCGTCGGTCCCCATTCTGTACCCCACCAGGTTTTATGAAATGTTCTGGAGTCGGGTCCAACCCATGGCTGCGTATCAAAATGATAACCATCGGGGTCAAAAATATTAATCATTACATCTAAAGTGTCGACATTTGAAGTGAATCCAAGTGAATCAAGATAGATCTCAAGTTCAAGAAAATATCCGATATCTTCTTGTGTAGTGTCATACGGAATTGTTCCACTTGTTACAAGACCTATACCTGTCCCGTAAGTAACCGGAATGCCACCTGTTTCATAAACAGCACTATCAGCACTCGCCGTACTGTATCTGCCAGGTGCATTATAAAAAAGTTTGAATTCTTTCTCTTCTCCGGTTGCATTTTTTATCTTCATAAATAATCCATCGCCTTCCCAACTATCTCCGAAACTGCCGACAGATTTATCTTTTGATTCAATGCCAAGAAAAAGACTCATTCCTTTTCGTAAAAATTTCACAGAAGCATGGCTTGTATCCGAATATATACCTTGGACGAGCGTGCCGTTTGTTATAGACTGTTCATAAGGTGATAGAATCGGGTCAGGTCCAAATTTCAAATAGGGTTTTGCCGCTCCCCAATCGGATTCATCGAGCTTGCCATCAATAACAATATTTCCATCTGCTAACTTTGCCACCATCACTAGTGGGTCGTTAGCCTGTGCTTTTGCTTGTGATACAGTAAATAGAACACCAACCAGCACAATTATTACTAATAAGTAAGTATGTTTCATAATTCCCTCCATTTAATTTGTTAATGTTGATTATATTTTTGTTTATCGTTGTGTACTCATCTCAATCTGATTAGATATAGTCCTGTAGAAAGGAATTCTTGGAGGTTTCGGGCAACCGCACGATTCTCTTGGAATAACTTCTACCGGAACTAATGTTTTTTGTTTAATGAATTTGCTCCTTTCACGAATAGCTTGAATTAATCTATTAACTGCTAAAACTCCTAGTTCATTAATACTAACACGTACTGAACTTAACGACGGTTTTACAAATTGCACGATCGGAATGTCATCAAATCCCGCTAATGCTATTTCTTCGGGAACCTGGACACCAGCTTCTTGTATAGCACTCAAGGCACCAATAACCATCGAATCGTTTGCTGCAAATATTGCACTAGGTCTGGTTTTCTTTTTAAGCATTGCTCTCGCTGCGTCATATCCTGAAGCTTCCGAAAAATCGCCCAGGTATTCAAGTTTAAAATCTAATTGTGCTTTACCATCTCTAAGTGCTTGCCGGTATCCACGCAGCCTTTCCTCGGCATCATGATTATTCACGGGTCCTTTAATAATGGAGATGCTTTTGTGTCCGTGGCTTATAAGATGACTCACCATCTGATAAGCCCCGTAATAATTGTTTATGTTTAGTGAATCGTATGATGTATCGTCAACTTGACAATTTAGAAGAACGACAGGGAGAGATTTAGGAAGGTTTTTATTTATTGTTTGAACGTCTATATCGGCAGACATGATTATCAAGCCATCAACTCTACCCCGAATCATTTGTAGGGCAGCTTCAATTTCTTTACGATCATCGTGCGAACTGGAAACGAGGAGATGATATTTATGATGCTGTGCAGTTTGATCTACACCGCGGATAACCTCTGAGAAGAACTCTCCGAATAAATCTGGGAGTATTAAACCAATTGCCTCCGTACGTTTTATGCTTAAACTTCTGCCGAGGTTATTCGGCAAGTACATCAATTCCCGAACTACCTCTTGCACACGTTTCTTTGTATCCTCCTCGACGATATTACTGTTATTGAGTACGCGCGATACCGTTGCTATCGAAACGTTTGCTCTCTTAGCTACATCTTTAATAGTGATGCTCATATGCTCATATTGTTTGTTTTACTTTTATGAAGCCAAAACCCAAAAAATGCTTATGTAAACGTTTACATTATAATAATTTTTCCATCATTTGTCAAGTTTTTACCTGATATATTTTTCAAAAAATATTTTTTTAAGAGATTTTGGGGAGATACGAGTCAGAAACTCAACTTATCTAAACTAAATACTTTACAAAAATGGCGTTTTAAAGACACATTTCTGTTATAATGTATAGGTCTTCTGGGTGCCATATTTCGCATTAGCGCTACTTCCAATAAAAAAAAGGAGTAACCTTTAATTGAAGATTACTCCTTTTCAACAAAATTGCTACCTCTCCACTGTTTTCAGCGATAATTGTAATTACCTTATTATTTTTTTATATTTCCAATGAATTTCAATGATTAAACACAAAAAAAGCGATTTTTTAATACCCGCAATTTCAGTAATATCAGATATTGTTGCTATTGAATTGGCTTTCCTTTTTTCTTACTGGATACGTTTCAATACAAATTTCCTGGAAATATTCCGGGTTGGCGGCGAAATTCCTTCATTCAGCATTTATCTTACAAGTTCTCTGATAATAATTCCGATCTGGTTGTTGATTTTAAATTCAAATAAAATGTACACACCGCACCGGAACAATCTTTTATCCGACGATTTTTTTTCGATCCTGAAATCAATTACTTTTGGAATGTTGGTGATAATCGGATTGGCTTTTTTCTATCGGGAATTTTCTTTTTCACGTTACGTAGTAGTAGCGTTATGGATTTCAGCAATTGGTTTTGTTTTCGGCGGACGGGTAATTATATATTATATACGGAAAAAATTATTAAGCAAAGGTAAAGAACTCCGCAATGCAGTAATCGTCGGCAACAACGAAACAGCAAATGCAGTTTATGAAAAACTTATCCTAAATAAATCGTACGGTTATAATTTATTAGGATATTATGCTTCTGCACCAGCTCAAAGCAATCAAGCCATTTCAAACGGAAAGTATCTTGGAACTATTGAAGATTTAATTCGCTCTATTAATAATCAGGAATTTGAAGTCGCACTTATCACACTCGAATCTCCCGACTTTCAACAAATTTATAGTATCCTTCGTGAGACTGATGGTGTCAACGTCGAGCTGATGTTAGTCCCCGATGTGCTTGGATTGATGACAAGCAGAATGAATATAAAAGAGATTGAAGGTATTCCGTTTATAAAAATTAAGGGTGTCCCTATAACAACCTGGGGAAGAATTATAAAACGGATGTTTGATTTTTTATTTTCACTTTTAGTTTTGATAATTTTTTCACCGGTTATGATTTTAATTTCTATTTTGATAAAATTAACTTCGCGGGGTTCTGTTTTTTACAAACAAGACCGGATAGGATTGAATGGTGAAATATTTAATGTTTACAAATTCCGGACTATGCGCGTAGATGCTGAGAAAGAAACCGGGCCTGTTTGGGCTACTAAAGAAGATAGTCGCACTACGAGCATCGGGAGGATTTTGCGAAGAACTAGTTTAGATGAAATGCCTCAGTTTTTTAATACACTCCGCGGCGAAATGAGTGTTGTAGGTCCTCGTCCCGAACGTCCATTTTTTGTAAATCAATTTAAAGATAATGTTCCGAAATATTTAGACCGGCATCTCCTCAAGTCGGGAATAACCGGCTGGGCACAGGTAAATGGAATGCGCGGACAAGCCTCGATTGAAGATAGAACGAAATACGATTTATATTACATTGAAAACTGGTCGCTCGCTCTCGATATTAAAATAATTTTGAAAACAATTAAAGCAGTATTATTCGGCAAGGATGCATATTAAAGAGGTGAAATAATTATGGTAGCAGTTTTTGTTTTTTATATACATTTAGTAGCAGCGGCAGCAATATTTACAAAGCGCTGGCAGGAATCCGGTACAGGCGAAGCTTTTCTTGCTGTCGGATTTATGGCTCTGATTTTCGGTGTCGGCTGGTCGGTCGCTACAGTATTCTTAAAATTCTTTTTTGATAAAGAAGGATTATCTGTATGGTTCGACCGCGACCAGATGTCGCTGGCACTCCTCACCGTGTTAGAATCGATCTTTTATTATGCGTATATAAAATGGGAGCGGAAAAAAATCAGAACGCAGCATTGATTAATTTCTAACAGCAAACTTAAATACTCAAATTCTAAATTTGAAATTTCAAAATTGTTTAGTCCGCCCTTGGCGGATTCGTATTTCGGTATTAGTAATTAATCTTTTATAATTACTGTATAATTTTCCCAACCTACTTCACTTGTTCAATCCAATAACCCGCTTCAAGAGCGTCTGCGAGTTTGGCTGCTGCTTTCATAGCATCCTGTTTCGTTTCATACCGTCCAATACTTACACGATACCATTTGCTTCCTTTTTTTTCAGCATCTTTTTCTGTTATCATTGCTTCATACCCTGAATCAGTCCAACGCTTTACATTTTTTTCTGCATTCGCTTTTTCTTTAAATGAAGCAACCACGATCGAATAACTTCCAGTCCCTGTTTCTCTTTGTACTTTTTGTTCAGCTTCTTTTTTTACAACTTGTTTTGCAGGTTCGGGAGTTGGTACCGGTTGCTTAATAACAGGTGCTTCATTTTTGGGGACTGATTCAACTGTAGTTTGCGGGGTCGTTTCTTCTTCTATAGGTTGGGTCGAATAAGGTTCCGTAATCTGTTCTTGTTGTTCAGGAATTGCAATTACCTTCGTTGGTTTTTCGCCCCATAAATTTATATAACCATACCGGTTAAGTGCGTAGATAACAACTCCCACTAAAATAATCAGACTAAAGATAACCATAATTGGAAGCATTTTTGAACCTCCGCCCGCCATCGCTTGTCGTTTAAATGGCGATAATGGTTGCTGACGCATATTACGTTTCTGTTCTTCCGGAATATTTAAATTTGGCATTTTGCACCTTTAAAATTGTTCTTAATTTCGTTTCAATGTAATAAAATTCTTTTTAAAATGATAATCAAGTTATCCCCCTCTCTAAACAGACCGTGTTATAATACCGAACTCACCCTAAGAGGTTGACTAATAAGTTCTCTCGTTACTCGATTTCTACGAAATCGAACTCGAGAACCTGCTTATTTAGTCGGTTTTCGAGTGTTCGCGAAGCGAACGTATCGAGAAAACCGACTTTTTAATCACCCTCTTGCTGAATCTGCTCTCAATTCTCCCCTTCTCATTTTAAGAGAAGGGGCAGGGGATGAGTTCAGATAGTTATCACACAACCTCTAAATTCCCCGGTTCAACGCCAGCTTCCCCTTTAATTATTTTAAAAACTAACAAAGTCATTGCGAGCTTCTCGTCGATAGAAGATGATTTCAACGATTCGTCTGTCTCCACAAGTTTAACAAACGCTTGCTCGATATTGGCAATCGAGTAATTCCTCGCAGCATTAAGGTACTCTTTTACAAAGAATTGATTAATTTTCAAGCGGCTCACGATGTCGAATTCACTTTTTAAATCTGAACCTCTGATTATCCAAAGCTTTTGAAAATACTTGCATAGCATTACGATAGTTCCGAGCGCCGATTCTCCGTTGTTAAGCATGTTCTCAATTATTGTAACCGATTTGGAAATATCTTTTTCGCCGATAGCTTTTTGCAGCGAGAAAACATTAAACGCCTTCGAAACTCCTACAACCGAATTAACATCATCTTCATCTATCATCTTTTTAGAATCTACATAAATCGTGAGCTTTTCCAATTCATTGTGTATCTCGCGCATCGAATTGCCTGTGCATTCGGCAATCAATTGTGCCGCTTCGTCTGTTATTTTCTTCCCAAAATTTTTAATATGGTTTTTGATCCATCCTGCAACTTGATTATCGTACAATGGTTTAAATTCAACCACCATCCCATTACTTTTAATTGATTTTGCAATCGTAGTGCGGTTGTCTAATTTTGAGCCAATCATCAACATTATGGTAGATTCGGATGGATTTTCGAGATAACGCCCGATTAACGTTTTGTTATTTTCGCTCGTTAAAAGTTTATTGAACTCTTTAACAACCACTACTCTTTTTTCGGAGATCATCGGATAAGCCGAAGCAATGCCGAGTAAATTTTTTACTTCAATATTATTTCCATCCACAATATCCACGTTGAAGCCTTTAACCGATTCGTCAACACTTTCCCGGATAATTTGTTTTATAAATTGATCGATTAGGAAATCCTCATCACCAAAAAAATAATAAAGCGGGAAATATTTTTTTTGACTGATAGAAGCTTCCAGATCCTGTATTGAAGCTGTGTCCGATTTTTCTTTAGCCATTACTTCTACTTTTTAAATAAAAATAAACAGGGATTCCGGCAATTATAATCGCCAGCCCTAAACCTGAATTTCGTAAATCACCGATAAAAATAAAGACGATAAAAAAGAGAGCTACCAGCACATAGAGAGCCGGAACGACAGGATAGCCCCATGTTTTGTAGGGACGGATTAAACCGGGTAATTTTTTTCGTAAGACAAACAATCCCACAATCGTCAGCACGCCGAAAAGGAGCGATGCAAAAGCGGTATAAGTGAGCAGGTCGCTGTATGTTCCCGTTAAAGTTAGCAAACAAGCCCAGATACATTGGTAAACAAGCGAAACTGCCGGTGTTTTAAATTTTACATTAACTGTTTTTACTTTTTCAAAAAATAATTTGTCCTTTGCCATAGCGTAGTAAACACGCGGACCTGCAAGTATCAACCCGTTGTTACAACCGAATGTAGAAATTAAAATTGCAGCGGTAATAAAAACTAACCCGGCGGGACCGAAAACTATTTGGGCAACTTCGGCAGCAATTCTGTTATCGGTTACGGTTGCCATTTGCTGAACCGGAACGATATACATATAAGCCATTGTTGTAAGTGTGTAAATTACTGCTGTGGCTGCAGTGCCAATGACCAAAGCACGAGGGAGATTTTTTTCAGGGTTTTTGATTTCTTCGGCTGTGAATGTAACTGAGTTCCACGCGTCGTAAGCAAATAGTGCTTTCGACATTGCCACGGCGATTGCTGCAAAGAGACTTAATCCGATAGCTTCGGGAATGATTGGAGTTAACACCGGTGTAAAATTAGAAAGCGAACCATTACCAACTATAAAACTTACACCGATCAGCAAAGCAAGTGCAACAACCTTCGAGACTGTGAAAATATTTTGAACTGCTGCCCCTAACTTAACACCAAAAATATTTATAACCGAGAGCAATACAATACTGATGATTGCAATAATTTGTGCCGAATTAATCGTAAAATTTTGGAATGAAAAAATGATATTGCTTTCTGATAACGAAGGGATGAAAACACCTAAATACTTTGCGAAGGCAACCGCAACGGCTGCAATAAATCCGGTTTGAATTACAAGAAACAACGTCCAACCATAAAGAAATCCCCACAACGGACTGTATGCTTGGCGGAGAAAAACATATTGACCGCCGGTGCGCGGCATCGCTGCTGCAAGTTCGGCATAACTCAAACTCCCAAAAACAGTGAGCAAACCACCTACCACCCAAATCAAAATAATTAAGCCGGGCGTTTGAACATACCCGGCTATCAAAGATGGAGCTATAAAAATTCCCGAACCAATCATCGAACCTACGACTAACATCGTAGCGTCGAATAAATTCAGCCCACGCTTTAATTCCGATTTTTCGGGAGATGACATCTATGAATTATTTATTTTTTCTTTTCGGTCTCTTTTTGTTCTTCGCCTTTAACGAAAACTTTTTTCATCACTACATCTTTCTCTGGTTTATCGGAAGGTTTTATTGTTTTAACTTTACCGATTGCTTTTACAACATCCAAACCATTAATCACTTTTCCAAAAACGGTATGCCTTCCATCGAGGTGTGGCGTAGCAACCAAAGTAATAAAAAATTGGCTGCCGTTTGTACCCGGACCTGCATTTGCCATTGATAATATACCGGGACCTTCGTGCTTTAACTTCGGGCTGAATTCATCTGCAAATGGTTTGCCCCATATACTCTCGCCGCCGCGGCCTGTTCCTGTCGGGTCGCCGCCTTGTATCATAAAGTTATCTATTATGCGGTGAAAATTTATTCCGTTGTAGTAACCTTTTCGAGCAAGCCCGATAAAATTTTCAACTGTTTTCGGAGTTTCTTTAGCAAACATTTCAATCTCGATAGTACCCATAGTTGTTTCCATCACAACTACCGGATTTGATGCTGGTTTTTGTTCCATAGTTTTTCCCTTCGTAGTTTTTTCCTGTCCTAATCCAATTGATGAAATTAATAATGTGATTAAAACAAAAGTTATTGTCTTCTCAACGAGTTGAGTTGTCAACATAATTATCCTTTCTTAATTTGTTAATAAATTTATTATCCTATAAATAAAATACCTAAAATTCCAACAATAAAACAGTAATACGAGAACCAACTGAAACGTTTCTTTTTTAATAGACCGAGAACAATTCGGATTGATGCATAACCCGTAATTGCTGCCACAACAGTTCCTACAAAATATACTAACAATTCCTGATTGCTGATCGACGATTGCAGCACTTCGTTAGCTTCTAAAATTGTAGCACCTAAAATTACAGGGAGTGCCATTAGAAAAGAAAATTTTGCGGCATTCTCACGCGATACACCTAAATATATCGCACTGCTGATAGTTATACCCGAACGCGAAATGCCGGGAAGGATCGCAATGGCTTGAGCGATTCCTATGATTATTGCCGAAGCGAAACTTACCGAAGAACCTTCTTTAGGATTTGAAAATTTTGTTAAAAATAAAATCAATCCTGTTATCAGAAGCATCACCGAGACAAATTTCGGGTCGTTAAAGAATATACTAATCTCTTTTTCAAACATTAATCCAACTATAGCTGCTGGTATTGAACTGATTGCTATGAAGATTGCAATTTTAAAATGTTCGTTAGTTTGATAAAGTAATTTCGATTGTTTAGGATTTTTACATAACTCGCAAATGGAAAAAAATATCAATTTGATATCTTTCCAGAACATAAAAACAACACTTAAAAAAGTACCGAAGTGAACAAAAACCTCGAACGCAATATTGCTTCGATGAGCGATATGTAAAAGTTCCTGACCCAACACAAGATGACCCGAACTACTAATAGGAAGGAATTCAGTAAGTCCTTGAATTATTCCTAACAAAACTGCATCTAATAAACTCAATTTATCTCCAATGTTTTTTTATATTCTTAACTGATGTTCCACAGATAAATAGAAGGTTGAAAAAAACCGAAAGAAACGTAAAACGTTTCAAGAACGCCTGCCCGCTTTGCGTTCGGGCGGGTTCTCTCGATACGTCCGTTAGCCAACGGACTACTCGAGAACCACCAAAACTCTGCTGGTTTTCGAGTGTGGCGCCACCGACGCCATGTATCGAGAAAACATAATTTTGCAGAGAACAACCTTGTATCCAATTTAAATCCTTCAGCTGACGGACGTAACATCAGTTCTCTGTTTAACTTAACTGTTGGAATTTTGTTCAAGTTTTTCCTTCATTATCTCAGAAACTCTGAGTCGATCCTTCAAAAAATAAACTATCCCCAATAAAGTAATACCGATAAATCCGACGGCGTGTGTAACAGTTGCATAGCTCGCTGCGATAGTATATTCTATTCCATATAGTTTCGTTAGAGTCTGGATAGTAAAATAATGGTAAGGACCGATTGCTCCTGGTGTCGGGATAAGAATGCCGATACTTGAAATCGCCTGCACAACCAAAGCTGCTGCTAAATCTAAATTATTGTTTTCGACTAACCCGAAAGCATTAAAAGCAACATACATCATCATGATATAAAGTCCCCACACAAGAATACTTGTAACAAAAATTACAAAATAATTTTTCCGTTCTTTAAAGAATAAAAATCCATCCAAGAACGAATGAACAATATGATCGACTAATTTGGCTTTCTTTTCGGAGAGGCGGCGAGTCAGAATTTGTAAAATACGCATCACGATATCGCGCCGAATCATCAGAAAAATGAAGACGCCGAGGGATAAAAAACTAACACCTGTGAGCCACATACCAGTTTCTTCAAGCCACGGAAAAATTTCGGTTAAAGGACCTGAGTAAACAGCAGGTATCAAAGCAATTAAGAACATAAAAGAAATAATATCAAAAATTCTCTCGACCACAACAGTGGCAAAAGCTGCACTACGCGATATATTTTCTGATTTACTGATTGCGTAGGGTCGCACAAGTTCGCCCGCACGCGGAAGAATGTTGTTCATCATATAACCGATTATCAGCGCCGAAAACAGATTTTTGAACTTCAAATCTTTTTTAACAGGAGCCAGCAGATAGCGCCAGCGCCAGGCACGAATAGCATGACTTAATAAAAGAATCGGAAACATAGCAAGCGCCCACCAGTAATTTGCGCCTAACAGAATTTCGTAAAGCTTTCCAAAATCGGTCCAACGAAAAGCAAAATAAAGAAAGCCGAAAGTTAAAATTACACTCAGAAAATATTTTAAAAATGATTTAAGTTTGGAATTCATCGGGTTGATCAGCGGAGGTCGATTGTTTCAACATTTTTCGGTATATCGAATTTAAACTCGGTATCCGGTATATTTGTGTTTATTTTGATGGTGTTCACTATGTATTTCGTAAAGTTATCGCTTACATCTGTAATTTCAATCTGCCGCATTAAGTATGTATCTAAATCGATCCACACTTTCATAGTTTTGGTTAACGACTTTTCGTCCTTCGGTGTGAGTTTTATAATTGCATTTTTCTTACCGAATAAAATTTCTTCACCGAGAAGAAATGTATTGTAATTTTTCGGAACATTAACGAGCACACGGTCGGGAGAAAACGATTTAGGGTCTTCTTTGTAATTGTTAATCATCACTTGATTGTTGATATGGTAATACGACCAAACAGTTTTTCCATCTGTAACAATCGTTTGCTGTTCAAGCTCTATCCTGTAATTATTCCCTTTCTTCATTTTCAAAGTACCTTCGAAGTTCTGCTCCATTTTTGAAACTCCAAAAATAACGTTTTGTGTAAAGGTCGCCGTTAGGTCTTTAATTGATTCATATTTTTTTTCTACCTTCCTCAGAATTTTACTTGCGTCTTGAGCGTCCATTGATAGATGCAAGAATAAAACTGCTAAGAAGATCAGATATAGTTTTCTCTTCATTCTGTGTTCCTCAGGATTTCTCTCAAAGTTTCTTCAGTTTCGACTAACACTTGACGGGCTTTACTTCCGTCGTACGGACCGACAATACCGGCAGCTTCTAATTCGTCAACTATGCGGGCGGCGCGTGAGTATCCAACTTTTTGCCGCCGTTGAATCAAAGAAACAGAAGCTTGTTGATGGCGCACTACTAAATGAGCGGCTTCATTAAAAAGTTCATCCCGTTCATCAGCTCTGCCACTGTATCCGTTTTTTCGCTTCTCTAAAACAGAGGGAAGCTTAAACAAGCGGGTATATCCTTTTTGTTTCGCTATATGATTCATTATTGCTTCAACTTCATCGGTTGTTACATAAACGTTTTGAATTCGCATAGGTTTCGGACTTCCAGAAGGAAGATAGAGCATATCGCCGCTGCCTAATAGCGCTTCGGCTCCGTTCATATCAAGTATTGTCCGCGAATCCGTTTTCGATGCAACCTGATATGCAATTCTTGCCGGGAAGTTCGCTTTTATTACACCCGTGATAACATCAACTGATGGGCGTTGAGTTGCAACAACTAAGTGGATACCGACTGCACGTGCCATCTGAGCAAGCCGTGTTATCGGCTCTTCAATCTCTTTTGCAGCAGTAATCATCAAATCGGCTAACTCGTCGATGATAACTATTATATAAGGCATTTTTAAATGTTTAAATTCGGATGATGATTTTATTTTCCCTGTTTTGACCTTATCATTATATTCAGCGATGTTACGGGCGCCGGCATTTGCAAACCGGTTGTAACGTTTTTCCATTTCAACTTCAACACTTTTCAAAATTGAAACCGAATTTTCGGGCGTCGTTATAATTTCGTCTCTGAAATCTGATGAAGTTGCAAGATAGTGATTCACTAATCTCTTGTAAAGTGTTAACTCAATTTTTTTAGGATCGATGATTACAAACTTAACTTCCGACGGGTGTAATTTGTAGAGCAGGCTGATGATGATAGAATTAATTCCAATGCTTTTTCCTGAACCGGTCGCGCCGGCAATTAAGAGGTGGGGCATTTTAGCAAGGTCGTCGACAAAAACTTCGCCGGAAATTGTTTTTCCCATCGCAATAGGGAGAGCAGCTTTTGCTTCCCGGTATTTTGTTGAGTTGAGGACACTCCGGATATTCACAATCGATGGATTATGATTCGGAATTTCTACACCAATAGTACCTTTACCCGGAATCGGAGCGATAATTCGAATACCCTTTGCTGCTAATGCAAGGGCTAAATCGTTCTCAAGACTCACGATGCGGCTGATTTTCACTCCGGATGCCGGAACTAATTCGTAAAGCGTGATGACGGGGCCGGGAGTAACGCTGACACTTTCGAGTTCAATTCCGAAGTTGGCAAGTTTTGATTTCAGCAATTCAGCATTAGCACGAAGTTCTTCGTCGTTCACAACATCGGCTTGGCGTGGCGAATCCAATAACTCCACCGACGGGAAAACATAATCTATCTCTTCTTCTTCTTGAGTTTCCGGAGGAACAGTTTCCGATACTTCTTCTGGAATTTCCTCTACATTTTCCGGTTCAAAAATTTTCTTCTTTAATGGTGGAGTTTTAATTTCTTCTTCTTCTGCTTCATCTTCAGGAGCGTTGAAAATTATTTGCTTCGGCGGTTTCGGTTTTACCGGTTTTTCGTCTTTTTGAGTTGTATCTTCATCGAATTTTTTAATTGTAAATTCTGTTTCGGCAGCAGCATCATCTTCATCGTCAAGGTCAACAACTCTCTGTCCGTTCTTTTTTGAAACGAACCAACCCGCTACCCGGTCGAAACTCTGTTTAATTCTGTTCAGAGTTTTGTAAATATCTAAATCGACTGCGAGGACTAAAATTATTAACAGAGAAGTAAGAACAATGAGAGCTGCACCCGCTTTTCCGATTAATTTTGTCAGAACATCGCCCATGAACGCACCTACAAGTCCGCTCCATTCCTTCTCAACAGTACCAAAAATCTGACTGGTAACTCCCATCGTAGCTGAAAATAAAATTGCAATCACGATTGCATAATTTGTAAGCTTCAACGCATTCGTCGGGTCATTCTTTCTTAAAATAATCCAACCCCACATCATCAATAAAATCGGTAGAATAATTACAGCATAACCGATTGTACCGTTAATCAATAAGTTAGCAATCAAAGCCCCAACGAGCGACAGAGCGTTAGTAACGTGTGAAGCTTTTTCTTTTAAGATGTCGTCGAATGGAAGTTTAAAAAGATCGAGCAGAGAAATATCAGTAAATTGTTCGTCGCTTCTCGAGTAAGTTAAAATACCGATTATCAATAGAATCGAAAACAACATCATCAGAACGGAAAGTATCTGCGACTTGCGATCAATTTTCTGTCGCTTTCCGTTCTTCCTGTCCCCGTTTTTTCTACTTCTCGTTTCAGCCATACGAATTGCTATTTTTTCTGCGAAGGTTTTTGTTTAGGTTTAATTTCTGTTTCAGTTTTCTTCGTGTCATCGCGTTTCAGGGTCAATACGTTGTTGGCAAAAATTGGAACTACCGGGATACAATCAATACCAGAACAGAACTTGATGTCCTCACGGAAACCTAACTCGGTAAGATATTTGCCATGGTCCGATTGACGAATCATTTTTAAAATTGACCTGTTGTAAGTTTTGTAAAGCGACATAGCGGCAAGACCCGAATCGCCAATTACAAAATTTTGACCTAGTATTTGTTCAGTTTTTGAAAGAATCATCCCGGCACATACTACATCTTCGATACAGAAATTGTTCTGATTACCCGCACAGAGTATAAAAAAATCTTCCCCTAATGATGCCAGAAATTCGGCGACCTTTGAGATATTCACAAAACCCGCAACCACGAGATTTTTTGCATAACGTCCCTTTGTAATGGCAAGGGAACCGTTCGTTGTGCAAAAAATTATCGACTTACCTTTTACAGTTTCTTCGGTATATTCAGCGGGCGAATTTCCGAGATTAAAACCCTCGATCATTTTAGCGTGACGTTCGCCGCCGCGTAATGTAACATCGCCGAATAAGCTCCCGGAAATTTTCACGGCACTTTCTATCGAAGGAACGGGAATAATTTCGCGCGCACCGTTACTTAGTGCTGTGATTATCGTTGTACTTGCACGAAGTACATCAACTACTGCTACATTTTTGTCCCGCAAAAATAAATCGTCAACTTGTGCCGGAGTAAAAAATATTTCTGCTGTTATTTTTTTCTTTGGAATATCCATAATTTACTTATTTACGAAGGGTAATTTTACAATTTTAGCTTTTGCTTCTTGGTTACGTATTTTAATATTAATTTGAGTACCGGGCTCTGATTTATTTGCATCTACAAATCCCAAACCTATGCCGACATCCAACGTTGGCGAAAACGTACCACTCGTTACAATTCCAACGGGGTTTCCATTTATAAAAATTTCGTATCCTTTCCGAGGAAAAGCTTTTTTATCTTCTACTTCAAAACCTACTAATCGTCGTTTTAAACCTTCCGATTTTAATTTCAAAAGAGCATCCCGTCCGTTAAAATTGCCTTTATCGAATTTGGTTATCCAGCCAAGTCCCGATTCAAGCGGATTAGTTGTTTGATCGATATCGTTGCCATAAAGGCAAAAACCCATTTCGAGGCGAAGAGTATCGCGGGCGGCTAAGCCAATCGGCTCGATGTTAAATTCTTTACCTGCCTCGAATATTGCATTCCACACTTTTTCAGATATAGCAATATCTGAAGTGAAATACAATTCAAATCCCAGTTCGCCTGTATAACCTGTCCGCGAAATAATCATTTCAACATCTGCCAATTTCCCGGTAGCAAAAGTATAATATTTCATATCCGAAAGATTTACACCTGTAAGTTTTTGGAGTGTCAATAAAGAGTTCGGCCCTTGCACAGCAATCAGTGTAATCTCATCGCTTTTATCGACAAGTTTAACATCGCCAAATAAATTTTCTTTCAACCAATCGAAATCCTTATCTTTGTTCGAAGCGTTCACCACCAACATATAATGTGTTCCAAAATTATATACCAACATATCATCGACGATACCGCTATCGTTGTAGCACATCGCTGAATACTGCACTTTGCCCGTTGTTAATTTTGAGGCATCGTTTGTTGTTACTTTTTGTATAAATGCGAGCGACTCGCTTCCGTAAATTTCAATTTCACCCATGTGAGAAACATCGAATACACCTACCGACTTGCGAACAGCTAAAGTTTCGTCGATAATACTCCGATATTGAACGGGCATTTCGAATCCGGCAAACGGTACAAGCTTGGCGTTTAATTCTTTATGAATTTTATAGAAGGATGTTCGTTTCATATTTATTTTTGCAATTTCTTCCAATCGCTTAAAAATCTTTCGATACCGATATCTGTTAGGGGGTGCTTTATTAATTGCATTAGAACTGAATGAGGTATTGTTGCAGCGTCGGCACCCATCATCGCAGATTCTACAACATGGAGCGGATGCCGAATGCTTGCAACCAAAACTTGAGTGTCATATCCATAATTCTGATAAATTGTAATTATCTGGCTGATTAATTCCATCCCGGATGTACTGATATCATCGAGCCTTCCCACGAATGGACTAACGAAGTAGGCGCCCGCTTTAGCAGCAAGCAATGCTTGGTTCGGCGAAAAACAGAGTGTTACATTCGTTCGGATGCCTTCGGACTTCAGACTTCTTGTAGCTTGCAGTCCATCTTTAGTCAGTGGAACTTTGATTACAATGTTCTCGTGAATTTTAGCAAGCTCATGCGCCTCTTGCATCATCCCTTTGAATTCGAGGGAAATTACTTCGGCGCTGATAGGTCCGTTTACTACCGAACAAATTTCTTTTATCAGTTCTTTAAAATCTTTTCCTTCCTTCGCAATCAAACTTGGATTTGTTGTAACGCCGTCAATCAGCCCCATCGAGTTGGCATCTTTTATTTCATTAATGTTTGCAGTGTCGATAAAAATTTTCATTACATACCTTTAAACGTTATAATTTTCAGTAATATCTTTTTTCTGTTTTAAAGAATAAAATCTAAACTCATCGACTGCTAATGTAGAATCTTCGGCGAGTTTGATTAGAATACGGAATCGCAGCATCATTTTTGTTAACCTGCTGATGGTTCCCTCTCGTAAAAACTGAGCTAAGCTTGGATGGACCGAAAGTTTTAAACGATATTCACGTTTGTCGTGTCTTAAACGTCGCAACCACCGCTCGATGTGGTTCACGATGCTTGGCTTGGATAGTATTTGACCGCCACCGCCGCAGACCGGACAGGGTTCGGAAAAGCTCTGTAAAATACTCTGCCTGATTCGTTGCCGTGTAATCTGTGCAATACCGAATTCAGTCAGAGGCAGCACTGTTACTTTCGCACGGTCTCTTCTGAATTCTTTTTTCAGTTCATCGTAAACCTTTTTCTTGTTTCGCTCATCATCCATATCGATAAAATCTATTACGATAATCCCGCCAATATCGCGCAGACGTAATTGCCGTGTAATCTCGCGAGCAGCTTCGAGATTCGTTTTCAACGAGTTCATTTCTTGTTCCTTCTTAGCTGCGTACCTCCCGCTGTTCACATCAATAACGACCATAGCTTCGGTTTGCTCGATTATAACATAGCCGCCACTCTTCAGCCAGACCTTCCTGCTTAAACAGGTTGCAATTTCTTTTTCGACACCGAAAGCATCGAAGATTGGTTCCCGTTCTTTATAGAATTCTATTTTTTCCAACATGTGCGGCGCAACCCATTTTACATATAACCGGATTTCTTTATGCAGCTTTTTTGAATCTACTACAACGCGCTCAACATCTTCGCTGAACAAGTCGCGAAATACACTTGATGTAGTGGATATATCTTTAAACACGAGTGATGGTGGTTTTTCAGTTTTAACTGATTGTTCTATCTCTTTCCATTTTTTTAGTAATTCGGTAAGGTCCTCTTTAATCAACTCTTCGTCAATATTATCCGCCACGGTTCTGATTATAGCTCCAAAACTTTCGGGCAGCATCGACCGGACGATACGACGCAAACGGCGTTTTTCACGAAAACTATTTAGCCGCTTCGAAACTCCTATGCGGTTATTAAACGGAAGCAGAACTAAAAATCGCCCGGCAAGAGATACTTCTGAAGTTACACGAACCCCTTTTTTACCTAAAGGCTCCTTTGTAACTTGAACTATTATTTCCTGCCCTTTCGTAATTTGAGGAACTGTAACTCTGGCTGGTCGCGTATCCTTCTTTGTTTGGTCTGGATACTTTCGCGGAGGGGCTGCAGGAGTTCCAGGAATATCATCGTCATCATCGCCGATATCTTCATCGGACTCTAAATCGGAATCTTCGTCGCCAATCATCGCGGAATATTCATCTAAAGTGCTGACAATATCTGAGAAGTGCAAGAAGGCGTCCTGCCTCATCCCAATATCTATGAATGCGGCTTTGATACCGGGCATAACTCTGGCGACTTTCCCTAAATAAATGTCGCCAACCATTCTCTCTTTTTCTGATGTTTCGACGTAAAGTTCGGCTAAACGCCCATCTTCCGTAATTGCAATCCTGATTTCATTTGAGGTTGCATTGATAAATATCTCTTTTTTCATTAATTTTTTCTCGTTCCTTTGATTTATATATGCAGCGCAGCCACCGGGTCTGAGCCGGGGCAAGGGCAAGAAACGAATCTGATATATCCATTCGGTGCGCCCGAATCGGATCACAAATTTTTATTGCTAACACCATCATCGTTATCAAGTATCCTGCTGCTATTAATTTTTCCATACTTTACTTAATTATTAAGTATAATATTTCTTGGTTTCTACCTTATTTTACTGGTAGTTTTACTTTATTGCCACTTAAATTACAAAATTTATATGTAGATTGCAAAAGAACCGGCAACAAATTTGTAATTTTTGCTTTTTCTGATTACTTTCATAACAACAAAAGAGAATTATAATGAAAATCGGCATAACTTGTTATCCAACATACGGTGGCAGTGGAGTGGTTGCTACTGAACTCGGGAAAGCTCTCGCATTGAGAGGTCATCAAGTCCATTTTATTAGCTACGCTATGCCAATGCGATTAGATGGTTTTTTAAATAATATATTTTACCACGAAGTAGAAATGACGAGTTATCCCCTTTTTGAATTTCCCCTTTACACGCCGGCACTCGCCAGCAAAATGGTGGAGGTTGCAAAATTCGAAAAGTTAGATATACTGCACGTCCACTACGCAATCCCTCACACAATTAGCGCCTTTTTGGCAAAACAAATTATCGGTCAGAAACTTAAGATAATTACTACTTTACACGGTACCGATATCACGCTGGTAGGTTTGGAACCGAGTTTCCTGCACATAATGAAATTCGTGATTGAACAGAGCGACGGGGTTACTGCTGTTTCGAGATTTTTAAAAGATAAAACTATCACAAATTTTCAAATCGAAAAAGATATACGTGTAATTTATAATTTTATAAATCCTGAAAAGTATTATCGTGCCTGTGATGATGGTCTAAAACAATCAATCGCTCCGAACGGTGAAAAAATTATCACTCATACATCCAATTTCAGATCTGTGAAGCGAGTTCCGGATGTAATAAAAATATTTTTTGAAATATCGAAACAAATAAAATCGAAACTGATTTTAGTGGGCGATGGTCCCGAACGTTCTGCCTGCGAAGCTTTATGCAGGGAAATGGGAATATGCGACAATGTTAAGTTCTTAGGGAAACAGAGCGAGGTTGTTCCTATTTTATCAATTTCAGATTTATTTTTAATACCAAGCCAATCGGAAAGTTTCGGGTTGGCAGCTCTCGAAGCGATGGCTTGCGGAGTCCCGGTAATATCTTCGAGCGTAGGTGGTTTACCTGAATTGCAGTTGCACGGCGAAACAGGATACATCGCTGAAATCGGGGACATACAGCGCATGGCAAAATACGGTATTGACCTTTTAACGAATGAACCAAAACATATATCGTTTGCAAATGCTGCACGCGAACGGGCAGTAACTCTTTTTAACGAAAATAAAATAGTCGATGAGTACGAAAATTATTACAACGAAATTTTATCAAAATAACTTATGGAAACTTGGAAAGATTTTGTTTCGATATTACCCGACTTTTTAATCCGCAGCGGGTTTGCAATTGTTTGCGGTGCAATGATCGGGATCGAGAGAGAACGACGAGGAAAAGCAGCCGGCTTCAGGACTAATACCTTGATTTGCGTTGGTGCTACTTTGTATATGTTGGTTTCAGAATTTATAATACGCCAAAGCGGTGTAATGACTCACGACCCAACCCGTGTTGCTGCACAAGTTGTAACCGGAATTGGGTTTTTAGGAGCGGGAACAATCATACAATCGCGAGGAACTATTACTGGTTTAACTACTGCCGCAGTAATCTGGGTTGTAGCAGGAATTGGCTTGTTGATTGGCGCCGGTTTCCCGATGCTCGGATTAATTTCCACTATTATCGTTCTGATAACTATAATTTTTTTATATAAAATTGAACCACGCCTGCTTGGCAAGTGCAATTTCGTTACGAGCAAAATTATTTATATAGAAGATAGTGGTAGAACCCGCACGGAAATCGCAAATATATTATCCGAAAACGATTTTAATTTTTCGAAATTAAACATCGAAAAAATTGATACCAAAACTTCAGTCCTTCAATTACATTATTGCGATAAACATCCATCCCATCATCGCTTTTTATCTGAACTTTGGAGAACTCCCGGTATAATCGAAATAACTAATATCAGATAGTTCGTTCATCAACCTTTTTTCCAAAAATATAAAGAACTAAAATTAGAATCACCACACCTATTGCGATTGAAATGTAAGGCGATAAACCGAATGCTGTCGGTATGTCGCCAACCAACATCCCTACCAGAGCAACAATAATTGCATAAGGAAGTTGCGTGCGAACGTGGTCAATATGATCGCAAGCCGAAGCCATCGAACTCATTATTGTAGTATCTGAAATCGGCGAACAATGGTCGCCAAACACTGCCCCCGCCAACACCGAACTTATATTGCCGTGGAGAATAAGTCGTATAGTTTCGGTGTCTAACCCGGCATCAACGGACAAAGTATAACCGAGAGGTATTACAAGCGGCATCATAATAGCCATCGTCCCCCAACTTGTGCCGGTTGCAAAACTGATTATTGCAGCAATCAAAAAAGTTAGCACCGGTAAAAAATGCGGTTCAACTGCACCACGTAAATTTTGCACAAGATAGTTGGCTGTGTGCAATTCTTCGGTAACAGAACCAATCGACCAAGCCAACACAAGAATCAGAATTGCCAACAGCATCGACTTGATTCCATTGAACCAAGCTTCGACCGAATGTTTGAGACTCAATATCCTTTGAAATACTGTAAGAATAATTGCAATAAACCCTCCGCTGAATGATGCCCACAATAAAGACGCATAAGAATCAGATTTGCTAATTATATCGCCAATCGAATAATTGCTGATTCCGTTTTCGTGTAATGCTTGTACACCGGTGAAATATAATCCACCGAGGGCAACAACAATCACAGTGAATATCGGAATTAAACCATTGTACCAACGGATTTTGTTTGAATCAATTTCGTTTCCCGCAAGGTCTGTTAAATTTGCTGCCGGCTCAGAGCCATCGCGTAACACTTTAGCTTCAAAACGGGCTCGCCGTTCAGCTTTAAGCATCGAGCCGAAATCACGATTCGTAAGTGCAACCAATAAAACAAATACCAATGTTAAAATAGGATAAAACCGGTATGGAATCGTACTGATAAAAACCGAATAAGCATCTTCCGGATAACCGATACTTTTAAGTCCCTGTTCGATTAACCCGATTTCATATCCAATCCAGGTAGAAATGATGAACACACTTGCGACTGTTGCAGCTCCCGCATCTACAATGTATGAAAGTTTTTCCCTCGAAACCTTGAGCTTGTCGGTAATCGGTCGCATAAGATTGCCACGAATTAGAACATTGGCATAATCATCAAAGAAAAATAAGAACGATAAAGCCCAGGTTGCAATCTGTCCGCGTTTCGGTGTTTTTGCAAATTTTATCACTAAATTTGCAATCCCTAAACTTCCGCCGTTCCTTGAAATTACTCCTACCATTCCACCAAATAACAAGCTGAAAACAATAATCTGCACGTGACTTGTAGTTGCAATGGAATTAATAACAAAGTGGTCAACAACTCTTAATACCGACCCGAAAATATCATAATTAAAAATTAATACAGAACCTAACCAAACACCTGCAAACAAAGAAATGACAACTTCACGAACTAACAATGCTAATATAATTGCTAGCAGCGGAGGTAAAATGCTGAGAATCCCGGGAATCGAACGGAGTGGTTTTGAAACTATGATTTCGTTGTATTGCAATTTAATTCCTTCAACACCCGAATAGTTAACTGCAGCATTTTCGATTATTAATTTTCCGTTTTGAAATTTTTGTTTTATTGGGGTGAGTTTTCCTTTTTCGAACGCGAAAATATTTTGAAGATAAACTGAATCAGAAAAGTTCTCGATAACATTTCCTGATTTGTTGAAGACGGTAATTTCTAATTTAAAAGGAATTTCTTTTAATACGACAGATGGAAGCGATATCTCAAATCTATCAATCTTCTCACTTGATTGCGAACGGCTATCAATAAATAAGATTGCAATAAATGTGATTAAAAAAAAGAATCGAAAGAAAGCAGTCATGATGCCTCAAAAAAAGTTGCAGAATGAATTTAAGTCAACTTGAAACATTATTTTCATAAGCCAATTATATTTTTTGTTCTTGATTTCGTTCGCGGTAAAGTTGGCCTACAATTCCACCGATAATAAATACAATACTTGAGTAATAGATCCAAATTAAAAGTACAAACAAAAATGCGTATGTACCATATAGAATACTTAACGAGTGGAACGTTTCAAGATACCATGCAAACAACTTGGCTGCCGACAGCCAAAGAATGGTTGTAGTAATTGAAGATATTATTGCAGTTCTCCAGGATATTGCCACATCAGGTATGAAGCGATAAACGATTAAAAACATTATGAATGCAAGAACAATAGTTAACAGTAAGGGTAGCGCCTCGTCGAAAAGCATGAATTCAAACCCAGAAAATCCTGGTACGGTGTGCATTAAAGTCGTTAATAAAGAATATATCCAAGTTGAAACAATTATCACCAAAAATAAAACACCCACAACCAACACCCAAAGGAAATCTTCTAAAATTGTTAGTATCATAAGTTTTGAAGATTTGATTCTGTAAACCCGGTTCAGAGCAGTTCGCATCGAACTGAAAAGCGAGGTCGCAGTCCATGTTAGGATGGCAATACCGGCAATACCGAATGAAGTCCGATACTCGATGATGTCCTTGATGATTGTTTGAATCGAGTTTTTAATATTTTGTGCGTAGGGTTGATTAGGGAATGCGGCGGCTAAAATTTCTTGAATCTTTTGTACACCTAACTCGGATGAATTTAATACAATTCCGAACAGCGATGTAAATAATAACAATATCGGAATCAAACAAAGTACGCCGTTAAACGAAATCCCGGAAGCGAGGAACAATAGTTCATCGTCAAACAAATGTCTGAAAAAATTTTTTATATAATACAGAGACGAGTCATAAGTATTTTTTAATGCAGTATTTATATTAAGCTTCATCTTTTTTTTTATAAAACTTCTAAAGAAGCGTATTTTAACATTAATTGTTTACGACCAGCATTTTCAAAATCGATGACAGCTCTTGTTTCATCACCGTTTCCGTTTAACTGAAGGATTCTTCCCTTCCCGAAAGTAGAATGCCTAACAACGCTGCCTACGTGCAATTCTTCAGCGACTTGCGATTGCGATTCATAGTTTCGGAAGTGTTGAACAGCTACCTTTTTTTCGCTGTAGCTTTTGAGTTTCTTGAAAGGAACTTGCGATTTAACAGGTCTATCAAAAAAATCCAGTTCTTTATTAAGACCTGATTCTTTATCCGTCAGCCGACGGACTCCATTTTCATATATGTATAAATCGTCTTTTATTTCTTTCATAAACCGGGATGGATTTGGGTATGTTAATTCCCCCATCCGATAACGGGAGTAGGCATAACTCAAATATAATTTCCGCATACAGCGTGTCATCCCCACGTAAAACAGGCGTCGTTCTTCTTCAACTTCGTTTGTACTTTGTATCGCTTGAAAGATTGGAAACAAACCTTCTTCTAAACCCATAATAAAAACAACTTGATACTCCAAACCTTTTGCGCTGTGAACAGTCATCAAAGTAACAGCATTATGTTTATCGTCTAAACGATCTACATCGGCAACCAGCGAAACTTCTTGCAGAAAAGCTTCAAGTCCTCCGTTTTCATTTTTTTCAGAAAACTCGGTTATCGCCGATAGCAACTCGTGGACGTTTTCCATTCGCGATAACGCTTCGACCGTACCTTCTTCCTTAAATTCTTTTAAGATACCGATATCATCTACAAGAGAACGGGATAATTCACTTGCCGACAGAATTGTTTTAAGATCAATAAATTTCTGAATGAATTTGCGAAACTGTTTTAATTTTTCTATTGCATTTTTTGAAATCCCCTTTGCTTCGGTTACGAAATCGACTGCCTCGAAAAACGAGCATTTACATTCTTCCGCAACAGCTTTAAGATGATTTACGGTTACATCCCCAATTCCGCGAGCCGGATAATTCACTATCCTTTGAAAGCTGATATCATCTTTCGGATTTACAATCAGCCGTAAGTAGGCAATCACATCCTTGATTTCTTTGCGCTTATAAAACTCGATACCGCCGATAATCAGATATGGGATTCCATTTCGTCGCAGCGCATCTTCAATTGAACGGGATTGAGCATTAGTACGGTAGAGGATGGCAATGTTCAGAAAATCTATTTTGTATTTTAATATGGCTTTTTTAATGTTTGCCGCTACCTTTTCGCTTTCATCGGTGTCGCTCTGGCAACTTAAAACAGAGATCGGCTCGCCTTTCGGATTATCCGTCCACAAAGTTTTTTCGATACGGTTTACATTGTTTTTAATTACCTGATCGGCTGCTGTTAATATAGTTTGTGTCGAGCGATAATTTTGTTCAAGATGGAAAATTTTGGCTTCCGGAAAATCTTTCTCAAAGTCCAAAATATTCCGGATATCTGCACCTCGAAAACCATATATACTCTGAGCATCATCGCCAACTATGCAGATGTTTTTGTACTTCCCAGCTATCATCTTAATCAATTTATATTGAGCACGGTTTGTATCCTGATATTCATCCACCAAAATAAACCTGAATCTATCTTGATACTTAGAAAGAATTTTAGGATGTCTTTCGAATAACTCAATCGGTTTTAAAAGCAGATCATCGAAATCCATCGCATTATTTTGCTTCAGTCGTTTTTGATACTCCTTAAAAATCAGGGCTGTCTTTTCCTCAAAAATATCTTTGGCTATTATTTCGAATTGATCGGGGGATACGAGTTTATTTTTAGCAGAACTTATTCGTGCTCGGATAGCATTAGGTTTAAAGCTTTGTGCGGAAATCTCAAGGTCGTGCTGAATATTTTTTATCAATCCTAAACTATCGTCTGTATCATAGATAGAAAAATTTTTTCCATAACCGATATGTTCGCTTTCATATCGGAGTAGGCGTGCAAACATTGAATGGAAAGTTCCAATCCAGGCACTTGCACTTTTATCGCCAACGAGTGAAACGATTCGTTTTTTCATTTCATCGGCAGCTTTATTCGTAAACGTGAGGACTAAAAGTTGATAAGGCGGAACACCGATGCTTAACAGGTAAGCTACCCGGTATGTAAGAACTCTTGTTTTTCCGCTTCCGGCTCCCGCAACTATCATAACAGGACCTTCGACCTGTTTTGCGGCATTTTGTTGCACGGAATTTAATTGATTAATAAATGACATGAAATAAGTGATAAATAAAATTTTGATCCCACAAGCCGCTGCTCAAGTCAGTTGAAAGAAAACTTGACCGTTAAAGTATTATTGCACCTTCGAGGCGTAGCAAAAATTCTTTTGTTTTAACTCCAGCAGCATACCCAATCAGCGAGCCGTCGGAACCGATAACCCTATGACAAGGCACCACAATAGGAACCGGGTTGGCGCCATTAGCGCGACCGACTGCCTGGAAACCTTTCGGGACGCCAACTTTTTTTGCAAGCTGCCGGTACGATATTGTTGTCCCATACGGTATCTTACTTAATTCTTTCCACACGCGAGATTGAAATGGTGTCCCTTTTAAATCAAGTGGAAATGTAAATTGTACTAATTTTCCGTTTAGATACCTGTTGATCTGCTCGATATATTCTTTGTTTCTCGATTTGTTTTCTAACACTGCATCGATCTCGAAATGTGCATTCAACCAATTAAAAAAATCTTTTTTCGTTTCCTTCGGGATACTGACACGGCACAAACCTTCGTCGGTAGAAGCAATATAAATATGACCTATGCGAGAATCAAACGATGTACAATAAACTCTGCCATTTTCTTTCGGAGCTTCATTCACTGATCTCATAAATGTTTTTTCCGTACTCGGATTCACAACAGTAAACTTCATCTATTTTTTTGCTAACGATTAAGGAAATAAATTCGAATTGCTACTTTTAATTTTATACAATTTAAACTTCCAATAAATTGCCGTTAATTATAATCATAAATGAAAATAGATGCAAGAGTTTTTTCACTTTTTTAGAAATAAATTTTTCCCAAAATTATTTTATTCTTCATTTTTTAGATTTATGAAACGTTGTGAAACTCACTTAAATATTTCCTTAAAGTGCCTTTGCTAATTGATTAAAAAAATGCACGAACCTCACCCCGCATTTGATGATTAGTTTTCAGTTTAGCTTCTTTCCTGCCGTCGTAATAGACGGATGTCTGGATAAAACTTGTAACTCTATACTCAACCGCCAACCTCCAAAGCCAGGTTTTTCCCAAAACACGGCCTGCCGCCAACTCAAAAGGGATGTTTTGAGTTGCCCCGATAATTTGAACTTCCTCTCTGTTAAATTCAAGACGAGCCAACCCACGATCTTTAATTGAATAAATAATGCGTGCACCTTGTGTATTAATATCAGCGGTTGTAATATGTGTTGTGGATTTATTTTCTGCTTTTCCTAAACCAATTTTAAATCCAAATTCAAATCTTGGCTCAGGACGATACATCCAATCGGATATAACAAAATTACTTCCGATATCTCGCACACGATAATTCTCGTGACTTGCGACCACTTGATTGATTTTGTTTTCATAATCAATCTGATTGGATATTTCTTTTACTAATTGCCAGCGCAAACGGACCGAACGATCGCGATTAAAACTTCTTTCGGTGGCGGCTGCATATTGGATTAACCCCTTCCTTTCCTGATACCTCAAACGCACCGAGAAAGCCGGGTCATTTTCCAATATATTAATGTCTTGTGTAAATCCCCTGTTTCCGCTAATGGTAAACGAATCGCTTAAAAACGAATGTAAATTTAATAGATAAATTTTTCGTGGATCCGGTATAGTAGATTTTTCTTCTATCCTGAGAAAAGTTTCGAACGAAATCATATTTGATATTCTTCCTGCCAGAGTTTCAGTAGATATAAATTTTGCAGGTACAAGTTTCAACCTCCAGTTTGCCTTTAGATCGACTACCGGTGTTAATTTATCGGAAGGGATAGTCAGCAAAATATAATCGCCGTCGAAACGTGTAGGTCTGAATTCATCTTCCGTAGCAATTCCGTTGCTGTCGATATCTCCGATATAAATATATGATCCGCTCCCTTTTTCAACCCGCTGAAACACCCGTTCTAATTTTGCAGATTTCTGAGTTGAAACATCATACAACAAATCAGTTTCAACTCCGCGGTTCAATGCAGCATACCTTGTGAACCATCGCAGCAAAATTGTTTCGGTATTCCCGCCTGCCAGATTTTTGAATTCCTCTGTATAAATCCTCTTCCGGTAAGTAATATCCACATTTGCAGATAAATTTGAAATCGGACGTAGCGCTGCTGAATAAATCTGTGTTAACGTATTCGATTCCTTCCGGATTTGCTTTCTCGAAAATAAATTATCAATCCTCCATTTATACTCAACACTGAAGGAACTGTTAAACATATTCCCTAACAAAATCTTGGGCGAATATTCCTGAAAACTAAAACTCCCGACCTTCATCGTGTCTGTTTGCATCGAAAACGATTCACGAATTTCATTTTCGTATTTAAAATTTGTTGTAACATTTGATTTGGAAAATTCTACACCTCCCATTTGTCGCAGCCAGTTGCTTCTTGAATCAATAAATTTGTCCTCGCTATTGATTGATTCAATTTTATATTGAAACTGAGGCATCGAAACTTTACTAAAGCTAAAATTCCCTTCAATCCTTTCCGAAGTAAATAAATCGCCCCGTCGCATCCGTCCGTAACCAGTTCCGATCGCCAACGCCTTAATCGGATTATAAATCAATGAACCTTCAGTAATTTCTTCGTCCGTTTTTGTCGGTTGAACAAGATTCCACCTCCTATCAAATTCAACATCACTCATTCGATCTATTGATTGGAATTGACGTGTTACAATCCGTTCGAGTAATTTAAAATCGAAAGTACCGAAATTTAAATTTCCGAATTTTACCTCCTTCGGATTGTATTGCAGCGAAAATTTGTAAGCACCTCCACGATTATCATCATCATTTATCTTAGAAAACCTGTTCGCATCGAAACTGCTAACAGCGGCTTCGCCTGTAATTTTGAAATCATCAGTAACTGCCGATTTTACATCAACATCAAAAATAGTTTGAAGTTGTGGCATTGGAAGAAACCGCACCGGCATATAACTTCCTGAACCTTCACCAACGAAACTAAAATTTCCAATGCTGATTTTTACATATTCCCCTCGTCCCTCACCGACATAAGAAAAATTTACACTATAATGAGCCGCCGTGTCGCCCGGTGTAAAGCGATAAATAACTTTGGGGTGTGCTTGGACAATCGTATCGACACGAACGTATTGCCCTTTTCCTGTGCCGATAAAATTTGCTCCATCCTGAGCCGCACCAACGCGATCGTCCCCCGCATTTCGCAGTATAGCTTTATCATTTTCGCTCAACGTCAAATCGATAGGGTTATCATAATCGTCTCCTTCCCGTATAAAAGTGGTTGAAAGCGAAAGTTTATCGTGTAAAAAATTAGAAGAAATTTTCCCGGAAATAAAGTTCCTCGAATACTGCCTGTCTGTGTATTCAAAATCAATTACAATCCTTGAATTTCCGTGTACTAATTTTTTAGATGAGAAAGTCAGTTCAGCAAGTGCATAATCGATAATGTAGTCGTTGTTGTCGCCGCGTTTCATCAACTCGCCATCCACATAAACCCGCTCGCTTCCGGCAATGATAATAATTGAACGCTCCTGATTTTTTCCCAGAAGCCGATACGGTCCTTGTACCCCTTCTATTCCCGCAAACTGATTTGTATTGAATTTTCCCTTTGTAACGGCACCCGATAAAATTATGTTACCGTTTGAAAAACCAGCATCATATTTTGCAGTCCCCATACCTCCTTGTAGTTTGCGATTCAGCCGGCTGAATTCGTTTCCATCGTAGCCGATGTTGAAGTCGCCCAAAGTCGTACTCATATTTTTTGTTTTCAACTCGATAAATACTTTATCAATTTCCTGAAGTGTTTGCGTGTTCCCTTCGGGTTGAATCGGAGTGTTCTCGTCAGTCAAAGCTGCAACAACATCTACTCCTTCCGATAATTTTCCCGACATCTGCATTCGGAAACCGGAGTTGAGCGACATATCGCGATTACTGCCAACAGTAAAGCCGCGTGTTAGACTTCCGTTTGCCTGCAATTCTTTACTAAAAATATTTTCTATCGAAAATGCAGATGTTGATTCGGTTGACCGGACTATTTTCCCGCTCAAACTATCTGTCCGAGTAATAAGTTCACGTCGAAAATATTTTTCTTTAAAAATCAAAGGAAAAACTTTATACGATACATACAATTGATTAGCAGAGTCGTTTTTTATTTTTTCAAACGCTTCTTCAAATAATTTCAATTTATTATTTGGGAAATCCCAGATGTAATCCTTTCCCAATAATAGTTGTGTCGAACCAACAGAAACGTTCATTGTTTGTTTGATTATATATCGATCTTCAAGTTGATAAGATGAATCAGGATGAGCGAGAGGAAAAACGAACGACTTGTGCATCTCGAACGGTTTTAATTGCGGGAGGGCTGAGCAAACTATCAGCAATTGGAAACCGATTAAAATAAATATATTTTTGGGGTGGAAAATTTTCATAACCAGTAGCAATATACAACACCTGTATGAAATTGTAAAATGGCTTTGAAGTTTATGATGATTTTCTTATATTGAAGCGGAAATTAGCCGAAGTGGTGAAATTGGTAGACGCGCTGGACTCAAAATCCAGTAGGGCTTACACCCTGTGCCGGTTCAAGTCCGGCCTTCGGCACGATAGTCAACAATCAGATTATTCAAATTTGCTTGCCGGTTCTCGGAACGTTTTACGTTCCAAGTCCGGCCTTCGGCACTCATTATGGGATGCACAGTTTACGTTTTAAAATCGTTAAAAGATGAAAAATTCTATATCGGGATGACCGATAATCTCGAACGACGATTGAACGAGCATAGCAATGGCAAAGTTCATTCTACTAAAAATAGAATACCATTCGTTCTACTTTATCACGAAGATTTTCCTAATAGAAAAGAAGCCTCACGAAGAGAAATCTTTTTGAAAAGCGGAGCAGGACACAAATTCTTAAAGGACAAACTCAATTGCGATAATATTGAAAATGTCGAGAACAAATCAGGACTTAAATAATCCAAATCAATAAACCTATGTGCCGGTTCTCGGAACGTTTTACGTTCCAAGGAACGTTTTACGTTCCAAGGAACGTTTTACGTTCCAAGTCCGGCCTTCGGCACGATAAATTGGGGATTGGGGATTTGACATTTATGATTTAGTTTGTATGGAAAATCGTCATTCATAATTCGATGTTCGATATTTAAAATTAGACCTTAGATTTTCGATTAATCGAAATCCAGAACCGGCGTTATCACGCGAAACCACAAAGAGAAATTAGCAACCAATCCATCACTCCATTAATCCATTTATTGCTCTTCTCTAAATCCAACTCTATCGAATGGATTTACAACGCTTGAGGCAACGTTCAAAAGATGTGCGGCAACACGTTTAATATAACGGCAGTAAAGTGCTGTGGTAACAGAATCCTCAACGGGAATTGTTTCATCAGGGTGTTGAATAAGATCTATAACTATTTTATCGCACTCTTTTGTAATCCACTCATTTGAACTCATAATTAGATGCCCCATCTCTTTATCCGACGAACGCAAACAAGGTAAGATTTTCTTGAACATTTCAGTAACTGCCTCCTCAATTTTTTTAACCTGAGGTTCGTGTTTACCACAGTATAATCGTCCGGGATGCGCCAGTGCAATATCCATAATGTTTTTTGTATAATCACCGATTCGTTCAACATCTATCACGATACTGGTTAGAACTAAACTTGGAATTATGTTAGCTCCTCCGGTAACTGCCATATGTTTAAAAACTTTTCGCCGCACATCTTGCAGGTACGAGTTCACCGATATATCCATCGTATAAACCTCCCTGCCGATTTCGGCATTGTCGGTACTCCGCAACGAGTAAACCGATTTTTCAAACATTTCACGTGTAGTTTCGAGCATTACGTACGATTCCTCCCAAGCTTGTTGAAGGAAATTATCGCGACGCCATAATTCATAAAGTTCTTTAAATTTTAACATGGTAATTACTCCAATAAATAAATCAATAATAATGGGATTAGAAAAAAGACTGTAATAATATAACCAATCGGAATCAATTTTGAGCGAAGAGAATATTCAGCTAACTTTTCTGCAAAGAATATCGGAATCATTTTAAGGGGCAAAAAAATAATCATCCCAAACACGTTGAAAAGAAAATGAGCAAAGGCAACTGTAACTGCGGTAATTTGCCCTGTTACCATAGCTGCCAACATTGCTGTAACAGTAGTGCCGATATTAGCTCCGAGTGTGTAAGGATAAATCTGATGTATCGTTAAAATTCCTGCACCCGCGAGCGGAACGACAAGAGATGTAGTGATAGAGCTACTTTGTACAAGAACCGTAAAAACCAACCCTATTAACATAGCTCGGACGCTCGTTTTAAATAGAATCTGATCAAAGAACGTTTCAATCTTGCCAATCACTAATGCTTTTAGGTTTATGACGATATATCTCAGTGCAAGGAAAAGAGTAGCCAACGCTATTATCAGTAAAATAACACCCGACTTGCCTACAACATTTATGATTATCTCAACAGATGGTTTGATTATCGCTTGAAGAGGATTAAATAATTCCATACCACCCACATTGCTAAATAATGCCGCGAGATATGATGAACTTATTCCAATAAAATCGGTGGTTACTTGGATGGGAAAAATAACGATTACTGATAAGAGGTTAAACCAATCGTGAACAGTTGATACAGCAAAAGCCCGACGCATTTCTTCGGGTCTATAAATATGTGCGGTGGCTACCAGAGTGTTTGTGATAGTTGTTCCGATGTTCGCCCCCATAATAATCGGAATGGCACCTTCGATTGTCAGTCCGCCGGCGGCTACAATTCCCACGGTAAGCGATGTCGTGGTAGAAGAACTCTGTACGATACTTGTGGCAAGGATTCCAATAAATAATCCAATCATCGGGCTTGCCGTTGTTTGCAAAAGTGTTTCTGCGAACCCTTTCCCCAAAAACTTAAAAGCTGAACCCATCAATGTGATGCTGATAAAAAATAAATATAAGAGGACAATTAGGTAGAATAAACGCAGCACCATTTGTGAACGGGTTTCAGACAAGGTAACAATTCCTTTTGTGTTTTAGAGAAATTTCGTGTGTAAATATAACGATAAATATTAAAAATAAAAAAATAATCCGATATTCCATCAATCCCACACTCCATTCAGCTACTTCACCACTGGCTTTCGCTTATGCCAATCCGTAGCCATTTGATATGCCGCAGCGAGTTCTAAAATTGTTTTTTCATCAAAATGCTTACCGATAATTTTTAAACCTATCGGTAATTTCTTTTTATCGAATCCACAAGGAATTGAAATTGCCGGAATACCCGTTAAATTTTCTGCCGCCTCTATCACATTCCCACCTTTGAACACTTCACTCATCTTCGCATCAATCGGAGGGGCGGTTGTGAGTGTGCTGGAACCTAATATCACATCGTACTTCTCAAAAATTTTATTGAAGCCGGCTCGCATTTGCGTAACCAATCGGAGACATTTCAAATAATCGACAGCGGTTATTGTTTGTCCACCTAAAACTTCACCTCGTCGTTCCGGGTCAATCAAATCTTTCACCCTCCCATCCCGTACTATCGGTTCGAAGATGGAAGCTTCTTCTGCTGTAATTATTGCTGTTGCTACCGGTTCATACGGATAATCAGGAAGTTTAACTTCTTCAACTTCAATACCGAATGTTTTAAAAACCTGAAGTGCTTCGTTGAAAGCTTTTCCAACTTCTACCTCACCAAATTTTTCGTAATCTTCTTTTACGAAACATACTTTTAATTGAGAAACTCTTTCCATTAACTTTTTCTTATTGAAACTGAAAGGGGCATCAATGCTAAAA
Source organism: uncultured Ignavibacteriota bacterium (assembly GCA_947085405.1). Taxonomy (GTDB): domain Bacteria; phylum Bacteroidota; class Ignavibacteria; order UBA10030; family BY39; genus JASEGV01. The sequence continues at coordinate 33,090 of CAMTWO010000003.1, forward strand.
GGATCATCGGAAGAATGCCCCTGAATTGCTTTGAATATAATGGAACAGTCTTCTGCCGTTCGAGCCATTGGACCGATTTTATCTAACGTCCACGAAAGCGGCATCGCACCTGTGCGCGGAACCCGGCCGAAAGTTGGTCGCAAACCTGTAATTCCACAAAACGACGACGGACACATAATCGAGCCCCAGGTTTCAGTACCGAGTGCAAAAGTGCACAGACCCGCAGCGACCGAAGCACTCGAACCGCTTGATGAACCACCCGACCAACGCGATAAATCCCAAGGTGTCCGGCAGGCACCCGTTGCTGTAGCAAAGGGCGGACCTCCTGCAAGTTCACTCATCGCTGTTTTGCCAATTAAAATTGCACCTGCATTGCGAAGATGCTTTACCACATCAGCATCGTTATCGAATTGTTGTTCCTTGTAAACACGAGAACCCCAAGTGGTTGGATAACCTTTAACTGAAAATAAATCTTTGACAGCGTAAGGAATGCCGTGCAATTGCCCGCGATAATTTCCGTTAGTAATTTCAGTTTCAGCAAGTTTGGCTTCTTTGAGTGCCAACCCGGTTGTTACAGTTGCAAAAGCGTTTAACTTGGGCGAATCCTTTTCGATTGCTTTGAGATAATTTTTTGTAAGCTCGACCGGTGATAATTTTTTAGCTTTGATTAGCTTTGCAAGTTCTGGAATAGTTTTAAATAATAAATCTCTATCCATATCTCCTCCTTTTTTTAATCTTCGGGTGATTCAGTTTTTCGTCTCGATTTTTTAACAGGATATTTTGGAATGAAAGCCGGTATCAAATCGTGAGGTAAATCCGTTGCGCGAATAGCCTTCATTGATTCATCAAAATTTTTAAAGAATTCAGCCATCCACAATTTTTCTTCTTCCGATAGTGTTCTGCCAGTAATCACATCTGGAACTAAAGTATTCGATTGGAAAATATCTTCTTGAACATTTTGAAAACTCGCAATAGCTTCCGTTGGTTTTAAAACGGTTGGAATGAGTGCAACCGCACCTAAATATTTACTGAATGAACGCCTGTTCATAGTAACCTCCTTTTGTATATCTTTTTAAATAAACTTGTAAGTCGACGAACCTCGTCGACCTACAAAATTAAGATGGAAATTTGAATTCTACTTTTTCTGTTTTTTCTAACAGTTTTTCAATCCAATCATTCACATCGAATTGCGATTCAGCTTCTGCGATTGCTGCCGGGTCAGCCCAAGTCTCCGGATTACGCGGAGTTAAAAACGAGCAGCAGTCGTCGTATGGTTCTTTGCAGATATCGTAAGTTTCTATTTTACGTGCAACGTCTATTATTTCTTCTTTATCGCTGCCAACGAGTGGACGCAGGATCGGAAGCTTTGCAGCATTGTTGATGACACGGATGTTGCGAAGAGTTTGTGAAGCAACCTGTCCTAAACTTTCGCCTGTAACAAGTGCATTTGCTTTTTCGTTGATCGCGATGCGTTCGGCAACACGCACCATCATACGCCGATACAAAATTACACGAAGCGGCGGCGGCGTTTTTAAAACTATATCCTGCTGACATTCGGCAAATGGAACAAGATACAATTTTGAAAAATATTGATACTGCGTTAGCTGTTCCAATATTTTCTGAACTTGATCGATGGAATTGCGAGACACAAATGGATAGCTGTGAAAGTGAACATATACGACGTAAGCCCCACGCTTCATTATTTTGTAAGATGCAACAGGTGAATCGAAACCTGCTGAAATTAACGAAACAACCCGTCCACTTATACCAGCTGGTAAACCACCGGCACCGGGAATTTTTGAGAGATAAACATAAGCCAACTTATCTACAATCTCGATGTAAATTGTTTCATCTGGTTGCGATAAATTTGCACGAACGTTAAATCGTGTGCAGAGAAAAGCACCAACCTCTTTGTTCACTTCAACCGATGTTTTAGGGTATGCTTTGTTAGCCCGTGATGTTTTCACACATATCGTTGAGAATGATTTTTCTTTCAAGAGAGATTCAGCGATCGAGTTGAATTCTTCTATCGTTTGTCCTGTTTCAAATCCAAAACAAATATTAGAAAGTCCGAAAACTTTTTTTAATCTCCCGATTATTTCGTTAGTCCCTTCTTGGTTTGAATCAGTATAAATAATAAATCTGCCGAAGCCGCCGGTAACAGCATTTTGCGGAAGTAGTCCCTTCAGGGTAAGCCTCACATTTCGAAGCAGGTGCTTTTCGAAGTAGCCGCGGTTTTTTCCTTTAAGACCGATTTCGTGATGATGAACGACGATGATTGGTTTCATATATACAATTTAAAATTTAAAATTAAAAACTCAAAATCAAAAATAGGTTGAACACCCAGAGATTGCTATTGATTACATACTTAATATCTTGGACTTCGCTTGAATATAAATAACAATATTGCTCCCGCCACAAACCCGCCGATATGTGCCCACCAGGCAACTCCGCCCGCATCGCCGCCAATCCCAAGCGATAAAGTTCCGCTGATAAGTTGCATTAAAAACCAAATTCCTAAAAATAAATACGCAGGCAGTTCAACAAACTGAATGAAGAAAAAGATAGGAATAAGCGTTAAAATTTTTGCACGCGGGAACATCAGTATGTAAGCACCAAGCACACCTGCAATCGCACCGCTTGCACCAACCATCGGGATTTCAGATGTGGGGTTAATTAGGATTTGTCCGGCAGCAGCACCGACACCGGCAAGCAGATAAAAAAAGATATACCTAATGTGTCCCAACCTGTCTTCGATATTATCACCGAAAACGTGTAGGAAGAGCATATTCCCAATCAAGTGCATCCAGCCGCCATGCATAAACATCGAGCTGAAAACGGGTAAAAAAGTCATCAACCCAAAATCGAATAACTGAAAATCACTCGTCAAGCGGAATGGAATTAATCCGAATTGATATATGAATGTTTCATATTGCTTACCGAGAGAAATCTGGAACAAAAAAATTATAACATTTGCACCGATTAAAAAATAATTTACAAAAGGAACTGTTCGGTGTGGATTTGTATCGCGTAGTGGTATCATTTGATTTTATCTATTTGCTGAGTTAACCATTTTGAAAAGTCGTTTAAACTTTCCTCGCTGATTTCGTGAGCCATAGGATATTCTTTGTAAGTAAGTTCAACATTCTGTTTCGAGAAAAACTCTTTTGCTTGTCTGCCAATATGAATTGGGATAATCGGGTCGTGTGTGCCGTGTATAATAAAAATTGAATGTCTGTTTAAAGGTTTCAACTCCACGGGAAGTTTGAATTTGTCTGAGAAATATCCGCTGTTTGCAACAAGTCCGTGTATAGATTCCGGCTTGGTTAATAAGAGCAGATATCCCATAACTGTCCCCATACTAAAACCCAGCAGGAAAATCTTGGCATGGTCAACAGGGTATTTTTCTACAACATCATCTAAGAATTGTATTAATTTTTGGTGGCTTTCTTTGAATGAATTAATCTCAGGTTGAAAATTTTCAAGCATTTCAAACCAAGTGTAGCCAAAACCATAATCGAACGGGAAAGGTGCCCGAACGCTTATTATTAACAGACGATGGTCTAAATTTTCTGCAAGTCCGAGTAGGTCGTTTTCATCCGCACCGCGCCCGTGTAGTAAAATGAGGCAAGGGTGTTTTTCACTTGTTTCAACTCGTGGTGGAATGATTTTATGAATTAGAGTTGAGTTAATTGATTTAATTGTCATACTTTTCGTTCTTCTAATAAATCACTAAATAGTTTATAATATTGTTCGCTTACTACTTCCACAGAGAATTTACTCTTAACCCGTTCAAGTCCTTTTTTAATCAGAACTTGTCTGAGTATTTTATTCTCATAAATCATTTTTATTTTATTTTTTAAATCTTCCGCATCCTTCTCTTTAAAAATTAATCCTGCATCACCAATAACCCAAGGTATTTCGCCTGAGTTGGAACCGATAACAGGCACTTCACAAGCCATTGCTTCTATTAGTATTCTACCAAATTGTTCTTTCCAATGAGAACTGGCATAAGATGGTAAAACTATTAAATCTATTGCATTTAATAGCTTAGGAATTTCAGCGTGTGTAACTGAATCATTCCAAATTATGCGGTCATTTATGCCAACTTCGTTTGAAATTTGAAACCACGATTGCTTTGCTTTTCCATCACCTACAAGAAGGATTTTATAATGGAAAGGTAAATCTTTTACTGCATAAAGCAAAGTATCAATCCCCTTTTCGAGAATAAACCTTCCGACAAAACCGATGGTAAACGATTTCAAATTAAACTTGTCTTTGACTGTTGAAGAGTCAATTTTATGGAATACGTCAATATCTACTGCCGGGGGGATGATTGTAATGTTATCAATACCCTTCTTGTTAAAAATCTTTTTAGCTGTCTCGTTGTGAGCAACACAATGATCCATTTTAGCAAGCACTTTGCGTTCAACAAAACCATTTAATTTTGGAAATTTATAAGGATATATATTTGAGGGATAATCGATATTTCGCCAAGACATTACAACTGTTTTTGCTTTAGGGGCGAGAATGTTTTTCAAAATCTGTACTTGAAAAGAAGCATAACTCTCCGGCTCCGAGTCCATGAAGATTAGATCTGGTTTTACTTTCAACAAAATGTGAATTAAATTAGTGTATAAAATTCGATGAGCGCGGTATCCCAGTATAAAACCTGACTTATGTAATATAAGCGAGGAATTATTTTCCTCTTCACATTTTATAGGATAACCGGCTTCTTTCCATACCTTCGGGACTAGTAGATGGACTTCGAATTCTTTTCGTTCCGTAAGTTTGCGATAGATAGATCTACGGGATGATTCAACACAAAGGTTTTCAATAATTAAAATTTTCTTAGGGATACTCATAAATCCCGTTTCCAATATTTATCTTTAAAAAAATCTATCACTCCTCTTAAGAGCGATTGTGTTCTTTTCCATTCTCCTCGAAGTAAATGGATAGCACCGAAGGCGCCCGCATACCACAAAATAGAAAATAAAACCCCTACCGACTTTTGAAATATATTTCCATACTTCCGTATCATGTAAAGACGATTCCTCATCGTATAATAGTCTCGGAAAACTTTTCCTGCAACTTTAATCACATTTCTTGACTCTCCATGTACAGCCTTTGCCGTAGGAACATAAATTAGGTCATAACCTAAAAGTCTTACTTTCCAAGAAAGATCAAGGTCTTCTGAATAATTAAAAAGTTTTTCGTCGAAACCACCAACTTGATTAAAAATATGGCGTCTAACTAATAAAACACAACTCGTTGCATATTCAACAATTTTCGTTTGTATCATATCGGTCCCAGCGATTTTGCCCATGTTTTCGTGGTACGCATTACCAAAAATAGTTATGCGACCTCCGCCATACCAAATTGTACCCGATTTATTTTCAGAAAATATTAGTGGACATGCCATTCCATACTTAGGATTAGCTTCGATACTTTGAATGAGTAACGTTAAACAGGATGGCTCCAGGTATGCATCATTATCTAAAAATAAAATATATTGCGACTCTTCTTTAGCAGTTAACTTTGCACCTATATTTGCTGCATGGGTGTGCCCCTGATTATTATCAAGTTGGATAAGATTTACCCAAGGAAAATATTCTTTTATTCTTTTTCCCGAACCATCGCTGGAGCCACTATCAACTACAGTTACATAGCAATTTGAGTAATCAAGATTTTGAATATGTTCTAAGCATTTTGCTGTAGTTTGTTCGTCATTCCAATTTGCAATTACAATTTGAACTGCTGGTAATTTATTCGTCGGGTTCATTATATTTTTCTTGCTTTTATTATCAAATTGTAACTCATCCTGCCCCACGAAATGTCGTAATCTATGTCGCCAACTTTATTCAAGAATTTACTTAAATCCAACTTAAAATGTTTTAAGCAAAAATTATTTAAACCAAAAGTAATCGGAGAAAGAAAAAGTCCGCCGTAATGTTTGTCTTCAATTTTAAATAGTCTAAAAAGCAATCTTCGCAAATCGGTAAACGAATAATGTTTGTGGTACGGATAATATGTTTTAGATTTTATTTTTAGGGATAAAATTTCAGGGGCAAGGAAGCGGAATAAACCTTTGTATGGTACCGAAAGTATTAACAAACCACTTGGTTTTAATATCCGCCACGCTTCACTAATTACCATTTTATCATCTTGTGTATGGTCCAAAACATCAAGCAGCAAAACAGCGTCGGCAAAGTTAGATTGCAACGGTAAGTTTTCAGCTTTGGCTTGTATTAAAGTTGTATTTGGATTTTGATTATCTAACGCCTTCAACGCATCAATATTTGTATCAACGCTAATAACATTTTCACTTTTTAACTGCAATAACTTTATCAGCGGACGGTTTGAACATCCGATATCCACTATGTATTGCGTTTGTGGGAGCCACGCGAAAGCCCACTTATGATTTGTAAATAATTTTCCTTTTCGATCACTCATTATACAAAGATAAGGTTTTTTCAGATATATTTTCCCAGGAATAATTTTGCGCGGAATTGATTGCACTAAAGCTTAACTGTTGTCGCAGGTTTTCATCATCAATTAATTTGAGGATTTTATTAGCGATATCATCAGCATCTCTATTAATGAAATAACCATTCTCCCCATCTTTCAAATAATCTTCCACTCCGGGAACTTTTGTGATAAGTAGTGGCAATCCACACGCTGCCGCTTCCATTCCTGCGATTAAAAACGACTCGTGGTAAGTGGGCAAAACAAAAATATCGCCTGCGTTGTAATATTGGGTTAGTGGGTTCTGTAATCCTTTAAAGAAAATACGGTTTCCCAAATTTAATTTGGTGGCTAATTCATAATAGGGCTTTGGATTATCTTTACCAACTACAAGAAGATTTACGTTTTTATGTTTTATCAAATCCATAGCTTTAATAACAAGCTCTAGCCCTTTCCTATCAAATTCGTTCCCAACAAAAAGAAGAACAAAATCATCCTTGGAGAATCCAAGTTCTTTTCGCTTCAGTAGTTTTTCTTCTTCGGTTATCGGTTGGAATTCCTGTAAATTTACTCCATTAGGAATTACGACTATATCTTCTGGAGGAACATTATAATATTCACATATCTCCTTCTTTAAGCCATTCGACACTGCAATAATTTTTTTGTAATGACCTTTTGTAAACGATAATTTTTCAATATGTAACCTAATCGTATCTGCAATGTGGAGATTCTTATTTAATAACAGGTGTTTAGAAAGTTGTTGACGAATTTCCATTCCTGCTTTGTGACAACTTTGTGCGGTCAACACGTCGCATTTTTTTATATTTGCAGCATGTGAATGAATAATGTCATATTTTTCTTTTTTCAGTGCCCTCTGAAAATTAAACCTGAAACTTAATAGTTTCGTTGATGTTTTAAATGCCCACGTAGGAACCCTTACATTCTTGATCTGGTAATCTAAGTCCTGAAAAGATGAAGAAAAAACAGTTACATCTTCTCCACTATGAATGAAATTCCTGGTCAATTCATACGCAGCACGTTCAATTCCACCTTGTTTATTAAAGTCTAATACAACTGTTGCAATTTTCATTCGTATTAATCAGTTAAGTTAAATAAGTTCGCGTTGCGAAATAATAGTCGTCTGATCATCCAGATACCAAAAACCCAAAAAATTATACAAAAGATTATAATCAGAATCAATTGATTCATTGTTGGGGAAATAAAAATCATCTTGCAAACTATCGTAGGCAAAAAACCGATAATCGTGGTAAACAGCCAGTTTGTGATTTGAAGAGGTGTTCGTATACGCTTATATAACAATAACCACGAACCAAAATTAACAAGTATGATAACCACACCGGTTGCGATTGCCACACCCAGCACACCGAATTTTGAAATTAGTAAGATATTTAGAATTATATTTAACAATGCCCCCAAAAGACTTAAAAGGAAAATTGATTTTTCTGCTCTTAGAGACAGCAGAGCTTCCGCATTTTCGCCGCCGCCGAAGATTCGAGCTACTAAGCGGGAAGCTAATAATAACTGAAAAAGAGAAACCGCTGGGATGAATTCTTTAGAATATAGTAATGCTATTATTTCTTCAGCGTATATTATTGAAAAACAATAAAGCGGAATGCTAATTTGAGATACGAGCGAGGTAAGTTTTATCCAAAATTCTTTTATTTTATCTTTTTGTTCGGAGGCTAATTTTGCAAACATTGAAATTGTAATTCCAGCGAACCCCGCCCCGAATGCGAATGCGGGAATTTGTGCGAGTGCGTGTGCAATGTCGTAATAACCGATTTCTGTTTTGCTAATCCCAAAAATTCCTAAAACCGCAATATCGCCTTGTTTACCTAAAAAATATTCCATTAAAGTATTTAGCCATAGCCAACCGCTGAATACAAAAATCGGACGAAGATTTACTTTTTCACTCCTATAAAATATATATCTTCTAACAACAATCAAATGGGCTATCATAGATAGAGTAGAACAAAGAAGTATAACCTGCAATACTTCATTCAATAATAATCCATTAGCTGAAAGGATGAAAATCAAAATTAATTGGACAGAAAGTGCGATGGTGTTTATTACAAAAATTGGTTTCGTCTTTAACTGTGAAACCCAAACAGATGAGATCGCAGATGAAAGAGATCTTAAAGCTCCATATGCAATAATGAAAAATAGAAATTGTTTCGACGGTGAATCCAAATGGAATAATGTTTGAACATCTGCCCAACCGAAAGTCAGAACAAATCCTAAAACCGTTAGAATGAAAATTTTAATTAAAATTAGTCTTTGAGTTATGTAATTGATTATGGAGTATGCATTTGACCCAATATATTGTGGTAGAAACCTATTTAATGCGAGATCAATTCCAGCGGACGAGATAGCGATTAATAGTGTCGCGATTGATACAATACTTGCATATACTCCATTTCCGTGAGGACCGAGCGACCTCGCGACAAAGATCGAAAAGAAATAAATTAGCACATATTCTAAAACCCTTGCCGCGTGATTCCATGCATAACCTTGAAGGAAAGATAAGTTTTGTTTAATTTTGATCACATTGAAGTATTTATTTGGAAGGAATATACAAAGAATTATTGAAATCTGCTAGCAGGTATGGCGATTTGGCAAAACGGACCGACAACTGTATTAATAAAACTTCGGCGACGGCCAGCCCTCTTAAAAACAGTGGCTCAAAGCGAAACGTAGCGTGGCGGAAAGGGAGAGATTCGAACTCTCGGTACCCTTTCAGGTACACACGCTTTCCAGGCGTGCCAATTAAGCCACTCTTGCACCTTTCCGAATTTTATACTTTTTAATATATCTCGATAATACATCAAATCCAAGCCCATATAATTGTTTTTCAAATACTACACGTGAATTTTTGTCCGGTCTATCAACCGTTTATCTTGCTATCTTATGTCCGTATTCGTAACCTTTATCAAAAGCTTTCAAATTCAATTCTTCAGTTCCCTTTGGGACCGAAGCGATAACTGCTTTACGCATTGCCTCGGGATCAATCAACTTTGTAACTGCTGTCATAAATCCCATCATCACAATATTAATTACTAATTTTTTCCCAAGGTCTTCAGCAAATCGCATTGCTGGGATCGAATAATGAATTACATCTTTTCTTAAATTATGTGGTATTACCAATTCCTCTTCGGTAATCATAACTCCACCCGCTGTTAATTCAGGAGTAAACTTTGTGTATGCTTCCTGCGACATTACAATAAGGATGTGAGGTGTTGTAATGTAAGGATAAGCGATTACCTCTGAATCAACTATTACTTGAGCGCTGCAAGCACTTCCGCGAGCCTCAGGTCCGAATGCCTGAATCATTGTAGAATATTTATTGTCATAAATAGCAGCAGCCCGTCCGATAATATAACCGCTAAGAATTACACCCTGACCGCCAAAACCACCAATTTTTATTTCTGTTCTCATAATAATCTCCTTCAACCTTTATAAGGTGTATATTTATCGCCGAACTTCTTCGTATAGTGTTCGTCCATTAATGAAAGATAATCGGGCCGCTCTTTATCCACAAATTTGCCAACGATGATTTTACTTTGAAAATCTAATGGGGCAGTTTTCGTGTCTATGCCGTGCCGAATTTCGCTATTCTCCTTATAAAAAACCATCTGGTCTAAACCATCGCCTAATTTATTCCTGCGACTATAAAGCGTTGGGCAAGGGGCTAATACTTCTATGAACGAAAAACCTTTTTTATTTAATGCTTCTTTCATCGATTTTGTTAAATGACGAACGTGATAAGCAGTCCAACGTGCCACATATACAGCACCGCACGATTCAGCAAGGTATGGTAAATTAAAAGGCTGTTCAAAATTTCCGTGAGGAGCTGTTGTAGCAGTAGCAGAAATTGGTGTTGTGGGTGCAACCTGCCCGCCCGTCATTCCATAAATAAAATTGTTTACACAGATTACAGTCATATCCAAGTTGCGCCTGGCTGCGTGTATAAAATGATTTCCACCGATAGCAGTTAAATCGCCGTCGCCGCTGTAAACTACAACTTTCAATTCGGGATTTGCTAATTTCAATCCGGTAGCAAATGGAATGGGCCTGCCGTGAGTTGTGTGGAAAGAATCTAAATTCAGATATCCTGCAACTCTTCCAGTGCATCCGATTCCCGATACGATTGCAACTTTATCCATATCCAAACCGCTGGTCTCTAATGCACGTCCGAAACAATTTACAGTGGTTCCAATTCCACAACTCGGACACCAAATATGCGGCATCCGATCCATCCTCAAAAACGATTCAACGGGATTCAGAGGCAGGGTTTCTTCTATTTCATACATCTGGTCTTCCATCTATGCACCTTTCAGACTGCTTTTAATTGCGTTATAAATTTCTTTGGGATTATGAACTGTTCCACCCGGATGCGGAACAAGTGTAACGGGGACTTTGCCGTAAGCATTACGTTCAACCTCGTAAAACATCTGACCTAAATTAAGTTCGGGCACGACTAAAGCTTTTACTTTGGTTGCTAACTCTTGAATTTTCTTTTCAGGGAAGGGCCACGCCACAATTAAGCGAAGGTGTCCTACTTTCATTCCTTCTTTGCGCGCTTGTTCGATTGCAGGAATTGCAACTCGCGAAGTAATGCCATACGAAACCACTACAACATCGGCGCCTTCAACCTGGTCTTCTTTGTATTCAATAATCTTATCAGCGTTCAATTTAATTTTATTAACGAGCCGGGGTATCAACTTGGCTTGCGCTGAGGGCGACATATGCGGATAACCTTTTTCGTCGTGCGTTAAGCCTGTAACGTGAATTCTATATCCATCCCCCGCTTTAACCATCGGCGGTACTAAATCGGCATCAGGTTTAAATAAAAGAAAATCTTCTTTCGGACCATTATAAAATCTTCGGGGGGTTACTTCAATTTCGTCGGCAGGTGGAATAATTACTCGCTCCGTCATGTGTCCGACACATTCATCCATCATTAACAAAACAGGGACGCGATATTGTTCTGCGAGATTAAATGCCTTTATCGTTAAATCGTAACATTCCTGAGGTGAATTTGGACAGAGAGCAATAATTGCGTAATCGCCGTGCGAACCCCATCGTGCTTGCATCATATCACCTTGAGCAGGTTGAGTCGGTAATCCTGTCGAAGGACCGGCACGCTGAACATCAACAATTACGCAGGGAGTTTCAGTCATCGCTGCCAAACCGATGTGTTCCATCATCAGCGAAAAGCCGGGACCCGATGTTACAGTCATTACTTTCTTTCCACCCCACGCTCCGCCTAAAATAGCAATCGACGAAGCTATCTCGTCTTCCATCTGGATGAACACACCACCAACCAACGGAAAACGTTCGGCAATTCTCTCGACAACTTCAGTAGATGGAGTAATCGGGTATCCTGCAACGAAGCGGCAGCCGGCTGAAATTGCACCTTCGCTGCAAGCGTGGTCGCCATCGAGGAAGTGAGCACCTGTTAAAACTCCTTTTGGATCTGCTTTCACAAAAATCTCCTTTATTTATTTTTCTTTATTCTAAATCCGTAAATTGAAAAATCGGGACATAAAAGCCCGCACATATCGCATCCGTTGCATAAATCCTTTGAAATAAGAACAGGGGGGTGATATCCTTTCGAGTTATATTGGTCGGAAAGTTTCAACGCATTAGTCGGACAGAATTCGACACAAAATCCGCAACCCTTACAGCGTTCGACTGTAATTACGACATTGCCTTGAGCTTTCTTTTCAGCCGTTGGAGTCATTTTTTATCCTTTAAAATTTTTTCAAAAAATAATGTAGAACATATAATTAAACGATTCGGTAAAAAGTGCTACAAATATACTAAAATTTTTTTTAAATTCCTCAAGGTCAGAAATATTTTCTTACACCACTGATTTTTGGAATCCGTCAAATTTTTACTTATAATCTAATAGAATAAAGAAGAAAGGTTTATGGAGAAAAATATTAAAATATCCGTTCTTATCTTTGGTATTGTATTATTTGTATCGGGCTTTTTTATCAAACAAATTCGCGCTGACAACACGCAATCGGAGAGCCGTGTAATTATCATAAACGTTGATGGTTCAATAAATCCCTCCAGCGCCGAATACATAAGTTCAAGTATTAAAAAAGCAAAAGAAAAAAATGCCGAATGTTTAATCATCAAGCTAAACACACCCGGCGGACTTTTAAAATCGACGCGAATTATTGTTACCGATATTTTGAACTCCCCTGTGCCGGTAATTGTGTATGTATCGCCTTCAGGTTCTCAAGCGGCATCGGCAGGAGTATTTGTAACACTTGCGGCACACATTGCAGTGATGGCACCCGGAACGAACATCGGCGCCGCACATCCGGTTGCGCTTCAAGGGCAGCAGGATTCAATTATGAACGAGAAAGCTACAAACGATGCGGCTGCGTTCATCAGAACAATCAGCGAGAAGCGGGCGCGGAATATTCAGTGGGCTGAAGATGCGGTCCGTAAAAGTTTATCTATCACCGAAACCGAAGCTCTCAATCTAAAAGTAATCGATACGATAGCGGCAACAATAAACGAGTTGCTTGAACAGGTAAACGGTAAGGTGGTTGATGTTCAAGGCAGCAAAAAAATACTCAACACTAAAAATGCTGAAATTGTAAACATCGAAATGAACTTTCAGCAGGAATTTTTGAATTTATTGAGCGACCCGAACATCGCTTACATACTTTTGATGATTGGAATGTATGGAATAATGTTCGAGCTTTATAATCCCGGCTCAATTTTTCCCGGAGTTGTTGGTGTGATAAGCTTGGTATTGGCTTTTTACTCGTTACACACTTTGCCAATCAACTATGCGGGATTAGCGTTAATAATTTTTGCAATCATTTTATTCATATTGGAAATAAAAATACTCAGCCACGGACTTTTAACGATCGGTGGTGTAATATCGTTAGTCCTTGGGTCAATAATGTTAATAGATACGGAGTCAACATTGGAAGTAATAGAAATATCCTGGCAAGTAATATTAGTAGCCGTAATACTGACTACAGCATTTTTTGTGTTTGCAATAAGTTTCGGCATCAAAGCCCAAATGCGAAAACCAACTACTGGCGTCGAAGGACTTGTGGATCAAACAGGTGAAGCATTAAGCGATTTAAATCCTGAAGGACAAGTTCTTGTTCACGGTGAGTATTGGAATGCCGAAAGTTTGGATGGACTAATAACCAAAGGCACAAAAGTAAAAGTTGTTGAAATAAAAAATCTCACTATAAAAGTGCGTAAATTACAAAACTAAACAGAAAGGATTTTGAAATGCAAATAGTTCAAACATTAATGTTGATGGGAATTGTTTTCCTCTTAATTATTTTAGCAAATTCGATACGAATATTACGCGAGTATGAACGCGGCGTAATTTTCCGGTTGGGAAGATTGATTGGGGTTAAAGGACCTGGCTTGATCTTACTAATCCCACTTATCGACAGGATGGTAAAAGTAAGTTTAAGAACAGTTGTGATGGATGTTCCTTCACAAGACGTAATAACTAAAGACAACGTCTCAATAAAAGTTAATGCGGTTGTATATTTTCGTGTAATGCAACCGGACAAAGCAATCGTCGAAGTTGAAAATTATCTTTTTGCAACCTCACAACTTTCACAGACAACATTACGCAGTATATTGGGTCAATCGGAATTGGATGAATTATTATCAGAGCGTGATAAAATAAATCGTGAACTACAAAAAATAATTGACCATCAGACTGAACCGTGGGGAATTAAAGTATCGAATGTGGAAGTGAAACACATCGACTTACCGCAAGAGATGCAAAGAGCAATGGCTAAACAAGCAGAAGCTGAGCGCGAACGACGTGCAAAAGTTATCCACGCTGAAGGTGAGTTTCAAGCCAGTCAACGATTATCTGACGCTGCAAAAGTTATGAGTGAAAATTCTATGGCTTTGCAACTCCGTTATTTACAAACACTTACCGATGTTGCTTCTGATAAAAATTCTACTATCATCTTCCCTCTTCCAATAGATTTGATCACAGCATTTTTGCCGAAAGATAAGAAGTAATTGATTTGTGACTGATATTCTTTACGGACATAACCCGCATCCGAAACTTATCGCAGTCCATCCGACTGAAGATAATAAAATGCGGGTTTATGTTCGTGATGAAAAACAAGTTACTTTTGAAGACTTCGATTTCTTTCCTTTCTTTTTCATTTCAGAAAATTATTTGTTAACTAATTTTCATCGCAGGCATTGGGTAAAACGGCTTGAAGGCGAGAATTATTTCGACCACATCGTTGCCTTCTCCCGATGGTTCGATATGTGGGATTACATACATAATTTACTGAACACTCATAATCAGCAGACCGGAAAAAATCTTTCCTCATTTACTGACCTTCCATTTATTCATTTAATACCCGATCAGATTTCTCAATTCCTTATTCAATCGGGGAGAACATTCTTTAAAGATATGGATTTTGAAGATGTTCACAGATTGCAAATCAGTATCGAAACTTATAAAAAGCCGGGAGCAAGGATAAGCAATGCGAATCGTTCTGACGATAGAATTTTATACATCGCACTGACTGACAACAAAGGTTGGGAAAAAATAATCGGCAAGAAAGAGAAATCGGAAAAGGAAGTAATTGCTCAGCTAATTGATATTATTAGAGACCGCAACCCGGATGTAATCGAAGGACACTATCTGCACAACCACATACTTCCCTATATTTTGAAACGCTGCGAACTTATGGAGTGCGAATTCACCATCGGGCGCGATGAAAAATCGCCAACAGTTTGTGAAAATCTGTTTTATCAACAGGACTTCCAACAGGATTCCAAAAAATATGAAATTAACGGACGGAATTTTGTTGACAGTTTAAGTTTGTTACACAATTATGATGCGTCAGGAAAAATTTTGCACAGTTATAATCTTAAATATGTGGGCGATTTTTTTAACTATCCTTCCAGAACGAACCAACCAGATGAAGCAATATCAGATGCAGAAGCTGCTGATCCCGTCGCCGAATGTTTAGAGAATGCAAAACGAATTCGTTATCTAACCGGATCGTTGCTGCCGAATTATTTTAAACAAGCACAAATTTTTCCGTATAAGTTAGATAGTTTGATTGATACAGGGTCAGCGGCAAAAATTGAACTGTTGTTGATACGGGAATATGTTCATAATAAATACTCGATCCCAAAACCACAGAGCCAGAAACAAATTTCGGGCGGTCATACAGATATCTTCTTGCGCGGAGTAATAGGACCGGTTCTATATGCCGACGTCGAGTCGATGTATCCTACAATAATTATCAAACAAAATATTGCGCCGGCTTCAGATGTTTTAAATGTCTTCAACACGACTTTACAAGAATTGACTAAAATACGATTAGAGTATAAAAATAAATTTCAAGAGGATAAAAACAATCAGTCGCATTCTCATATTCAGAGGGATTTTAAACAACTCATCAATTCGTATTACGGTTATCTTGCCTATCACCGCGGTCTATTTAATGACTACGATATGGCGGATAAAGTTTCTGAAACAGGGAAAGTAATTTTAAAAAATGTAATTGAGATAATTCAATCGAGAGGCGGAAAAATTATCGAAGTCGATACCGACGGGATTTATTTTATTCCTCCCGAACACGTTATAGACGAAATAGGTGAAGAAAAATTTTTCCAAAGAATGAAGAATGATATTCCACAGGAATACAATTTGATCCTTGATAGCAGATATAAAAAAATGTTGAGCTATAAAAAGAAAAACTATGCAACTTTAGATTATGAGAATAAAATTCAGATAAAAGGTTCGGCATTAATTTCAAAAAACATTGAACGATTCGGAAAAAATTTAATCCAACAATGCATCGAACGTATATTGAACGACGACTTCACCGGGTTGCATATTTTTTATGTAAATCTTTTTCAGGATATTACTAATCGTCGGTGGCAGGTTCAGGATTTTATGAGGATTGAAACCTTGAAAGAATCGTTATCTCGCTACAAAAAAGAGGTCGAAGCAGAGAAAAGAAACCGAAGCGCCGTGTATGAATTAGCCCTTAAATCGGGAAGTAAATATAAAATTGGCGATAGGATTGCCTACTACATAACCGGCACCGACACCAACGTAACATCGTATGAGAACTGCAAAGTGGCTGATAAATGGGACCCGAATTTTCCCGATGAAAATACATCTTATTATTTGAAACGATTGGAAGAGCAGACGAAAAAATTCAAACCATTTTTTGATGAACACGATTTTAATTTAATATTCTCACTCGAAGAATCACTTGAAGACCTGAACGATATAGTTAAATCTAAAATAATTGAAGTTAGTGAAGAGAAGGAACAAGAGGATGGAGAAATCCAAAAAGATACAACTCCAGAAGACGGTGGGATTTGGCTTGCCACAGATTGACTACCTTCTACCTACTATTTACTATTTACTACCTACTACTCCCTATTCTTCAACACCCAATCACGAACATAATTTACAATCTCGACAGTTGTGGCACCCGGTGTAAATATCTTACCCACACCTATTTTGTTCAATTCTTGTATGTCTTGTTCAGGAATAATTCCACCTCCATAAATTAACACATTCTCAACCGACTTTTCCTTCATAAGTTTTATGATGCGCGGGAAAATAGTCATGTGTGCCCCGCTTAAAATGCTAACACCTATCGCATCAACGTCTTCCTGCAAAGCTGCTTCGACAATCATTTCGGGAGTTTTACGCAAACCGGTGTAAATTACCTCCATACCCGCATCGCGCAAAGCTGCTGCTATTACTTTAGCGCCACGGTCGTGACCATCTAAACCTGCTTTCGCAACTATAACTCGAATTTTTCTTTCCATTATTATTCCTTATGCAATTTCTTTTTGGAATTTTTGTAGAGTAATATAAAATTTTGTGAGCGGAAATCCAACCACATTATAAAAGCAGCCGTTTATCCGTTCAACAAAAACAGCCCCGTAATCATCCTGAATTCCATAAGCACCCGCTTTATCGGCGGGCGATTTCGATTTTACATACTCAAGTATTTCTTCATCTTCTAAATCTCTGAATTTAACCATAGTAATTTCAACGTTAGAAACAATTTTATTACTTGGTTTATCCACGATAGCAAATCCCGTAAAAACTTTATGTTCGCGTCCGCTTAGTTTTTTGAGCATTCGAAAAGCGTCTTCATCATCAGCGGGTTTACCCATCATTTCGCCATTCAGCACTACGATTGTATCAGCCCCGATAATAAATGCATGCTCGATGTCTTTCGCTATATCTAAAGCTTTTGCCTCTGCGAGTCGAGTTACGTTTTCTTCCGGTGTTTTAGTTTTATCGAATACCTCTTCCACTGAACTGTGTCGAACTTCAAAATCAAACCCAATCTGCTGCAGCAAAATTTGCCGTCGCGGCGATGCCGATGCTAAAATTATTTTCTTTTTTACTTTCATAATTAACAAAAAAAAAGCGACTAATAGGATGTCGCTTTCTGTGTTTCAATTTAAACTTTATAATTTTTTCTATCTGAACATTGCTTTGATGCTGCCCCAAGTTCGTTTGACGCTATTAACAGAGTGGGAAACTGAAATTGGTCCTAGTATATGCTCAGGATTTCCATTATTAAAAATTATCCGAACTTGATATTCGTAAATGTTGGCAGACGTTTTAAAAGCGTTTTGATCTTCAAATGTGTATTCAGATTTGCCTTCTGGAAATTTGGTGCTGATTCGTATAAAAACTCCACTAACTCCAGCCCGTCGTTCGATCGCATATTTTTCAACATTGATTTCGCTAGCAACTTTCCAAGTTATCTTAATAACCGATCCGTCGCTTGAAGCTCTTACATTATCATTAGTAACCTGACTTAGGGTGGCAACAAAAAATGTTAGAGATAGAAGTAATATGGTGAACGATTTTTTCATATATTTTTAGTAAAATTCACTAACAAGATAAATTTAAGTTTGGATAAAGTCAAGTTTTGATTTCAGTGCGCGAGGCGAGACTTGAACTCGCATGCCCTTTCGGGCGCCACCCCCTCAAGATGGTGTGTCTGCCAGTTCCACCACTCGCGCTAAACCATTTCAAAAATCAAATCCGCCTCAAGCGGTAAAAAGCCAAAATAACTGTGTTTTCAGCTTTTTGACTTTTTAATTTTTACATTTGACTTGAATTTGTGAGCCTGGGTGGGCTCGAACCACCGGCCCTCTGCTTAAAAGGCAGATGCTCTACCCCTGAGCTACAGGCTCAACACAAATTGGCGTGAAAATATAAGAATAATTCGGCTAATTTACAAGCAATGTTTCAAAAGTCTTGAAAAATAATCAACAAATTCATCTACAGCAAAATCAACACTTTTTTTTAAAACTTTTTTACTGAAAATAGAACGCCTTCCCAGCAAAATTCGGCTCGCCACAAGCTTGCAATTCCGAGAAGGTATTCATATAAATTTTGGTTAAGTGGCGAATGAATTTTTTAAACTGCATCGGAAATTTAAACAAACCTGTTCTCAAAATCAAGTAAGTTATTTTATTAACACCTAATTCTTCTTTAATATATCCGCAAATTCAAAATTATGCATTTTTTATCATTCTCGCATATTTCACAAAATTATTTCCGGGTTTACCCTCAATTCAAGTGCACTTATCCTGGTATTTGAAGGATATTTAACCAGCTATTCAACCTAATTATACACATTTACGCAATCACTAAAATTATTTATATATATCCCGGATTTTCATTTGTTCCAAAATTTTATCTTCTCTTAACCTTTGAGCCTTTGCTTCTATAGGATGTTTTTTATTCATATATTTTCTCAATTCTCTTGCTTTTTTTATCCGTTCATCTCTTGTTAGTAATTGCTTTCCCATATTCTTAATCTTTCCTTTGTTAATTATTCCAGAGGGGGAGGTGATGACGCAATTCACCCGCTCCAGTATTCTAACTTGTTATTAGCTGTTTTCGATTATACCTAACTTTCGTTTTCAGAATATTTTATTCCGTCGGGGTTTGGCGTTTCCGCTTTTAGACTAATCAGGATTTAACGGGGGGCTCGTCCTATACAAGAATTGTTACGCTGGCTCTCACGCCCCAAAATTCTCTACCCAATTAGCACCCGTCCCTTTCGGGAAAGACCGCAGTTATATGAGAACCCTATTCTCATCGGTATTACAGAATTCTCTGGTGTTTCTTCCTACTCGTAGATACATTTTTTCTAACTCCAATATGGTTGATATTCTTTCCAGTCAACCGTAATAAAAAACTTGTTTATCTTTAATTTTTCAGCTATATCTAATGGCAATAGCTTTACTTCACTATTTTTTCCATCACCAGCTCTGTATTTGGGAAAATCCTTTAAAGCTTCCCGTAGTGTGCTTACGTAAAACTCATAACAGCATAACCTTTCCTTATCCATCGGCACTACATGAACCCATACATTTGCTGCCGTCTGATCTAAACCTGAGGATTTACCCTTGTAGGTAACTTCAAAGCATAGGTTAAATGTTTCGCTTGCTTTCGCTTCGAATTTAATTTCATAAGTAAATTGTTTTGAAGCACTAATCCCATCAAATTGAGGAAAGTATCCGACCGGTACAAAAATAACCTCATCTATCTTTCGAGAATAATACTGTGCAATTTCAATCTCTATTATTTTGGTTATACCACTATTCAAGGGTGTCCAAAAACCTAAAGTTTACTATGAAATAAAAAAGTCAAAGTTAGGGAAAATCTTAATGAAAAAACCCTGCTTCGACTTTATTAATTCTTTATATTTTTGTTTGTGTATCATTAAGTTTTTGTTTAATGATACTAAATGTTCTCAATGAGAACGTTCCAAATGTTCTCACTTTTTTTCTTAGAACGTTCTAATAGTCCCTTTTATTCTCCTCGCTATACCCCAATTTTCTTAAAGTCACTGCAACACTGTCCTGTTTTATCCAATTAAAACCTAATTTTTTTATTTCGTTTGTTATCAAATAAACTTTAAAACTTGGGACACTCACACCTTCTTTAAGTTTCCATTTAATATTATTCTCCCTAATTAATTGTTTGAGAATATTTTGAAGTTGTTTACGTCGAAATTTTGCAGGTTGTTCTTCCGCAGGTATGTCAGCCCCTTTATCAAATATATCAGTTTTCGCATTTTCAGGTTCCACTCCCAGTGTGGCTGTTATTAATTCTCCTTCACACCCAAACGGGGAATCAAACCATTGAAGTTCAATCTCTGAAATAAAATATTTTATGAATATTTCTTTTTCTTCGATTAAACCTGCTTCACAAATATTTATTACTTGCTGAAATTTTTCACATTCTACTTCCTCATTTTTGATATTTTCATATAAGTGTTCGATATATTCTTTCTCTAAATCAGTACCATAATGTTCACCTGCATAGAAGTCAGCACTAAATTCTGATTCAAATATAATATCCTGTTCAAGTTTTATGGATGTATCCCCCTTAAGGTATTTTATCCCATCTGAATAATCTTTGATTTTTTTTCTTAATTTATTTATATAATTATCCGGTATGAATTTGCCTACCACTCCACCTAATTCGTAAAATATTTTCAAATATCCATCAGGCTCGGTCTTTTTTACTTTCAATATTTTAATCTCTTCTGCAAGTTCCTTAACAGTTATAAGTTCCCCATTTCTATACCCAGGAACACCATTGCTGTCCATATTATTTTTCAATTTTCACACTCCTACATTATGCAAATAAAAATCCCTTGCCCCCGCTTGCAAACCGCTTATGCACGGTCTTCCGTCAACTGACGGAAACGGAAACAAGGATATTAATATTTTTTCATAAGATATTTGCATGTTATTGTATATTAAAAACAAAAATTCATTTTATAATTAATTAAGCATATCAACTTTTACGGTTGCACAACAATAGCTTATTTTATATCTACAGATATTGGATAATAACCTTGAACCGTAACCCGTCCACTACTCGCATCAAATAAAACGCACCAATAATATTTATAAACATACTTTTTATAATATTCTGGTGTTTTTTTGGGTGAACTATACCGTTTTATTGAATCGTGCAATGAGTATTGTTCCAAAGAAGTTTTAAGATATTCTTTTCTTTCATTTAATTTATCAAGAAAATTTTGTTTTTTCTTTTCGCTAATACTATTATCATATTCAGCTTGGGCATTTGCTACCTTTGCTGAATCATACGATTTGTTAAATAAACTTTGTTCATATTCCTTTTGAAATATATAAACAATTTTATTTTCTGTTTTTTCATTTTTAGCATATTCCCATCTGACATACATTAATTGACCTTTAGTATCTACACTGTAAATATCATCTAAATCATTTAGCTCAGTAAAACCCCTACTTATAGATGTTGGTCTTCCTAAAACTGCTTGAACTTCTTCATAAGTCATACCAATTTTTACTCTACTCGTTTGACTGTTAACCAGCATGGTTGCCATAATAAATAGAATCAATTGTTTCATCACACACCTCATAAATAAAAATCCATTGCCGGCTGCAAAACCTTATGAGATAGGCTTCACCCCGAAGGGTAAACAGGCAAAGGATATTTAATATTTTTCTCATAAAATATTTTGCAATTATCTCATACAAATATAAGATAATTTCAAAGCCATTACAATGAGAAATAATTTATTTACGAAATGATTTAACTTATTAAACGGAAGGCGAAGCCACTGAACCAAAGGCTCAATATTACCGAGATACTAATTTTTACCGTTTTAAATACTTCTATTTCTTTCAAATTTCAATTATAAGCAATCTTCATTTCTGAAGGAAATTTGTCCGTGCATTGAGTCGCTTTGTAAGTGTGCATATCATTCGGTCATTTCTGTTTTATATACACATTGTTTATATTTAAAAAAATAAATATCTTTCAAATAATAATTGAGGGCATCACAATGGGATTGTTAAAAAAAATATTGGATATTGTAAAGCCTGGTGGACAGGTTAATAAATTGGAAGAAACTAATTCTAATTCATTTTTAGTAAAATTAGAAGGATTTCGACCATATCAAATTACAAAAAATGAGTTGCAAAAAAGAATAAAAAATAATTTTGTTAATCAACTTAATTATATAATTTCCCAATTAGCCTCTGTTGGAAATACCAAATCATACGAAGATGTTAGTGTTGCAATAGAATTCTATATCAAATCCATTGCTTTAATGAGATATGTCAAATACATTCACAATATAGATTATAATAACCGCGATTTAGCTCATCATGTAGATAGGATTAGAATACTTTCGAATAAGTTAAAAAAACAAGAATTAGGAATTTCATGTTTAACTTGGTATAAAAATTCTGAATGCTGGTTAATAGGTTTTCAAAACAGCCCAACTCTTCATAACAAATTTGAAACAAGTCTGAATAAATATGAAAACTCACATATCCTTAAATCTTTTGATAATATTTTAGATACATACAAATCATGGATTGACTCTCAAATGATGGAAATAGAAAATGAATCCTTTATTGAAGAAAAAGTGAAACATGGAAATTTTCATTTAGGTTCTGATTGTAGAAAGAATAATTGCAAAATATGTTCTAAATTTGATGGAATTGATGCTGATGATTATCCCCTTTTAGAAGACATCCAACCAAGCACACCAATGTATGAATGTGAACTTAAAAATGAAGATGATGAATCTCTCTGTGATTGTTGGATAGATAGAAAGATATTTCGAATTGATTTGAAAAAACAAATTGAGCTTTTAGAGAAAGAAGAGGCAGGCTTATTAAACTGTAAGCATGAAGAAGGAAAAGAATATGTTTGTAAGCACTGTGGGCTGTTAATGAAATGAATTATTCAAATATACAGTCCCATGTAATTTTACAACGTTTCGCATAAGAAAATATCTTCATCAAATACATCAGTGAAAAGATTGTTAAATATAACCAGACTTAATTGAAGCCTATCTTATTAACTACCTCATTTAGCTCCGATGCTGCAAGGTGTGAATATACTCCCGTTGTTTTTACGCTGCTATGCCCTAACAACTTTTGAACCTGATATATATTTGCACCGCTCTGAACCAACCACATTGCATTCGTATGTCCAAGCTGTGAAAGTGTAACGCTTCATTAGGTCCCAACTCCCGCACATACTTTTTAAACTTATGGGATACATAACTCTCGTTTAACTTATAACCGTTTTTATTAAAAACATAGCCCCCTTGTAATGCCGGTTGTAGTGTTGACCGTCTTATAAACATTCGATAAACATCTGCACCCATCGGAAGCACCCGCACCTTGCCCGATTTCGTTTGAAACGTTCCTGAATTTTCAACCGTTATAAGTTTACGCTGTAAGTCCACCGCTTGCCAACGCAAGTTTATTATTTCACCTAATCGCAAACCGGTTAATGCAGCAAATAAGAAAATATCTTTAAGCACTATGTCCGTCGGCTGACGGATTGCATTCATTAGCTTTTGAAAATCTTCTCTTGTTAGATATGTAGGCAACTGCTCCATCGTCAGCAGTAGCTTCTTCGGTTGAGACTTGGGCTTTATTCTCAACGTCCCAATCAGCTTCGCGGAGCAAACGATCTATTACTATTCAGGAATCAGTTTCGCGTGTCATTTATCGAATCATATAAAAAAAAGTTTTTTTCCCATAGTTAATTATTAGGGTTCAATAAACATAATATTACAAAAATTCTACAAGAATGAGAATGGCAATTTATTATGAGTCAACTGGCTCAACCAAAAAAGCTAATCATTAACCCTTCGCCATCCCTTGAACAGGCGTTTTTACAGACTTTTCCTTCCTTTTGTACAAAATTCCTACAGGGATTATAACACAATACCCCAAGATAAGTAAAATCGGAGCCAAGACTAACGGGCTAAATCCTTCCACCGTTGGGACGGATAAAGCTATATATCCGACTATAATAACAAGAAGTCCGATTCCTAAGATGATATAATTTATCTTCTCTAATGGAAAAATTAATTCTGTTTTTTTGTGAACTTTCGATTTTATTACTTTTGCCATTTTATTTCCTTAATTTTTCTGTGTTAATTTAAAAAATATTAGGTTAAAAACCAATTATAGTTGAAAAAGTTTTCCATCCTCAATTCGCAAAACACGATGCGAACGGCGAGCTAAATTTTCGTTATGAGTAGCTATTATGAATGTTTGCTTGTTCTCTTTATTTAATCTCTGAATAAGTGAGAATAACTCTTCCGAAGTAGCAGAATCTAAATTACCCGTCAGCTCATCAGCTAAAACAACTTTTGGTTTATTAACGATTGCTCTGGCGATTGCGATACGCTGTTGCTCGCCACCGGATAATTCGCTCGGCTTATGGTTTGACCGCTCGGCTAAACCAACAAGGGGTAAAACCGACTTGGCGCTATCTTGGGCAGCCGTCAAAGTTTTTCCGAGAATCATTTGCGGCATTGCTACATTTTCAAGCGCAGTGAACTCAGGCAACAGATGATGAAATTGAAAAACGAAACCTACTTCCTTAGCCCGCAGTCTCGCTAGAGATTCATCGTTGAGTTCGGAAATATTTTTCTCTCCCCAATAAACTTCTCCTTCGGACGGTTTATCTAATCCGCCGAGTATGTGCAGAAGTGTACTTTTACCGGCACCCGATGAACCGACAATCGAAACAATTTCACCCTCATAAATTTCTAAATCAATACCTCTAAGAACTTGAAGAAAACTATTTGACTTTTTGTCGGTAATAAATTTCTTTCGAATATTTGAACAGCGAATAATTATTTGTTTTTCCATATCACTCCCATCTTATTGATTCAATCGGAATTATTTTTGATGCACGCCGGGCTGGGAAATATGATGCTAGAAGAGTCAGTATCATACAGGCGGCTGTTACTGTAACAAAATCGATTAGGTGCACCTCGACCGGAATTGCCGGAATAATATAAACTGTCTGGTCGAGTGGAAATAAATGATATTGTTGTTGTAAGAATATCAAAACCAATCCGAGAATAATTCCCAACGCATTTCCAATCAGCCCGATCAGTATTCCTTCATACATAAAAATCCTGATTATGCTCTTTTGCGATGCACCCATTGATTGCAACACTCCGATGTCGCGCCGCTTTTCTATTACAGTCATATACAACGAACCCAGCAAATTAAAACTTGCTACAAGTATTATCAAGCTTAATAAGATGTAAGCTATGTACCTTTCAATTTTCATCATCGAATATAAATCGGAATGCAAATCGTACCAAGATGATATTTCAATACCCGATGGTAGTTTGTTTAGAAGATTTGATTTGAAGGATTCCGATTTATCGAGATCAATCAGCCGGGCTTCGACTCCGGAATACCGTCCACTCATCTCGAATAATATCTGTGCCGATTCAAGTGAGATATACGCAAATTGAGAATCGTACTCCTTGTTATTCGACTCGTAGATACCTGTAACTTTGAATTTTTTAACCGCAGGTGTGCTGAAAGGTGTTAACGTTGCAGAGAATGCATACGGACTAACCATATCCACAGAGTCGCCTACAACCGCCCCCAATCTATCTGATAGTGTCAAACCTAAAACGATTGAACTGTATTCTTTCGTATCTTTCAAAATAAAATCACCTAAAACAATTTTATCTTTTACACCCGAAACAGCGGCAATCTTTCCTTCATCTACTCCTCTGATAAATACGACTTTATTAAAAGCTTTAGAAATAATCATAGCTTTCCCGGAAATAAATGGTGAATATCCCGAAACAAGTTTTTCGTTTTTTAATACATCCGACACAACATTGTAATTTTGCAAATCAATACCGCCTCTTTGTTCAATACGAATATGAGGATCGAAGCCGATTAAAATAGATGTAACAATTCCGGTAAAGCCGTTGAAAACCGACATCACAATCAGTAAAGCTGCAACTCCCACAGTAATTCCGATTATAGAAATAAAACTGATGATTGTAATGAAATGAATTTTTCGTTTCGAAGCGAGATATCTTCGCGCTATAAAATTTTCGAATCGCATCAACGAAACCTCAAGGTCGTTACGGCATCTAACTTTGCAGCAGCTTTTGAGGGAAGTAATGATGAAACGTAGCAAAGCAATAATACTATAGCACTTACTATTACAAAATTTTCCCACTTCAATAAAATTGGGACGGTGCTCATAAAATAAATATCGGATGGAAGCGAGAAAAATTGTAGCTCAAGCTGTAAGTAACATAGAGCGAAAGCTAATAGATTACCCATTGCAACACCAATACCGGCAATAAACATACCTTGAATTAAAAATATTTTTTGAATATCAGAAGCACTTGAACCCAACGATTTCAGTATCCCGATATCTTGTGTCCGCTCTAAAACCATCATCAACAGCGTGCCGATGATGTTCACAATTGCTACGATTACAATTAAACCTAAAAGTATGGGCGCCGGTTTTTTTTGCAATTCAATCCAGGCAAATAGGTTCCGATAAAGTTGAGCTGCAGTCCGCACATAATGCGGATACTCTAAAACTTCCTGAATCTGATTTGCGATTGTTGTTGCTTTCGGAATACTATCCACCGTAACATCAAAGCCGAGAAAACTTTCGCCAAGTCCGAAGAGTCGCTGAGCGTCGCTGAGATGTGTGAACGCATACAAGTCGTCGTACTCAGCCATCCCTGATTCGAAAATCCCGGCTACAAAAAACACGGACGCACGCGGTTGATAGCTAACCTGCCCCGATGGTAAACCGAATACAATTACTTTATCGCCAACACCAACATCCAACTTACGTGCGAGCTTTTTCCCGATAACAATTTCCGATTTGTCAGATTTATTTTTCGAGAGATATTTTCCTTCTTTGATGAACGATTTAATTTTCGATGGGTCGGTTTCTACTTCGATTCCTTTCAAAAAAATCCCATCAACATTAACACCTGCGCGAATCATCGCTTCTTTTGCAACGAAGGGGGAAATGCTTTGAACGTCAGGAACTTTTTCTTTCACTAAAGCAATTGATTTTTGATAATTGAAGAGAGGCTGCCCTTGAAATCCTTGCACTTGGATGTGCGTCATAAACCCGAAAACTTTTTCCTTAATTTCTTTTTCAAAACCTCCCAATATCGAAAGTGTGATGATGAGAGCAGCGGTTCCCAACGTAACACCGATAATTGAGAAGCCGGTGATAAACGAGATGAACCTCGATTTACGGCTCGAAGAGATGTATCGTTTAGCTATGAACCATTTATAAGACATTAGGAAGGATTATAGATTTATGATTTATGATTTATGATTTATGATTTAAGTTTTAAGACCAATTACTAAGTTTAATAAACAGTTATTAGTTTCTGGTTCTTGGTTTTAGTTAATAGGTTAGTAGTTATGGTTCAAAGGCTTCACAAACCATCAACTAATAACCAAAACCAATAACTTTACCTGCTCTCTGGTTCAGCTCAAATAAAATACAAGAATAAGCCAGTTAGCGCGATTGTCCCGCCTGCCATTGCGTGCGAAAACTTTTCGGCAAAGCTATGTTTAATTAATTGAAAACCCGAATAACCTAACAGACTTTGTCCGACCATCATTACGAGTGTAACTGCTCCGAAAACTCCGGCTACTGTTGCTATGCCCGCCCAACCGTAAGCAGTTGCTAAAAACATAAGCGGGATTAGAGGTTCGCAAGGACCGAGAACGAAAACTGCAAACAAAGTCCAAACGGTTACAACTTTCTTTTTTGATAAATCGGGCATGTGTGAATGGTGATGCCTTGCGTTTTTCAATCCCCACAAAGCATAGGCGACGCCGAAACCAATGAGTAAATAAACACCGATTTCGCCGCGTGTTGATTCGATACCTTCAAGATGGATTGAAGCAACTCCGGCTAAAATTCCGATTGCACCTAATAAAATGGATGAGCCCACATGACCAAGTCCGGCTATAAAAGCTACTAACGAAAGGCGTGGTTTAGTCCATTTTTGTGCTTTGCCAATCATCACGAAAGGAAGCCAGTGGTCGGGTGCGAATGCGTGCACTATTCCGATGGTGATTGTCGATATGATTAATGCTGAGAATGAGTCTGCCATAAAATACCTATGAAAATTTTAGATTTTTCCGCCAGAGGCGGATTCGCCTTCGGTGAAAGATTTATGATTTATGATTTATTTTGTTTGTCCGAACTCCATCAAATAACTTTTTATAAACTCATCGATGTCGCCGTCCATTACAGATTGAACGTTACTTGTTTCTACATCTGTGCGATGGTCTTTTACCATATTGTAAGGGTGGAAAACATAAGAACGAATCTGACTTCCCCACTCGATTTTCTTTTTAGTGCTTTCAATTGCACTCAAGCGGGCTTCTTCTTCTTCTTTTCTTAATTGATACAGTCGTGACTTCAACATCTTCATCGCGCGTTCTTTGTTTTGGAATTGCGATCGCTCCTGCTGACACGCAACCACGACTCCGCTAGGAAGATGCCTGATTCTAACAGCCGTTTCTACTTTATTTACATTTTGTCCCCCTTTGCCGCCAGCCCGGTAAGTGTCGAACTCAAGGTCGGCGGGATTGATCTCAATCTCAACGTCATCTTCAATTTCGGGATACACAAATACCGAAGCGAAAGAGGTATGCCGGCGTGCATTAGAATCGAACGGAGAGATTCGCACTAAACGGTGAACACCGCTTTCGGCTTTGAGATGCCCGTAAGCAAATGAACCTTGAACTTCTATGGTAGCACTTTTGATTCCGGCGCCATCACCTTCCAGTTCATCTAAAAGAAAAGTTTTAAAACCTCGCTTTTCACTCCAGCGCAGATACATCCGCAAAAGCATCTCAGCCCAGTCCTGAGCTTCGGTTCCACCGGCTCCTGAATGTATTGTGAGAATTGCATTCTTGTTATCATCTTCGCCGCTGAGCATATTGCGGAACTCCAAATCGGATGTAAGGTTTTCGACGAGATAGATTTCAGAATCGATTTCTTTTTCGTACGATTCATCGGCTGCTTCTTCAGCAAGCTCAACGAGTGTATTCAGGTCGCCGATTTTATTATTAATCTTATACCATCCTTCAGTCCACTCCTTAAGCCCGCTTATTTGCTGCATTACTTTTTGTGCGTTAATGTTATCGTTCCAGAAATCGGGCGAATGACTTTTATTTTCTAACTCAGAAATTTTTTGTTCTTTTGCATCGAGGTCAAAGATACCCCCTGAGGTTGGTGAGTCGTTCGGATAATTGTTTTATTTTTTCTTTTTGGTTTTCAAACATAGTTATAATTCAATTCTTTCTACTATTTCAATTTCCATTCTCAGCAAAGCTGAGCTTAATGTTTTACCTTGTGCATCATTCTTCAGCGATTTAGTCCCACCGCCGCCGAGTGATTCATAGAGCATGAAATTTAATGCGCCCAAATTGGGAAGTTCAAACCGTTCAACTTTACCCAAACATATTCCTTCAAAATGTTCCTTCACTTTCTCAGCCGTTACGTACTTTTGAATAAGCGAATAATATTCCGGCTTCCGTGCTATAAGTCCGACATTAGCTGTGTCGCCTTTGTCGCCAGAACGGGCGTGGCATATTTGTGATAATAGAATTCGCATTTTTATAATTTACAATATTTTCGTATTTGTAATATAAACTTCTTGAAATCCTCCAAATGGGGTTTTATAATTTCTTCTAACTTTTCGGGATCAACTTCCAGATATTCGTGCACTAAAATATTTCTCAAACCTGCCATTAAAACAATTTTCTTTGCTAATGTTTTTGTGATGATTCCATGCTCTTGTAGTTTCAATGGTATATCTTTATACATTTTCCAGCCATTATCTTTATAATCTGAAAGAATATGCGATCCTATATCTAAAATTGTTTGAATCGTTACTTGAAGACCTATTTCTATTATCCATTGTAAAGATTTATCTGCTGCAATCTCACTCGCCTTCGCATCTTTATACCGATACAATTCGATATAATTTTGTTCGATAGTTCTGATAGCTGTGATTATGTATTCCTGCTTAACCATTCATAGCATCTTCAAAAATATATTTACTTTGTATCTTCAGTATATGCATCATATCGTCATACTCTCTCAAAGTTTTTATACGCAAGTCCATATAAAATTCGTCGTTACGACAGACAAGTAATTTCCCGTATGATAAAATATCATGTGTGATTAAAGGGGATGACGAGTTCATTATCACTACATCTACATCATCGGTCTCTAACGTAGAACAAATATCATTTATCAATTCAAGATGCCGTTTTAACGAGGGTGCTTTTTTGAAATACACACCGACATCAATATCACTGAACTTGTGAGTTTTATTTTCTGCGACCGACCCGAAAAGATATGCCAGAATAATTTCCGGTTTGTGCGAAAATAAATTTGTGAGCTTCTTGATTATTTCTTGCTTTTGAAGTTTCATTTCGTTTAAAATTAAGAATTATAGTGCTAAAAACAAAATGGATAGGGTTTTTAGTTTTTGGTTCTTTGGTATAGTTTGTTAGTTGCTGGTTATGGTTAAATGGTTTCTCAGATCAACAACAAAAAACTGAAACTTAAAACCTTGTGGTGAGCGAAAGCGAACCATAATAACCAAAAACTATTTGGATTTTAGTATCGCAATAGTAACCCCCTCGTTATTACGATTATAATCTGAATCTGAACTCAAAACCGGATAACGCTTCATAGTAGGTTTGATATCTTCATTATTTCTGTTGAAACGCTCACCGTAAATGATATTTTCAACTTGCCCGTCCTTCTTCCGATAGTTGAGAGATTTACGGATTGCCAATTTGAGAGCGCCCCCGATACCGCTCGAACCATAACCGTGGACAATTTTGAGTATGCGTACCCCCGCATTACGTGCGATTTCGATTTCACTGATTAGTTTTTTCCTTGCCTCGTCAATCGAAGGCATACCTTCTTTAATGACTATTGTTTTTATTTTACTCATTAAGATTTCGCATTAAAAATGATAAAAGTAAAGGATCCCGTTAAATGTTTGTCGATATTATAAAAAATAGCAATAAGTATTTTATCATTTTATACTTCATTTAGAAATATTATTTCCGCCTCTTCGATTATTCTTGACTCTTTTTGAGCTTATTTATCGTATTCTTCCGGTTCAATATTAGCTACTTTATTCAAAGTTTTTTTAAATTTATTTTTGCTTGCCCGTTCAGCTCGTAGCTCCATATATTCTTCTGTCATCAAGGCGGATATTTTTTCTGCCAATGCAGATGATAACAATTGGTTTATTGATGTATTTTCTTTTTTTGCCAGGTCTCTCGCCTTTTTATGTAACGACTCCGGCAATCTAACACTAATTGTGCTCATATTTTTTCTCCAATTATTTCTAAAAATTTTTTTGGCGTTATGGCTTTTATACCGAATCTTTTTATCCCTTCAAAATCTTTTTTATTAAATGTTATGATATAATCGCATTCAGATTCAACAGCTAACTCTAAAATCATATCATCTTTAGGATCTTTCAAGTATGGCCGCCACAGATAAAATATTTTCCTTTTGTCTGCTATCAAACAAATATAATCTAATACAGAATCTACATCGGCTTTATCAAGATTGATCTTTGATTTATTTCTTTTGATTACTTCCTCATATTCAAGGAGTAAAGGTACCGATAAAAACACCTGAAAACGTTCATCATCAATATTCGATAATAACTTAAATGAAAATCCATTTCTTGATTGTAAGCCGGACACGATTACGTTCGTGTCAATAACGACTTTATATTTTTTCATAGTGGTATTATATACAATACCAAATTAAAATGCAAATAAAATTATGGATACAATGAAAGGCGTAGGACGATAGAACTTAAGATTCTGTAATGCGTGCCAAAATCTTCTTCTTTTTGTTTGATAAAATAATTCACATAAACCAACTCACATCTGCGCTATCCGTATCAGGTTGCCGCAGGTGTCGTCGAATATGACTATGGTATCCCTTGTTTAAAAAGAACTTCCTGAAATATTTTGGCAGCCGGATTTTCGTTCGGCTCAAGAAGTAATTCTGTTCCGTCCGGTTCTTCGTGTGAAACGACTGTCAGCCATTTGTCCTGATCATCTACAAATATACTATTTAATCCGCCAAAGGCGGATTAAATTTTCTAATGTATCCGAATGATCGTAAACTTCTATTTCATTTCCATTCAGAAATGTTTGGTCTTCTAATGATGTTACTATCCATCTCCATTGTTCTTTATTATTTATTGTAACTTTCACTGGCTTAATAAATGCCCCATTAGTAAATAGCGAATCATTTTCACGTAAATTTAATATATTATCTTTCATTATCATACCTTATTTAAATGCTGAACAAAATGCCTAACGACGTTGCCGATAAGCGGCGCCCCAGTTTACCCGCCGAAGTTTTAACGAAGGTGGGAACAACAATGCAGCACAGAAAAGCCAACACCAATAATTATTTATAAATTTGTTTTGTTCACTAAACTTAAAGAGCAATTAACTTTTACAACGAACATCAATAATTTGAAAAATGCCGCAACGTTTAAAGCAGTCGCTTTGAGTTGCGGGTTATGCCTTAGAATTATTTTTATGTTCTTTAAATGGTTTTTTAATTCCTAAACTTTTTGCAATAAATTCTATCCCAAGTTCATTCTTATACTTTTCAATTTCCTTTTCAAGATTTCGCAAACGAACCTTTTGCCAACTGGAAGATTTGTTATGATGTTTTTTTATAAAACTATTTGGCAAAACATACATTTCAATTTCTTTGGCTCCAGAACTACCATCATTTTTCCCATAGAACTTTCCAATATTCAGAAAGACAACAACTAAAAAATCAAAAGCATCTAACGATTTGTCTTTTACAGGAAAACCACGATCACAATCTGTCGCGTATCGACTTTTAACTTGCACTCTTATTTGTGAATATTCGCCAACTTTTGGTTTGTATCTTGGCTCTGGATGGATACAAATTAAATCATAGCCCTCGTTATTTTGTGGTGCTTTATAAGTAAGAATATTTCTACGCATTAAATAACCCATCACAATATATTCTGCACTTGTTGATACAACAGGCAATCTTAGCCAATTCTTTTCATCAACTTCATTCATATTATTTAGAGGCATAACTATTACTTATCCTGCACCGTATTGTTAATTAAAGAATAGATATATGTATCCCAATTGTTTCGTTTTTCGTTTATTATCACAATATTTAAAAATAGTGTCTGCATGATATCATTCCATTCTCTTTTCAATCTAATCTACCTTTCGGTAGACAGGCGGACTCTTAATTCCAATAAAAATCATGTAAACCACACTGAATATATCATTTAAAAAACCCAAACTCAACTCTTCATACGCGAAATTCTATTTTCCCTCCTCTATCAAGCTCTTAAACTTCTGGTTTTTATGCAGTTCCTTCAAGTCGTTATCACCCGATGCCTGCTTTTTGAGTTTAGGATTTAGTGTGAGTGCTTTCTCGAGAGCGTTCAAAGCATCGTCTGTTTTGCCGGCAGCCAACCTGATAACAGCCAGATCATATAAAACTTCAGGATTCTCAGGAGCAATTTTTCCTGCACGCTCCATAAAAGGGAGGGCTTCTTTAAATTTCTTTTGTGTAAAAAGTGTCCAGGCTTCATTCCAGGAATAATTCATTTGTGCAAAATCCAATAAACGTCCTAACTCTACAAACGGCTCGGCGTGGTCGTCAACTCGGATATCAATTGCACGGTCGGTATAACCGCCGTAGCCGGCTTTTTCTTTTACAACCAACAATGCTGCAGATTGTTTTCCTCGTGCATCACCGCCTTGTTTATCTCCTTCTAAAAGTGCAGCGTACAGCTTGTCTGCTAAAGTTCCTTTAGTTTTCAAGAAAGTTTCTTCCATTGCAGTAACCACGTTTTCGCCGGTCAAAATATTTCCTTGAATAGCATAATCTTTACCGTTTCTGCCGCCTGCCCAGGGAAGACAATCTGTTCCTGTGTAAGTCGCCGATTTTCCGTCAGCCGATACAATACCGAATTGTCGCCGCTTCGGGTTATCGTCATTCCTTATTAAAATTTCAACAACCTGTTCGGGGGTGGCGCCTTTTTCCAAAAGCTCCAATCCACGCCAGCCGAATGTTGTATTTGCAAATGATTGTGTTGCCACAGCACCCACACCTGCTTTTGCCCAAGGCACAACCGCACCGACAGCAAAAAATCGTGATGCGACTGCAACGCCTAATTCTCCGGTTACAGAATCCCGTGCAACTATCGAAAAAGTTGCGATAGCATTATCTCCCGATGTCTGTGTGTATGATGGAGATTGAAACAATATAATCGAGATGATTAAAACACAAATTTTTATAATCATTGCTAAAATTCTCCTATGTTTTTTTATTTAACGAAGATAGTCTAACAGCGTTGCTTCGCCACGGTAAATAGTCCTTCGACAAGTCCCGTAGAGCGGGACAAACTCAGGACAAGCTGCCGCGCATATTGACTCGATGAAACTTTAAAGTAGCCGGTACTGTTGCGGGTCGGGCAATTCGAGGAACTGCATCTGGCGTTTTTTTTTACTTAGTAACCCAAGTCTTTAAAAATTCTTCCGCCGTTAACACATTTATTTTACTTCTTTTATAATCAACTTTATTCCTTGTTATTATAAGAGTAATTCCATTATTAACTGCTGTGAAATATTGAATTGCATCTTCGAAATCATTGAACTCTGAATTGAGTGACTGTTCAATTACTCTTTCATCTATAGGCAAAATATTTATTAACGTTTTCAATTTCCTTAGATTTTTTAAAGCAGCAACATTTGAGGTTTGTTTCTTCAAAAGATAGTGAAGATTTGCAAAAACAAGAGGCGAAGTAAAAGCTATTACTTTTCGCTGATCTATCAGTGTAAATAATTTTGCCGCGTGTATATAGTAAGGTTCTCGTTGAGCGAGCAAGTCTAGAATAATGTCGGAATCTACAAAAAGTTTATTCATTTAGAGTATTTCTCCTCGATATGCTTACCATAAACTTCTTTTATATTAATATCTTTCGATAATTTGATAACTCCCGATAATTCAAGCACATTTGGAGAAATATCTATTTCTGTCAGAGTATCTTTCTCTGAAATTAAGTTAAAATATTTTTCAACCAATACCGAAAGACTCTTCTTGTTTTTTTGTGCATATCTTTTGGCTCGGTCTATGGTTTTTTTATTAAGATTTAGGGTTAGTTTAGTATTCATATTACTCATTCCTTATAATACGTAAATATTTACACAACAATATACGTATCTCTGTTTCGATATTCAATTTTGCTCTTTAGTTATATGAAAGCGTTGCTGATAGTCCTTCGACGAGTTCAGGACAAGTCCTTCGATAAATCCTGTAAAACGGGACAAGCTCAGGACAAGTCCTTCGCCGAGTCCCATCGAACAGGCATAGTAAAGGACAAGTTCTTCGACTATGTTGAGAGCCGGCTCCACTGCACACTCTTGTGCGAGCCGTGTTAAAACTTTTGGTACCCGGTCTTCTTCATTTCTTCCTTCTTATCCTTCTTCGCGGCTTTTTTTTCTTTCATACTCTTTGCCGGCTCCTTTTTAGTTGTCTTCTTACTGTTCTGACCTTTGCTCATGTTTTTTCTCCTTAGGTTTATTTATTCATCCAACAATTTTTGGAATAATTCTAAATATTTCCCAGCATGCAAACCATCGACGAGTGCATGGTGGGCGTGAATAGCGATTGGTAATAATTTTTGGCCGTTCTCAATGTGGATTTTCCCGAAAGCAATTTTAGGGACGGAATCTTTTAACGAGAAACGGCGGGCGTGCGATACTCCGTTAAAACTGATCCACGGAATGGTAGTGTAGTGAATTACATTTTCACCCGAACCTGAAGGCATCAACCGGTTATCGTTTTTTACTCTCTTAATTTCCTGCTTTGCATTTTCTGTGAATACCTGAAGGTCTTCATTATATTTGATAAAAGAAAAACCAAACGTTTCGTTATCTCTTAAAACAGTCGCCGCTGCGTGGATAACTTCATAACAAAAAACTTCTTCTCCCTCAATCCGGTATTTAAATTCCTCAATTTGATCAACAGATTTTAAGGATAAATATAGATAATAAATAAAAAACGGGATATTGAGTTCTTTCGATTTTTTGTAAGCATTCGTGCAATCGACGTTTGTGGTTATTCCCCAGTAGGGTTCATCGTAGGTTTTAAAAAACAAGTAGTGTTCTTTTCTTTTCCAGCTATTGATGTCAATTTTTCTTTGCATAAGATATCCAATATATCAGAAATTTTTTCGAGTGTATTGTATTTTCCGTTTATTTCTTTTACATCTGCGACTTCATGCAGCCAGGTCGTGTGAAATGGAATATGTATCCCGTTACCGCCGATATTTAAAACCGGAATAATGTCCGATACCAGTGAGCAAAATTTCTTTTCTACTTCCTGAAAATAGGGTTCATTCACCCATAGCGTATCGTCTGCGTCAAATCCTATTACTTTTATGTTCATATTTATTCCGGTACAGTAGAAGACGCGGGATTTATTTTTATTGGTTTTTGTTCTTATTATAAATAAATATTTTGAAATATCCGAAAATGAAATTATTGGGATCCCTTCGGAAAACAACGAGGGAGTCAAAAGAGGTAAAATTTTCTCTGACTCCCTCAGCTTGTACTTCGGATTAATTCTGTTAAGCTACTACAGTCCTAATCCTTTCGCGATACCTCCGCCGTAGGATTTATCCGCTTTCGTAAAATGTTCAACCATCTTTTTTTGTATATCTTTGGAAACTTTTGAAAGACTTCCTGCAATGTTTGCAATCAGGCGTTTCTGTTCGTCGGGCGGCATAAGTCTGAAAAGATTTCCCGGCTGAACGTAATCATCATCAACACCCCGCTTCTGTTCGTACCTGTCTGCATCTCCTGAAATTTTTAAAGGCGGTTCTTTGAATGCAGGGTCGGCAACGGGTCCTCCGAAACTATTCGGCTCATAATTCACAGAAGGTCCGCCGTTATCATCGAACCTCATGTGTCCGTCGCGTTGATAATTATTCACACTTGCTGCACGCGGAGTGTTAATCGGCAACCTTTCAAAGTTTACACCTAACCGATATCTGTGAGCGTCTGCGTACGAAAAAATCCGTGCCTGAAGCATTTTGCAAGGCGAGAAGGAAATACCAGGGACAACATTCGCAGGTGAAAAAGCCGATTGCTCGACTTCGGCAAAATAG
Source organism: uncultured Ignavibacteriota bacterium (assembly GCA_947085405.1). Lineage (GTDB taxonomy): Bacteria > Bacteroidota > Ignavibacteria > UBA10030 > BY39 > JASEGV01. Next base: position 70,700 of record CAMTWO010000003.1, read on the forward strand.
TTTTGCGGATTACGGTTTAATTCCATCACTCCAACCTCAATCAACGGATAATCCTTATGGGGCCAAACCTTAGTTAAATCAAATGGATTCCATTTGTATGTTTCGGCTTCTACTTCAGGCATAACCTGCACATAAAGTTTCCACTTCGGAAATTCCTTTTTCTCGATAGCTTCAAATAACTGACGTGTATGGTAATCGGCATCTTCACCCACGATACGGTCGGCTTCTGACTGCATCATATTCTTGATTCCCTGTTGAGTCTTGAAGTGAAACTTAACCCAGAACCGTTCATTGGCGGCGTTGATGAAACTGTAAGTATGACTTCCATAACCGTTCATATAAGGTATTCCTTTTGGTATGCCGCGGTCTGAAAATAGTATTGTAACCTGATGCAATGATTCAGGAACCTGCGACCAGAAATCCCACCACATAGTGTGAGATCGCAAGTTGGTTTGCGGTTCGCGTTTCTGTGTATGTATGAAATCGGGAAATTTTATGGCATCGCGGATGAAGAAAGTTGGTGTATTGTTACCGACCATATCCCAATTTCCTTCTTCCGTATAGAATTTCAGTGCAAAACCCCTGACGTCCCTGACAGTATCGGCGGAACCTTTTTCACCGGCGACTGTAGAAAAGCGTCCAAACATTTCTGTTTTCTTTCCGACTTTCGAAAAGATTTTAGCTTTTGTGTATTTGGTGATATCGTGTGTTACCGTAAAGATACCGTGAGCACCGGCGGCTTTAGCATGGACAACACGCTCAGGTATTCGCTCGCGATTAAAATGTGCAAGTTTTTCAAGAAGATAATGGTCCTGCATAAGTGTCGGACCACGCTCTCCGGCAGTCAGAGAAGTCTGATTATCATCGACAGGTATTCCGGCTGCTGTGGTTAATTTATTTTTATCTTTCATTTTTGTTTATCCTTTCTTTTAATGTTACTGATATTTAATTTTCATCTCCGTTGCATTCAATGATATTATCCGGAAGGAATAATTTCTTATCCCACCCCAATAACCAACAGTAATATTGACGATGCTGTCTTTTTCCAATTCCCATTGTCCATTATAATTTGCATAAAATATTGGGGGAGTTGCACACCATCCTCCGTTATTTCGTTCGAGAAGCTCACCGCTTTCATAAAATATGAATCCCATTTTATTCGAATCTAATCCTGATGTTTTATTAAATATGGTAAGACCTGAAATTGGATTTGCTTCCACCCACGCACCACAAATATCAACCACCGGAGTCAAGCCAGTGGGTGATTCGCGGCATGATGATATTGTAAGCACCAAAAATGCAAATATAAGATTTAATGCTAACGTATTTGTTTTCATTTCATTTTTTTTAGATTAAAGATACTATCTTTCTGCAATACTCTTCAAGATCGTTTTTCTCAATGATGTCTAAATAATTATCATTTATAATTCTGAACTGCCTCATATATTCTGTGCTCATATATTCCCTGATTGATTTACCTTCTTCAGACAGATCCTCTTTTTGTTTTTCTTTTATAGTAGCATAAAATATTTCAGCTTTTCCACCAAGAGAAACGACTGCGGGGGGTATTACCACAAACGTAGTAACCGATACAACTATCTTATCGTTAAACATTTTTGTATCTACAAGAATTTCAATACTGAAATCAGAATTCTCAACAGCAAGCATCCCTTTTTCGCTTAACGCCTGTTTAAAACTATTGATGACTGTCCTATCCAAATCGGATGGAGTGTCGCTTTCGGCAATCATAGTAACATGTACTTTTGGCAGATTTGTAGTTTGGGAATGTGAGTAGGAATTAAGGAAGGAAAGCGTGATAAAAATAATTAAGGAGAATTGGAAAGTAGAGAAAAATATTTTAGTAAACATAGCGCACCTCGTTTAGTTAATTTAACATCAGTTATTTAGATAGATGGTATAAAGGTATCGATATTTCTTCCTTAAATTATAATCATTCAAATTTCTTTAAAAATATAACGCTTAAAATACACGAAGTCAAATCGGTTTTAGTATATTTACCCGTTAATAGTGATATCTGCATTGTATAAAATCGATTCGATTTTCACTTACTACATACACGATTCTATGCTCTTGAGTCAAGCGGCGCGACCAAACTCCAGTTCCTAGATATTTTAACGGTTCAGGTTTACCGATTCCTTCAAATGGATTTCTTAAAATTGCTTCAACGATCTCCAAAACTTTGATTGCTGTTTTCCTGTCGGTTTTCACCCAATATGCTAAATCCTCTCTAAATTCAGATTGAAAAACAGTGTCGCGTTTTTGAATCTTTTTACTCTTCAATCCCGAATTCTTTCTTGAGCGATTCGAATGATTTGGGTTTCCCAACTTTTCTGAATGCTTTTAGGAGTGTAGAAAGCAGTCGCTGTGCATTTTGGGGTGAACGGAGCAAATGTGCCGTTTCGAGTAAGCCCATCAACTCGCTTTCGGAAATTAAAGCAACATTCTCTGCTTTTTGCCGATTTATGATAACTACTTCTTTATTTAAAGAAACCTCATCAAGCAATTTCGCAAGGTTTGCTCTTGCCTGTGTGTATGTTAAATTTATAGACATGGTTCATCCTTATTCATTGTACAGTACCAATGTACATCTAATAAAAATTAAAAACAATGCTCTCTGAAATTTTAAAGATTAAAATTTTTTCATTGATACTTTTGGTTTTATCTCACTCTTAGCAATCAGCGCGGGCCAATATGCTATTACCTCATCAGGTTTTGGTCTGCCGCCGGCAAAACCTGTTACGCCGGGCGGTCCTGTTAGTATCAGAGGTGCTAGCTCTTTGCCAAACCTCTCGACGGCTGAATGACTATGACTTCTTACTCCGATGCGAAGCACAACTTCGTTAATAACATTCGGCATCTCAGCAATCGGTCCGTGACATGAGTTTAATCCCAAATACTCAGTCCGAATTTCATCAAATTTCAAACCCAAATCGCTAAGACGAGTGCGAAGGATTTCGTCTGCTTTTTGTGCTTTCTCGAGAGCATCGGGATAAGCAAACGTGAGCGTTCCAATCGCCGTGTAACCATCGAGGTAAGCCATTGAAACTTTGTAAGTGTCGGTGGCGGGTTTACCTTTTACGCCAAACATACGCACGCGGTCTTTGCCAACATGCTCGAGTTGTATCGAAGTAAAATCAGCGACAACATCGGGAGTTATGTAACTCGTAGGATTTCCAATTTCGTAAAGTAATTGTTCTTTTACAGTTTCTACAGTAACCATACCGCCAGTGTTTTCGTGCTTGGTAATAATTACTTCGCCGTTTGGATAAGCTTCGGCAATCGGGAAGCCGATGTGTGCGAGGTCGGGAACTGCGCGCCAGTCGCCGCTGAAATTTCCGCCGCTCGCTTGTCCGCCGCATTCGAGTATATGTCCGGCAACCGTGCCGCTTGCGAGTTTATCCCAGTCGTTTTCATTCCAGCCGAATTCGTAAATCATCGGTGCAAGTGTCAGTCCTGTATCTGTTGTCCTGCCTGTAATTACGATGTCGGCGCCTTGCCGGAGTGCTTCGGCAATCGGAGCGGCGCCGAAGTAAACATTTGCCGCCGAAATTTTTTGCCGTATGCTCTCGATTGATTCACCCGTTTCCATATTATTGAATTTGACGCCTCGCTTTTCGAACTCATCTAATTTATCGAGTATATCGTCGCCGTGAACAATCCCGATTTTTATATTATAGCCTTTTTTCTTTGCACATTTCAGTATAGCGTCGCTGCAAGCAGAAGGATTTACACCACCGCCGTTGGTAATAATTTTTATATTTTTTTCTATGCAGGTAGGGAGTATTTGTTCGATGATATGCACAAGGTCTTTGGCATAACCGAGTTCCGGGTTGCGTTTCTTCTGCTTTTGCATAATGGACATAGTAACTTCTGCCAAGAAGTCCATCATGATATAATCAATCGGACCTTTAGTTACTTGATCCATCGGAGCGGTTTGCAAATCGCCCCAGAAACCTTGACCGGATGCAATTCTAATTTTGTTTTTCATTTGTTTAGCTTTTATGCCAACTCAATATTTGCCATTTTTGATTTTCGCCAATTTTAAAGAAGATTGAATGCCAGCTTGTTTTTCCGTTATCTGAATTTTTTGTTTGTAAAACCAGATAGGCAGTTTTTTGATCGTCGGGCATCCATAAATGAACATATCCAACTTCAGCTTTTTTGCCATCGATGAATATTTCTTTTTTTGAAGAATTTTTCAATACTTCAAATATACTTTCGTAAGTATTGTTGTAGATTAGGTATGCTTCAGGTGAAATATTCTCTTTGAATTCGGCATAACCTTTATCCTGCAAGATTGATGTAACCATAGAAACGAGCTGCTCTCCAAGCTCTGAACTTTTTTCGTTTTTGTTATCATCGCCAATTAGTGGCAACGAAAACATAGTTGAAGAAAACAATACGGCGAGAATTAATGCTGTCCTTTTCATATTTACCTCATTTTGTTTAGTTATTATTTAATTGTTAATTAAACAGGAATTAGAGAAATAGGTAAACTATTTTTTTATAATGTTTCCTTCAATAAATTGACGATCGTTATTCCAAATATAATTTCTACAACTTAACTATTGTTATCCCGCTGAATAGGGGGTTAACATCCGATCCTAATTTATACTTAAAAAGAGAAAAAGTCAAATATTCTACATATGATTAATCTTCCGAAGGTTTGCATTTATTACACCTTATAAACCTTCGGGAAGTTTTTCTTAAGTTAACAATGAATCCATGCTTTACAGTCGTCTTGAATTTTTCAGAAGACGAGTTTAATCAACTTTCTTTCATCATTCTTTCGTACTCATCGTGCGTACCAATCCAAACCCAAATATAATCCTCTTCATATTTTATCGCAAGTGCTCTATAATTCATACCAATTCTCACAGACCAAAATTTGCCGACTTACTAGAAATGAAGTGATAGATGGAATGGATTTGTTTTTAGAAACGAAAAAGTACGTTTTGAAATCTTTTGAATTGGTGCAGGAAGTTTGTCGAACCATTCCCAGAATCTATCAGTTGTACGATGCATTCAAATACTTTTTAGATTCCCTTTTTTATACTCCTGTTCGGCTTCCTTAATTAAAAAGTCTAACTTACCCGACTCCGAATCAAGCTCAATTTGTTCATCCCATCTTAGCCAATCTCTCTCGGAAAACCATTGTCTTAATTTATTGTATTCTTCTGCCGGCAAGGTTTCAATTGTTTTCTTTATTTCATCAATATTCGACATATAAAATTTTATTATTGTATGGAACTGACAAGCAGAATATACATATCATACTAACAAATTTCAAATTTTTTTAAAACGAAGTAAATCCTTTATAATAAAGGAGTTCGCCGCCTGTAACAGTATAGTACTCCAAAACATTCTCCTTTTTTAGCAATCTAACTGCGTTGCTGCTAACCGGCTTATTAGACTCTTCCTTCTAATAATGCCTTCTCCAATAAATCATCAACTCCTAATTCTTTAGACCAATTCCAAAGATATTCTTTATCTAACAAATCACCTTGAACTTTTATTACTCCTACAACATCTTTCCATTGACGTTCAGATACACAACCACCTGACTTATACCATTCTAATTTGTTGAGAATAATATCTTCAGCTGAACAAAAATATACTTGAACTGAATCTGGTTCGTCCGAAATACTATCTTTTCGTTTTCTCTCGAATACCATTTTTTGAAATGACTCTTCTTTTAGAATAAACACATCAATTTTTAACATCGTATCGAGGTGAATAAGATTAAATGATGACTTACTATTTATTGCATCTGAAATCATATTTTCATCGATAAAGTAATTTGTTTTTAATTTTTGGACAAGCAAGTTTACTTGGTTTTGTTTTAAATCGGATACTAAATCAATATCCATTGTTGCACGCGCAATTCCATAAACTGAACTTGCTACTGAACCACTTATATAATACAATATGCCTAAATCTTCAAATGCTTTTACTACTGGTTCTAGAGCATCTTGAATTTCATTTTTCTTCATAAATTATTTTGTTTTAAGAATGTTTGAAGCCTATCTGCCAATTCATTTCCGTAATGGTATTTAACAAAAAGTATATCCTTTTCTTGTTCACTTAAATTTGGGTTTGCACGGGAGATTGCTCTCCGGGAAAGTTTTAATATTGATGCAGAAAAAGACTGTATTTGATTAAATTTCTTTGAAATAGAAATTTTTCGAAGAAGTGAGATAAGAAATCTTTCAACTTCGGGATTTGTATCAATTGACTGAGTTACCATAAAAATCTTTCTTTGTATTCAATAATATCAATATACTACTTACAATCTACGATACACAATCCGTCTCCGTCAACTGACGGATGACGGACACGCCTGCCCGCCGAATCGTTTAAGCGGTCGGGTTGATTTGCTGGTTATACAAACTTACTCAAACTCTTGATGTGTTTTTATCAATGTGCTCTTTGGTATTTCATTACGAGTGATTTCATTCGTGAGGTTAAATCTTATTTTTATTTTTTTACCAATTTGCTGGTTAACAACTGTTAACCCTTTTTCTTCAACCAACTTTAAATATTGATACATCAATTCATTATCATTTTGTATCATTAAAAAAACTTCATCAGTGATTCTCTTTGAGAACTGTTGCAATACTGCTTCGCTAAATTCATTTAATTCTGACATAAATTTTCTCCTTATTTTATCTTAGATTGTAAACTTCTACATATAAATCACCATCATCCGTATACTGTGCTGTATATTGGATGTCAAACTTTTTACCATTACTAAATCTTAATTCTGCAGAACAGGTAATTTCACCTATTTTTTCATCGATCGAGATAGTTCTTATCGCTTCTAAATCAATATCAATATCTGAAAGCTGTTCATCAACTTTATCAATTACCTTTTGAGCATCTTCGGAATCATTTTTTTTTAAATCGGCATAGGTCGGATTTCCCATAAGACTTGGACTCATTCCTAATTCAGACATTATCGCACTTGCTACTAATTGATTTTGCAATTCTTCGGTACAAATCTCAAGGACCAAATCTTTAACATCACTATCAGATCCGGAAGGGATATTATCACCACAACCGACAATCGTAAAGAGCAAAATTACTACTACAATATTTCTCATAGTAAGTCTCCATTATTGTTTGTATAATTATTACTTATACTGCACCATTTAGTTAATTAAAGAATACATATATGTATTCCATTTATTTGTAAAAATCTCCAAATTCATGGAATTTAAAAAATATCTATTATATTACTTATAAATTCCAAAGTCAAATTTAACGGATATACCCCGTTAGATTGTTTGTTATATCTATCGGGGTTCATCAGTGTTCTATTTTCTATTTTTCAGAAATCTCTATTAATTAAACAGGAATTAGAGAAATAGGTAAAGTATTTTTTATAATGTTTCCCTCAATGAATTAATAATCGTTATTCCAAATATAATTTCTACAGCTTAACTATTGTTATCCCGCTGAATAGCGTGTTAACATCCAATCCTAATTTATACTTAAAAAGAGATAAAGTCAAATATTCTACATATGATTAATCTTCCGTGTCATCTTCCGAATGCAAAAAATATTCCGGCGACCATTCCGGATTCAAAACCTAATGGCATATTATTTTGTTACACGAAGGAGGCACGAAGTTACTCGAAGATTCTTCGTGGCTCTCCGTGTAATATTTTTATAGCACATAACGTTTAATACCATTCTTCAAAAGTGTAACATTGAAATTGATTAATAATCCAATTTTCTTGTGAGCAAATTTCATGTAAGTCAGTATTTGAGCTTCGTGAACCGGATTAAAGCAATCTACCGATTTTAATTCCAATACAATTTTATCCTCAACGAGGATATCGACCCTGTACCCACACTCCAATTTAATTTCTTTGTACACAACAGGGATCGGCTTCTGTCGTTCAATTTTATATCCCCTTTGTGTCAATTCGTAGGATAGACATTCCTCATACGCAGATTCCAACAATCCAGGTCCTAGGTGTTTATGAACTTCTATCGCAGCGCCAAGGACGTCCTTCGATAATGATTCAAACTCCATATTCTCCTTCTTTATTTTATTACACGAAGATCAAGAAGGACCACGAAGTTACTCGGAGATTCTTCGTGTCGCTCCGTGTAATATTTTTCTTCGTGGTTCTTCGTGTAGTGTTTTTTTATATCACTATTTTTTATTACACTAAGTTCACAAAGAAGGCACGAAGTTACTCGGAGATTCTTTGTGTCTCTCCGTGTAATGTTTTTCTTCGTGGTTCTTCGTGTAATGTTTTTTTACATCACTATTTTTTATTACACTAAGTTCACAAAGAAGGCACGAAGTTACTCGAAGATTCTTCGCATCTCTCCGTGCAATATTTTTCTTCGTGCTTCTTCGTGGAATTATTTTTACATCAGAACTGCCTTATACCCGTAGCACAGTATCCCGGCTTTGCCGTCTTCCTGAATTTTACGGAATACAATTTTCACTTTCTGCCCGATTTCAAGTTTGTCAACATCAACATCTGCAATTTGAGTTGTGAGTTTTACACCTTCTTTCAACTCAACAATTCCGACAGCAAACGGAGTTTGTTTTGAAAATTTATCCGATGCGACCCGCACAATTGTGAATGTGAGTATTTTACCCTCGTCGCTTAATCGAATAGTTTCAAAATCCTGCGACTTGCATTTCGGGCAAACAAGCCGGTGCGGGAATGCTATGAAGCCGCACTTTTTACATTTTCCTGCTTCAAGTCGATAACGCTGAGGGATTTCGCGATGATATCTTGCTGTAATCATTTGACCTCCAAAATATGTATTACACTGCTTGCACCCGAACCGCCCATATTCTGAGCCATTCCTATCCGGGCATTCTTTACTTGTCTGCTGCCTGCTTTGCCGTTAAGTTGTTCGAACAACTCGATAATCTGGGCAATTCCGGTAGCGCCAACGGGATGACCTTTCGATTTCAATCCGCCGCTCGTGTTTATCGGAATTTTCCCACTTTCGATTGAAGTCAATCCGTTTAAAACAGCTTCGCCGCCTTTGCCTTTCTCGAAAAATCCTAAATCTTCCGAAACAACAATCTCTGCAATCGTGAAGCAATCGTGAACTTCGCACAGGTTCAAATCTGATGGTTTAATGCCCGCCATACGGTATGCTTTCTCGGCAGCTTTAACGACAGAATTTAAAGTGGTAAAACTTTCGCGACTGTGAAGTGCAATTGTGTCGGAAGCTTGTGCCGATGCAATAACACGCACTAAATTTTTGTTTAATTTTTTTGCAACATCCATCGAGGCGACGATTACTGCCGCACCGCCATCGGTAACGGGTGAACAATCCAACAAACGAAGCGGGTCGGAAACCATTGTAGATTTCATCACCTGTTCAGCAGTAACTTCGAAACCGAATTGCGCATTTTTATTCTTGGAACCGTTGCGGTGATTTTTAACTGCGACTGCCGCGAGTTGTTCGCGCGTTGTTCCATACTGATGCATGTGTGCTTTAGCAATCATAGCATACAAACCGGGGAAAGTTATTCCTTGATAAACTTCGTATTCCTGATCTGCTGCAGTGGCTAACACTTCAGTAACATCGGCTCCATCGTTCATTTTTTCAACTCCGCCGGCAAGCACTATCTCGCTTGCACCTGAAGCAACTTCTAAATATGCTTGTCGAAATGCCGCACCGCCCGACGCACAAGCCGATTCGACCCGCGTTGCCGGGACAGGGTTCATTCCTAAATAGTCAGCCAGAATTGCGCCTAAATGTTCCTGACCGACGAATAAGCCGGACGACATCGCACCGACATAGATCGAGTCGATGTGGTCAACTCCTGAATCTTTAATTGCTTTTAATGAAGCTTCGACGAAAATATCTTTAATCGATTTATCCCAAAGCTCGCCGAACTTAGTCATGCCAACTCCGATTACAACTACGTCTCTCATAATTGATTCTCCTTTTTATTTCCTTTTATTTTTTATGGAAAAACTTTATAGATGTCTTTTCTGTGAACTATACGTGCATTAGGATTTCAATTTCCTCATAATTGTGTCGCGACTAACTTTTTTATTTCTATCTGCTTCCTTCATTAGTATTGAGAGTCCTAAATCTTCAATCTCTTCTTCAGATAATACTTTTGTAGGTATCGATAATATTTTAAGCAAAGTGGAAACAAACGTCAGTTCAGAATCATTTTTTGGAGATATAACAATAGATTTCATATAGTTCACTGTTTATTATTTACTCGTTAAGTTTAATTTTGTGGCGGAATTTTGCATACTCGCCGTAGTTTAAATAAATTTGATTGTTTAGCAGCATATCGCGCAACTTCACACCCAAGTTTTGAATTTTGGGCAACTCGTCTGTGGCACGGAAAATAAATCCATCGCTTCCGGCGCCCGAACCGAACGACACCATAAAAATCGAATCGCCCGCTTTTGCAACATCGAGTATAGCAGCCAATCCTGTCGGCGACGAGCCCGAATAAGTGTTACCCATCCACGGAACGATCCACCCAACTTCAAGCTGCTCTTTTGTAAATCCTAACCGCTTTCCAACTTCTTGCGGAAATTTTCCATTCGGCATGTGGAAAACTGCATACTTAAAATCTTTCGGACTCATTTTAGATTTTTCCAACATCGCATTAGCCGCACCCATTATGTGTTTGAAGTAAGCAGGATCGCCCGTGAATCTTCCGGCGTGACGCGGATAGAACTCGCCTTCTCTCCTCCAAAAATCAGGTGTATCGGATGTGTATGAATGTGTAAAAAGAATTTCAGCGGCTACTTTTTCTTTTCCCATAATAAACGCAGCACCGCCAGCCGAAGCCGAGTATTCGAGAGCATCGCCGGGCGCACCCTGCGATGTATCGGCGCCAATGCCCATCGCGTATTTCATTTCGCCCGACTTAACAAGACTGTAAGCAACATACATTGCTTCCGAGCCGGCTTTACAAGCAAACTCGTAGCTTGCAACGTGGACGTGCGGACCGATTCCGAGTGCATCAATTAAAGTTGCGCCGCTTGGTTTTACTGCATACGGATGCGACTCCGAGCCGATGTAAACAGCCCCGATGTCTTGCGGGTTGATGTTCGCTCTTTTGACTGCGTCGCGTGCTGCTGCAACTGAAATAGTTATTGTGTCCTCATCTTGTCCGGGGACAGTTTTCTCGTTAAGCTGTAATCCCCGTATAATCGCTGCGGGGTCCGAACCCCACTGCTTTGCGATAACTTCAGCTTTTATTCGATACCTTGGCAGGTATGAACCGTAACCTACAATTCCGACCATAAGAACTCCTTTATTAGATTTTTCCGCCAGAGGCGGATTCGCCTTCGGCGAAAGATTATTAATTAATGATTTATGAATTATGATTTATTTAGCACGGTATTTATTTTTCGGTTCTTTCACCACAAAGCCCATCTGGCGTTTTGGCTTTTCGGGCGGCAACATGAGTTGGCGAATAGCTTCGAATATTGATATTATTTGTTTATCATGTGTTTCAAACTTCTGTTCAAGTTCTTCAAGTTTGTGTGCGAGGTCTTTATGTGTTGAAAGAATCTGTCTTAGCTTGACGAACGCTCTAATTATAACAATGTTGACCTGAACAGCTTGTTTGCTATGTAGGACACTGGAGAGCATGGCAACACCTTGCTCGGTAAAAGCATAAGGAAGTTTCCTTAACCCACCCCATCTTGAAGTCACAAATTGTGACTTCAAGTTCAACCATTCCTGTCGATTCAATTGAAACATAAAATCATCAGGGAAACGACCCATATTTCTTCTAACAGCTTGCATAAACACTTTATGTTGAACTTGGTAGAGAGAGGCAAGATCAATGCTTAGCATAACTTTTTGTTCACGCATGAATAAAATTTTATTCTCTACCCTCTCAATTGGAATAATTTCGTTCATGTACTCCTCCTCAAAATACGATAGTTAGTTTTAGGTTCTTCGACACGAAAACCCCGCCTGTTAAAATATACCATATTTGGCGGCGGGCAGGCTATCTTGCGTTTTGGCTTTTCGGGCGGTAACATGAGTTGGCGAATAGCTTCGAATATTGATATAATTTGTTTATCATGTGTTTCAAACTTCCGTTCAAGTTCTTCAAGTTTGTATGTGAGGTCTGTAAGCATAATTTTTTATGGTATAAGCTGCTTCATCTATTTCTTCGTTATAATTTCATAATTCCATCGCTCTATGCTCAAAGCTCATTGCTCTTCGCTCACTACTCAACTACTTTTATATGTAACTCTTTTAACATTCTGAGTAAATTTCAAGTTAAATTAATTCGATGTATTCACTCTAAAATATCTCGAATTTCTACGATCTTTTCACCCTCTTGTAGTAACTTTAGTGTATCGGGAAATGTTATTTTTAGTATTTTTCGCATTCTCAGAACAGATGTATTTCCGCAGCGTATCCAAATAACTTGCGGCGGAGCACCAAACCTTTTTTGAAGCTTCAGAAAATCAATATCTTTTGTCATTACAATTGCCGAAAGTTCAAGTGCTTTTTTAAAAATAGTTTCGTCCGAAGAATCTCGCAAACCGATATCACGGACTGGAATTACTTTCAATAAAAATTCATTTTCAATCCAAGCAGCAAGCTTCGGAGAAAGTTGTGCACCACCAATGATTGTCACGCTGCTACTACCGGATGATCTATATTCTGAGAAGCATACTGTAAGCATGCACGAACATCTTCAAGCTCAATGTCTGGCAACTCATCTAAAACTTGTTGTGCACTCATTCCGGAACCAAGTAGGTCGAGAACATCAGATACCCGGATTCGCATCCCTCTTATGCAGGGTCGCCCGCCGCATTGTTCGGGATTTATTGAAATTCGTTTCATTAAATTTTCCATCGAAGTATCCTAATTATTTAATTGGTAATTTTCTTCATACAATCTTTATATGCAACTCTTTTAATTGTGCTTCATCCACTTCCGATGGTGAATCGTCCATTAACGACGTTGCGCTTGTGGTTTTTGGAAATGCGATTACATCACGGATCGATTTCTGTCCTGTTAGTAGCATTGCAATTCTATCGAAGCCGAAAGCAATACCGCCGTGCGGAGGTGCGCCGTATTTGAATGCATCGAGTAAGAAACCGAATTTCTTTTGTGCTTCTTCCTCACTAATGCCGAGCAAACTGAACATCTTGCTTTGTAACTCTTGATTGAAAATACGAATGCTGCCGCCGGCTATTTCGCTGCCGTTTAAAACCAGATCGTATGCACGGGCACGAACTTTTTTAGTTTCCGTATCGAGCAACGGTAGGTCTTCAATCTTCGGCGATGTAAATGGGTGATGAACCGCAACAAAACGATTTTCTTCGGGAACGAATTCTAACAACGGGAAGTCGGTAATCCACAGTAATTCAAATTTATTACTATCTAATAAATTCAGACGATTTGCCATCTCCAATCGGAGTGAACCTAAAATGTTATAAGCTTTCGACCACTCATCTGATATTAACAAAATCAAGTCTCCGGTTTGTGCATTCATTTTTGTTCGGATGGTATCTAAAATTTGTTTACCCAAAAATTTTTCAACAGGTGTTTCAATTCCGCTCTCGGTTACACGCATCCACACTAAACCGCCGGCTCCCATTTTTTTCACAAACTCAATAAGGATATCGAGTTGGCTTCGTGAATAGTTGGAACAATTCGGAGCGGTAAAACCTGAAACAACTCCCCCCTTTTTAATCGTCTCGCTGAATACCTTAAAATCAATGTTGGATAAAACATCATTCAAATTTGTAAATGTTAAATCAAAACGGGTATCGGGTTTGTCGGAACCGTATTTTTCGATTGCATCTTTATATGTAAGCATTCTAAAAGGAGTTTTGATATCAATTCCTTTAATCTCTTTGAACAACCTGACCATAAAACCTTCGACCATCGTGAAGATATCCTGTTCATCAACAAACGACATCTCGACATCGATCTGAGTAAACTCCGGTTGACGATCAGCACGCAAGTCTTCGTCTCGGAAACATTTCACGATTTGGAAATAGCGGTCGAAGCCGGCAACCATCAATATCTGCTTATAAGTTTGCGGCGATTGTGGAAGTGCATAAAATTTTCCTGGATGAACTCGGCTCGGCACGAGATAATCGCGAGCACCTTCCGGCGTGCTCTTCATCAGAATCGGAGTTTCAATTTCAACAAAATTTAATTCATCAAAATAACGTCGAGTTGTTTGATACATTTTATGGCGAGTAAGCAAACTTTGTTGTAGCGGTGTTCGTCGCAAATCAAGATAGCGATATTTTAATCGTGTTTCTTCGTTTACATCAATCTCATCCTTAATTTCAAAGGGAGGGGTCTCGGCTTTGTTCAAGATTGTTAATTCATCAGCGACAACTTCAATTTCACCCGTAGCAACCTGTTTATTAATCATACCGGCGGGGCGGCTTTCAACTCGCCCGGTAACTGAGATTACAAATTCGTTTCGCAGGGTTTCAGCTAATGCATAAAGTTCTTGGTTTTGCAGCGGATTAAAAACAGCTTGAGTAATACCGTAACGGTCGCGCAGGTAAATAAAAATAATTCCACCCAAATTACGGCGGCTGTCAACCCATCCGTTTAAAGTTACCCGATGACCTGAATTATCTAACCTAAGTTCTCCGCACGTATGTGTTCTTTTTTTGTAATTCATTAAAAGTTGTTTTCGAATATTATTGATGAAAAATGACTGTGGCAATATAGTAAACGAGTCTGTTTTTTCCAAAAATTGTAAATTTCTAAATTTTTCATATATTTATTACAAATCTTTGAATAATTTGAGACCAAACAAAATGAACAATTCTGAAATCGAACGCATTATTAAACTTGTTTTAAAGGACTATCCAACCGAAGCGCAGGCGAAAAAATCTTCCGGCTCAACTTGTAAAGATGGGGTCTGCACTGATGGTTTGTGTGTAATTCATAACAAAGCGGGTGTAAAAAATATTGTCAGCGAAGGGGCAAGCCGGATATCGGCAGGCATCGGCGTTGAAGCTGCCGGTGGAATTGATACAGAACTCGGGCGAATGATTGACCACACCCTTTTAAAACCCGAGGCAACTGTCGAACAGGTCAAAGAACTTTGTGCCGAAGCAGCAAAATATACTTTTGCCAGTGTTTGCATAAATCCTTCTTACGTTGGTTTGTGTGCTCAATTATTAAAAAATACGCCGGTAAAAGTTTGCACTGTAATCGGCTTTCCGTTAGGTGCAACCTCGACTCAGGCTAAAGCATTTGAAACAGAGCAGACAATTCGTGATGGCGCAACAGAAGTTGATATGGTTATCAACATCGGGATGCTCAAATCAAAAGAGTACAATTATGTTGAGAACGACATATTCGCAGTCGTGAGCACAGCGAAACGGTATCGAGTTTTAACAAAAGTAATAATCGAATCAGCATTATTAACCGATGAGGAAAAAATAAAAGCATGCTTGTTAGCAAAACGTGCGGGTGCTGATTTTGTAAAAACATCAACGGGGTTTGCAAAAAGTGGTGCAACCGCCGGCGATATTGCTTTGATGCGCAAAGTAGTAGGGAGCGCTATGGGTGTTAAAGCATCGGGCGGTGTGCGAACACGTGAAGATGCAATCGAGATGGTTGAAAGCGGCGCCGACAGAATCGGTGCAAGCGCCAGCGTAAAAATTGTGATAGGAGAAACCGATACAACTAAATCAACCGGAATGTATTAATAAAATTAAAGAAGGAGAAGTTCGATGAGGAGTTTACATTTTGTAGCATTTGGATTATGCACTTTCATTTTAGCGGGATGTGGATCAACGAAAGAAACTGCTGAGTTAAAAGAACCGAGTCGTGTAATAACTGAAGAACTGCCTCCGCCCCCGCCCGAAAATCCTGAAAAAGTGGTTGTCGAAAATTTTTCGATTCAAATCGGTGCATTTGAAAAAGAGGAAAACGCACTTCAATTTGCCTACAACGCAAAAAATCTTTTAAAAGAAGACATCTACAATATTTACGATAAAGCAAAGCAGATATACCGTGTGATGGTAGGAAAATTCAACAGCAAAGAAACTGCAACTGAATTCCGCGACCAATTTGTAAAAAAATTCC
Source organism: uncultured Ignavibacteriota bacterium (assembly GCA_947085405.1). Classification (GTDB taxonomy): domain Bacteria; phylum Bacteroidota; class Ignavibacteria; order UBA10030; family BY39; genus JASEGV01. The sequence goes on from CAMTWO010000003.1 coordinate 86,780, forward strand.
CGGACTACGGCAACGCCTGGGTGATTGATGTAAATAATGAAGTAATCCGATGAAAGTAAATTTATTCATATTAATTTTATCGTTTTATCTTTGGGGATGTGCTGCACTCTTTAAAAGTGAGCCAGCTAAAACTCCCGAAAAACAACAGAAAGAATTTTTAGATAAATACGAAAAAACTTTTAATCCTGCCGATTACGATGATGATGTTGAAAAAGAAGAAAAGGAAAACGATCGGTCTGAGGCGGATAAAAATTTCGTTGGTACAAAAAAGGGAGAAACTGATAAGGTTGAATCGGAAATTATATCCGGCTTCAGAATTCAAATATTGATGACCTCAGAAATTGATGAAGCAAATACAATAAAAAACCAGATATCTCCACTCCTCCAATCCGATTGGGTTTATATGCTTCACGAAGCACCCTACTATAAAATCAGAGCGGGTGATTTTCCAGACCGTGCATCAGCAAATCATTTGTTAAAATTTCTAATCGACTCAGGTTATAAAACTGCGTGGATAGTACCGGATAAAGTATATAAATCGCCTCCTCCAAAGCCAAAAGAACCTGTTTTCGAAACCGATGGAAATTGAAAATCTCTTGTTTCCCGCATTGCAGAACCCATTTTTCTTGTATGGTTTCTAAATTTTTCATTTTGCACGGATAATAAGTAAGACCCTCGCTTTGCGTAGTAGTTGATATTTTTTTTTCTTTACCTATCTGGGACAAGTCCGTAGGTCGCCATTTGGTACAAATATAGGCGACTTGTATGTTTGTAGCCGTGAAAGAAAATAATGTATTTCCAATCCAGCGGAGTGGTAGGTTCCAATCGAACATTCGACCCCGCTGGGGTCGGGTTCATTACATCTTTTCTAATCTACAAACATTTGACTCCTAACGGCCTACGGCTCTTCGAGCCGAAGGCTCGTAGAGAGTCCTAAACCTGTTTTCCGTATTACCGCTCCCATTTTCCTAAGATCGTTTTTGTAACTCTTTATTTTGTATATTCTATGTGTGTGGAAAAAAGAAAAGGGATCGATATTCAAAATTCGATGTTCGATATTCGATATTGCAACTAATCTAACACCTGTGAGAAAAACGGGAAGTATTTAAATCGCTTCCTCCTATACCAAAAGAACCTGTTTTCGAAACAGAATAAGATTAAAATTTAATATTCACCCCATCGATCGGCCATCGCGCCCTGACCTTAATAGTATCGGAGTAGATTCCTAACATTTCAGAATAGCGATGTGGAAATATTTTACCAGAATCATATTTTCCATTTTTATTTTCATCAATAAATGCTTCGATTGTATATTGCCCTTCGGGTAAATTTGAAAATTCAAAAGTCTGAACTTGGTTTACTTTAAGGGAAACCGGCAAAACTGTAAAATTATTAATGTTCACTAAACGAACAACAACCCAATGATAAAGAGAGTCGGGCGAATCTACTGAAACGCTGCCGCGGATTAATCCTAATTTTTTTGAATCGATAGTGGTGAATTTAATAACCACGACACTATCACGAATAGAATCCATAACCATTTTTATTGAATACTCGACTTTACTTTGTAACGGTACAGAAGGTTTGAAAATTAAGTTAGCATCGGATTGCCAGAAAAATTTGCCATCGACTTTTACTTTCCCCGAATCAATAAATTGAAAACTATTTTCAAAACCGATTCTGTTTATCGGCTCACTAAACATCATATAAACTTCTTGTGTAAAAGGCACATCAATAGCATTCTTTGATATGTTAATAAATACCAAAGTTGGTTTTGTAGTATCTGATTGAGTAGTGCCGTGAAAATAAATAAAATTATTTTTTAGCAAAATAGAATTTCCCGCCGTATCAATAATGTTGTGCGCAATCAATTGATAAGTTTGTGAATCCTGAATAGAAGTAGTTAACGAAATTGCATTTAGTTGTTGACTTACCAAAGCGAATGAATTGATTTCCAGCGGATTGTTTGTAACGGTATCAGTTATCGTAAACGAGATTGTATTTAAAACAGAAGTATCGATCGGTTCACTAAATCTTACTAGAACATTATTCCTATCAATTGCTGATGCACTTACGATAAACGGTGAAGAGGTATCCTCGACAGCCAACTGGAATTTAAGATTCGAGACTGTCGGATTTTCGGGAATAAGATAAATATCTGAATTCGCACAACTAAAGCGATCTATCTGTGGATCATACAGCAAATTGTTATACTGATCATTGATTGCAAAGAGGCGGTAGGTTCCGTAGGATAAATTTTTCAGGATAAACGAACCGTCGTTTCCTGTTTGAGTAAGATAATCCGGTTTTACATTTTGTGGATTCAGTGTATCCGGTTCGCGGTTATCAAGTTTATAGGCGAATAATGTAACACCTTCAGGTTTTTTATCAAAAATTTTTCCCGATATTGTTGCAGTGTCGATAACGCCGGTTGTTGAAAACGCTAAACTAAAAGCATGTTCCATCCGGTTGCCATTCCTGTCTTTCACATCGGTCCCAAGTGAAAATACGTAGGTTGTGCTATCGCGTAATTTTTCAGTGAACAGAATATCTAATTCCTTACCACTCCATTCAAATTCCAACAATCCCAAATCGGGCGAAATAAAAACCGCTTCCTGAACGGTACGTTGCTCAACATACTCACTGAATTTTAAATAGATACGATTGCCTTTAAAAAACAATGAGTTCTCTTCGGGAATTGTTTCAATAACTTGAGGAGGTGTTGTATCTGGAGGACCTCCCGACGGGTAAAATTGTCCGGCGCAATTCACACCCAATACTGATATTCCGAATATAATAATTGTCCTTTTTATAATATGGATGTTCATTAATTTAACCCAGCTTCCTTATTTTGTTGCCTTGCTGCTCTGTTTTTTCTGAACTGAGATACTGCTTTCTGATGTTCCGAATATGTTCGGGTGAATGTATGTCCTTCAAAACCGGTTGCTACAAAAAAAATATATTTGTGCTTCGCAGGATATAATGCAGCAATAATGGATGCTTTACCCGGATTGTTAATCGGTCCCGGTGGTAATCCAAAATAACGGTATGTATTATATGGAGATTCGATTTTTAAATCACTATACCTTAATCTTCTTGGGCCATCTTCTATAACATATTGAATTGTCGGGTCGGCTTGTAAAAATATCCGCTTACGCAATCTGTTGTAATAAACTCCGGCAATTGTTGCACGTTCGGAGTCGAGGTCTGTTTCCCCTTCGACGATTGAAGCCATTGTGATGATTTCGTTTGTGGAAAGTCCAAGTATTTTTGCGCGTTGTTGTAAGGTGTCGTTGTAAACTTTCCAGAACTGCTCAACCATCCTTTCAATTATTTCTTCCTCATCGGTTTGCCAGTAAAACTGGTAAGTGTCGGGCATCAAATATCCTTCCAACGATTCTCCTTCGGCGCCTAATTTTTTTGCGTAGCTTTCATCAAACACAAATTCCACAAATTTAGCTGAATCAATTCCGAGTTGTTGTGTATATATTTTTGCTTGTTGTGTTGCTTTCAATCCTTCGCGTATTGTTACACTGACACGCAACGCCGATTTCCCGGATTTTAAATCATACAATATTTCCAAATTCGACATCCCACCTATGAAAAGATATTTTCCAATTTTAATATCTTTTTCAGCGCTGATAATTTTGCCGGCTAGTTCAAACAAGGTTTTATTTTTTAAAACATTATTCGCTTTGAGACTTTCAGCGACCTGACCGAAGGTCATACCTTTTGAAACTTTTATAACAATTTCACCCTCGAAATAATTTGGTGCGTAAAATGTAAAATAAATTAAACCGGAAAATAATATAACAACAAAAGCGAGAAGTAAAACGATAAATTTTGATGTATTTTTTCCCATTCCTTTGCCTTTTCAATCAATCAGTAAAATGCGAATTTTATTTTCCTGAATCGAAAAATTTATGGGAGCTTGACTGTTATCTGTTTTGGGTGTTAGTTTTGCCATACTCGTTTTTCAAGTGATGCATAAATTTGCTACAGCACTAATTTCATAATTCGAGGTAACTCCTCTTTCTAAAAGCATCCAACCCACAATTGCGACCATAGCGCCGTTATCGGTGCAGTACTCTAAATCGGGTATAAAAACTTTTACATTACTTTGCTCGCCGGCTGCAAGTAATCTTTTTCGTAATTCAGAATTTGCGGAAACACCCCCTGATACAGATAAATGTTTCACTTTATATTTCTCGACTGCTCTCATAGTTTTCTCTACTAAAACATCTACAACCGCAGCTTGGAAACTTGCACACAAATCGGAAAGCTGCTGAACATCTAACTTTTTCGAATTCTCGTTTATCGGATAATACCCTCTGTTCTTCAACCAGTACAACACCGAAGTTTTAATACCACTGAAACTAAATTCAAAACTATCCTCGCTTAAGTACGAGCGGGGAAATTTAACAAAATTACTATTTCCACTTTGGGCAAGCTTATCGAGCTGCGGTCCTCCGGGAAAACCAAGTCCTAACATTTTTGCAACTTTATCGTAAGCTTCACCTGCTGCATCATCGAGAGTTTCACCTAATAATTCGTGATTAAACGGTTCTTTAACGAGCACCAACTGTGTGTGCCCGCCCGAAACAATTAAACATACAAAAGGATATTCTGGTTTTTCTTCGCCTAAAAAATTTGAGTAAAGATGTGCCTGCATGTGATTTACTCCGACGAACGGAATCTTGAGACCGTAAGCAAAAGCTTTTGCAAAATTTAAGCCGACTAACAACGCTCCAATCAAACCCGGACCGTAAGTAACTGCCACACCGTCAATCTGAGTTTTGTTTATGCCGGCATCGATAATTGCTTTTTCAACCACAGGGATAATAAGTTTTTGATGCGCCCTCGATGCTAACTCGGGCACAACCCCGCCATATCTTTGATGTATAATTTGAGATGAAATAATGTTCGATTTCACCTTACCATCAATCAAAATTGCAGCCGAAGTTTCATCACACGATGTTTCAATTCCAAGTACTATCATAGTTATGAATAATAAATAAAATTTTTAAGAAACTTGCAACCGATGTAAAATTTTTCTATTTTGCTGATGTATTAAATCAAATAGGATAATATCAATATGAAAAAATCTATCTTACTTATTCTGTCGCTTGTTGCTACTTTCGCATTTTCACAGGAAAGAGGATTCGGTATAGGATTAATGTTGGGTGAACCGACCGGCATAAGTTTAAAAAGCTGGACTTCCCCGACTAATGCAATTGATGCCGGTTTGGCGTGGTCGTTTTATAAAAACCCTGCATTACATATACACGCCGATTATCTTTGGCACGACTTCGATTTAATAAAAACGAAAGAGCGCATTCCTGTTTATTATGGTGTTGGCGGTAGAATACGGCTTGGAGATAGAAATAATGGACGGATTGGTGTGCGTGGTGTTTTTGGAATTGGATTCTTATTGAAGCAAGCGCCGGTTGATTTTTTTATCGAACTTGCACCGATACTCGACCTCATCCCCGGAACGACACTAAATATGAATGGTGGAATTGGGGCAAGATATTTTTTTGAATAAAAAAGGGCGGTATTGTAAACCGCCCTATATAAAAAGCAAATGTTAAGGACAAATGTCCTTATTTCAGCAACAACATTTTCTTCATAAAAGTCTGTTGCTCTCTATTGTCGCTTAAATTTTCGATGACCATCCTATAAAAATAAACACCACTCGGTAGATTTCCCGCTTCAAATATAATTTCATGTCTTCCCTCTTCATAAATCTCTCGATTGGTTAGGACTGCAACTTGTTGTCCAAGTGTATTAAACACTTGAATAGCTACGTATGACTCCTCCTTTAGCTGAAACTCAATGCTTGTGTAGGGATTAAAAGGATTGGGATAATTTTGGTATAACTGATACACTTTGGAAGTAATGTCCTTATCCTTTACACTAACGATGGAAGAAGTTGTGAATCTGGAAATTGGACTCCAAGATACACCAGAAGTCATTCTGACTTCCACTCTCCAATAGTACCTAGTCGATTTAATTAATGGCCCCACTGTTCTAAATGTTTGAGTTACCCAGTAATCATCAATTATCGGATTATTAAACATAGGGTTTGTGGCAAGTTGGAGTCGATAGCTGCTTACATCTTCCGACGAACTCCATGTTAGTGTTGGAGTTAAAGTGGTAATTTCTGCACCATCGATCGGAGACCCTAGCCTACTGTTAAAAGTCCACGTCCCCTCTACAATATTCATTGTATATATCTTTAACTTACTAACTAAATTGTTACTAATTATTATATTGCGTGAACTCCTCATATCCACAATCTGGGTGCCGCCGACTTCCCAAATCTCGATAAAGCTGTAATATGAACTCAAGTATGCAGGCCAAGAAATTTCTATAGGATAATCAGCAGGTTCAGCTTGTATAGAAATTTGGAAAGAATCGACACGATTTACATAATACCAATACCATTCTCTAAAATCAGATTTTACACCATTACCTAAACACCACTCATAGCCTGTTCTTGAATCAATAAACCTTACATCATACCCGGGGGCAAGAGGTTGTAGTTCATGTTCACCAATATTTTCGTCTATACAATCTGTTCCAAACTTGTGCCCACCAAATTTCAGGGTATCTTTGTTAGTCGTGCTGCTGGTGTTAAAAATTAGAGGAATTGAGAATCTTAGGGGTATAGAATCGGTTCCGGTAGTAAATTGTGAGATAAGCGAAAATTCGCTTACGCCGTTATCATTAATTGCCCGTGCACGCCAATAATAGAGTGTATTAGCAATAAAAGGTCCAAGATTATATCTAAAGATTCCCATTGTATCTTCGTGAACAATTTGATTAAATAAGGAATCTCTAGAAACTTGCAAATTATAAAATTTTGCTCCAAACTGTGAATACATAAAGAAATTCGACCTGAGTGCTACATCAATAGTTTCATTTAGTGGTGATTTCAAAATTGGCACTGATGGGAATGAAACTGTAAACTCCCTGACTAATGAATAATTTCCCCATCCGCAATCATTCCCTCCTTGTACCCGCCAATAATATTTTGTGTCAATTAATAACGGTCCCACAGTTGGAGAGCTTTGAGTCAATGTTGAATCATCGAATACTTTATCTAAGAACAATGAATCTCTTGCTATTTGTAAACGATAATTTGTTGAACCTATGATGACATCCCATACAAAATTCGGGCGATTAGAAACCCCCAACTCCTTATTTTGAGGAGACCATAACCGAGGAACAGTAGGTAACGAAACTTTGAAATGGCTTGCGGAAGAAAAAGGGGATGTTTCTGATGAATTTTTCGAACGCACTCGCCAATAGTATATTCTATCAATCTCTAACGGTCCGATTTGTTGATAGGTTTCAGTTATCGTAGAATCGTGGAAGACCAGATTGTTGAAAGACCCGTCGGTGGCTACTTGTAATTCATAAGATGTAGCAACCTGAACACGAGTCCACATTAATACCGGTGTTCGTGAAATACCAATCGCACTATAACTGGGGAAAAATAATCCAGGAGCTCTTATAGGTGGAATAATATACTTAAAGCTTCGGACCGTGTAACAACTATACCCATTACTATTGGTAGCTTGAACTCTCCAAAAATATTCGACGTTCAGTTCCAATTGGCGGAATATAAAAGTGGTATCCGTGAGCACAGAATCACTAAAAACCAAGTTGTTAAATAAAAAATCTTTAGCAATCTGGAAGCGATAATTATCAGCCCCACCAACTGGTTTCCAAACGAATAATACAGAATCTTCTAAAACTGGCAAGCGATCGTGAGGTAATAATTGTACTGGAGTCGGTGGTGGAGTGTTAGCCCATAATGGCTTTTTCTCGATAATGAGATAATAGGTCGTAATGTCTGGGTCGTCAAGAACATATTCTGTATTATCTAACATGTCAAATTTAATTGTTGAATTATTTAATCTATTAGATAAGGTTGCGGAAATTAGATAGTTTGAAAAAGTATTATTCCAATTAACAGTTAGAGGGAATTCAGTTCCTATAAATTGAAACTTGATTTTAAAAGTATCTTTCGTTGCAATACTACTCCATTTTCTTATATCTACATCGAGTCCTAATCCCATACAGTTTACGTTGAAACCACGAGGGTCGATGAACCTAACATCGAATGAAGGAGATGGCGGCGAAGGCGGTTGTTCCATCTCACCTAAATTCTTATCAATACAATAAGTTGCATCTGTATGTCCACCAAAAGTTAATGAACGCAGATAGCTGGAATCATTGGCAAAAAAGAACAATTGAAGACGATAATCAGACGATTGTGAAAATGAGAAATTATTAAACAGTAATGAAAATAAAATACTCATTGAACATGAAAGAAAAATTTTGTACCGCATATACCCCTCCGTAAAATGTTATTTAGTTACACTGTTTTGACTAACACTAATGTCATCAATAATATAATTCAGAAAAAAAGAAAATACAAATTTATATTGCTTCTCTTTCCCTTTTTTCTTATATTAACGCAGTTAATTTTTAAGATTCATTCATAAGAAAGTATATTTATGTCAAAAGTATGTGAAATATGCGGAAAAAGACCACTTAGCGGCAATAATATAAGTCATGCCCACAACCGTACTCGTCGGCGTTGGTTACCGAACTTAAAAAATGTACATGCGAGTGTGAATGGAAAACCTGCACGCGTAAAAGTATGTACTACCTGTATAAAACAAGGTAAAGTTACAAAAGCTGCATAAGTTTTAAAACATTGGTTTTATAAAAAGCCCGACCAACAAGTTGGGCTTTTTTGTTTCACTTGCATAAATCAAAATTTTTCTTTAAATATGCCTATGGCAAACAATGTTACAATAACATTACCGAACTCGCTCACCTTTCTAAGAATTGTTCTCACTCCATTTTTTTTAGTCCTGTTTATTTCTGATTCGTTATTTTACAAACAAATTTCATTAGCCGTATTCATTATTGCAGCACTCACCGATTGGTACGACGGGTGGGCTGCTCGCAAATGGGGCAACATCAGCCGCCTCGGTATATTTTTGGATCCGCTCGCCGATAAAATTTTATCTTCAACAGCACTCATTGCATTCGCTTATTTAAATTTAATTGATGCCTGGATGGTCGCAATTATCGTTTTTCGTGATCTTCTGATTACCGTCTTACGTTCAATCGCTGAGTTAAGAGACCAACCGATTGTTACAACATATTTAGCAAAAGCTAAAACTACTATTCAATACGTGGTCATCTATTATATATTAGTTCTCTATGTAGTCAGAACGATTCCATTACTTCAGATTAACCATCCAACTTTATACGATCTGATTGACAACCTTCTCCATCCGCAAGTGCTTTTCGGAATGATGATACTCGTTACTATCTTCACTGTATGGACAGGCGTCTCTTACATTTATTACAATCGGAAATTCATCCAATCTCTCTATAAAAAAAATACTTCCGATGCAATCGAATAAAAAGATTCCTTTCGCAGCCCGTATAATCGCAACCGGACTTTTTACAGGTTACTTTCCTATCGCCCCCGGTACGGCGGGTTCAGCACTTGGTTTAGCAATTTTCTTTATTAGCGGTGTCGGCAGTACTTATTTTTTTATACCATTAATTATTTTAACTTTTTTTATCGGGGTTATCACTTCTTCGATTTTAGAAAAATCGTTAGGCAGCGACCCATCGGTTGTTGTAATAGATGAAATTGTAGGAATGTGGATTTCGCTCCTATTTTTACCTTCTAATTTAATAATAATGATTTCTGCATTTTTGTTATTTAGAATTTTCGATATTGTTAAGCCATTCCCGTGTCGAAAAGCCGAAACATTAAAACTCGGCTGGGGCATTATGGTAGATGATGTTATCGCAGGAATATATGCTAATCTGCTTTTACAAATTGCTGTTTTAATATTATGATAGCTTCAATAATTTCCATAGGCGATGAGTTATTGATCGGTCAGGTTATTAACACTAACGCATCGTATATTGCAGAGCAATTAAACAAGATTGGAATTTCTATACGAAACATAATAACGATCGGCGATAACCAAACCGACATTATTTCAACTTTTGAAAAATCTTTTTCCGAAAACGATTTAGTATTTGTAACGGGGGGGCTTGGTCCAACACACGACGATATTACAAAAAAAGCTGTGTGTAAATTTTTTAACACGCAACTTGTAGTCGATGATAAAGTAAAAGAAAACATAAAACGAATTTTAGAACTTCGAAATTTAAAGTGGAATTCCGCTGCCGATGAGCAAACACTTGTTCCTGAAGGATGTAATATTATTCAAAACAACTATGGCACTGCCGCAGGCTTCCTTTTTGAACGCACTAAAAAATACTTTATAGTTACGCCGGGCGTCCCTTACGAAATGAAAGGAATGATGGGCGATTATCTGATTCCGTTCCTACAATCTCTTAATATAGGGAAACAAATTTTACATCGCACGTTAAAAACTACAGGTATAACTGAAGCATCATTAGCTGAACTGATCGGAGATATTAACGATATTATCGGCAATACTGAAAACCTGCAATCAACTTTAGCTTTTCTCCCCGCCCCGACAGGTGTCAGGTTGCGGATTTCGATTACAGGTACGAATAGTTCTTCCATCGGAATAAAAATAGTTGAAATTGAAAACAAAATTCGCGCAAAAGCAGGTAAATACATTTACGGGATCGACGAAGAAGAATTAGAAGAAGTAATCGGAAAACTTTTAACAGAAAAAGGATTAACTATTTCTGTTGCTGAATCCTGTACAGGCGGTTTAATCGCAAATCGTATTACGAATGTTTCGGGAAGTTCAAAATATTTCGAACGCGGCATTGTAACTTACAGCAATAAATCAAAAACTGAGTTACTCGGTGTTCCTGAAGAACTGATAATCAAACAGGGCGCAGTGAGCGAAGAAGTAGCAAAAGCGATGGCTGAAGGAGTGAGGAAGATTTCCAAAACCGATATTGGAATTTCAACAACAGGAATCGCTGGACCGACCGGCGGGACTGCGGAAAAACCAGTCGGTTTAGTGTGGATCGGATACTCTGATAAGAACGAAACATTCGCACAGAAATTTCATTTCGGCGATATTAGATTGATTACAAAAATTCGAGCATCACAAACCGCAATGGAAATTGTAAGAAATAAAATTTTAAATTTATGAGACTTTTTATAGCTATTGATACACCCACTTCAGTAAAAGCCCAAATGGCTGAAATTCAAGCAGAGTTAAAAAAATCGCAAGCTGATGTAAAATGGGACACTGCCGATAAATTTCATATCACTCTAAAATTTTTGGGTGAAACGAAAGACGAATTACTCCCTGCAATCAACGGCATCCTCGAAACAGTTGGAACGAAATTCCAGCAGTTTCAAATTGAATATGATGATATCGGATGTTTCCCAAATTGGAAACAACCACGGGTGATATGGCTTGGAGCTAATGAAACATCAGGGACACTGTTGAAACTAAAACGCTCTTTGGATATCGAACTTGAAAAATTAGGGTTCGAAACCGAAGACCGAAAATTCCACCCACACATTACATTAGGTCGAGTAAAAAGTCAGCACAATATTAAAAACTTGACTGTTATTATGGAAAGTCTTAAATTCAAATCAGAAATAACGACGTGCCGGGAGATACTACTGATGCGAAGTATCTTAAAACCTTCCGGATCAGAATATTCGACACTGACAACAGTGGACTTACAAAACACTTGATTTATGAAAACAAAAATTTCAAAAAAGAAACATCAAACTTTATTTCTTATAGACGATGAGGATATTTGGCTCGAAACAATGCAAACTGTTTTAGACGGCGAATCATACAACGTGATAACAGCCGACAGCGGCATAAAAGCCCTCGACAAGTTATCAAAAGTAAAACCTGATTTAATTTTAAGCGATGTTAGAATGCCTGTTATGAACGGCTTCGAACTTTATGATAAAATTAAAAACAACCCAAAGCTGAACACAATACCTTTTGTATTTATGTCGTCGCTTGATGATTACGATGCAAGGCGTGTTGCAAAATCCCTCGGAGCAACAGATTATGTTACAAAACCGTTCGACACAGAAGAGATCAAACGGGTAGTCTTAGATTTATTACAAAAATATAAAAACCGTTAAAGTGGAGATATTATGGCAGAAGATATAAGTAAAGAATCGCGTTCACAAGCTTTAAAAATTGCAATAGAACAAATCGAAAAACAACACGGCAAGGGTGCAGTGATGCGTCTCGGTGATCGTCCGGCAGTAAAAGTTGAATCAATACCGACCGGGTCGATATCGCTCGATCATGCTTTAGGTATCGGCGGGATACCGCGAGGTAGAGTTAGCGAAGTATTTGGACCGGAATCTTCCGGCAAAACTACTTTGTGTCTTCACATAATAGCCGAAGCACAAAAACGCGGCGGCATAGCAGCGTTCATTGATACCGAACATGCTTTAGATGTAGCTTATGCGAAACGTCTCGGTGTCGATGTAAATAATCTGTTGCTTTCGCAACCTGAATTCGGCGAGCAAGCTCTCGAAATAGTTGAAACTTTAGTTCGCAGCGGTTCAATAGATGTTATTGTGATCGACTCAGTTGCAGCTCTAACACCGCGGGCTGAAATCGAAGGCGAAATGGGCGACCCGACGATGGGCGTTCAAGCTCGACTAATGTCGCAAGCGCTCCGTAAATTAGCTGCGGCGATAAATAAATCGAAAACATCTGTAATTTTCACTAATCAACTCCGCCAAAAAATCGGAGTTATGTTTGGCAATCCCGAAACAACTACCGGCGGCAACGCACTAAAATTTTATGCTTCAATCAGATTGGATGTCCGCAGGATCGAAGCTATTAAAGACGGCACTGTTGTAATCGGCAACCGGACGCGTGTTAAAGTCGTAAAAAATAAAATGGCGCCTCCCTTCCGCGAAGCTACGTTCGATATTTTATACAACGAAGGTATTTCGAAATTAGGCGATTTAATTGACCTTGCTATTGAGCAGAACGTAATCCAGAAAAGCGGTTCTTGGTTCTCGTATAAAGAGGATAGAATTGGACAAGGCAGGGATGCGGTAAAAAAATTACTCCTCGAAAACGAAAAACTTAATAAAGAAATCGACCAGATTCTACGAAGTAAATTAAACTTAAACGGCGGATCACCCAACGAAACTGAACGAGCAGCAGTTGCCACATCCAAATCTGAAATTAAAAAAGCTAAATGATAATCAGCAATATATCGCAAGCTAAAAATAAACCGAAATTTGTTGTACTCTTAACCGATACGAATAATAAATACACTATTTATAAAGATGTTATTAAAAAATGCGGGTTAAGAAAAGGCGATTCGATTACCGATGGTAAGTTGAGCGAAATTTTATTTTTAGATGAATTCCACAGAGGGAAAGATACCGCCTTACGATATTTCAGCTACCGGCAAAGAAGCGAGTACGAACTTCGCAAAAAACTCGAAAGCAAAAAATTCAAGCCGAAGGTAGTAGATTCTGTGATTTCAAATTTGAAAGGCATCGGATTAATTAACGACCGTGAATTTGCAAAAAGTTTTACCCGTAACACATTAAAGGGAAAAGCTATCGGAAGGAATTTGTTAAAGCAACGGCTTCTTGATAAAAAAATACCTAAAGATGTAGTTCTTCAAATTATCGAAAAATCGTACAGCAACATAAATGAAAAAGAATCGGCTTTGGAAACAGCAAAAAAGCAGTTAAAAAAATACCGCATCACAAAATCAAAATCCGACGATAAACAAAATTATATCCGGCTTTCAAGTTTTTTATCGCGCCGGGGTTTTTCGTGGGAGATTATTTCAAATGTTATGAAGCAAGTTTTTAATAAAGACGAATTGCCCGAAGAATGAAACGAGTTGTTTTTGATATCGAAACCCTCGCCTTCCCTTTTGAAAATTTTGATGAGGTTCAACAAGAGTATCTATTAAAATTTGCCGACACCGAAGAGAAACGCGAACAAGCTCTTCTCCAATTAAATCTTTATGCCCCCACTGCCCGCATCATAGCAATCGGGATGTTCAATCCTGATACCAATCAAGGGAAAGTTTTCTACCAATCGGATGTGAAAGAAGAATACACAAGCGATGATGGTAAAGTAGGATTTGTATCGGGAGATGAGAAGGAAATTCTCAAATGGTTCTGGACTGCTATCAAACACTACGACCAGTTTATTACATTCAACGGCAGGACTTTCGATTGTCCTTTTGTGATGCTTCGATCGGCGATATTAGGAGTTGTTCCGTCAAGAAACTTAGTGCCTTACCGATACGATGCTAAAACTCATTGCGACTTATTAGACCAGCTTTCGTTTTACGCCGCTGTTAAAAAATTCAATTTAGATTTTTACTGCAAAGCTTTCGGAATTAAAAGTCCGAAAAGCGAAGGAATAACCGGTTTAGATTTAGGCGACCTCTTCAGAGCAGGGAAATACAGAGACATTGCCAAATATTGTATCGGCGATGTAATAGCCACAGGCGAACTTTTCAATATCTGGAATAAGTTTTTAAACATCAAAGATTGAAAATATCGCATCAATATTGTTTATTAATATAATAAAACACTTCTCCAAGTTCGTTTCCCGAACCATCGAACAAAAAAGATACCTCCCGTATAAAATCTTTATATCCAAACAATTCACACAAAAAACTGGAAAGAGCTTACACCTCGATAATCCTTTGACATTCAACGAAAAAATACAATGGATAAAAACACATTATCACGATCCGTTACTAACAATGTTAGCAGATAAGTATTTAGTTAGGGAGTATGTGAGAGAAAAAGTCGGAGACTATGTGTTAAACCAGATCTACGGCGTATTTTACTCAGTAGATGAAATTGAATTCGATAAGTTACCCTCATCGTTCGTAATTAAAGCAGCACACGGGTCAGGTTGGAATATTATCTGTAAAAATAAAAACGAATTGAACTGGCAGGATGCAAAAAAAAGAATGGCTGAATGGATTAGCGATAACTATTACTACTACGGAAGAGAATGGGCTTACAAAAACATCCGTCCGAAAATAATCATTGAGAAGTATTTAGACGAAGCAGGTAAAATACCATTGGATTATAAAATTTTTTGTTTTAACGGACAGCCGAAGTTTGTGCAAATCGATATCGACCGATTTGAAAACCATACAAGGAAATTTTTTGATTTGGACTGGAACGAGTTACCATTCTCAATTATTTACCCGATTTCATCTACAATAATTGATAAACCAAAAAACTTCGACAGCATGATAGAAATAGTAAAGAAATTATCTGATCTTCTTTTATTTACCCGGGTAGATTTATATTCAATAAATTCTCAAATAATCTTTGGTGAAATGACTTTCTACCCTGAAAACGGAGGTGGGAAGTTCATCCCCGACATATATGACAAGACTGTAGGAGAATATTTGGACTTAAAACTACATTAACTTGTAGAGTCAAATAAACAGAGCCGATCCCTTGTTAGAAACCGGCTCATTATTTCAAAACTCTCGACGATCCGCCGAAGGCGGAGAGTTCGTCGACCATCAATCCCTGCCCGCTATATTGAATCCTTGAAGGCAGGCGGGCATTATTCCATCATTCCGACTTTTACCGCATTAGGATTGCCTTCTTCACGCTTCTGAATGATCCTGCCGTTAGTTTGTAGTAGTACACACCGCTCGATAGATTTCCCGCATCGAATGTAGCTTCATAATATCCCGCTTCTTTGAACCCATCAACAAGTGTTGCTACTTCACGACCGAGAACATCGTACACCTTCAGTGTTACAAAACTGCCAACAGGCAACTGCCAATTGATAACTGTTGCAGGGTTGAACGGGTTGGGATAGTTTTGTTCAAGTGCATACTGATTCGGAATAAAACTACCACTCTCAAATTTCAAAATTAGCATCGAAACTGGTTTTGTAATTTCAAATGAACTCCGGTTATGCATCGAAATCTCATCACCATCAACCACCAATTTTGCTTTAACAGATTTGTCGTATGTCCAGCTAAGTTTTACAGGATATTCAGCATCGGAAATCAAAATCACATTTTCCTTACTTGCAGCAAACATACTTCCTGTAGCAAATCGGACATCAAAAATTCCTGATGGGGGAATCGGAGGCAATTCGTAAAAACTCAAGGACGAAATATCTGCTTCACCAAAAAGCAATTTTTGTGTTTTACCGACGGCATCGGTTATCACAATCTCATTTTTATTCCGCGAGCCGGCGGATTCGGCTTTAGCTTGTTTATTTACTAAACCACCCGAAACTAATTGCACTTGACCATCATCCTTGACTTTTATCCAATATGCTTTACCCGGCATAAGATTATCTGCAATTTGATAACCGTTATTATATCCATAATATTTTGAACTGATATTATTTTCCGGGGTTTGAATAATCGAGCCGATACTTACCGGTGAACTAATAGCCCCAATCATATTCCAACCCAGCGTTACATCAATAGTAAGTGTTGAGATTGGCGACCCAATCATATTTATACTTTGTTCGCCGACAAATTTTAACCAATAACCGGGACCATTCGTTAAAGTGTCCTTTACAAGATAAGAACCCTGATATGTAAACGCATTCGATTGTGCAGTCTCGAAGAGAACATTCTTTCTGAAATCATACACTGTTACAGGAACCGAAACCATATTCCATCCATGCGACACAGCAACAAGTCCCATATCAACTGTTTCGTCTCTATCGAAGTAAACAATTGGTAATGCCTCATCATCTAAAAGTAACAGATGCTGTCGTTCAGGATCTTTTTCAAAACTAATTCCGGCGCGCTCGCTTTTCCAGAATTTGTAGTAGATAGTTTGATTACCTGAGATCGGAATAACTTTCGTGTAAATACTATCGTTATCAGCATCGTATAAAGTATCAGGATTATTAGTTGAAACACCCCAATCGTTGAAGGAACCTCGCACCGTTACAGCATCACCAAGTTGAGGCAGGAATGTTTTCTCTATCATCTTAATTTTCATATTAACTTGAAATGTAACATTAACATCGGGAAATTCATTACTGAAATAAACCTGAGGAATCGTTACATCGACATCGGTTAAATTAAATATCCGGTCGCCGGAACTATTTTCCCAATCGACGCCGTCTCTGAAAGTTTTCCAAAACTTGTAGTTAATCGTTTGATTTTTAGAAATCGGAATTGTTTTAGTGAAGATGCTGTCGTTATCGAGATCCTTCAGTGTATCAATTGTACTCCACGAGTTGAAAGTACCGCGCACAGTTACAGCATCGCCAAGTGAAGGAATAAATTTTCCTTTTTTCATTTGCACTTTCATATTAACCTGAAAGGTTACAAAAACCGGTATATCTTCGTTATTGAAAAACACGACCGGAGTTTGTGTATCGCTGCTCCCTACAACAAATTCTCGATCACCAATCGCATCTTCCCACTCAAGCCCGCCGCGAAGCGATTTCCAGTATTTAAAATAAATTGTCTGCTCAGCTTTTATAGAAATTGTTTTTGTGTAAATGCTATCGTTATCAGCATCTTTTAACGTATCGAGATTTCCGTTAGGTGCATCGCCCCAGTTATTGAACGAACCGCGAACGGTTACGTAATCGCCCAGATTAGGCTTAAACCTCTCCATCTTCATTTGAGCTTTCATATTCACACGAAAAGTTACATTTACTTTGTAAGCAAACACTGCGCGAATTGTATGATTCGCCGTTACATTATAGAAGGTGTAACTTGTTGTAGAATCGGTTTTTACTCCATTCACAATCAGACTATCAACATAGAAACCGGAGTTCGGGGTTATAATAAATTGTTGATTATTTCCGTGATTAACAATTACAATTCCCGATGGCACAATTGCGCCGTTCGGTCCCGCAGATGCCGTGATTGTATATGTCGGCGACAAAACCGAATACGAATAGAACGAACCGCTATTGTTGTTGTGATTGATTGTGTACATATCGAAATCAGAAGTCGGATTGGAAACAGTAGTTGAAAAAGCATAATATCTTACCGTAGTTCCGCCAGATTGACCGGGAAGAGTTGCGGTTCCAGAATTCCCTACAAAACTTACAGCAGCCAAACTTGAAGATACCCAGTTATTCGTTGTGTATCGAATGTACATTAATTCTTCAGCCGATTTATTTACGTTTGTTGTAACTGTTACTGTGACTGACTGATTTGGTGAAACATTCCCTGCAATCGGCAACTGTGTTACAGTAGTCAATTGCACCGGAGTTGCTGATGTTACCATCCAAATTGCATTTGTGTGGCTGTAGCCGTTATCGCTCCAGTTTACTGAATAATATTTATCATTCACTAAGGTTACAGAATTATTATCCGCATGTTGAAACGTGTAACTCTGAAGAGTGTTCATTTGAACAATTACATTAGACCATTTATTATTGTATGGACTTCCGGTTGGTCCGCTTGTGAACAACCAAGGATAAGTTCCTGCAGTTGCATCTCCACCGGTTGCTGCAATATAAATTAAAGTTTTATACCGCCGCGTTGTAAGTTCGGTATTCACCAACAGTTTTCCTGTAGGTCGTTGGATTCCTGCAAACGCGTCGATTGTAGGAGGGTTTGTCCAACCATTAAAACCCCCAGGCATATTCAAACCTTCTGGACCCCATATCTGCTGACTTGATGATACTGTACTAAATAATAGTACACAGCTAATAATTAGAAGAAGATTACTTATAATTTTTTTCATAATATCACTCCTTTTAAAAATGTTAATTGTTTATTTGATTAATTTATTGATAGTTGAATTTAAAATCAATTGCCCTGCTGTCCTGCATTTAATCCAGTATGCTTTGCCGGGCTCAATTACATCGCTTATTCTATATCCATTTTCATAAGTATAAAATTTAGAATTAATAATATTCGAAGGTGATTGAACAATTTGAACTACCGGAATAGTTTGGGATATACTCCCTATCATATTCCAACCTGCATCGACATAAATAGTATCTGTTAGAATTGGAGTTCCAACAATCGAAACTGTTTCGCGTTGTGCAAACTTTAACCAGTATCCTTCACGGTTTTTCAAAGTATCGCGGTTAACATATCCGCTATCCGGCTTGTAAAAAAATGCTGATGATAATGAACTCGGGAACACTGAATTTTTCTTACCATCAGAAACAAGCAGAGGTAACGATATCATATTCCATCCGGGCAGTAGCATAAACTCTGCTGTAGTTTCATTGCGAGTGGTGAATTTCCGAACTTCCGAAAACGAACTGCTGCCGTATGAATTTTTTGCACGCACCCTCCAAAACAAACTTGTTGATGCGGGTAATTTACTTACATATTTTGAAGCCGTTGTAATAGTTGAGTCGTTGAAAATTATTTCCACAAAATTACTGTCAGAAGAAATCTGCAAACGATAGCTTGTTGCGCTCGGCGAGGCATTCCATCGGAAAGTCAAATTAGTAGGAACTTCGCTTGCATTTGTATCGGGATAAATAAGTGTTGGCGCCATCGGAGGACCGAGGATAGTGAGCACACCTGATTTGTTGACTGTTCCATCCCAAAATCCGCCGCCGTTTGTGCTGTAACCACCAAAAACAAAATTACTTCCTTCGTATTGATATCGGGTTACGTAATAATAAGTTCCTGTTGTTAAACTCGAGCCTAAACTTAATCTATATTCGTCGTAATTGTTCACATCAGCGTTGTAAATAGCGGGCAGCCAGTTAGTCCAAGAGGCAGGATTTGTATTCGTTGTGTTGTAACCTATCCAGCTTGTAAGTCCGCTTGCCTGACCGGCAGTATCGGTTATACCGATTCCAAAAGCTCGTCCATAAATTGTAACAGCTTGTCCTTGAAAAATCATTGCACTCGCAGGCAAGTGCAAATTGCAATGAGTAACTGCACGGACTCCTTTGATTGCATACTTCCGCAATCGAGTAATTACGCCTGACCAAGCTGTAGTGTTTTCGTCGTTCGGGCAGGCATCGAACGTAGCGTTTGCGTTCTGATTTCCTGTTATATAAAATTGCATAGAAAAAACAGAAGGATTCCCGATTGATGATTTTAGAATTCTGATTTCAACCCACCCATCCTGTATTACATCAGCAACAATGTTCTCGCCAAATTCTGAAACCGGAATACCACTGCCAACATTGCTCCAAAAAGAACCAGCCCAAGTGTGGAACTCAGCATATCCATTAAAATCACCTCTTAAAATATAATCGGGTAAATTTGAATGACTGTAGATAATATTTTTGCCCCAGCTTTCCGAAGAACCGCCGCCCGGTTTTGTATTAATCAGGAATACCCAATTCAACGATTGATAAGCTTTTACACTCGCTCCGATATAAAAATAATTTTGGTCTTCGGTTAGATGAATATTTTTAGCCATCGCCCCAGCCCAACCTGAATTTGTATCGGCAATAACAAGTGGTGCACCCCAAATACCTTCCCCATCAAACAGACCATCCATTAAAGGATATTGATGCACATTTATTTGAAATGTATCGGTAACACTCAAGCCCCAAGTATCCGTTGCTGTAATAACAACAGTCGAAACACCTGCATCAGCGGTTGAAGGAGTTCCATAAAGCATTCCTGTGCTCGATACATTCAACCATATTGGATTGTTAATCAAGGAAAGTGTAACGGGATCATTATTCGGATCACCATAATTAATTTGATATTCAAAAGAAGAATTTATAAATGCTTTCAAATCGGGAATTGTTTGGATGTATGGATGATGATTCACTCTTTGAGTAGTGTCGGGAATATAAATTGCGTAGCCGCGTGGCGGTGCCCATAACTCAACACGACCATCGCCGGCTGCCTGTTTATCCATAGCGACACCTGTAAAGTCTCTGAAAATTTGATTCGGATGGTTTGAGTTCACCCACACACCACGCCATTGTGTCGGGTTATCATTCATCACTAAAAAAGCTTGAGGTTTTCCGCTGCCTCCGTTGCGGCGGGCAACAAAAATATCGCGCGATTGTTCAGCTTGTGAAATCGGCGACCCAACATACCACGGATTTAATCCATCGCGTTTTGTAGTTCCACCCCATAAAAAATTTTGCCGAATCCAAATAAGTGTATCGATCTTTCCTTTTAATCCATAAGTATAATAATCTTTAAACCAAACTGAAGGCCTTCCCTCCGAAAAATTTATATATGCGTAAGCCATATCTTTATTATTCACAATAGGACTATGCCCAACATCGATACTGCCGTCCCATCCTATTCTGTCGAAGTCGTGATTATCTACAAACGTAGCGACATCGAAACCTGATATACCTGAGTTGATAAGTCCGGCGCCATCCAGCCAATTCATATCAAAAGTTCCGTAAACATTATCGCATATATCTTTGAGCGTGAAGCGAAGCGGAAAGTCGAACATCGAAACATCGCCGCCGTAAACATTTTGACAATAATTCAGCCACGTTGCAATTTCCGATGTTCCCCCGAAATATTCTGCTACGGCATATCCGCCTGGATTTGCCTGCTGAAGCCAAGGTCCCATAAAAATTGGGTCGATGTGTTTTACTGCATCTATTCTAAATCCATCGAATCCTAAAACCTGCCGCAGATACTGTCCCCATATTATCAAGCTATCGCGGACATTAGGTTTTTCGTGAGCCAACCACTCGCCAAACTGAAATGCGGGATCCGAAGGACCGTGATAAGGGGGATTTACACTGCAATATTGTAGGTTTGGATAAAAGTGAGAAGCATTTTTTTTGAAACGTCCTGAACCATACGGATAATTAAAAAGCAGATATGAAGAATCGGGGAACGAAGGGTAAGGTTTGCATTCATAAGGAATTTTTTGTTCGCCGCCATTCATGTGATTCAACACAGCATCTGCAAAAACCTGTATGCCCACCGAATGGTAAGTGTTGATTACATTAATCAACTCCTGCCTGCTGCCGAAGCGAGTTTCGCGTGAACCGCTCTGATTGTATTCGCCAAAGTCGTAATGATCGTACGGGTCGTAACCCATCGAATACCCGCCAGCCATACCTTTTGCCGGTGACGCAAACCACACAGCACAAAAACCAGCCGATGCCAATGAGGGTGCAAGTTTAGCTAACGAATCGTACCAAATACCGCCGGGAGTCGAATTCCAATAAAATCCCTGTAAAAACACATCCGATTTAGGTGTGGATTTTAAAATATTATTCGTATGGATCGATTGAGAAAATGCTGAAGTAAATAAAATAAAAAATATAAAAACAAGTTTTTGCATACTAATTATCTATTTAATGATTTAGAACTGCCACCTGCAATTAATTGTAGGAATATAATAAGAAAAAACTTGTAGAATGTCAAGCTACCCGATTCGTTTACTTAGGTACACGAATGAGATTATAAATACCCGCAATGAGGAAAATGATGTTAGCCAACCAAGCAGTAAAAAGCGGATTCAAATCGCCGTTGTAACCGAACGCCTGACTAACTTTCAAAAAAATCACATACAAAAAACTGATAGCTACCGCAATACCGAACTCAACACCAACTCACTGAAAAAGCCGATTCATCTGATTGAGAAATTGGCTCAATTTGATCATTGAGTCATTGGTTCATTGAATCATTGTATCAATGCCCGCCTGCCTGCTTGCAGCAGGCAAGCAGCGGGCAGGTTTAGCGTAGGAGGAGCATCTTCTTCACAGATGTAAATGAACCAACAGTTAGTTTGTAGAAGTAAACCCCGCTCGTGAATTGGCTTGCATCAAAACTGACTTCATAATATCCCGCTTCTTTAAACTCATCTACAAGCGTTGCTACTTCACGACCAAGAACATCGTAAACTCGTAGAGACACGCCATGGCGTGTCTCTACACCTACTGGTATGGCAAATTTTATTTTTGTACTCGGATTAAATGGGTTTGGATAATTTTGCAGCAATGCAACCTCGGTTGGGATATTCTTTTCTGATAAAACCGACGTTACTCCATCCCAATTCCAGCCAACAATCTTTGCATAAATGTCGTAACCTTTTGATCGGCGATTGTCCATCCAAGAAAAAATAATTTGAGATGCATTTGCTACGACAACAGGGGATCCTTCGTATTGGTTCGGTCCATCCGCCACAATGCGATAATTTGCTCCCCGAAGTGACCCATCTGCGTAATACCGCTGACCGATTACATCTGGATTGTACAAGCCGTATCTATAATCTTGCCACACTACTACAAAATTCCCGCTTTTATCCATTGAGACAGAAGGAGAATATTGTCCTGCTGTTCCTTCATCATCATTGACTTTCAGATTTGCTCCCTGGGCAACTCCTGTCGAATCATACCGCTGTAAATAGATGTCAGGATGGCCATTACGCCGATCTATCCAAACTATTACAGTGTTTCCATTTCCGTCCATCGAAACGGAAATATCCCATCGGTCTGCCCTAATATCATCATCGATCACCTTCAGATTTGTTCCCTGGGGAAGCCCATTTGAATCATACCGTTGAAGATAGATGCCCCCCGGCTTGCTAAAATCTATCCACGCAACAACAAAATTCCCGCTTCCATCCATCGCCAAAGAAGGACGCCATTGCGCTGTATTTCCGGCATCATCAATTGCCTTTGTATTTACACCTTGAGCAACTCCACTTGAATTATATCGCTGATAAAAAATATCAGAATCACCATTACGATCATCTTCCCACACAATCACAAAGTTTCCACTTCCATCAACCGCAATGGAGGAAGACCCTTGATATGCTGTTCCTGCATCATCGTTGGCTTTGGTATTTACGCCAAGTGCCTTTCCATCGGAGTTGTACCGTTGAAAATAAATATCACCATAATCATTTCGTGCATCTTGCCACATAACTACAAAATTCCCGCTTCCATCCATTGCTACGAATGAAGAATAGTATGGGAGTACTGTTCCTGCATCATCGTTGGCTTTGGTATTTACACCAAGTGCCGTTCCATCGGAGCTGTACCGTTGAAAATAAATATCAGGATTTAAATCACCATTACAGTAATCTGACCATACGATAACAAAATTTCCGCTTCCATCCATCGCTATTGAAGAAAACACTTGCGATGCAGTTCCGGCATCGTCATTTGCCTTTGTATTAACACCCTGGGCAACTCCACTTGAATTATATCTCTGATAATAAATGTCATAGTCATAATTACCATTCCGGTCATCCATCCACACAACGACAAAATTTCCGCTTCCATCCATCGCAATGGAGGAAAAATATTGCTCTGCAGTTCCGGTATCGTCATTTGCCTTTGTATTAACACCCAGAACAGCTCCAATTGAATCATATCTCTGATAATAGATGTCGTAATCACCATTACGATAATCTGACCACACAATTACAAAATTCCCGCTTCCATCCATCGCAATGGAGGAAAAATATTGCTCTGCAGTTCCGGTATCATCATTTGCCTTTATATTAACACCTTGAGCAACTCCATTTGAATTATATCTTTGGTAATAAATGTCAGAATTACCATTACGATAATCTTGCCACGCGATCACAAAATTTCCGCTTCCATCCATCGCAATGGAGGGATAATCTTGTTCGGATGTCCCAAAATCATCACTTACTTTTGTATTAACACCTTGAGTAACTCCGTTTGAATTATATCGCTGATAAAAAATATCAGAATTTTCACGCCCATCTGTCCAGACAATCACATAATTCCCGCTCCCATCCATAGATATAGAGGGGTTCCCTTGATATGCTGTTCCCTCATTATCGTTGACTTTCGTATTTACACCCAGACCAACTCCACTCGAATTAAATCTCTGATAATAAATATTAGAATTATCATCACGATTATCATCCCACACAATTACAAAATTCCCGCTTCCATCCATTGCTATGGATGGAGAATATTGGCCTGCAGTTCCGGTATCATCATTTGCCTTTGTATTAACACCTTGAGCAACCCCTGATGAATTGTACCGCTGAGAGTAGATGTCATAATTGCCATTGCGATAATCTTCCCACACAATAACAAAATTACCGCTCCCATCCATTGCTATGGATGGAGAATAGTATGTGTTTACTGTTCCTGCATTATCGTTCACCTTGAAATTTTCACCTTGCGCAGTTCCTGATGAATTGTACCGCTGACAATAGATGTCATCATTGTCATTGCGATAATCTCCCCAGACAACGACAAAGTTTCCGCTTCCATCCATCGCTATGGAAGGAAAAATTTGCGGCGTATAGCCACCTGTCGTATCATCATTCACAAGAAAATCATCTGTGAGAATATTTTTAATAACTTCAAGCTGCTTCTCGGCGGGCATAGTTCCATACGTATTCTGGATTGGTATCTCCCTCTCTCCAATCTTTAAACCATATCTCTGCTGCTGCAGTTCCCCTTGGTTCATAACGCTTCTATTCTCTGCTCGCTCTTTCATCCGAAATCTATCCCTCTGGAAATCAGACCCTACCTGTGAGAATGCCGAGAAAAAGGAAAAGAACAAATATGTTGATAATAAAATGAGCTTGTACATATACCCTCCTATGTTAAAATGTAGTTAGAAATTTATTTGATATTTATGAACTTTCCTGATGGCTCCGTTAATTTTTAAATTGATAGTTTATGCATACTAATAATCCGTTTAATGATTTAGAACTGCCACCTGCATCTTATTGTAGGAATATAATAAGAAGAAACTGTTAGAATATCAAGCTACCTGATTCAGTTACTTGGGTACACGAATGAGATTATATATACCCGCTATCAAGAAAATAATGTTAGCTAACCAAGCTGTGAACAGAGGATTCAAATCGCCGTTGTAACCGAATGCCTGACTAACTTTCAAAAAAATCATATACAAAAAACTGATAGCTACCGCAATACCGAACTCAACACCAACTCCGCTGCGGCGTTTAATTGATGAGAACGGAACTCCAAACAGCACAACAATAAAACTTGCAAACGGGAAGGATATTTTACTGTAAAAATCAACTTCCCATCGTGCAACGTCGTAACCTGCACGTTTTTGATTTGCGATAAATTCCTTCATTTCGGGATACGACATTTCTTCGGGACGTTGTTGTTTCCTTTGAACTTCTTCGGGAGTGAAGTTTAGCCTGCCGATATTCAAAATGGTGTATGTTTCGTACTTTTCCGCATCGCCGTTGAAAATTCTCAAACTTCCGTTCATTAAACTCCAGCTTCTCGTGTGCTTGTCCCACTGCATTTGTTTGGCGTTATAAGTGGCACGAACAACAGTTAAATTAGTATCAGAAAAATCTTCGATCGTAACACTCGAAGCTAAACCCTTTGCATCATCAAAATAGCCGATGGAAATTATTCGTGTTTGCGAATCTTGAATAAAAATATTCGACTTCGATGTATAACTAAGATACTTATGCAAGTATGTGCGAGCGAGAGAAAATTTTTGTTTGTTCGTGTATGGAACAACCCAGCCATTAAAATAAATTAAGATACCACTGACGAACAAAGCAACAATAAGAAGCGGAACCATAAACCGGTATAAACTAACACCAGCAGCCTTCATAGCCGTTAATTCGTTTAATGCCGAAAGCCTGCCGGTTGTAAACAAAGCTGCTAAAAGCATTGCGACCGGAATCATCAGTTTGATTATTTCGGGCATAAAGTATAAGTAATACTTTACTACCAACATAGTATCGGCTCTGCCATCAATAAAATCGTCCAAATTTTCCATCACATCAATTACAACAAATAAAATGATGATCGCAGCGATTGCAAATAGGGCGGTAACAACAAATTGCTTGACTATGTAGAAATCGAATATTTTCATTAATTTTATTATTCTTCAGTTTGGGATGTACGAAAAGATTTAGGAATGAATTTTTGGAAAAAATTCCAGTTTATAGCTGGTGTTTCGCGTCCCATCCGCAGCGTTAAATAAATTCCAAAAACACCTAAGATAATATTTGCAGCCCACATTCCGAACCACGGCGAAATTATATCCCGGTCGGCTAATTTTTCGCCGCCAATTAAGCTTGACCAATACAGGACGAAAAAGCCCAAACTTAAAGTCGCAGCAATCCCGAAACCACCTCGCCGTGAAATAATTCCTAACGGTGCACCAATTAAAACAAATACTATGCACGCAAACGGAATCGAATATTTTTTATAAATCTCAACCAAATATTCATCTATACGGTCGCGGTTGTAATTTATCATCGATAATTGGTTCTCGATATTTCCTAATTGGAATCTTACTTCGTTAAAAGCTGTGTTTATTTTCTGAACACTATCTATTTTTATTTTCTGTCCTTCGAAAACTTTGTTAAAACTTTTCATAATCGAAAGATTCATCTCTTGTGTGAGTTTCTCATTTATATTTTTCAAGCTGTCCACAATTTGACTCATAGCTTGGGCGCTCAACTCTCTATCGCCTCTTTGGAACGTTCCGTCTGCCGAACGCTCGAGTGAAAAACCTTCTGTGTTCATCAGGATGCGGTGCTTCACGAATCGGAGCCGGCGATATTGGTTTTCTTCGTCTGCATCTTTTTGGTGAATTTCACCATCTTTCAAATCCATTATTAACTTCCGGAAGTCCTGTGTAAACGAGATAGCTCCCTTAGTTGCGGTTATCACAACAGTCGCCGCCGGATTTGTGTAATCGTAAATTGTAATTCCTTCAAGGTCGTTCGAGTGTTCAAAAGTTTTGCGTACTAGAATACTGTAACCGGTAACTTCCTGCGAGAACATACCCGCATTAAGAGTCAAGGTTGGTTTTTTCTTTCGTATATCGATCATCAAAGTTTTTGCTTTATGATTTGCTTCGGGAAGAATTTTATTATTGAACTCGATTGCTAAGTATGTGATGAACATTGAAGCTAAAAGCACAGGCAGCATCATACGATACAAACTAACACCGCTTGCCTTCATAGCTGTGATTTCGTTCTGCGACGACAAGCCGCCGAAAGCCATCAACACCGCTACTAATACAGACATCGGAATTGCTAACACTACCATCCAGGCTAAATTTAAAACGATTAATTCAGTAATAACAAAAGCGTTCAAACCCTTGCCGACTAAATCGTCCACATACTTCATAATGAATTGAAGTAAAAAAATAAACATCAACGTAAAAAAGGAAAAAAAGAAAGGCCCGATGTGTGCACGTAATATGTGTCGGTATAGAATCATAACTGGAATAAATATAATGTGAATTTGTGGATTTTACAAAAGGGCGTAGATATCCCTTTGCAAAGGGAATCTATTTTGCTTTACGAAAACTGCTGATATTTTATAGGGCGCTTATTTTTTGTTTATCATCTGGATTGCTTCATCCAGTGCATTGCGCAATTTTTCGGCGCTGTTATCGAACACGATGATGCTTTTACGTGTGAATTTTTTGTCATCGGTTGCCGAGGGTTGGCTTTCAGCAATTGTAATATACTTCGATTTATTTTTTGCCTCCTTCACATCGATGAAATAAGTGGTTCTTCCCGATTTAACTGTTGTTGAAAATAATGAATCCATAAACTCCTCCAAATTAATTGTTAAAAGATATTGGTTATTTTAAAATTGGGAGGCGGCTAAAACATTATTTTACCTAAATGGCAGGTTAAAGATAAGGAAATGAAAAGCGATTGTCAAGTTTACGGAAGAAACCAAAAAATAATCTAAACTCTGTTCTCTTTTGTGGACAATGTCAGAATTCCTGTCCGACCTTTGGCGGAGAACTGGCGACACACGGCTTTTCAAGCTTGACAAGTATCAAAATATTGCAGAATTTCGAATATATTGCCCGATTACCGTCCACCAAAGATATAAAAGTGTTAGTCCCGAAATAATATTTCGGGATTAGCAGATGAATCACATCCATAATACACAATCAAAAAATTTTTATTACAAGAATTAGTAAATCAATTGAAATTTTCCAAGATTCTTCGAATGATAATTTCATACGAGTCGGGCAGACACACATTATTTTATAGTCGAGAAATCTTTTTTTGACCTTTAATGTCGATAAAACTCCTGAGGTATGAGGAGTAACTAACAACTACTGATTCGTGAGCTTTAAATGCGTTCATTGATTTTTTATATTGTTGATTCGTTTGCCTACGTTATTTTCACATACGAGATATAAGCGACCAATAATAAAACGTCTCGGTTTGCGTTGCCTTCAACTTGTTGAGAATAGAATATTTTCGGTCAAGCATAGTTGTTGCAATTTCTTGGATCTTTGATTCTGTATATTTAATTTCGTTAAGATTGATCTTTTCTTTTTTATTCATTATCACAGTAGCAATGAATGCAGCCTTTGCGGCACATAACCTCGCTTCTTCTATTCTATACGGTGCACCAAGAAGATAGCTTTGTATCTGTTTAATTCCCTGGTGTAATTCCTTAATATTTTCATTATCTATACTTCCTCTAAGTCGAGACTGACAGAGAAGGAAGCTGGTTTCGATAGTATCATTTAAAACATCTTCCAAGGTATGCGCCTTGATACGATATTTACTTTCCTGCTCCTGAATGGTTTTGTAACTCGCGCTGACTTCTGCCAGATTATCGCAGGCGTTGAAGAGTTCTCCGATATCGAATAGCTGTTTAATGATTTCCATTGATTTGCGCTTTCCAAAAAGAACACCGATGGTATTAGGCGCGTAAGCCGTTAGTTTATCACCAAGAATACCATTGATTGTCGGGACATCGACGCTGAGATTTTCAACGACTTGAAAGATTGAACTTTGAATCGGAAGTTTCAACAATTTGGGATAACCATGTTCTGAATAAAGAACAAATAGCACGTACGATTCTCGCTCATCTATATTCGAGAGATAGAAAAACTTGAAATGCTTTTTAGGAATCTTACTCTCCTGTCGTTCATCTTCCTCAACACGAACAAACATACTGCCCTTCAAGAGTGTAGTAAGCTCGTCAAAACTGAAATCACCTACAACATCGACATCGATTGAAAGCCGGTGTGCGGTTGGCAGAAGCATTAGAAGTGAAGTTCCGCCTTTAAAGACGAAAGGTTTCCCGGACTTTGCCAGTAATCCTACAAGTTCAAAAGCATAAATCTGCCTCTCGATGAGCTGAGGATCGGCTTTGGGATATTGCTTTCTCTGTTTTTGTATCCACTGTTTGGAAAAAGATTCTTTCGCTATCACTCCATCAGTTCCTATACACTCACTACATCAGTTTCAAGCATCAAAATTTCTTTGACCAGCTTATGTTTCACCTTTCTACGATCTGCATAGCGAAGAAGCCGGGGCATATTAATGCGATGGGACAATATCAAATTTCGGAAGACACGCTCATACTCAGCTCCATCCATTAAACGCAAACGGTCTTTTTCCAAAAACATGTCGACCAATATTTTTTCGAGGGTTGCGTAATATCCATTCACCGGTTCTTCCGTTACCGATCGTCGCAAAACCACCGTTGAAGAAGATGGTTCAAAGTATCTGTCTGCTTCCGATTGTTGTGGATTTAGATAAACGTTGTATCCTCTATCCTTAAGATACTCTCCAACCGTCGCAATTGCATCAACGTCAGCATACATGAGGCTTGTGAATTGCGCCATCATATGATGTGCGAACGGCTGTAGTTGTTCGGTACTCCAGACAGAGAATTTAAGCAAGGGAAATTGTTTCTTTATCGCGGCGACCAGCTTTTCAACCGGTTTCGTATTAAGCAATAAGGACGATTTAATCGTCGCATACCACCCTCGACCGGCATCGAAGAGCTTACCTTCATTTTTAAAATTGTAAAGATATTGATTGACGGTCGTGGCGTTGTATTTCACTTTAGCTTTTCGCAATTCCTTCTTGATAGCTTCAACCGTGAAGTACTTCTTTCCTTCAATAGCTGCTTGGATTGCTAATTTTGTGTTATTTTTTTTCAAATCTCCGTTATATATTAATGGCACTTATAGCGTTTATGTGCCGTTAATATACTATATCAATATGAAAGATGCAAGAGGGTGAAGCTATTACGCAGTGATTCATATTTAACATACATCCTCTAATTATAAATAAACGCATCGATCTTTTGTACAGCACGCTTTAAATGTTCTTCAGCTTGATGTGTGTAAATCAAAGTGGTTGCAACATTGGTATGTTCGAGAATTTTCTGGACGTATGTAACCGGGACACCTTGCTGAATTAACCAAGAGGCAGTTGTATGAGGTAATATGTGGAAATGTATATCCTCCGGAAGATTGGCTTTGCGTACACATTTTTTGAAACGTGATGAGATGGATGGGACAGGATGTTTAAGATTTTTTTCTTTGGCAGGGAACTGGCGACACACTCTTCAGAGTGTTGAAAATATTTAAAAGCAGTTTAACATAAAAATAAATCATCCCCGCAGCAAGCTGCGGGGTATTAAGAGCTTAGAACAAAGAGAGTTGCCCATGATGTAAGCACTTGTATTCTGTTTCCCGTCCTTGTTCCTTCAGATATTGTTGGATCGTCTCTTCGTTGCCTTTCTG
>CAMTWO010000004.1:0-33534 GCA_947085405.1 uncultured Ignavibacteriota bacterium
AACTCCGCCTTCATACGCCGTTGGCGGATTTCGGCGGATCTGCGACTGCAGCCTTTGGGTTATGAGCCCAACCTGCCCGAATGACTGAAGGTATTCAGTCGGGCGGGCGAGCTACTCCGTCCCAAAATCACTGGGACGGACTCCACCCCGCGATTGAGGTTTACCAAGTAACTTAATAAGAAATCGTCTGCCAGCGCTAGACTTCAAGTATCGTTCGTGTTTCATTGCATCTGATCGAGAAATAAACTCTTTCAAATACATAATGTTCCAATTATGCCCGTATTTAGTAGAATGCGACATTTCAGAATTGTGTTCGTTCAATCGTCTTTCGAGATCGGGTGTGTATCCAATGTACTGGAATTTCTCCTGGCTCCATATAACATAGGTAAAGTATGTCATAAAATGGAAAAGCCCCCAGAAAAATTGAGGGCTTTTCTTTGTAGCGGGGGCAGTCCGCCGTAGGCTTCGCCGAAGGCGAATTGAACCTACAGCCGTTTGATTATTCTGCAACTTCTTTGTCCAGAATCATTCGTTTGACAAACTCTCTACCGACTCCGCTTTTCAACCATCTTTCACGTTTAAGGGCTACAGATTTATCATTATATTCTTCTGTGTAAATTACTCTCCAATTATTTCCTCTTTTAGTCCAAAAAGATAGCGATTTTTCATTGTGCTGTTCTAATCTATTTTTAATATCCTCAGTAACTCCGGTATAAATGTATCCTTCTTCGCTTCTTATAACGTAAACGATATGAGTTCCCATATTATTAGCTGATAATTTTTAAACTAAAATAAAAAACGCCTCTTATAATGGGAGGCGTTTTTTTGTAGCGGGGCAGTCCGCTGAAGGCTTCGCCGAAGGCGAATTGAACCTGCTACAAAAATGTTCTACAAAATTTTAAATAAAAAGCCTCCATTTTCGGGAGGCTCTTGTTGTAGCGGGGGCAGGACTTGAACCTGCAGCCTTTGGGTTATGAGCCCAACGAGCTACCAATTGCTCCACCCCGCGATATATTTCTGATTCTGGCGTAGTTACTCTAGTAGGGTTATGAGCCCAACAAGCTACTCCCGATACCGACAAAGTCGTTATCGGGACTCCACCCCGCGAACATTTATTTTTGCGTTGTTAATATACAGAATTGGAAACTCATTTCAAAATTTGCCTCTCACTTATTTTATTCCTAATTTTACACATCAAAAAATTATTAGTAATCAAATGAATTCAATATTTGCAAATATAGATATAGATATTTTAAAAAAGTACGATAAACCCGGTCCTCGATATACGAGCTATCCGACTGCCCCGTTATTCTCTCAAGAATATACACCTCAATGGTTTAAAGAGGATTTAATTCAAAACAATTCAAACAGTACTCATCCATTGTCTCTCTATTTTCACATCCCTTTTTGCGATACACTCTGTTATTTCTGCGGTTGTACAACAATCATAACTCCTAATAGTGAGCATCTTAAAAAATATATCGGTTACTTGAAAAAGGAAATCGACGCAGTATCAAAATACATAACACCTCAACGTCAAGTCGTTCAGCTTCATTGGGGCGGAGGAACTCCTTCTTATCTCCAACCCGATCAAATCAGAGAAGCAGGAAATTATATTAAGGATAGATTTAACTTTGGCGAGAACATCGAATACGGTGTCGAGATTGACCCACGTGGGTTGACTTTCGAACACATGAAAGCATTCCGTGAAGTAGGGATGAACCGTGTTAGTATCGGTGTGCAGGACTTTAACGAAGAAGTACAACTTGCGTCAAACCGGTTTCAGTCCGAAGAAATTACAATGAACGCTTATAACTGGGCGCGAGAACTTGGAATTAAAAGTATCAACCTCGATTTAATCTACGGACTTCCTAAACAGACAAAAGATTCATTTGAAAAAACTCTTGATAAAGCGATTCAAATTTCTCCCGAACGATTTGCAATTTTCAACTTTGCATACATCCCGTGGTTAAAACCGCATCAAAAATTGTTAAACCAATCCGAGCTGCCGACAGCCGACGCAAAACTTCAGATATTAAAAATGACTATCGAGAAGTTAGTAACAGCCGGTTATGTGTATATTGGTATGGACCATTTTGTAAAACCGACAGACGAGATGGCAATCGCACAGAAGAATAAAACTCTTTACAGAAATTTTCAGGGATATTCAACGAATGCACAAGCCGACTTGTTTGGCTTCGGTATGTCATCAATTTCTCATTTCGGAACTGTTTATTCTCAAAATCATAAAACACTTGAAGAATATTATAAGAGCATAGATGAAGGGAAATTCCCGATACATATCGGTTATCGGATGAACGAGGATGATGTAATCCGTAAGTTTGTAATACTCCGGCTAATGTGTGATTTAGAAATTGATAAACATCAAATTGAGGGAAAATTTAAAATTAAGTTTGATGAATATTTTTCGGAGTCGTTAATGGACCTCCGACAATTTATCGATGAGGGAATAGTTGTAAATTCCAGCGACAAAATATTGATTCAAGGCATGGGACGGTTAGTGCTTCGAAATATAGTTATGTGCTTTGATGGTTATATAAAAAATATGGTGAAGGAAAAACCGATTTTTTCGAGGACGGTATAGTAACCCTCCCGAAGGTTTCATTGATTTAATTTGCTCAACCTTCGGGAGGTTAAACTGAATATTATTTTATAACTGCTAAAGCTTTTTCCGCTGCATCAAGCATCGGCTTCGTTGAAATCGGTTGACCTACGGCTTTTTCCATCCACAGATTTGGTGTTATGGCGCCTTGCACACACATTCGTTCCATATCCTTAGCGAGGTTTCCTTTTTTCAAATACTCTTCAACTTGGAAGGCGATTATATGACCGAGAGGATAGTCGGGAGTATAAAGCCCGGAGTTTATTGTGTGCGAATAAATCGCCAGAATAAATACATCCTTCTCTCCAAATACAGGTGCATAAAATTCATTCCAAACATCTTTTGCAATTTGAATAACTGCATCTTTTAATTGTGCAGGTGTTGCATCCGGATTTTTATACATCCATCTCCAAGCGTACATATCCACAAGAGCGACACCGCTAATTTCGAATGTTTGCCACAAAGAGTTTAGTGCATCGAGATGTTCCTTGTTCACATCCTTTTCTTTAAAACCCAATAACTCTAAATCGCGCGACTGAAACACGAAAGCAAACCCTTCTGTGAATGCTGTGTTTGGTACGCCGCGCAATAGTGTGTAATCGACTTTATTAAACGACAACACCTGCTCGACGTTATGTCCTAATTCGTGCAAAGCGATGTTATATCCTTTGTAATTCATTCCATCTTTTGGAACTCTCGTTCGCAAGTGGGTTTTATCTACCAATCTGCCGGCTCCCATCGCGTGTCCTGAGCCGCGTGCAGCATCGACCTCAATTTTACTTGCGAGGAATTGAGCCATATCAAAAGAAAATCCAAGTTTAGTAAGAATGTTCGGCATATCTTTTTCGAACGCGGCAACATTCGGATACTTCGCCTTCACGATTTTATCCAATTCTGCTTCGTTAAATTTTCCTTGTCCTTTAAATCCATTATACCAAATATCGAACGGTTTTAATTTTCGGCCGAGCCGCTTTTCAATCACTTCGCCGGTTTGTTTAATGAGGGGTGAGCTTAAAATAGATTTCAATAGTTCCTCGAATTGTTCTTCAGGAATTTCGCGGTCTTCCTTAAATCTTCTGTCCATTAAAGTCGGAAGGTGTGGATAGTATTTGTCTATTTCGCGCTGAGCTTTGTAAATATTTTGCCACATTTCGTACCGCGTATTTGGTTCGGGTGTCCCATCGGCTTTAGTATCGGGTTTGGAATTCGGGGCAGGAGCGACCTTGTTTGTCGATGGCGTCCAATCTAAATCGGGGTTATTGATTACCGATTTTGGAATTTCCTGGCGAATAATTTTTTCCATTACAGTGCGTATCATTTCCTGACGTGGTAATCCGTCGGCGTTTGCATACTGTGCTTTTAATTCATCGCGCAAACCCCAGTGGCTTAATAGAATTTTTCCTTCAGGGAATAATCTTTCGCCGTTATCGTTCAGTAAATTGTGCATTACGATATTGTATGAACTGATATAATTTTCAGCGTTGTTATATGCTTGTGCAGTTTTCTGATTCGCTTCTGCAGGAACACGTTTCGAGAACATCTGTGCAAGACGTGCCTTTGCCCATTCTTCGCGTGTCCATTTACTTCCTGATTCCAATCTTTCTTCTAATGTGGTAATTGGGAAATTCAAGAGCACTACAAATGCGATTTTTGTTTTATAAAAATCGTCCTGAAGATGAGCGAAGGGAGAAAACTCTCCGAATAAATAATCGACAGGTAGTAATTCTCCGGTATCTTCGTGGAGTGGAATACTAACATCGCGGCTCAGTTCGGTCATATAACCGTACACCAACTCAAAGTTTTTCTGTAAACGAAGGAAAGTTTCTCCTAATAATTTAGGGTCGCCTATGAAGTAGTCGTTACATACTTTTATAAAATCTTCCTCAGCGCCATCTTCCTGCCGCCAAAATTGGGCTGTTTGTTTTACACCTTTATCTATTCGAGATGTTTCATTCGGATATTTTGTTCCCAACTCGTTAGTAACTT
This sequence comes from uncultured Ignavibacteriota bacterium, assembly GCA_947085405.1. Taxonomy (GTDB): domain Bacteria; phylum Bacteroidota; class Ignavibacteria; order UBA10030; family BY39; genus JASEGV01. The sequence goes on from CAMTWO010000004.1 coordinate 4,610, forward strand.
TTTGAATAGTTTGTTCAGATATCTTCATAATCTGTTCTTTCTTTTCTTCTTTTTGACAAGACATCAGAATTATTGATAAGAATACAACAATTCCAAAGGTTAAAAAATGTTTCATTGTTTTTCTCCTATGATATTAAATTAGTCCGTCAGTTGACGATTTCGTGTAAAAAGATATGGAAATTCGGTATATGATGCAAATTGTTGATTAAAGTGATAATTTTATTTAGATTATGGCAGGATGAAACAAGTATAAAAATAAATGAGATAAATATGTATCTATTTTTTGACACAGAAACAACAGGATTACCAAAAAATTGGAAAGCGCCAATAACCGACCTAAACAATTGTCCCCGAATGGTTCAATTAGCTTTTTTATTTTATGATAGCAGCGGGAATAAAATTTCTGGTGAGGACTATATTATTAAACCGGAGGGATTTACAATTCCTTCTGACGCATCAAGAATTCACGGGATTACGACAGAAAGAGCTGATCGAGAAGGAAAATCTCTTTTGCTGGTTTTACAAGAATTCAATTCGTTAATTAATGAAGCTAACTATCTTGTAGCACATAATATGAGTTTTGACGAAAAGATTGTTGGAGCCGAATTTTTAAGAAATAAGATGCAAAACAGTATTGCAACAAAGAGAAAAATTTGCACAATGGAGAGCACAACAAAATTTTGTGCAATTGACGGACCTTATGGTTACAAGTGGCCCAAACTTTCAGAGTTGCATTATAAACTTTTCCGGACAAATTTTGAAGAATCTCATAATGCTGCTGTGGATATTAATGCTACCGCAAAATGCTTTTGGGAATTAAAACGAATTGGAAAAATTTGACCTTTAAAGCTCAAAAAGAACGAAACAGAGACTAACTCAAACACAAAAAATATACTCGACTAAAGTTCACAAAGAAATTTTAGACAGCCTCACACCAGAAAAATTGTGATTTCACCCTGTGCATAATTGTTGACTAAAGTAATAATTTTAATTAGATTATGGTTAGATGAAGATAAAAGGAATAAATACAGTTTATAACGAGCAAGTAAACGTATTTTTTACTAACACGTTGGCGACAGTGCTAACTTGAAACTTCCGAGAGAAAAATTAACTTTGTAAAAACAATAAAACAAAACTTATGACACAAAAACCAGACGACTTAGACGCATTAAGAGTAATTGTTACTGCTCTAGAACCATTTGACGAAACTGAGAGAGAAAGAATAATCCGTTGGGCAAGTGAGAAACTCGGCATCAAAAGTATTGTTCCACCAATGACACAGGTTATTCCACCTGCTAATGCTACAATGACAAATCTACCTGCTTCTGGACAACCAGAAAGAAAAGACATAAAAACATTCCTTGACGAAAAAAATCCAACATCGGGAAATCAGTTAGTTGCTGCTGTTGCATACTACTACAAGTTTGAAGCTCCTGTTGCTGAAAGAAAAAAAGCAATTACAAAGGATGATTTGATGGAAGCAAGCAGAAAAGCAAATAGAGAAAGACCCAAAAACCCTAATGTAATACTGGTTAATGCAAAAGAGTACGGTTTAGTAGATAAGGTTGGAACAGGAGCATATGAAATAAATGCTGTTGGAGAAAACCTTGTTGCCGTTTCAATGCCTGGTGCTGGACACAGAAATTCAGGAACTAAAAAATCATTTCCACAAGAGAAGAAAATTGTTAAGAAGAAAAAATAGTGTCATTAATTTTAATGATATTAAATGAATGCATTCATTGACACTATTGACAAAGCAGCATTAGAAATTGAGAAACTGCAAAAGCTATTTAAAAAATCTTCATCAAAGCAAATCCAAACAAAGGATGAAAGAGATATTTTGAAAGCAGTTGCAATTACTTGGTTTCATACTCATCGACTTGTTGTAATTTCATCTCTTGAAGAAAGTTTAGTAAAGCATATTGACAGTAGCTACCAAGAACTTTTAAGAAGTGCAGACAAATCTTCAATTAGACAAAAGTGTTTTTCACTTTTCAAACAAGTAAAAGCAGACCTACATAAATTAAGGAACGAAAATATTACGGCTGTGGTGAAGCCAGCCACTAAGTCAGTTGACACAATTCCCAACTTTGCAAAAGTTGTTGCTGATTTAGATATGCAGAAGATTTTGGCCTCAAGGTGGGACGAATGCATCAAATGCGTAGAAGGCGATGCTCCGCTTGCTGCCGTAGTGATGATGGGTGGACTACTTGAGACTCTTTTACTCAATAAAATCAATAAGCTGCCAACGCAAGCACCTGTATTTACTGCCAAACTTGCACCGAGAAATCCGAAAGGACAAACGCTGCCTCTTAACGAATGGACACTTAAAAATTATATTGATGTTGCACACGAGCTAAAATGGATAACTCAAACAGAAAAAGATTTAGGTGTTGTTCTGAGAGATTATAGAAATTTCATTCATCCTTACAAACAAAAAACTTACGGAGTTTTCCTACAAAAAAGTGATGCAAGAATACTTTGGGAACTTTGTAAGAGCATCTCAAAACAATTAATTTTATGGTCCACGTGATGATAGTAGCGAAGCCGCTAATAAGGGCTTGTTGCAATCGGGTGGACAGTGCGATAGGAAACTTTGTAACTTTTAATTTACTTTTGTGTGGTGGCGACAGTGACGAGCATTTAATGCCCGCCTTCGCCAAGCCCTGAACCGTTAGCTGGCAATTTACACCAAAGCGAAATATGTAAATTTCAACTGACAGGTATCGTTACTTCAACTTTATCTTTAGAAATATCAGGCTCTTTCAAAAATTGATAAACAACAAATGAGGCACCGAACAAGAGTACGCCAGAAACTATAAATGTTTCCCGCAATCCGAGATGAGCAGCAAAATATCCGCCGGAGAGCGGACCGATTAAGTTAGCTAAAATAAATGCACTCGAGGCGATTCCCATTACACCCGCCTGACGCGATGGTTCGGTATTTTTAGAAACGTAAGAATAGAGTGATGGAATTATCCCGCCCAAAAATATTCCGAGCATTGCTCGGAGGATAATTATCTGAATTATGGACGAAGCAAAACTTTGTAGAACAAAACTTATAGCAGCGCCAGCGGTCGCTATCGAAACGTTTATGCGATAACCATTCTTATCACAATATTTTCCCCAGTTGGAAGCTGAGAATACCATGAATACACCCATTATTGAAAACGTAACACCGGTGATTGTGGATAAATAGTTTTTGTCAATTGGGAATGTCTCTACAAATAGAGCAAAGGTAGGTTGCACTAAAACAATTGCTGTCTGCGTTGTCAGGATTAAGAACAAAGCTATTTTAATTCTATTTGAGTTGAACACATACTCATAATTTTTCTTCAATGTAAAATCGTTATTGTCATTTGTAGATTTTGTTTCTTCGACTTGAACATTTTTGATAATCATATAGCCCGCTGCAAAGCAGAGTGCAGCGACGATAAAAAAGATAGACCTATAGCTCACGATGTCCGCCAGCAAACCACCCACGAGTGGACCGATAACAGTTCCGGCGGCAGTTGCAGTTTGCAGCATTCCGATTGCGTATCCTGTTTTTTCTTTAGGAGAAGTGGACGACACTAAAGCCAATGCGGATGGAATAAACCCACTTATCGCACCTTGAATTAATCTGAAGAAAAATAAAAACTCCACATTTGGACTAAACCCGATAAGAAGCTGAGCAATCGCAAGTCCCAAAATCGCTCTCACTACCATTAATTTTCTGCCGTATTTATCCCCCATAGCTCCCCAAAAAGGGATAAAAAAGAATGAAAGCATAAAGGGTGCGGCAAATACAAATCCGCTCCATTTAGCTATCGAGTCATTGTCGGTAACGCCGAGGTCGCGTATAAAAAAAGGGAGAAATGGGACTACTAAATTCATCCCGACCATAGCGAAAAATTGAGCAACCCAAATTGTGTAAAGATTTTTTTTCCATATATCCATAACAAATGCGGAAAAAGATAATGAAAAGTTGAAGGATATACAATTGTTTGTTACTTCTAATCGGATAACGTATATTTACTCCCAGTGTTTGAAAGGTATATTTTGTCAGTTTACTTTATTCTAATATTCCAACAACTCATAGGCAGTGGAACGCACATCGTATCCAAAGTAATGGTTGGCGACGTTGACCCTGTTACGCTCACTATGCTTCGCTCTTTAATTGCCGCCGTAGGTTTTTTGATTATTTCTTTTTTCCGTAAAACGATCTTCAAGTTCGATAAGTCGGATTATCCGATGATTGTCTTCCTCGCGGTTTTAGCCATATATTTAAATCAATTCGTTTTTTTATCCTCATTAAGGTTTACGACCCCTGCAAATGCCTCGTTACTATATGCAACTACTCCTACGATGGTTTTGATATTATCTTATTTCTTCTTCAATGAAAAACTTACATTTACAAAAACCTTAGGTATCGCTGTTGCGTTAGTAGGAATTTTGTTAGTTGTATTCGACAGGGGAATTGACCTTAAATCGGAATATACACTCGGTAACCTGATGTTGATTGGTGCCGTTTTATCGTGGAGTATGTACACAGTTTTCGGAAAGAAATTAATTTTAAAGTATGGTGCATTTAAAACGAGCTCAGCCACAATGATTTTGGGTTCCGTGATATTTTTACCTATTGGAATGTTTGGAGTTTTCAATTTCGATTTTTCAAATTTAGATACTGTTGACATTGGAGGTATTTTATATTTAGGATTAGGTACTTCATTATTAGGATATGGACTTTGGTACTATGCGCTCGGTAAAATTGATACAAGTAAAGTCGCAATTTTTACAAACCTTCAACCCGTAATTACAACGGTTTTAGCAGTTGTCCTTTTAGGGCAAACAATAACACCGATATTTGTTATTGGTGGAGTTATTGCGATCTGTGGTGTAATTCTAACACAATTTGGATAATAATTTATTTCGGAAAGACTTATGAAAAAAAATATATCTGCAAAAACAAAAATTGTCTGCACAATCGGTCCGGCAGTAGCCGATGTTAAAAAGATATCGCAGTTAATAGAATCGGGTATGGATGTAGCGCGTTTGAATCTTTCGCACGGCACTCATCGTGAGCATTTGAAATATATTACTAATATCAGGAAAGCCGCAAAGTTCATGCATAGTCCCGTCGCGATAATGATAGATTTACAGGGTCCAAAAATCAGAATCGGAAAACTAATATCTGAACCTTTATCACTGAACCGTAACGAATCTATCATCATCACGACTGAAAAAAATTATTTCAAGCTCGACAGGACAAAAATACCAACACTTTATAAAAATTTTCCTAAAGATGTTAAGACTGGTGATAGAATTTTGATAGATGACGGAAGAATTGAATTGAGAGTTATCGATGTCAGCGGAAAAGATGTTACCTGTAAGGTAATCAACGGCGGATTGCTAACCTCAAACAAAGGGATGAATTTACCGCGTGTAGCAGTAAGCTCACCGGCTTTGACTGTAAAAGATAAGTATGATATAATATTCGGGTTGAAACACGACGTAGATTATTGTGCTTTATCTTTTGTCCGCTCTGTTGCCGATATTGAAAAACTCAAACGATATATTGCGAAAAAAACTGACAAGTACTTACCAATTATTGCAAAAATTGAAAAACCGGAAGCTCTGAATTATCTCGATGAAATAATCGAGTCCGCTGATGGTGTTATAGTAGCTCGAGGTGATTTAGGTGTCGAAGTTTCACTGGAGGAAGTTCCGATGATCCAAAAAAATATAATTCGAAAGTGTAACGAAACAGGAAAACCGGTCATCGTTGCAACTCAAATGTTAGAAACAATGATTAATAATCCTCACCCGACACGAGCTGAGGTGAGTGATGTAGCCAACGCCGTTCTTGATGGAGCAGATGCGGTAATGTTAAGCGGCGAAACTTCGGTAGGTAAATATCCTATCGAGGCGGTAAGAATGATGGATAACATAGTAAGAACTGTACAACTGAAAGAAGAATCAACGATGAGAGTTGTAGGAACTAATGATTTTTATGATTCATTGGCGAGGTCTGCAGTAGTACTTTCTAATCAATTAAAAGCGGATGCAATCATAGTCGTTACCTTAACGGGCGAGACGGCGATCCGTGTTGCAAAGCACCGTCCGCGTGCACACTTAATAGTCATTACAGAAAGTGATGCGGTTTGCCGACGATTGAATATATTTTGTGGAGTAAACAGCATCGTGGTTAAAAAATTAAAAAATAACACCGATCAGGCATTCAGAAAAATCCAAAAAATACTTCTTGAAAATAGGTTTATAAAAAAGGGCAATTTAGTAGTATTTTTAGCGGGGGTGCCACTATACGAACACCACGTTTTGAATACGATTAAAATGTACCAGATAAAATAAAATTTTTGTAGATTGATTCCGACAAACATTTTTTATATATTAGACTGTAATATTTGAAGAATTAAGCTAATAGTATGGCAGTTCTGCACAAGCTCGAAACTGGAGAGCTAGGCTAATGGTAAGTCACCGGTCTTGAAAACCGGCATCCGCAAGGATTTGGGGGTTCAAGTCCCTCGCTCTCCGCTAAAATATAGACGCAAGAAACGTTTTACGTTTCAAGAAACGTCTTACGTTTCAAGCGGGACATCCGCAATCCGCCAAAGGCGGACGTCTTTGACGGACTGGGGTTTCTCCCGAAGGGATTCCTTTGGAAAAGTCCCTTGCTCTGCGTTAAGATTGAAAGTGTTCTTTAGAATATAGAACGTTTAGAAACACAAGCGAAGCATCAAAAAATGTTGTTATGAATAATTTGAATTTAGTGAAATATGAAATCACGATTTAAAGATAAGTTAGCGTCTCTTCTTCTAACAGAAATGTCGGAAAGGTTGAGGGATCGTGAGAAAATCAAACAATATCTTTCTGAATTTACCGCATTTCCCCCCGAGAAAGTAACTGAAGAGTTTTTAAATGAGTTTGAAAATTTTTTAGGTAGCGATAAACGAAATGAAATTGCAAAACGCCTGCATCAATCATTCTTCCAAAAAATTGAAACACCCCAAGGAGGTGGATTACCTCAATCAACAGAAATTTCCGTTGCCTCGCCAGAAGATGTCCAAGAATTATCAAAACTCAAAATCGAAATTGAAACTGAACAATCTGAAAAAATTGCAGTTGTTGATGATACAAGAACACTCGAAAGTGAGATAGTCCAAGAGGTTCAAGAAACTTCTTCCATCACACAAGAAATTGAAACTGAACAATCTGAAGAAATTGCAGTTGTTGATGATACAAGAACACTAGAAAGTGAGATGGTCTCACAGGTTCAAGAAACTTCTCCCGTCACACAAGAAATTGAAATTGAACAAACTGAAGAGATACTAGAAAGTGAGATAGTTCAACAGGAACAAGTGCAAGAAATTATTATCGAGGATGAGATAATTGCACCCCTTCCAATAATCGATGAGCCTGCAGAAATCGAACGTCCATCGGTGTTTTTTAGAAAAGAGAAAAAAACTCAGATTGAAATTTATCCTGACGACTGGTTATGTTTATATGGTTTTACCTACGCACCGAATAGTGAAGGTAAAGGCTTTCCTTCGGTTGAGTTGGAAGTAAAAGGGATTGGTGAGAATGGAAATATATTCGGGGTGGATTATGGTGATGTTCGATTTTTTATGAGCAAGATAAACATAGACAAATATGTTACTATAAAAACCGGATCAAATATTTTAAAGCCTCAAGAAAAAATAAAGTTAAAGTTAGAATATGCTTACGCTTTAAATCAGATGCATACAACCGAAATGCTGGTTACTTTGGAATTTTGGACTCTACAGCAGGGAAGAGAAGCAGTTGTGCGAGTTGTTGAAGATCGGTATTTAGATTTCTTACACAGTTTGATTGATGTTCACGATGCGATCGATTGGGATGTTGAAGTTTTGGTAATGGATAGTGAAATCCTGAAAGCGGTTAGTGCATCCTCACAGGAAAGAACCGTTAGCGCACGTTTACAACCACGCGAATCGAAAGTCCAAAGAATAGATTACAAACAACAGGAACGTGTTCTATTCAAAGAAAAAGAAATTGCCCAAAAAATAAACTTGGAGCTAACAAAGATTGCTAATAAAATTAAAGTAGATCATATCATAACACTCGATAGTTCTTTCCTCGAAGATTGGAAACCAATTTTCAGTGCACGCTATATTATCGGGAAGGATAAACGCAAGGCGTTCCATCAGGCAATACTTGAAAAACAGAATGAATATAAGGACTTCAAGGTTATCATAAATGTATCAAGCCCTAAAGTTCGTTTTAAATTTTAAGTGAAAATGCAATTCTTAAGTGGCGAAGAGCTGTTTGATAAATCTACCGATTATTGTTTTCTAATCGACTGCGACGGTATCATTGTTGACATGAACCCCTCAGCATCTGAATCGTTGGGATTAGTTCGTAATGAAATGGTTGGGAAATCTGTAGTTGATCTTATCACAGAAGAACACCGCTTGCCTTTTCAAAAATCTATTCGAAGTATATTAAAAAACAAAACTATCTCCTCACTCGAATCTGAATTTATTTCCTCAAAATCAGGTAACTTAAATGTTACCATTTCCATCCTTCGCCTTCAAAAAAATAGTACTGATAAGCCAGTTTTATATTTAAGCGCCCGCGACATAAGCGAGCAACGGCGCGCTCAAGTGCAGCTATTGCGGTTTGCTAACGCAATCCATTACACGGTAAATCCAATCGAGATTACAGATGAAAACGGTAAAATAATTTATGTAAATCCTGCATTTGAAAAAGTAACCGGTTATACGAAACAGGAATTAATCGGAAAAAATCCCAAAATTATAAACAGCGGTAAACATTCCAAAGAATTTTGGATGAAAATGTGGGAAACAATCAGGTTGGGTAAGGTGTGGACGAGTGAAATTGAAAACAAACACAAAAATGGTTCACTCATCAACGAACGTCTTATAATTTCACCCATCATCGAACCATCTGGAAAAATTATAGGATATTTAGGAACTCATCACGACTTAACTGAACAACGCCGATTAGAAAGCGAACTCGAAAAATTAGAAGCATATATGTCGGCAATTCTTGACGACTCAATAGATGCCATCATTGGATTCGATTTAGAATATAACATCAGGTCGTGGAATAAAGGGGCTGAAAAAATTTATGGATACAAAGCGAAAGAAGTAATCGGCAAAAATTTTAAAATGCTCGTGCCGGCTGATCTTGTGCAAAATGGCGAGTTGGAATTTATTAATCAGGAATTTGAGAAGAAAGGTTACATCAGTAATTACGAAACGGAGCGATTAACTAAAGATGGCAACCGGATTTCTATACAACTTACCAGAACGCTCGTCCGCGATTCAAGTGGAAACATAATAGGAAGTTCGGCAATTGTTCGTGATATCACTGAAATCAAGAAGCTAAAACGGCAAATAAGTCATGCTGAAAAACTTTCGGTAGTCGGACAGTTGGCAGCGGGTATCGCACACGAGGTTGGCAACCCGTTAACTTCCATATCCTCACTCGTGCAGGTAATTCAAAGAACGACCGAAGATAATTTTGCTAAAGAAAAATTGGAGCTTGTTAAAAACCAGATTAACCGGATAGCCCGGACGATACGCGAGCTTGTAGATTTTTCGAGACCGTCGAATTATGAAGTGAAATTGACAGATTTGAATAAAGTAATTCAGGATGCTGTTAACATAGTTCGCTACGGAAAAAAATCCAGAGATATAACATTTAACTTAGAACTGGATAATAATCTCCCAAAAGTAACTATAGTGCAAGATCAAATTATTCAAGTATTTATAAACTTACTTCTAAATGCTGTAGATGCGATGGATGGTAAACCCGGTGAAATAAAAGTTGAAACAATGATACGCGGTTATAATTTACAGGTTCGCATCCACGATAAAGGCAAGGGCATCCCCGAAGAAATAACCGACAAAATATTTGAACCGTTTTTTACTACCAAAAAAGTAGGCGAAGGAACCGGACTCGGTTTATGGGTAAGTTATGGAATTGTGAAAAATTTTGGGGGCGAAATTGATTTTGAAAGTGAAGTCGGGGCTGGAAGTATATTCACAGTTACATTACCGCGATAATAAAAAAGAGGTAAAAAATTGGCAGAAAAAATTTTAATTGTAGATGATGAAAGTATAATTCGTGAATCTTTGGTTTTCGTTCTCCAAAAAGAAAATTATGAAGTCGATGAAGCTGAGAACGGCGCCAAAGCTTTTGAAAAAATTCAATCGGAGAATTATGATTTAGTTATATCGGATATCGAAATGCCTGAGATTAAAGGAATCGAACTTCTAAAAAAAATCCGACAGTATTCTCCTCAGACATTTGTTATGATAATAACAGCTTATGCGTCGATCGACACTGCGATCTCGGCATTGCGTCACGGAGCGCACGATTATATTTTGAAGCCTTTAGAATTTGACGACCTGATTCTTCGGGTCAAGCGATTGTTTGATTACCGGCGGTTGCAGCAAGAAAATATGTACTTGCGTTCGGAATTGAACCGCGAGTATGATTTTAATAATATCATCGGCAATAGTTTTGCCATGAAGAAAGTTTTCGATCTAATCAAAAAGGTAGCTAAAACAGACGGGACAGTTTTAGTAACAGGTCGAAGCGGTACAGGAAAGGAATTGGTAGCTCGCTCGATTCATTACAACAGCAACAGGGCATCGAATAAATTTGTAGCAATAAATTGTGGTGCAATTGTAGAAACACTTTTTGAGAGCGAGCTGTTTGGACATAAGAAGGGTTCTTTTACAGGTGCGACTATGGACAAGGAAGGATTGTTCAGGATTGCACACGGAGGGACAATATTTTTGGATGAAATCAGCGAGATACCCCTGCATTTGCAGGTTAAGCTATTACGTGCCATTGAAGAAAAAGAAATACTTCCTGTAGGAGGCACTACTCAGATAAAAATTGATGTTAGAATTATTTCGGCATCGAACAAATCGTTACATGAATTGGTTGAACAAGGAAAATTCCGCGAAGATTTATTTTACCGTATCAACATATTCGAAATACATCTGCCCGCTCTTGAGGAACGGAAGGAAGATATAAGTTTACTCGTTCAACATTTCATGAGAAAACATAGTGAACGGATGGGCAAACTGGTACGCGGAGCCGACAACGATGTAGTGCGTGCTTTAATGAATCACAAATGGAAAGGTCAGGTTCGTGAACTCGAGAACATCATCGAGCGCGCACTGATATTCTCTGAAGGCGAATATATTACAATGAAAGATCTCCCGGAGGACTTTAAACCAAAATTTTACTTACAGGGTAATGTCGGGTCGCCAAAATTAAAGGACAAACTTAAAGACTTTGAAAGAAATTATATCGAACAACAGTTAACTGCATTCGGATTCGATAAAGAAAAAACTGCTGAAGAATTAGGCATCAGTGTTTCGTCGCTCTACCGCAAAATGGATGAGTTAGGGATAGAAAAAGTTTAACCGCTTGCACCTATTAGAAATAAGAAAATACCTGTGATACTTCTTATTAGTGGGAAAATTTTAAGCGGGAGGCATAATAATATCGAAAGATACTAATTTTAGGAGAATTTTTCGATGGCACATAAATTGAAAAATCTAACACAATAATCTCAATCAACAGAAAAAACTAAAAGGAAATAAATATGAATTTTGGTGTTCTTACATTAATAGTAGCATTAATCACCTCTCTGATTTCAGCATATTTTTACTTCACGTCGCGTAATGGCGATACACAATTGCTGAAAACTGCAAGGTTATTTTATAAAATTACATTCGGTATTATTGCATTCGCAAGCAGTTACTTCATGTACTTAATATTATCCCACCAATTCCAATACGATTATATTTACAGGTATAGTTCGCGGGATCTTCCACTCGGTTATCTGATATCATCCTTCTGGGCTGGACAAGAGGGGTCGTATTTGTTGTGGACTTTGCTCATCAGTGCATTCGGTATGATTTTTTACCGGACTGCAAAGCAGTATGAATCGTGGGGAATGTTTTTTATGCTATTAGTAAAAGCTTTTTTTGTTTTCTTAATGGTTGATAAAAGTCCGTTTGAGTTACTTCCACAAATACCTCCCGATGGTGCCGGATTAAACCCGCTTCTTCAAGACCCGTGGATGGTTGTGCATCCGCCTATTTTGTTCGTAGGTTATGCTGCAATTACTATTCCTTTTGCATTAGCTTTGGCAGCATTTATTAAAAACGATTTTAGCAATTGGATAAAGGAAGCATTACCCTGGACTTTATTGTCGTCGATAACTCTCGGTGCCGGAATAATAATTGGCGGCTTCTGGGCATACGAAGTTCTTGGCTGGGGTGGTTTCTGGGGCTGGGATCCTGTCGAAAATTCCTCTTTAGTTCCGTGGATTACAATTCTTGCTTTATTCCACGGTATGTTGATTCAAAAATTTAAAAACTCGCTGATTAAATTTAATTTTGTTTTAGCAGTTGTGTCGTTTGTGTTAGTTGTGTATGCAACATTTCTTACACGCAGCGGTGTGTTAGCTAACTTTTCAGTCCACTCGTTTCAGGATAACGGACAAAATGTTTTCTTAACTGTGTTTATGCTCTCCTGCTTGGTAATTGGATTTTATCTTTTAGGAAAAAATTTTCCAAAGATAAAATCTACGAAGGTTGACCCTTTCCACTTAAATCGTGAGAGCGGAATTTTTTGGGGTATGATTGTTTTAGTGGTGTCGGCTCTTTTTATTTCAATTGGAACTTCATCACCGATAATTACCGGTTTATTTGCATCGAGTCCTTCGCAAGTTGATATTAGTTTTTATAATAAGGTAAACTTTCCAATCGGTATTTTGATGGCTGCTCTACTCGGCATTACACCCCTTTTGGTTTGGGGAGTTTCTACTGTAGGTTTGTTTAAAAAGCGTTTATTGATTTCCATTTCACTTGCAATAGTTTCAACGATAGCCGCATATTTATTCGGTGTACACAAGATAGATATTCTATTATTTATTTTTTCTGCTGTGTTTGCTTTTTGGACTAATAGTATGGTAATAGTCAGTCAGGCAAAATTAAGCTGGCTAAATATCGGCGGTCCGCTGGCACATTTTGGTGTGGGGATGATGTTGATAGGAATTATTATTTCGGGTAATTATGACAGGTCGCAACAGGTTCAACTCGAACAGAATAAATCTGGTGAGGCTTTAGGATACAATCTTACATATCTTAACTCAACTGATTTGCCCAACGGAAAAACTAACATCAATATCGATATCGAAAAAGATGGCGATGTTTTTAAAAAACATCCAAAATTATATTTCAGTAAATATAATAATGCATGGATGCGTGAACCCGATATTACGATTTTTCCGTTAAGGGATTTATATATATCGGTGATGGAACGGCAGCAAAACACACAAAAGGCTTCTGATAAGCTTGTTTTAGCGAAGGGTGAAAAACAGAATTATTTCGATTATCAAATCGAATTTTTAGGCTTTGAATTCGATGACCATCAGATGTCGGCAAACATGAAAATTGTTGCCAACCTAAAAATTACGTATCACGATAGTCTTTATTCGATAAAACCGGAAATGATTTATGAGAACGACCAAAAACTTTCGCCTTTAACAAAGTTACCGAGTTGTCAGGGCGATAACTTAACCGTTGTTTTATCCAACATTAATGCTGATACCCGATCGGTTGAACTTACGTTCGGTGGGTTTCCGGCTGAACAAGTTTCTGCTGCTGAAGTTGTGTTAGTTGAGTTTTCGACAAAACCGTTTATGAATTTTGTCTGGCTTGGAACGATACTGTTGACCATAGGAACTCTTATAGCCTACGGTCGCCGGTTAAAAGAAAATAATAACATTAATTCAAAGTAACAATTTAGAAAACGTAACGATGTCGGATCGAATATTAATTGCTGATGACGAAGAGATAATTCGCGACTCAATTTCGTTTGTACTTCAGAAAGAAAACTATGAAGTTGAAACTGCTGCCAACGGAAATGAGGCATTAGCAAAACATTTAGAAAATCCTTTCGATATAATAATTACCGACATCGAAATGCCTGAAATGAAAGGGACTGAATTACTCGATAGAGTTCTGCAAGCGACTCCCGAGACATTTGTTATTATAATTACTGCTTTCGCTTCTATCGAAACCGCAATAGGTGCGCTGCGGCGAGGTGCTTACGATTATATAATCAAACCGATTGAATTCGACGATCTAATAATAAAAATAGAGAGACTGTCGAATCAAAAACGGTTAGCACTAGAAAATATATTTTTACGAACTGAAGTTAATCGTCAGTACGATTTCCATAATATTGTAGGAAAGAGTGCTGCGATGCAAAAACTTTTCGAAACGGTGAAATGTGTTTCGAAATCGTGCGGCAATGTAATAATTTACGGTAATAGTGGTACAGGGAAAGAATTAATAGCTCTGGCAATTCACTACAACGGTCCAAGAAGTGCCAAACCATTTGTAACAATTAATTGCGGCGCTGTGGTTGAAACATTATTCGAGAGCGAGTTATTCGGGCATCGCAAAGGAGCTTTTACCGGAGCAACCTATGATAAAGTTGGTTTGTTTAAAGTTGCCGACAAAGGAACAATATTTTTAGATGAAGTAAGCGAGATACCACTCCATTTGCAAGTTAAATTATTACGCGCAATCGAACAAAAAGAAATTTATTCTGTTGGTGATTCTACTCCGCAAAGTATAGATGTTCGGATAATTGCATCCACAAATAAAAATTTGAGTAAATTGGTTGAGCTTGGACTTTTTAGGGAAGATTTGTTTTATCGTTTGAATGTTGTTCAGCTTAATCTTCCATCTTTAACAGAACGCAAAGACGACATACCACTATTAGTTCAACACTTCATACAAAAGTATAATAAGCAGTTGGGAAAATTAGTTCGAGGCGCAGATAACCAAGCGATGTGTGCTCTGATGAATAATAACTGGAAAGGCGAAGTTCGCGAACTTGAAAATGCAGTCGAACGAGCGTTGATTTTTGCTTCCGGCGATCTGATAACTATCAACGACCTTCCAGATAATATACTACGAAACACAATTCAATATTCTATAGACTCAATTCAAAATTTGGATAGTGCTTTAAAAGAGTTTGAAAAAAATTATCTCCTCCGGATACTGGATATCTTTGCCTCTGACAAAGAGAAGGTAGCAGAAGCCCTGAAAATCAGCACCTCAACATTATACCGCCGTTTGCAGGAATTTGGCATACCATTAAAAAAAGATGACTCAAAAAACGCCTAATTTCGATATAAACAAACTCTAAAAAAATGTCTCTTGAATAAGCATCACGAAGCTGGCTATTACTCGTTACCATGGGATGGAAAAGATTCGTTCGGAAAATCTGTCCACAGCGGTATATATCTTTACAAAATGACTGCCGGTAATTATTCTTCCGTAAAGAAGATGTTAGTCATCAAGTAAAATATTCGCTTAAAATTTTTAGTCTCAGGTACACAGAAGTCGGAACTGGCAACGGTTCCGACTTTTTTATTTCTATCATTTTTAAAAATTTATATAGATTTTTTCTCAATGCTGGGATAATTTAATTTTAATTGTAGATAAATACCTTCTAAACAGATAGAAACGGAGTTTTTGAAATAAATATGGTAACTCTACGATGGCATAATAATTGAATTTTTTATTTGTCTAATGGATGATAAATTACAACAAAAAGTTCTGATATTCAGCAGAGATTCTGATTTTTGCAGAAGCCTCGCTCTACTTTTTCAATCTATGTATGAAGTTTATTTCACAACATCAACCGATGAACTTCTGAAAATCATAAACGAAAAAAACATAAATCTCGTAATCGCCGATTCGCCTGTTTCAGATGGATCGGTTTATCCGTCAATACGTGATGCAAGAGTTCAATACCCGGATCTTTTTATCGTTTTATTGTACGTTTACAAATTTTCAAATATAGATTTAGAAAAAAAATATCGCCAGCACGTTGATGCTTTATTCTACAAACCTGTAGATATTAATCAACTCACAAATGTTATAAATGCTTTATTAGAAGAAAAAATATCAACTAACTAAATTATTATGGTTTATTCAAATTTCAGATTTATCAGTTTCGTTATAGTCTGTATCGTCGCGTCATTAAATTTATCGTCATCTGGTTTTACACAAACGAAGGAAGATTGTTTAGCTTGCCACAGCGATAAAACATTAACGATGGACAAAAAAGGGAAAACAGTTTCGCTATGGGTAGATGAAAAAACATTAGCAACTACTCCCCACGCTGAATTCGATTGTGTGAATTGCCACGAAGGTTTTGATGCTGGCGATATTCCACACGCTAAAAAAATTAAACCGGTTAATTGTTTAACTTGCCATAATGGCGATAAGGTTGGATTATATACCAAAAGTGTGCATGCTAAAACAAAAGGGGGTGCAAAATGCAAAGATTGTCATGGAACCCACAACATTATTTCGTTGGAAAAACTCCGGACTCCCGAAGGACACAAGCACGAAGCAGAGACTTGTGGGAATTGCCACAAAGATGTTGTTGATCATTATCTACAATCCGACCATGGAAAAGCGCTTATCGCAGGAGTAAAAGGCGCACCTTTCTGTTCCGATTGCCACGGCGAACATACGATTAAAGCTATAATTAGTAAAGAATCGAATGTTAGTCGCGAGCACGAAGCTGAAGTCTGCTTGAAATGCCACCTCGATAATCCTGATGTCCGTTCAATTGTAAGTCCTTCGGCTGCATTTATCAAAGGATATGAAATGAGTGTTCACGGACAGGCGTTGAAAGCTGGAAAGATGAATGCAGCCACTTGCAGCGATTGCCACGGTGCACACGATATGAAAAAGGGAAGTAACCCCACCGCACTCGTTTCGCAACAAAATATCGCCACTACGTGCGGAAAATGCCACACCGAAGTCGAAAAAATATATAACGAAAGCTCACACGGTAAAGCTCTAGCTAAAGGTAACACAGCTTCTGCGAGTTGCACAGATTGCCACGGTGAACATACGATATTACCACACGATGATCCCAAATCTCCGATAGCAGCAATTAATGTTTCGGGCAAAGTATGCACCCCCTGCCACGAATCATTAAAACTCACTGAAAAATATGGCATCGCAAGTAAACGGTATTCAACTTTTACAGACAGTTATCATGGGTTAGCGGGTAAGGGGGGCGATGTTACAGTTGCAAACTGCGCCTCGTGTCATGGATTCCACGATATAAAATCTTCAACCGATTCTACATCTAAAACTCACAAATCAAAATTGGTTGAAACTTGTGGAAGCTGCCATCCCGGAGCTAACGAAAATTTTGCTAAAGGTTCTGTCCATATTAACGTAGCATCGAAAGATGAACCAATTCTCTATTTCATTGCTACTGCATATCTTATTTTAATTATTTCAGTTGTCGGTGGAATGTTTGTCCACAATGTTGCCGATTTTTTCAGAAAAGGAAAACGTCAGTTAATGGCTCGCCGCGGTTTGATTCCGCATCATCAAGTGAGTCATCGCCTGTATCTAAGGATGAGTTTGTCAGAACGAATTCAGCACATGAGTTTGATGATTAGTTTTATAGTCCTTGTTATCACTGGATTTATGTTGAAATATCCTGACGCTTGGTGGGTTGTCCCAATCAGGGATGTAAGTCCGTTGGTGTTCGAGATTAGGGGTCTTCTGCACCGTATCGCGGCAATCGTGATGGTTGTAGCAAGTTTATACCATATTTATTATATTTTCTTTGTTCCGCGAGGAAAACAGTTGCTTAGAGATTTACTACCGGTTCGTAAAGATATTTTAGATGCAATAGGTATAGTAAAATATAATTTCGGGTTAAGTCAGGTAAAACCACAATTAGACCGCTTCAGTTATATCGAAAAAAGTGAATACTGGGCGCTTATTTGGGGTACGGCAGTTATGGTAATAACAGGTTTTATTTTATGGTTCGATAATACATTTATGGGACTTCTAACAAAATTAGGATGGGATATTTCACGAACTATCCACTATTACGAAGCCTGGCTCGCAACCTTGTCAATAATCGTTTGGCATTTTTATTTTATTATATTTAACCCGGATGTTTATCCAATGAATTTGGCTTGGATCAAAGGAACGATTACTGAAACTGAAATGGAAGAAGAACATCCGCTTGAATTAGAACGTATTAAAAGAGAAGAACAAAAAGCGATTACTGAAATTAATGAAGAAAATACAATAGAAAAAATAAACAAATAAATTGAACATGAAATATCAAAAAATCACTTTATTTAATTTGTTCTTTTTTATTACAGGACTACTGTTTTTGATCGGAAGTAATTTATCGGCACAGGAGTCGGTAGAATGTTTAGCTTGCCATAGCGATGCAACGCTCACAAAAAAACGCGCGGGCAAAACAGTCTCCTTGTATTTTAACGAAAAGAAATTTGCTAACTCAATCCATAGCCAATTCGAATGTATTAACTGTCATACTGATCTCGAAGGAAAAGAATTTCCGCACGATGAGAATTTAGCAAAAGTCAATTGCGGTTCTTGTCATACCAAACAGCAAAATTTGTATGCAGAATGCCTGCACGGCAAAGCTGAAAAACGTGGCGACCCATTAGCTCCGAGTTGCGTAGATTGTCATAGCAGCCACGACATCCTACCGGCTAAAGACCCTCAGTCGCAAGTTGACCCTTTGCATATTCCATATCTTTGTGGAAAATGTCATAAAGAAGGGGCGCCTGTCCAAAGGCAAAGAAATATTCACCAGAGCAACATTCTCGAAAATTATTCTGAAAGTATGCACGGCGAAGGATTACTGAAGAAAGGATTGGTTGTAACTGCTACTTGTGTATCGTGTCATACAGCCCATCAAATTTTACCGCACACTGATTCACGCTCGACTATTGCAAGAAAAAATATTGCAAACACCTGTGCACAATGTCATAAGCAGATTGAAGAAGTTCACCGCAAAGTTATTAAAGGTGAATTATGGGAAAAGCAATTGCATGTTCTTCCGGCTTGCGTGGATTGTCATCAGCCGCATAAGGTTCGGAAAGTTTTTTATGATCAAGGAATGGCTGATAGGGATTGTTTGCGGTGTCACGAAAAACCGGATATCAAATCAGCAAAAGATGGTCGCCTGCTCAATGTACAAACGGATGATCTTATCCATTCACGCCATAACCGCACTGCGTGCAGCCAATGTCATGCTGAAGTAAGTCCTTCAAAAACAAGGTCTTGCGAAACCATCAAATCAAAAGTTAACTGCGCCTCGTGTCATGCTCAACAGGTTGAAGATTACCAAAAAAGTACTCACGGCGAATATTTTGCTAAGAACGATCCGAATGCACCTACTTGCAAAGAGTGTCACGGAACTCATAAAATTTTAGGGAAACTTGATTCAAAATCCCCCATCTTTCCAATTAACGTCCCTAACTTGTGCGCTCGATGCCATCAGGAAGGTAAGAAAGCTGCAGTTCGTTACACAGGACCCGAACACGAAATTATTTCAAATTATTCTGAAAGTATTCACGGCAAAGGTTTACTAAAAAGCGGACTCGTTGTAACGGCTATGTGCACCGATTGTCACACAGCTCACAGAGAATTACCGGCTAATGACCCGAAGTCGAGTGTTCATCACGATAATATTGCAAAAACTTGCGGACGCTGTCATCACGGTATCGAAGAAAAATTTGAATCAAGTATTCACTCACAAAAATCTCATACCGATAAAAAAGATTTACCTACTTGTCGCGACTGTCACACTGCACATACGATTAAGCGCGCCGACCAAGAAGGTTTTATGTTGGACATAATGAAACGATGCGGGCGATGCCACGAGAAAATTGCTAAAACGTATTTCGATACCTATCACGGAAAAGTTTCACGATTAGGTTATGTTAAAACTGCTAAATGTTACGATTGTCACGGTGCTCACGATATTTATCCAGTTAGCGATACACGCTCACATTTAAGTCGTGAAAATGTTGTCCCAACTTGCCAAAAATGTCACCCCGGCGCCAACAGGAGATTTGCTGGCTATCTGACGCATGCCACTCACCACGATCCCGAAAAATATCCTTGGTTGTTCTGGACTTTCTGGGGGATGACGGGATTGCTCATCTCAACATTTGTATTAGGAGGCATTCATACTCTGATGTGGATTCCACGTGCGCTGCAGATGCGTCGAGAGATGAAGAAGCTCCACAAAAAAAATTCAGATAGCAACAAGGCCACACAATCTGAAAAGGAACAGAAAAATGATTAGCAAACTCATCGATATCGAATACATTGATAAAAACGAAAAACAAGTTATTCGATTTACTCGGTTCAACCGTATATTACACGTTGTAATGATAGTGAGTTTTATCAGTTTAGCGCTTACAGGTATGACTTTAAAGTTTTCATACACTAGTTGGGCGGTTTTTTTAGCGAAAGTTTTCGGGGGTTTCGAAGGTGCGGGTCTTATTCACCGCACTGCTGCCGTTTTTCTTTTTGGAATTTTTGCTGCACACATTATTGACCTATTCAGAAGAAAGCGTAAAGAATACGGTTCGATGAAAAATTTACTTCTCGGTCCCAATACAATGTTACCTACAAAAAAAGACCTCAAAGATTTTATCGGTTCGCTAAAATGGTTTTTGTGGTTAGGACCACGACCAAATTACGGACGCTGGACTTATTGGGAAAAGTTCGATTATTTTGCTGTGTTTTGGGGAATGATAGTAATCGGATCAACAGGGCTAATTCTCTGGTTCCCCGAAATATTTACGCTTATTTTACCGGGCGAGGTAATCAACATCGCAACAATAATTCATAGCGACGAAGCCTTATTAGCGACAGGTTTTATTTTTACAGTTCACTTTTTTAATACTCACTTGCGTCCTGAAAAATTCCCGATGGATATTTGTATCTTCACCGGAAGAGTTCCCCTTGAGGAGTTTAAAATTGATAGACCTGCCGAATATGAAGAAATTATGAAGAAAGGTGAATTAGATAAATATTTAGTCGATCCTTATCCGCCGATTGTTATTAGAGTGATAAAGATATTCGGATGGACTGCATTATCGCTCGGTTTCAGTATGGTAATTTGGATTATCTATGCAATGGTTTTTGCTTATCAATAATATTTTCATTAGTTTTGTATCGGAAAATGTGTTAATTATTCCACTCATTCTGAAACCCCGCAATCTATCGAGGTGATGATTGTTCTTCCCATCAATTCTAATTATAATTCGTTCTTACTTTAGTCAATCAGAATATTAAAAAATAAAAGGTGAACTATTATGATACGCAAACAAGATGCTCTCGATTATCACAAACAAGGCCGTCCCGGGAAAATAGAAGTTGTTTCAACAAAATCCTGTTCAACCCAGCGCGATCTCTCGCTCGCTTACTCTCCCGGTGTCGCAGAACCGTGTATGGAAATTTATCGCAATCCCGAAGATGCTTTTTTATATACTGCGAAAGGAAATTTAGTAGCAGTTATCAGTAACGGCACTGCAGTTTTAGGGTTGGGCGATATCGGCGCCTTAGCGGGTAAGCCGGTTATGGAAGGAAAAGGAATTCTTTTTAAACGATTCGCAGATATAGATGTTTTCGACATCGAAATCGATTCACACGATCCAAAAGAAATTATAAAGTGTGTTAAAATGTTGGAACCTACTTTCGGTGGAATTAATCTTGAAGACATCAAAGCTCCTGAATGCTTCGAGATTGAAGAAGAATTGAAAAAAATAATGAACATTCCGGTTTTCCACGATGACCAACACGGAACAGCAATCATTAGCGGTGCGGCATTATTAAACGCCCTCGAAATTACAGGTAAGAAAATTGATGAAATTAAGGTTGTGTTTAGCGGTGCGGGTGCATCGGGAATCGCGTGTGCTAAGTTCTACGAAACGCTCGGTGTAAAACACAAAAACATTCGTTTAGTGGATACAAAAGGCGTTGTATATGTCGGCCGAAAAGATGGTATGAACAAGTACAAAGAATATTTTGCTGTTGATACAGAAGATAGAACACTTGCCGACGCGATGAGAGGAGCTGATGTATTCTGTGGAGTTTCTGTAAAAGACCTTGTAACAAAAGCAATGGTAAAATCAATGGCAGATAAAGCGATTGTATTTGCTATGGCAAACCCCGATCCGGAGATAACATATCCGGATGCACTCGATGCACGCGACGACATAATTATGGGGACAGGACGATCCGATTTTCCAAATCAAGTGAATAACGTTCTCGGTTTTCCGTTCATTTTCCGTGGGGCGCTCGATGTTCGGGCATCACAGATTAACGACAAAATGAAAATTGCAGCAGCAATGTCGCTTGCAAAGTTAGCTAAAGAAGACGTTCCCGATTCTGTGATCCGCGCTTATGGCGGAAAGAAAATCGAATTCGGCAAAGATTATATTATTCCTAAACCGCTCGATCCCCGTGTTCTATTGTGGGAAGCTCCCGAAGTTGCCAAAGCTGCGATGGAAAGTGGCGTAGCACGCGTTGAAATAAAAGATTTTGAAGCTTACAAAGATTATTTAGAAGCACGCTTAGGAAAATCGCGCGAAGTGATGCGCTCTTTCGTCCATAAAGCAAAAAAATCGCCTAAGAAAATTGTTTTCCCTGAAGGTGAAGAACCGAAAATTTTACGCGCTGCACAAATCGTTGTTGAAGAAAATATTGCTCAGCCGGTTTTGTTAGGCGATCCAAAAATAATCAAACAAAAAGCAAAAGATATTAATGCGAATTTAGATGGTATCGAAATCGTCAATCCTCTTGAATCGAAAAAGTATAGTGAGTACGTAATCAAATATTACGAGTATAGAAAACGTAAAGGCGTAACACACTTTGATGCGGAAAGATTGATGAAAATTGAAAACTACTACGGTATGATGATGGTGCGCGAAGGCGATGCCGATGGATTGATATCAGGGCTAACTCAGCATTATCCTGAAACCGTCCGTCCTGCACTGCAAATAATAGGGCATCGGGACGATACTGATGTTGTAGCCGGACTTTATATGATGATTTTCAAAAATCAGACTATTTTTATCGCGGATGCAACAATTAACATTGAACCGACAGCCGAACAACTTGCCCAAATCGCAATTCTGACCGCCGAGAAAGTTAAGGAGTACGAAATTGAACCGAAAATCGCTATGCTTTCGTTCAGCAACTTTGGCAATAGTAATCACCCGATTGCAACGAAAGTAAGGCGAGCGGTCGAAATAGTTAAACAAAAAATGCCGCATCTAATTATCGACGGTGAAATGCAAGCCGATACGGCAGTCGTTCCCGAAATCGTAAACGAAATTTATCCATTCAGCACGCTCAAAGGTGGTGCGAACGTTTTAATTTGTCCAGGACTTACATCGGCAAATATAGCGTATAAGCTTCTTGCGCGGTTAGGCGGCGCTACTGCAGTCGGTCCGATACTCTTGGGCATCCGCAAACCGGTTTATCTGCTTATCCCCGGTAACGATGTCCAGGATATTGTTAATATTACAGCAATGGCAGTACACGACGCTCAAACCATTGATTAGGAAATTTTAATTAAATACTTTAATTTTAGAAAAATTTATAAGGATAATTTATGGCTGTTAAAGGCACTGTAAAAATTGATATTGAGACTTGTAAAGGTTGCGAGCTTTGCATCGAAGCTTGTCCTCAGGACAGTCTCGAAATGTCTAAAGGAATAAATATAAAAGGATACCACTATGCTGTTTTAATTAAGGACAATTGCACCGGTTGTGTGAATTGTGCTTTAGTTTGTCCCGATGCAGTTATCACAGTTTTTAGGACTACAAAGAAAAAAGAAAAAGTCCCGGTTGCAACTATAAGTGATGTAAAAGAAAATATTCGCATTACAATTGATAACCCCGAAGTTGCAAACGGAGAAGGGAAATTGGAACTATGAGTGAAATAAGATTGATGAAAGGAAACGAAGCAGCCGCAGAAGCAGCGATAAGGGCAGGCTGTGATTGCTACTTTGGTTATCCGATTACTCCACAATCCGAAATTATAGAATACCTTGCCGACCAAGGGAGAAAACGCAATGTCGTTGTTATGCAAGTCGAAAGCGAAATTGCAGCAATCAATATGATTTATGGTGCTGCCGGTGCAGGTGCTCGTGCAATGACTTCATCATCGGGACCTGGAATAAGTTTAATGCAGGAAGGTTTATCGTACATTGCTGCAGCCGAACTCCCTTGCGTATTAATAAACATTAGCCGCGGCGGTCCCGGTCTTGGCACAATCCAACCATCTCAAGGCGATTATTTTCAGGCAGTAAAAGGTGGTGGGCACGGCGATTATCATCTCATTGTGCTTGCTCCCGATAGCGTTCAAGAAATGGCGGACTTTGTTTATTTAGGATTCGACCTTGCAGAAAAGTATCGTAACCCTGTACTAATTCTTTCCGACGGTGCTTTAGGTCAGATGATGGAAAAAGTTGTGTTTCCTGATTATGATGTAAAAGAACACAGGTCTTTGAAACCTTGGGCAACAACCGGAAAAACTCCCGACCGTGCACCTAATGTAATTACTTCTCTCCATATCCAATCGGAAGAGATGGAAAAAATTAATCTCAGATTACAGGCGAAATACCGAACTATCGAAAAAAATGAAGTCCGTTATGAGGTTATAAATACCGACGATGCCGATTTGGTTCTAGTCGCTTTTGGTTTGTCCTCACGTATATGCCAGAAGGCGATGGAACTTGCCCGGCAGGAAGGAATTAAAGTTGGTTTCCTCCGTCCAATCACTTTATATCCTTTCCCTTACGATGCATTAAATAAATTAGCCGATAAATTGAAAGGTGTGTTAGTCGTTGAAATGAATGCCGGTCAGATGTTGGAAGATGTGCGTCTCGGTGTTTGTGGTAAAGTCCCTGTCGAATTTTACGGTCGTATGGGTGGCATAATTCCATCACCCGAAGAAATCGTAGATAAACTAAAACAGATGATGTGAAGGAGAATATAAATTATGACAAATAGAGAAGATATGGAAGTAGTTTGGGAAAAACCCGGAACACTGTCCGACGTTCGTATGCACTACTGTCCCGGTTGCAGTCACGGGGTAATTCATAAAGTACTGATGGAAGTTATACAGGAAATGAAAATTCAGGATAAAATAATTGGTGTAGCGCCGGTTGGTTGTTCAGTCTTGGCTTATCATTATATGGACATCGATATGCACGAAGCGGCACACGGACGAGCTACCGCAGTTGCAACGGGCATCAAAAGATTTTTACCCGAGAACCTCGTGTTCACTTATCAGGGCGACGGCGATTTGGCAGCAATCGGAACCGCTGAAACAATTCACGCATGCAACCGTGGCGAAAACTTTTTAATTATTTTTATTAATAACGGAATCTACGGTATGACGGGGGGACAAATGGCGCCCACCTCTTTAGTCGGTATGGTTACAAGCACAACGCCCGAAGGAAGAGAAGTTCATACACAAGGTCATCCGTATAAGATTACTGAGTCGGTTGCCGCTTTACCCGGGACTCATTATGTAACACGACAAGCAGTTCATACTCCAACGGCAGTTCGGCATTTCAAAAAATCGCTTGAGAAAGCTTTCAAATATCAAATGGAAAAGAAGGGAACTTGTTTGGTGGAGATTGTATCGAATTGTCCTTCGGGATGGAAAATGACACCGCTCGAATCAAATAAATGGATCGAAGACAATATGTTCCCGTTCTATCCGCCTGGCGATATAAAAGTTGACGGAAAACTTGTAGAGAAAAAAATCGTTAAATCCGCCGAAGGTCGACGACTCGACTCGTCGAGCAGAAAGGAAGCATAATTATGACATACGAAATGGTTTTTTCCGGATTTGGCGGTCAAGGTGTTCTCTCAATGGGGCAGGTGCTCGCTTATGCCGCCCTTGTCGAGGGGAAAGTTGTAACCTGGATGCCATCGTACGGTCCCGAAATGCGCGGCGGTACTGCCAATTGCATCGTCATCGTTTCTGATAAAAAAATTAGCTCTCCTATTATTTCTACTTTCGATATCGTTGTTGCACTCAATCAACCATCGGTTGATAAATTTGAATCGCGTGTAAAACCGGGTGGGACAATTATTTACGAGAGCACCAACATTATTATTCCTCCTACCCGATTGGATATAAATATTGTTCCAATCCCTGCAAGCGACGAAGCAAATAAATTGAAGAATATGAAGATAATGAATATGGTGATGTTAGGCGGTTTGCTCGGAGTGAAAAATATTGTATCTTTCAGTGCGGTTTTAGAAGTTTTGAAAAAAGTTTTACCCGACCGCTACCATCACTTGATACCTTTAAACGAATCGGCATTGAACGGTGGTAAAAAATTAGTTGACAATTTATCAATCAATTGAGGTGGATATGCAAACATTATGCGAACATACATGTAAGGGCTTATGTAAAGCCCTCGATATAGCAATTGCTCAGGAAGAAAAATCAATACAAGATTTAAAAATATTTTCTGAAGCGTGCGATTATCCTGATGTAGAAATATTATTGAAGGAAATAATATCGAGTAAAGAAAAAAACATTTTGCTCTTAAAAGATAAAGCGGAGATGATTCGTATTCGGTTTAATACGCTTGATCAGATCAGCGACAGTTTCGCAAAATAAACTGGAAACGAATCCATCTTTGGCGGATGAGCCCTGCTAACAGCGGGGCTCATCCGCCCCACCGTTATGGGTAATGTAAAAAACTAAAAAATAAAAATTATGAATATTGAAAGCCTAATTGCTAAAATCGATCTCTTTGAAGACTTGATAATAAAATCTGGTTTTAGAAGAGACGTTCACGACTACGTACAAGCAATTCAACAAGGACAAAATCAAAACCTTGTGTTTATGAAAGACCTTTCTAAAAAGGTTAGAACGAAATTTGAAGAAATTGAAAATTACTCTTTGGACAATGAACTAAAAATCGTTCTAAGAGAAACTGGTCCGTTTACTGACTTGGATTCTAAAAATCAACTTCAAGAAATTGACAGTGATACGGAAATAGCGGCACAAGTTTACTTTCAGAAATTTAACGGGATTTTACAGCAATTACTCCAGAAAATAGATGCGAATCAAAATGAATTATCAACAATAAATGCTGTTTTCTCTAAATATATTTTAATTTCAGAGGACATTGAATCAGAAGACGACCAAGCTATTGTTTCGTTAATTTTTAAGGACTCGAATACAACTACAAGTTTAAAAGAATTTTCCAAAGTACTCACTAGGTGGAATAGAACTTTATTGATTTATCACACCATTCTCAAGTCAGAATCTCCTGACGACATATCACTTGTTGAGATACAGAATGGATCAATTGACGTTCTATTTAATTTTGATTTCGACATTGCTGTTGACCTAACAGAATTAATCAAAACTGGTTTGAAAGTTTATGCGGCATATTTATTATATAAATCAAAAAGGGCGAGAGAGATTATAGATTCTTATATGGGAAATAAGAAACTCATTGCTATGGAAAAGGAAAGAGAAATATTAATGTTAGATAACATCAAAGAATCTATTGCTCAAAAAGCTCTTGAACAACACATGGAAAAAATTAAAGCCGACAAAAAAATCGACAAGACAGGTGTAGAGAAAAAGATTGATGAAATTAGTAGTGTTATTACTGACCATATAATCAAAGGAAATGAAGTAAAGCTTTTAACACCACACAAACCTGAAGAAGGACAAGAAATGGACTTGTCAAAAAAATTGAGAGAGGAAACAGCATTAGTACGAGAACGATTTAAGCAATTAAATACTAAGGACAAGAAATTACTTTTAGACAAATATTCAATTAAAGACCAAGATGAAAAAACTGAATAAAACTACCCATAACAGCAGCTACAAGAAATTGGCGGTTCAGTGGTTAAATGAAGCTTTGTGCTTCGTATCAAGTTCAGTGGTTGCAGACAGTTTAGTGCTTCGAAATCGCCAACTTCTTGTAGCTGCAATACGTTAGCCGTCATGCCGTACGATCTTTGTCGAATGTGGTATAGTGTTCGGCTCCGCCTGCCAATGGCATGCCTTCGGCATTTGGCGGGGCGAATCGTCGAGCGGGCAAGCCAGCCAGAAAAAGGGGGCTGACTCAGAAGTTCTCTCGATACATCCCGTTTAGTCAACCCCGAAATAATGCGAGGCGGTTATATCAAACAGATGATCCTTGATTCATCCGACCATTGCCCGACTTCATTATCTTTTATAAGATAACGCATACGATATATGCGCGTCTCAGGTGTATCGGGATTATTGCTCGGTCGCATATCTTCATACGGCGATACGTTATCTTTTCCTAATAACGAAAAATTAATTTCGTTACCACGTTTGCATTGTATTACAACACCGTCGAACTCCGATTTTACCCAATCGAGCCTAACCCTGTCGGGCATTATGGTAGGTGCAAAGGATGGTTTAATGTTTTCTATTGGTAGACCTTTTCCCAAACCTGCTTCTGCAGGAACTACACCCAGGTCTTCACCGATGGATTTAGTATAACCCGACTGGCGTTTAAGTATTACAACCTTATCACGAATCAGTTTTTCAACCTGATCGAATAAATCGTTTTTCTTTTTAACCAATGCCTGCGTGGTGGTTCTGCTGTTTTCTACGTCCGTAACTTGCTTTGCGGCATCGGTAAAATCGTTTTGAAATTGTGTAATATCGGCTGGCGTTAAGCCGATTGTTGCGGCATGAACCTGAGCTTTGTCGATAAAATTATCGAACCAAACCAGAAAGCGTTCGTCCGTTTTCGGATAGTAATCTTTGTTTGGCATAATATTCTCCTATTGTTTTTGTTTTTGTTTTCCGCCTATGGCGGAGTTATTTGTATCGAAGTATTTACAAAAATCCCATCTAACAAATTCCCGTCCCGCTTCACTGGATTCAAAACCTGTAACTCCATGTTGAAGGTTAAAAATGTTTGTAGGTAGGTTAAAAAGTGTTGAAGGGAGGTTTAAAACTGTTGGGGGG
>CAMTWO010000005.1:0-107506 GCA_947085405.1 uncultured Ignavibacteriota bacterium
AGTGTTTTCCGCTCGACGATCCGCCGAAGGCGGAAAGTCGTCGACCTGAGGCGCCCGCCTGCCGTACGGGCAGGGATTTCATATGATTCAACATTTTTTTAACCATTTCTTTTATTTTATTAATAATGCTTTCTTGGTTTCAATATTTTTTCCAGAAATCATACGATAATAGTATACACCACTCGCAAGTCCGCCAGCGTCCCACTCAACCTGATGTTCGCCAGGTTCTTTCTTCTCATCGACCAATGTCGCTACTTCCCTTCCAAATACATCATATACTTTAATTATCACAAACGATGAATGTGTAATTTGATATTTGATATTTGTTATTGAATTAAAAGGATTAGGATAATTCTGATATAGCTTAAATTCGTCAGGAACTTCGTTCGATATCGGTATTACACTTGTCGGTTGAGAATATTTTAAAACTATTATATCTTTTGTAGCTCCACCTGGTGAAGCAACAGATATTGTTCCTGCAATATAAACATTTAAACTATTATCGACAATTATAGCTTTCGGGCTTGATATTGTATCGCTGTCGGGATATTTCTGAAGCCATACCTGATTTCCGTCTTTACCGTATTTGATCGTTGTAATCTTTGGTAGATTAATAATATCTTTGGTACTACCTGTTACATACACACACCCGAGCTTATCAACCGTTAAACCCTCCAGAAAATCTTCTGCATTTGCTGCACCATTGTATGCTTGTACCCACAATTGATTTCCGAGTGAATCGTATTTAATTGTGCAGAAATCATAATTATAGCTAGCTTCCCAGCCTGAAACAATAACATTTCCGAAGGGATCTACTTTGATAAATTTTCCCTCTGATTGGAAATATTGACCAGAACTATCATAAAATCGAATCCATTTTTGATTACCATTGTTGTCATATTTTATTGTAGCTATATCTCTATCATTTGTGCTGTCCATTGTCGCATAGCCTGTAACGTAAGTATTCCCGTTTTTATCAACGGCAATATCTTCAGCTTGATCCCATCGATTTCCAGGTCCGTCCCACGTCTGTGCCCAACGCAGGTTGCCGTTCATATCGTAGCTTATGGTAAGAAAATCCATTGGCGAATATGGATATGATTCAGTCTTACCTGCTATATGCAATCTTGTAAAATCATAACTATCCATACTGCTGGGCCATTCCATAATATCAAATAAACTACTATAATTTTTTGTCCATATTGTATCTCCGCTTGAATTATATTTTACAGTGCCAATGTCACGCTCTGTACTTACGTTGCTTACTGATCCCATTACTAATGCATAAACATTTTCATTGTTATCTATTAACAAATCTTTAATTTCATGCATTCCTCCTCCGCTTCCTCTATATCTCTTCACCCACTGCTGAACTCCATTTGAATCATATTTTATAACTATATAATCCACATCGCTTGCACCTACATACACATTGCCATGCAAGTCAACGGCAATCTGTTTTGGTCCGGCTGTTATCGGCATTGTACCTAAGTATCTCCTCGCCCACACCATCTGCCCGCTTGTGTTTATCTTCAATGTTACAAATCCCGGTGGTGAGTCCGCATCAGTACCTGTCACATACACATTCCCCAATGAGTCAACCGCCATAGCTTTTACATAATCGCTACCGTTGCTCTGGCTGTTGTAGCGGGCTACCCATTCGAGGGTAACTTGTGCGTTTAGCATTCCGCTAATCACGAATGCGATTAGAAAAGTTAATAGTATTTTTCTTTTCATTGTGTAATTCTCCTCAAATATCCTTTATTTACTCCACCTTGCTTTAATAACTCTATCGTTAAGACCGTAATCTCTTATTGTTTCGATTTTATGATAACCGAACTGAGAACAAATTTTGGTTACTTCTGCACTTTGATTGTAGGCAATTTCAAGAAAAAGCCACCCGTTTTCTTTGAAAATGTTTCGCGCAACATCCGCTATTCGCCTGTGATAGGTTAAGCCATCGCTGTCGTCAGTCGTTGCAGAGTGTGGTTCATACAAACGTATTTCTTCTTGAATTCCTAAAAATTCGTTTCTCGAAATGTAAGGCGGATTTGAAACGATTACATCGAAATTAGGAAGCCCGGAAACATCGTCGAAAACATTTAGCTGTTTTAAATCAATTCTATCGGAAACTCCATTTGCATCAACATTAGTTTTTGCTACTTCGATTGCCGGTCTGCTGGCATCAATACCTGTAACATTTGCAGCAGGAATAAATTTTGCCAGGCTCACTGTAATGTTTCCGCTTCCGACACCAATATCGAGAATATCTAAGCTGTTTGTATAATTCTTACACGTTTCTACAACTGCCTCGACTAATATTTCGGTTTCGGGACGAGGGATTAAAACACGTTTATCAACTTTGAACTTCAGTCCCATAAACTCAGCCTCACCAACTATGTATTGCAATGGCTCGCGATTTAACCGCCGTTTAAATAATGCTTTGAATGAGTTTAATTCCGACTCGCGCAGCGGTTTATCATAATGCAAATATAAATCAATTCGATTTTTATAATTAAGCGTGTGGCAAATCAGTAACTCAGCATTCAACCGTGCATCATCGAAGCCTTTTTCCTTCAGATAATTTGCCGACCAATCTACTAATTTTTTTATTGTCCAAGTATTTTCGCTGCTCATTATGATGGAAGAGAAATAAAGAAGCTTAAGCTCAGCCTGATTTGCGTATCTGCTATACCTTTGTAGTTGCTTTGATAACGAATTCCAGTATCAAAAAGTAGCACTTTGGAAACTGCACTCCTGATTCCAACCACCATCAAACCTCTTTGTTTCGGTACGATGGTTCTATTTTTTGTGTTGACATTAAAATAAGGCATCGTTTGGGCTTCGAACATAAATTGAGTCCTCTCGTTAATCGTATAAATTAACCCACCGAAAAGGTAAACCAACTGTTTCTTATTAATTGCACCATCATCGGTGTACTCATACATATAGTTCCAACCCAATCGAATATTCCGATAACGCAAATCGCTTATACCACCCCCTGCGTGCAGTGAAAGATTTTCATTTGCGTTTTTGCTGAATGCGATGAACGCTGTAGTTATGCGAGCTTCGTAATCAACATTACGTAACCCCTCGTTATACAAGTCAGGTTCGGAGGCTCGAATACCGGACTCATAAATTTTTGTCCTATCCCAATCGTTCGATGATCTCAAACCGATAGCAATTACTGGATAAGTTGCTGTGCCTTTGTATATTTTCGACTTCAATGTGATTGTGGGGATATTTTGATTGACATTCGCAAGAGCACCCAACAAAGAACCGGTATTGACTTCAATATCTGCAATACCTCCGAGTCCCAAAGCAACGTTACCAAGAAATGCTGAGCTTTCCTCAAAACCAAATGCACCTCCTAAAATAATATTTAAGTCTAACGACTTCAAAACATCGGCGGTCGGGGTTGCAAAAATCCGATTCAGATCATGGGGAAATTGAAATGTTTTTGTCTCCTTATCATTATCATCCTGGCTTGCAGATGAGAAACAATAACCGGGGAGGATAAGCATAAACAGAATGACTGATTTCTTTATCATAACCTCAACTCCTTTCAAATAATATTGTTTATATAATCTGCTTTAATTATAAATAATGTTGGAGATAATAACAAACAGAGCTATACGCAGGTTGATTCTTCAACAAAACTTTGAGTTTGAATTTGCGGAATGACTGGATTCGCGTTGTGCATTGTCTGCAAATACCTCTTCAGGAAATATGCAATTGTTTCAATACGAATCTTGATTGAACCTTTTGGCTTGTTCTCATCAATATCTTTGAAACAGAAATACGGTGTCCGGCTTGCTTCAACAATTTCCTGAATCAACGAATAAACCGGGGCATCGTGACCGCAGCGGAAGTTAGATAATTCGAGTGCTACCAAGTTGGGATGGCGCGCTACAAATTTAGCCCCCCATATTTTGTGATTTGTATTTTCACTATACGAGTTTTTCCAAACATCATTTATATCCATCGGGTGAGCATCATCATCGGAAAAAACCTTTTCTAAAATATCATCATCCGTTGGAAGCGAATCCTGTGTAAGAATCGGGTAACCTAATTTTTGAAATTCTTCAAGTATTCCGTGGCTAATCCCCGGATCGTTGTGATATGGGCGTGCAAGCACGACAATTCCGATTCGATTTTCATACTCGAGCATCTCTAAAATTTCTCTCCCTTTTTGCTTCAAATCCTTTTGGAAATTTTGCAATGCGGTGTAACCGATTTCAACTGCTCTTGAATTTTCGCTTTTAGTTAAACCTAAATACATTTCAAGTTCATTGAACATTTGCCGTTTAGTAAGTTCAGGTTCCAGCAAATTCAAGAACGGATTTAAATATTTAACGCCAAATTCTTCGAATAAATCTTTTTCTTTTGTGAATGCGGCTTTTACTGTGAATGGAGTTGCAACTGCCGTCGGACACCCGCGATGGTCAACACAATTTATTATGTCGCTCGGCATCGAATCGATGCTCGGGAAAAATATGTAGTCGAGCTTCTTCTTATTATTCTGAACATAAAGCAAATTGTGCACGTGCGGAATCGCAAGTTTACTCGGATAACAGGGATCGATATTCCCGCGTTTCGCACCATCCCGATAAAGCTTCTCGGAAGTGAAATCGGAGTAAACAATGTTGCCAGGCAATATTCCTAAACTTTCGAAATATGCACTAAAGAACGGATTGAGTGTATATAAATTTAAGAGACGCGGAATTCCGATTACTAATTTCTCACGTTTCAATTTTAAGAAGTTGACTCTCTTTTGTTTTTTGCTCAGAACAATCTTATGCGGTTTGTCGGCTATTACTTCCGGTTTCACCGGCTGCCATACTTTATATCCTGCATAATCAAGCATATTCGGATTAGCTGCTTTTGCTTTTTCAATCTGTTTTTGAATTTCTTTCATTCCATCTAAATTATCGACTGCACCTTTTTCGCACGTTGCTATGATGATTCGTTCTTTATGGATGCCCAAAACTTCCTCTGCAAAATCAGGTTCTATCTGTTCCACCCGTCCCGACCGCATCATTTCAGCTCCCTGTTTATAACTGAAAGTGCCATTTAATTCTGAATCATTAGTTGCTGTTGTGAAAATATCTATGAATGTGCGGAGACATTTATTTTTGCAATAAAGGCATCGTGTTTCTTCGCTGCGTGTAGTTTGATATTTGATTGAAGCGACTGCATCGAAACCGATGAACCGTGTTTTCATTCCTTCCGAAAATAAACGTGATGCTTCGAGCGACACACCGATTGCACCACTCTCACCGGTGTGCGGATGGACACGCAGTGTCGGTTCACCATTCAAACCGCTATAACGCGATTGGATAAAATCAATTTGTGCTTTTACTGCGGCTAAATTATTTTGAGTTCCCCCCTGTAGAACGAAGTGCCTGCCAAACTTTGAAACATTAGGCATTTGTGCGATGTAAAGCCAGATGTTCTTTGGTAAAACTTTAGCAAGTCCCGCTAAAATTTCTTCCTGCTTCCAACCCTGGCGCTGAAAATCGACTAAGTCGGATTGTAAAAAAACCGCACAACCGTAACTGAATTCAGGAACCCGACGCGCCTTGAATGCATTCTCGGCATAATCTTCTACATTAAATCCCAAACTCTCTGCCGTTGCCTGCAAAAAATAACCGTTGCCTGCTGAACACTGGGTATTGAGTTTGAAATCTATTACTCGTCTATCTTTTAGAATTATAATTTTAATATCCTGTCCGCCTACATCGCAAATTACATCCACCTCATCAAAGTAATGCAATGCTGAAATCGTGTGGGCAACAGTTTCTACAAGCGCCACATCAGCTCCGATACAATCTTTTAAAATATCTTTTGCATAACCTGTAACACCAACACCGAGCACATTTAGCCGAGCGCCTTGCGATTCGATTTTATTTTGTAAATTGAGAAGAATTTCTTTTGTATCTTCGATAGGATTGCCTTTTGATAAACGATACTCTTTAGCAATTACGTTTTTATTCGTATCCAAAAGAACAGCTTTTGTTGAAGTGGAGCCACCATCCACACCGATAAAAATATTCACGACTTCATTTTTGTAATAATGTGGGGGGATAAATTCAGGTATCCGATATTTTTCTGCAAACATTCTCGCTTCATCTTCACTCCGACACAATCCTGCACTGCTTAATTTACTTTTCATGTTTTCGCGATCAGAGTGAACAAATTCGTATAACTTTTGCCAACCTTTATATATTCCAACAGTTGCTGGTTCAGTTTTACCAAACTCAACCGCTCCAATCGCCGCATATAACTCTGCATTCTGCGGGACTTTTATCAGAGAGGCAGGGTCGATATTATTTGGTATTTCAATATTTCTTTCTTTCCAAATTGCGGGGATGCTTGCTTGCCAAGCTTCGACCATTCCGGGTAAAAAAGTATTCGGACCGCCTAAGAGTAAAACTTCAGGTAAGAGAGTATTTCCACGAGTAAGAACAGTTAGGTTTTGCTGGACAATAGATTCGAATAGCGAAGCCATCAATTCATAAGTGGATACTCCTTGCTTCTGTAACGAGTTTATATCAGTTTCGGCAAACACTCCACATTTACCTGCAACCGAGTGAATTTTTACACCTTTGTACCGGTAATTGCCTAATTCGGTAGTCGGAATATTTAACTTAGCTGCAATTTTATCAATGACCGAACCAGTTCCGCCGGCGCATTTATCGTTCATCGATGCAATTTTTTTGTTGCCGTTGTGTGATTTTTTGAAGATAATAATTTTGGCGTCTTGCCCACCGAGTTCGATTACTGATTTAACTTTGGGATGATATTTTTCGACTGCAAAGGATAGTGCGTTAACTTCTTGCACGAACTTACCGCCAATTAATTCAGCTAAATCGTGGGCACCGCTGCCTGTAACAAATATTCTGAAATCTCCCGGCTTTAAGTTTAGTTCGTTCTCGATTCGTTGTAAAAAGTCGAGCACTTTTTCGGAAAGACGGGTTTCGTGCCGCCTGTAGTCGCTCCAGATTATTTTATCGGTACGCAAATCAACCACGACACCTTTAACTGTGGTCGAACCGATATCAAGTCCGACTGCGAGTGTGTAGTTATTGTTGGATTTTGTTTCGTATGTATTTTCAATTCTCATTTCTTATTGGGTTAGTAAGCAATTGACAGTTGGCAATTGGCAATATAATATTTATAACGTTCGATTATTTCTTTTAACATTTTTCGACTTATATTTTTCTGGATATTCAATCATATCATTTAGTAAACATCCAATTTCACTAGCTTCTTTTAATAAACTCTTCTCCATGTCCTTATTTATATACCCGCACTCAAATGCGAAGTCGATCCATACTTGTGTTTCGCTATTTTCCATATCAGCATCACTCACCTTCGCAACGAAATGATTGGGGTATTGCCGTTTCCTGTACGATTCGGAGATATTCGAACAAACTGACCTCGATGATTTTCTGATCTGTAAAGTGAGCGAAAATATTTCTTCTTTTGGAAAATTTTTAGTAATATTGAATATTTTCATAGCAAGTTTAAAAGCCTTTTTATAAACAATTAAATCTTTGAAATCACCCATACCGTGTTCTCTTTCATCAGTTTCTTCTTCGTTTTTTTAAAACACGCACAAGACTACTGCCAACCGCAAACTGCCGACTGCCAACTGTAACATCACTGTTGAACTACTTCATTTTGAATATCTCACTGACACGATAAACTGTGCTTGCTGCTCTCGAAACTACTCCTTCAACTCTCGGAATATGGAAGAATGGATTTTGCATTTCTGGATTTTTTAAGATGAACTTTCTCACTTTTTCTTCAGTCAAACCTGTTTCATCCAAAGATTTTTCGTACTCTAATTTACAGCGGACACGCGCCTCGGTCAGACCCATCTGCACACGACTGTATGCGTTTATTTCCCCTTCTGCTGAAGTTTCAATCGGTAAAAACAACATATCGGGATGATGCGAAGTTACTACCGAATGAACACCATCACTCTGTGTGCTCGGTAAACATCCGAACGGTTTAAGCGATAAAACTAAATGTGATAGATGGTTTTTAGTATAATAAATACTTTTCGAAACTTCTAAATGCCCTTCGCCCCCTTTTGCACGTGTGTTGTAATATTTATGTGCAAGCTGTTCCAGTTGGTATTGGTTGCTTAAAGATTGGGGGAGATTGCTCATCGATTTTCTGAAACGATTATATTCTTTTTTTAATAGCATTTCTCCGAACTTTATTAAAAACTTCGACCGAAAGTATTTAACCCCATATTCTTTTCTATCCGAAATAAACTGATTTCCGTCGTATAGAAGATACAACAACCAATTTGTAACTGGTTCTGTAATAATTTCTGCCCCTTCATTTTCTAAATACCTGAACATCTTAAAGTTACCATCGCCTTCGGTAGTTTGTGCCCAAAACTCACCTGTGATTTTTATCTTAGGCACTACTCGAAGCGGGTCGGTTTTTACAGCTTTTAATTTTTCGTTGATTATATGTAACGCATCGGGATATACATCGCATAATAACTGATCGGTTAGTAGTGCATAAATACTTTTCGATTTTGAACGGGTTAATTTTTGAAATACTTTTACAATTTTAGATTCACTCAGCATCGATTGTTTATTTTTGATGGTTTGATAAATTTTTTCTGTTGCATCGGCTAAAATTCTATCCGTTTCACCTTTATTAATTTCATACGGTCGGATTTTATTACCGAGATCGTTAATAATATCAGCAAGCACGAGACCGTTAAGAATACCGAGAAAAAACTCCTCATTCAGAAGCAAACCATTACCTTGTTTCGACTGATCGAAGCCTTCGAATTGTTGAAACACTAAAACACGGAAACCACCGAATCCTGAATTCTTCAAAGCTAACCTGAATTCATTCTCATACATACCGAACCTACACGGACCGCAAGCACCTGCCGTGAAGAATACATAGTTTTTTAAAATATCAGATTTTGTCATTCCGCCTGCTTCTAATTTTTTCAGATAATTAACGAGGTTACCGACTGTGAAATAAGCGGGGTTGCACATTCCATTGTTGCAATACTCACGACCGACGTGGTATGCTTCAATATTTGGGGTTGGAAGGTCTTGAACTTTGTAGCCCAGCCCTTCAATACCAGCTCGCACAAAATAATCGTGGCGTGCTGTGAAACCACCGAGTAAGATAGTAGTGCTTTGTTTTTCGCCGACTAAAAATGGTAACTCTTCAAAACGTTTGTAATGTTGAGTCGTTTCAACAATACCACGAAGCGTATTAATATTTGTTTGTGAATTTTTCATCCCGCCTTTTTAATTAATAAAAATTATTATAGAAATAATACACAGCCCAAAATATGCTGTGTTATACGGGACTAAATACGGAGGACCGGACAGAGATGATTGTCTTCTGAAGAAGGTGAAAAATGGTGAATAGTTATAACCATCGATATGGTTAAATAAGAAATTATTTTCTGAATTTGTTCGAAGGTAAGAGAAATTAGATTTCTACGATCATAATTTAGCAATTGCTTTTTACGGCGAATTAATTTATATCCCTCGGAATCGAGAACAACTGAATATCCAAACAATGCAAAGATAGATATGAAAATAAGCAACAAACGAATATGATACGACGGTTGTTTAGCTGAAAGCTTCTGCCAATAAAGTTTATCGCATATTTTTCTGTAGAACTTCATATCAATGATTCCATTTCCATTATAATTTACAGCCAAATTGATTAGAAGTCAAGTAACCGAATTGCTTTTCAAGCCCAATATCCATATATTTTTCCACCAATTTGGGCAAAGTTCTCATCAATTCAAGCAATATCAACTAAAAAGTATATGTAATATGGAAACAAAAATAATTCATAAAACTGAACAAATCATAAAACAAAACAATATTAATTTTATAGATTTAAAAACTATTGATTTAATCGGAAAATTGCATCATATCAGCGTTCCGTATGAGGCAGGACTTCTTGAAAATTTGTTGGAAGAAGGAATAGGATTCGATGGATCGAGCTACGGTTTTTCGAAAGTCGAACAAAGCGATATGATTTTAATTCCCGATTTTTCATCAGCAGTAGTTGACCCTTTCAGAACTGCTCCGACTCTGAGCGTTCTGACAGAAATACATCTGACTGATTCTAATAAAACACGTTTCAGCCAAGATGGAAGATTTGTCGCTAAAAAAGCAGAGAAATATTTATCCGATACCGGAATCGCAGATAGCTCATTATGGGGACCTGAATTTGAATTTTATATTTTCTCGAAGGTTGAGTTCGATACACGAACAGCTTTATCATATTATAAAATTGAACATCAAGAAGAATTTTTTGCTAATGCTTACCATGCGGCAAATCCATTCGATATTTATGATGATTTCCGGGATGAAGCTTCATTGCTTTTTAAACAAATGGGTATAGATGTGAAATACCACCACCACGAAGTTGGTGAACGCGGACAGCAAGAAATAGAAATACAATTCGATAGTTTGTTAGCCATCAGCGATAAGATTGTGTTAGCAAAATATTTATTGTTCAATCTTGCACGCAAGCACAACATATTCATCACGTTTATGCCGAAGCCGATGTTCCAGCAAGCCGGTAACGGACTACACGCCCATCAATACTTACTCAAGAAGGGTAAAAATATTTTTTACGGAAAAGACAGATACGGCAATTTAAACGAATTGGCTCTTTCGTATATCGGAGGTTTATTAAAGCACGCACCAGCTTTGTGTGCATTCACGAATCCAAGTACAAATTCCTATAAACGATTAGTCCCGGGATTTGAAGCACCTGTTGCAATTACATTCGGTAAAGCAAATCGGTCAGCAGCTATCAGAATTCCGTCGTATGTAAAAAATCCGGATGAAGCTCGTTTCGAATACCGCCCGCCGGATGCCACTGCAAATCCGTATATGTTAATGAGTGCTATGTTAATGGCAGGTTTGGATGGTATCAAAAATAAAATCGATCCTATAAAAGAAGGATTAGGTCCGATTGATACAAATGTTTACGACAACAAACACAACGTCAAGTTCCTTCCAAAAAATTTAGAAGAAGCTTTAGATGCGTTAAAAGAAGATAATGAGTTTTTAAAACAAGGTGATGTTTTTACAGATGATTTGATTCAACAATGGATAAAGACAAAACAGCACGATATAAAATCGATAGCAACTATGCCACATCCGTACGAATATAAGATGTATTTTAATTTGTAGAGATAATGAAAAACTTCCAATTTACCGGTTACGTTATTTTATTTTTAATAATAGGATGCAGCAGCCCTGATAAAAAAGAAATCCCCAGTTCCAAATTAGCAGACATATATATTGATTTGGTATTAGCAGAAGGGATGCGTGAACCAATCGATTCACTGTTATTAAAAAGTAATGAGGGAGTTTCCGATAGCATTTTCCAGAAGCATAAAGTAACTGTGGGACAAATAAAATTAACTATTGCTAATTACAATAAGGATATTAACAAGTGGAAAGAATTCTACAAGATTGTTATTGAAAAATTAAAACAACTCCAGCCAATTGAATCGGATTAACTATCTGATTTTTTGATAGTAAATTTAAAAGTACTCCCCTTGCCGTATTCGCTTTCGACCCAAATTTTTCCTTTGTGTGCTTCAATTATTTCGCGACAAATCCACAAACCTAATCCTGTGCCTTTGATATGTTTAGAGTCCGGTTCATCGACACGGGAAAATTTTTGAAATAATTTGACCTGATACTCAGGTTTAATTCCGATACCCTCATCGGAGATGATAAACAGAATTTCATCTCCATCCTGCTCAACTACGTTGATAGTTACCTTT
The DNA here is from genome assembly GCA_947085405.1 of uncultured Ignavibacteriota bacterium. GTDB lineage: Bacteria > Bacteroidota > Ignavibacteria > UBA10030 > BY39 > JASEGV01. The sequence continues at coordinate 11,819 of CAMTWO010000005.1, forward strand.
CCACCTGCCGGTGAATATTTTATAGCATTAGATAGAAGATTTTGAACAACCTGCCTGAGCTTTGGATGGTCTCCCTTGATAAACGATGCATTCGGATCGATATTATAAGTGATAGTATGCCTGTTTGATGTTCGCACCGAAACCAATGCATCCTGAATGAGCCGTTCAACATTCACAACTTTGAAAGCAATACTCACTTGCCCCGATTCGATGCGGGTAATCGACAAAGTATCTTCGGCTAATTGGTTCAACCGGTTGGCCTGTGTTACGATTAGTTGCATATATTCCTTGAAGCGTGGATTATTTTGAATATCCTCGTTTTTCAAGAGGGCTTTACCGGCAAGAATTATACTCGACAATGGCGACCTGAAGTCGTGCGAAACAATGCTTAGAAATTCTGATTTCAAGGAATCTAATTCTGTAAGTTTTTGATTGGCTAACTTTATCTCTTCGTAAAGTTTGGCATTTGCTATAGCACTTGCAATCTGATCGCACAAAGTTTGTAAAACAAGCACATCCATTTCATCGAAAGCGAACAATTTTTTGTCCTCGATATTCAACACCCCGACCAGCATTGCACCAACCTTGATAGGCAAAGCAAGTTCCGAACGCGTATTGTGATTTTCAATTGATTTATAACGAGGGTCTTGCGAAACATCGTTTGCCAATATATATTCGCCATGCTTAGCTACCCATCCGATTATACCTTCACCGGTATTTTGCCTGTATTCGCCCGGAAGATAATTTACATAATTGCCTGAATGAGCTTTCAATAGCAACTCTGCATTCTCATCGGAGAGTAAAAACAGTGTTACATCGAAATAATTAAAATTTTGCTGTATGGCTTCAGCAGTCGACACCAACAAATCATCAATATCGAGTGTTGAGTTCAATATTTTAGATATTTCGTTTGTCGATTCGATTTGAGTAATACGTTTCCTTGCATCTTCAACAAAATTTGTATTTTTAAGCGATACAGCTATTTGTAAACCATACAATTGTGCAATCACTAAATCGTCTTCTGTATAAGTATCCTCGCTTACAGATCCAAATAGTAAAGCGCCAACTTGGTCTTGACCGCTTCTAATAGGAACCGCAAGAAAACTTTTTATACCGACCTCTTCGAACTTTCCCTCAAATGAATTGCTATGTCCTACACATTTTTTTGCATTACAAATTACAGGCGATTGATTCCTTATTACCCATCCGGGCAATCCTTCTTCTACGCTAAAGTAAGATTCATTTAATCCTGTTGCATCTGCAATTGGCGAAAGTGTTACGATACTATAAAACGAACGGACGGGACTTAAATATGCAAGTGATAGCACATCGAATTCCATCAACCATTTAGACTCCTTCCGTAAAATATCGTATATCTCGGTACGGCTGCTTACAGCATCGATTTGAAGAGTTATTTCTATCAGTGTATTTAATCTTTGCGTTAAACCATATCCTTTGATAAGCTTATTATCTTCTAATACAGATTTTTTATTTTTTGTTTTCATACTAATTACTTATTTTTACCTGTCCGATAATTATCGGTTGCTCATTAATATTAATTAATTTTTGTTTAATATTTTCTGCCCCTGTTTTTGATGCTACTATCACTAAACCAATTCCTAAATTAAATGTGCGGCGCATTTCTTCCTCGGGAATCTCTCCGAGTCGCTGCATCAAATTAAAAATCGGATATCTATCCCAACCGAACCAATCAATCTCCAATTCCAATCCCTTCGGAATCAGACGCATAGTATTATTTTTTATACCACCACCGGTTATATGGGCGATTGCGTGAACATCAGATACATCTTTTATTTCTTTTATAAGATTTAAATACGAACGATGAGTTGTTAAAAGGCAATCACCTAATCGCATTCCTAATTCATCAATGAAATCGTCAACTTCATATTTTTCGAACAAGACCGAACGTGCAAGCGAGTAACCGTTGGTATGTAAACCTGTCGAGGGAAGCCCGATAAGAACATCATCTTCTTTTACTTTTTTGCCGTTGATAATTTTTGCTTTTTCTACAATACCGACAATTGTTCCTGCCAAGTCGTATTCATCTTCGTGATAAATGCCGGGCATTTCGGCAGTTTCACCGCCAATCAAGGCGCAGTTATTTTCGCGGCAGGCTTTAACCAAGCCATCCATAATTTGTTCGCCAACCTGTTGATTTAATTTTCCAGCAGCGTAATAATCAAGAAAGAATAAAGGCGACGCGCCGCATACTGCAATATCGTTCACACAATGATTTACCAAATCTTGTCCGATTGTGTCGTGCTTGTTTAACATAAAAGCAACTTTTAGCTTCGTCCCGACACCATCGACACTTGAAACTAATACAGGATGTTTATAATTATCGAACTTCGCATCATAGAAAGCGCCGAACAAGCCGATATCGGAAAGAACTGATTTTGAGAAGGTTGACCGTGCTTTGAGTTTGAGTTTATTTACAAACTCATCCCCCGCATTAATGCTTACACCTGCAGATTTGTATGTTTTTGCCAATATTAAAATGAATGATTATGAATTTTACTAAACTCAATTAAACATTATTTATGTAAAAATGCAAAATTGCACAATAACCAATTTGTGAGTATATTTTTAATAAATTTTATTAAATACTATGAAAACTGTAACAATTCGCAAGACTAATGAACAAATTCCCGTCGGGAAAATAATTTGCATCGGACGTAACTACATTGAACACGCAAAAGAGATGCAAGCCGATATTCCCGATAAACCCGTAATTTTTTTGAAACCGCCATCTGCAATTATTTATGACGGTGAAGATATTGTCATTCCGAAAATTTCCAACGAAATGCACCACGAAGTCGAGTTGGTGATTGTAATAGGTAAAGGCGGAAAGAACATTCCGGCATCCAAGGCGGATTCACACATATTAGGTTATGCTGTTGGACTCGATATGACGCTTCGTGATGTTCAAGCAGAAGCAAAGAAAAAAGGATTACCCTGGACTGTTGCGAAGGGGTTCGATACATCAGCACCGATTTCAGAAGTTTTGTTAAAAGACGAAATTCCTGACCCGCATAACCTGAATTTAATTTGTCGTGTGAATGGCAGCGTCCGGCAACAATCGAACACTGATAAAATGATTTTCAGAGTTCATAAATTGATCGAATATATTTCTTCAATAATTACACTTGAACGGGGCGATTTAATTTACACAGGCACGCCCGAAGGTGTAGCCCAGGTTAATAACGGCGATACAATCGAAGCCGAACTTGCAGGTTACATCAAAATCACTAACAATGTTAAATCGGAGACGAAGTAGTTTTAATGATCAAGAATTTTTCCATTTATATATTTGTTCTCATATTTTCTTTTGCTCTTTTATTTTTTGGTTTCCTCGCTCCGTCAGAAAACAAAAACGAACCGGCGATTCCATCTTCTCCAAATGCACTTAATGAAATTTACGATAAGTTCGATGCGTTTACTTCCGATGCATCAAAATATATTTGGCCCACAGATGCAAGCAATCGTGTAACATCCTCGTTTGGAGAATTCCGGGACAATCATTTTCACGGTGGTATCGATATCAGCACTAATAAAAGGACCGGCTTCAGGACTTTCGCATCGCGCGAAGGTTACATCGCACGAATCCGTATAATGCCCGACGGTTACGGGAAAATGCTTTATGTAAAACATCCCGACGGTTACTATACTACTTATGCACATCTTAAAACTTTCAACAGCCAAATCAATGAGTTTGTGCGGGAGGAGCAATACAAGAGGCAATCGTTTTACATCGACATAATACTTGACCCTGAAATAATGCCTGTCAGAAGTGGCGAAGTAATTGCATACACAGGTGATACAGGTGCAGGTCCCGCACATTTGCATTTTGAAATAAGGGACGAAAATATGAATCCCGTTAACCCGTTTCTATTTCAAAACTTGTACATTAGCGATAACCGTCCGCCGATAATTAAGAAAATATTTATAGCGCCTGCTGGAATAAATTCAGAAGTGTTCGGAAAAATTACACCTTATTTTTATAACAACCGAAACCGTGGCGGCAGAGCTCTTATTCTTCCACAAACAATACCTGTATCGGGCGATGTCTGTTTGGGACTCGAAGCGATTGATTTGGCTAAAGAAGCTTCGAACCGATCGGGAATTTACAGTATCGAATTAATGCTAAACGACAGCTTAATCTACAAGGTAAAATTCGACCGCTTTCCCGACGCGGAAGCAAAGCAAATTATGCTTCACTATGATTTGCAAATGTTATATTCAAGTAATGGACAATTCCAAAAACTTTACATCGATGAAGGGAACCTTCTCCCTATCTACAATCGTATGCCTTACGGAAGCGGTATTATTAAAACCGGAAAAATGCCTGAAGGGTTACACACATTTAAAATTTCGGCAAAAGATTTTTCGGATAACGAAACCTCACTCGAAGGAAAAATTTTAGTCAGCCGGAAACCTGAAATTCAGATTCAAAATATTTCAGATAACCAACTAACGCTAACCGGAAGTAATCTCAATTCCATTGAACAGGTATTAGTTTTCGGTAAATTGTCAGGTCAATCTGATTGGAAGCGGCACACGCTACGTAGCGGAATTATACAAACAAACGGAGCAAATATTATCTTCCCTTTCGATGTAAAAAAATATACAGTTTTGAAAATCGTAGCTGAAACCAAGTTCGGTTTTGATTCGCCGCCTGTTTATCACTTCAACCGTAAATTCGACAGGGGTAATTACAATAATATCAAGATCGTCCGCGAACATTTTCAAGATTTTATTCAATTAACGATTACTACTGCGGGTGATTTTACAGATGTTCCTGTAGTTCAAATTTTGGAAGGCTCCAAGTCTAAATCCATTCCATTAAAAGCCGTAAAATTAAATAAATACAGCGGTTCATTTATTCCCGATATTTCACATTGGGGAGAAAAATTCATCAAAGTAAAAGCCGAAGTTAATGGTAAATTTGTAGAATCATCCGACAACTTTTTTCTTTATCCGATTGCCCCGGACAGATCCGGTGAGTTCTTAATTGCTAACAGTAATTTAAAAATTGCTTACGATTCCGGGGCTGTTTTCAAACCCCTTTTCGTTACACTTGATTCATCAATTTCAGAAGGTAGAACGGTTTACTCACTCAGTCCTCAGGATGTACTGTTGAATAAAGGAATTAAAGTTTCAATGAAATCGAACAATCCAAATGATGCTTTGTATGTTGTCAGAAAAAAAGATTGGGTGTTTCAAAACAAATCGGCAAATAGTAATTATCTTACAACTACACTCACCCGCACGCTAACGGATGTAGGTTTGTTTGAAGATGATACCAAGCCGTTCATCAGCAACTTAAAACTACGAACACGAAATCGAAGACCCTCAATTGCATTTCGATTCGGCGATGATAGGTCGGGGATTGATTATAAGAATTTCAGAATGTATATAAACAACGATTTAATAATACCCGAAATCGAAGGCAAACGGGTATGGTATGATGCTGATAAACCTTTGTCAAAAGGAAATCACACGTTTCGAGTCGAAATATCTGACAAAGCGGGAAATCACAATGAATTTGTAACTAATTTTAGAGTTAAATAATGGCACAACTATCAAAAACATATAATTCGAAAGAAGCTGAAGAAAAGTGGTACCCGTATTGGGAAAAGCATAATTTATTTCACGCAAAAGCAAATCCTGATAAAAAACCGTACACAATTGTAATCCCGCCGCCGAACATCACTGGCATTTTAACTATGGGACACGTTTTGAATAACACAATTCAAGATGTGTTTGTGCGTTGGAAACGAATGCAGGGTTACGAAACTCTGTGGATGCCGGGAACCGACCACGCCGGTATTGCTACACAGAATGTTGTCGAAAAATCGTTATTGAAAGAAGGCAAAACACGACACGACTTAGGGCGTGAAAAATTTTTGGAAGTAGTTTGGAAATGGAAAGAACAATACGGCGGGACAATCATCAAGCAACTTAAAAAACTTGGAACATCGTGCGATTGGGAACGCGAGCGTTTCACTATGGACGAAGGATTATCGGAAGCTGTGCAGGAAGTTTTCATCCGGCTTTACAACAAAGGTTTAATTTACAGAGGCAAATACATAGTCAACTGGTGCCCGAAAGACCACACAGCAATCAGCGACGACGAGGTGAACCACATCGAACAAAACGGACATCTTTGGTTTATAAAATATCCGATTGTTGATTCAACTGATTTTGCAATTGTTGCAACAACACGACCCGAAACAATGCTGGGCGATACAGCAGTTGCCGTAAATCCGAACGACGAAAGATACAAACATTTGATTGGAAAAAATGTTTCTCTTCCATTAACCGACAGAGTCATTCCGATAATTGCAGATGATTTTGTTGATCCATCTTTCGGAACGGGAATGGTCAAGGTAACTCCCGCTCACGACCCGAATGATTACTGGATTGGACAGCGGCATAATTTACCGCAGATAAATATTTTTGATATATCGGCTAACTTAAATGAGAACGTACCTAAAAAATACACAGGTAAAGATCGATTTGATGCACGCCGTGAAGTTGTAAAAGATTTGGAATTGCAAGAACTCGTAGCGAAAATTGAGCCGCACACTAATGCAGTTGGCAGATGCTATAGATGCGAAACTATAATTGAGCCGTATCTTTCCGACCAGTGGTTTGTAAAAATGAAACCCCTTGCTGAACCGGCGCTCAAAGTTGTGTTAGATGGAACCATAAAATTTCATCCCGACCGCTGGGTAAAAGTTTATGAACACTGGATGACAAACATCCGCGACTGGTGCATCTCGCGGCAGTTGTGGTGGGGACATCGCATTCCGGTTTGGTATTGTGTAGGTGATGATCATTGCAAACTTGAATGTAAAGAGCCAATTGTTTCAAAATCGAAGCCCGACCACTGCCCACATTGCAACTCAAAAAATTTGGTGCAGGATGAAGATGTGCTCGACACTTGGGCGTCGTCGTGGTTGTGGCCCTTTTCTACTTTGGGTTGGCACAAAGACAATCCCGATTTGAGATACTTCTATCCGACTGACACGCTCGTTACGGGTCCAGATATTATTTTCTTTTGGGTTGCTCGTATGATTATGGCAGGAATTGAATTCGCTAAAGAGATACCATTCCCCGATGGTGCGCCTCGGGCAGAAAATAAAGATATCGTTCCTTTCCGCGATGTTTATTTTACAAGTATTATCCGTGATGCACAAGGTCGCAAGATGAGCAAATCGCTTGGCAATTCGCCCGACCCGCTCGATGTTATTGCAGAATATGGCGCCGATGCTCTGCGGTTTACAGTTCTCTACCTCGCGCCACTCGGACAAGATGTGTTGTACTCAAACGAGAAATGTGAGTTAGGAAGAAATTTTGCAAACAAAATTTGGAATGCTGGAAGATTCTTGCAAATGAATTCAGAACAACTCTGCAAATCCCAAATCCCATCCCGACAAAGTCGGGACAAATCCCAAATCGAAGATTTTCTTGATCTTGCAGACAGATGGATTTTATCGCGGTTGAATTCAACTATACTCGAACTAAACAAATCTCTGGATAATTTTTATATCAACGATGCAACCAAAATTATATACGACTTCATCTGGCACGACTACTGCGATTGGTACGTTGAGATGATTAAGACTCGTCTATACGGCACAGAATCGGACGATGTTAAAAAAGCAGTGCTCAACCGTGCGATATTCATATATGAACAAGCGCTGATGCTCTTACATCCTTTTATGCCATTTGTAACAGAAGAGATTTGGCAAAACCTCGCAGATCGTAAAGCTGGTGAAAGCATAATGATTTCACAATTCCCAACGGTTGATGAGAAATGGATAGATAAAGAAACAGAAGCCGACGGATTATTCATGCAGAACCTTGTAAACGCAATCCGTACTATACGCGGTGAGCTCGATGTGCCTCCTTCAAAGGAAATAAATATTATTTTAAATTTCCACGACTCCGAGAAAGAAAAGCATTTACAGAAATACGAAAGTTACCTGAAGCGATTAACAAGGACAAAAGAAGTCTCGCTGCTAAAAGACACAGAGAAACCAAAACACTCAGCCAGTGCAGTTGTCGATAATGTAGAGATTTTTGTACCCTTGGAAGGATTGATAGATTTAGAAGTAGAGCGAGGAAGGATACAAAAAGAGATTGACCGTGTTCGAGGAATGCTTGATGGAATCAAGAAGAAACTCGCTAACGAAAGTTTTGTATCCAAAGCTCCCAAAGAAGTAGTCGATAACGAGTTGAAAAAATTAGAGAGTTTTAAACTCACACTCGAAAAGTTGGAAAAGAATTTGGAGAGTATAAAATAGGAAGTTCAAAGAGGGAATTGTGTTTTTCAATAAAATAATTTTCTATTCTTTTTTTAACCAAATAATTTTCTTAAGTACTCGTTCTAATGGTTTAAAATCCATGTCGCCGGTTACAAGAACAGCTTTATGTTTTAGTGCAAGAGCAGCACAAAAACTATCGGCTAACGGAATATTGTATTCAGCTTTCAGCAAAGCCGCACCTTCGGCTAAATCACAATCGACATCAACTACTTTTAATGAGCTTTCACTTTCCAATTGTTTTGCCGCCGCTATCCCTGCTTTACCTTGAATCTGGTTCACTTTATACAACACCTCTGCCCAATTAACAACGCTAATTAAAACATCTTTTTTTTCGTCCGCCGCTTTAGCAATAATATCTTCAACAACCCCTGCAGTAGGTTCGTCGAATAAAAGTGCTAAAACTGCAGAACTGTCAAGAACCGTATTTACCAAGTTTTTGCTCCTCTCTTTTTTTATCAGCTTCCCTATCAGCATACAATTGTTCGGTCGCGGGTTTTTGCCCTGGTTTCAGTTTTAGAATACCACGAAATTTTTTTATCGACTCTTTAGTTATTGGTTTCAATATTATTTGTTTATTTTCTTCGTCATACACTATCTTAATTCGCGTTCCCCCATTTATACCTAATTTGGAGCGCAATTTAGAAGGTATTACAATCTGTCCTTTTGTCGTTGCTGTTGTTTCCATCTTATTATCCTTATCTTATTTTCGGTAACAATATAACACATTTATCAATGTAAGTCAAATATTATTTATCTTACTTTAATATTTTATCTCCCATATTTGATTTGAGCTACCATTATCCAATCTACTATACTGTGAAATATCACTTATTATTTTTTGATATTTCTAACAGTATAAACGACCATAAACGAGAGAGACGACTCGGCGAGTCGTCTCTACTCTGATTTATCCTAAATGCTGCGTAATCTTCTCGACTAATTTTCCCTTCTGAACTGCGCCCACCATTTGCTCGGCAACCTGTCCTCCTTTTATAATCAATAACGTGGGAATACTACGTATTCCGTATTGCATTGCTGTTTTTGGGTTTGAATCAACATCTAGCTTGCATACTTTCAGTTTGCCGTCGTATTCTTTTGCAATCTCTTCAATGGTCGGTGCAATCATTTTGCACGGACCGCACCAAGCTGCCCAAAAATCTATCAATACAGGTTTATCTGAATTTAAAACTTCGGTTTGAAAATTTGAATCTGTTACTTCAATTGGTTTCATATATTTTCCTTTGTTATTTTTTTGTTAATCTATTGTAAACTTACACTTTCGTTCCCAAGTAATTTTTTAAGTTTCTCAATTAATTGGTCGGATGGATTCACCCGATATTTTCCATCCAACTGAAACAGTTGTGTCTTATTTTCTTCAATGCCAATTACCTCAACTACCGGCAGGCATCTGCCTTTATTATTTTCTAATATTTTTTTTAATTTACCGATTGTATCAACATCCGCTGCACTGCCGTCAACTTTGATAACTACCTTTTTTGCAAAACGGTCGCGAACTTGTTCAATCGGAATAAACTCGTCGGCAATGATTTTTAATTTATCCCCCGCGGTATCCGATTTCCCGATAATCATGAGCATTGCATCTTGAGTAAGAATGTTGGAATATTTCTCATAAGTTCTTGCAAACACTACAACTTCACCTTTTCCGGAAAAATCTTCTATAGCGACAAAAGCCATCGTTTTTCCGTTTCGGTCGATTTTCTTTTTAATTTCCGAAACGATACCGCAAGCCTTTACAGTTGATCCGTTTTTAATTCCCTCTTGCGAATTGAACTTCACGGTTGAAAACGCTTTGATATCCAACTCATATTTTCGCAGCGGATGTCCCGATACATAAAATCCTAAAACCTTTTTCTCGTTCGCCAGCAAGTCGTGCTGACTCCAAGGTTCTGTCGTTACCAATGGTGGATATTCTGAAGTTTCTTCTTTAACTTTTCCACCACCAAACAAATTCGATTGACCGAGCGAATCCTCAGCGTTTTTTTTCTGTCCGAACTGAATAGCACGTTCGATGCTTGAAAATATTTCGGCTCGATGACTGCCAAGCGAATCTAACGCACCTCCCAGAGTCAATCCTTCGAGAGTTTTCTTGTTGAGCGATTTCAAATCAACACGCGAGCACAACTCGAACAAGTTAGAAAATTTCTTATCCTTCCGCGCTTTAATAATATTTTCTACCGCTGCAACTCCTACATTCTTTATAGCACTTAAACCGAACCTGATTCCTTTTTTCGTAATTGAAAAATCTACCTCACTCTCGTTCACATCGGGGGGCAAAACTTTTTGACCGAGCCGATTGGCTTCTTCAATCAGTTCAACGACATAATCTGTATTGCCGATTTCAGCCGACATCGCCGAAGTCATAAATTCTGCCGGATAGTAAACTTTGAGATACGCTGTCTGATGAGCCAACACAGCATAAACAACGCTGTGCGATTTGTTGAAGCCGTACTTTGCAAACTTCTGTATCATATCGAATATTTCTTCAGCTAACTTTTTTTGGATACCACGCGATACGGCTCCACTTACAAACTCATCTTTCTGTTTCGCCATCAGGGCTTCATCTTTTTTTCCCATTGCGCGACGCATAATATCTGCCTTAGCAAGAGAAAATCCAGCAATTTCGCTCGTAATTCGCATCACTTGCTCCTGATAAACTATAACCCCGTAAGTCTCTTTCAAAACTGGTTCTAATTTTGGATGCAGGTATTGAATCTTTTTGGTCCCTTTTTTACAACTGATGAATTCATCAATCATTTCCATCGGACCGGGACGGTAGAGAGCATTCATCGCAACAAGCTCGTTTATCGATGTGGGTTTCAGTTTAATTAGCGATTCGCGCATCCCCGAAGACTCAAATTGAAATATACCTGTCGTGTGCCCCTTCTGAAATATTTCAAAAATTTTTTGATCGTCTTCAGGAATTTTGTTGATGTTGATATCAACACCGTGATTTTTTTTGATCAGCTTTAATGCGTTTTCAATAACCTTCAGAGTTCGCAGACCCAAGAAATCCATCTTTAACAAACCGACAGTTTCTAAATCGTTCATGTAATATTGAGTCATCGGTTTGGTTTGCGGAGTAGCATAAAGCGGAACGTAGTCGGTAATATCGCCGGGTGCAATCACAACTCCCGATGCGTGCATCGAAGCGTTGCGGTTCATTCCTTCTAAAACGCGTGATATTTCGATTAGCTCTTTTATTTTGGGGTCTTTACTATCCCTCACCGACTTCAGTTCGGGAATAGTGTTCAACGCCTTGTCTAACTCATAAACTTTTCCCTGTTCGGAAGGAATTAATTTAGTGATAGAATCAATAACACTTAATTCAACTCCTAATACTCTGCCAACGTCCTTCAGAACTGCGCGTGATGAGAGAGTTCCGAATGTGATAATTTGAGCTACCGAGTTTTCGCCGTATTTATCACGAACGTATTGAATAACCAAATCGCGTTTATCATCATTAAAATCGATGTCAATATCAGGCATACTTACGCGGTCGGGATTTAAAAACCGCTCGAAGAGGAGATCGTATTTAAACGGATCGACATCAATAATTCCTAAAACATACGACACTACACTTCCCGCAGCACTGCCCCTTCCCGGACCAACCGATATGCCCATCTCCTTTGCTGCATTAATAAAATCCTGCACAACCAAAAAGTAATTCGAATACTTCATCTTTTTGATAACAGACAACTCGTGCTTTATGCGTGCTTCAATTTCGGGAGTTACAACAGGATATCGCTCGTTAATTTTTTGCTGAACTATCTTTTCAAGATATTCATCATAATTATTTAGACCGGCTTCTTTAGGAATCGGAAATTTTGGTAAATAAGGTTCGGCGGCACGAATATCGAAGTTTTCTATCTTTTCGTTGATTTCCAAAGTAGAATTGATTGCTTCAGGATAATCTTGGAAAAGCTCGCACATTTCTTTCGCCGACTTAAAATAAAGCTGGTCGGTATTGTATTTTAATTTTGTGTAATCGCTGCTGCTTGTCGATGATGCTTCGGGTATCAGCAGAAGAACATTGTGTGCGATCGCGTGTTCAGGTTTGATGTAGTGGATATCGTTCGTTGCGACCAATTTTATATTCAGCTCTTTTGCCAATTGAGGCATTTTTTGAAGAATCGGTTTTTCTTTTTCTAATCCGTGATCCTGAATTTCCAGATAAAAATCATCCTGAAAAATTTCTTTGTAGATTAAGGCTGATTTTTTTGCCTCATCATATTTTCCCTCAAGAATATCATCAGCTACAACGCCAGCCGGACAAGCCGAAAGAGCAACTAACCCGTGCGAATATTTTCTTAAAAGTTCAAGGTCGATGCGTGGTTTGTAATAGAATCCTTCCAGGTGTCCATAGGAGGTAAGTTTCATCAGGTTGCGGTAACCAGCAATATTTTTTGCAAGAAGAACAAGATGTTGATATATACCACGCCCCTTACCCTGGTCTTTCTTTTTTTTATCAATTTCCTTTTCGAAGCGAGTCCCCTTCGGAACAATGTAAAACTCGCAACCGAGTATCGGCTTGATTCCGGCTGCCCGTGCTTTGAGAAAAAACTCGGCAATCCCGAACATCACACCGTGATCGGTTAACGCAACCGCCGGCATTTTATTTTTAACGGTAGCTTCAATCAGCGAATCGATCGTAGCTGCGCCATCGAGCAAACTATAGTGTGAATGATTATGAAGATGTATAAATTGATTCATTTATTGTCGAATTTAAACTTTAGAAAGAATAGAAATTGATGGTTCAAAATTATCAAATTGCAAATTAAATGCAATAAGTAATTACAATTATTTGGATTTTGTTTTTAAGTGAGATTCAGAACTAACAGCTTAGGTTCAGTCATCTCTTCAATGGCATATTTCAGCCCTTCCCTGCCGACACCTGAATCTTTTACGCCGCCGTAGGGCATGTGGTCTATGCGATATGTCGGGAAGTCGTTAACCACAATCCCTCCAACTTCTAAATTTTCAAAAGCGAACATAATATTTTTAAAATCGTTTGAGAAAACACCGGCTTGCAAACCGTATTTTGAGTTGTTGATTTCTGAAACGGCATCTTCAAACATTTTGAATGTATGAAGCGTTACAACCGGTCCGAATATTTCTTCACATACAATTTTCATTTCTGGTTTCACATTACTTATAACTGTGGGTTTGATAACTAATCCGTTTCGTTTTCCACCTGTTAATATTTTTGCACCCGATGCGACGGCTTCGCTAATCCAATCTTCAACTCTATCCGCCGCCGATTTATCAATCAGAGGTCCAACAACAGTTTCATGTTTTGCAGGGTCTCCAAACTGTGTTTCTTTTGTAGCTGATAGAAATTTTTCTATAAACTCGTCTGCGATTTTTTCATTCACATAAATCCGCTGAACTTTTATACAACTTTGTCCTGCTTGCCCGAATGCACCTAAAGCAATCCGTTTAACGATCGATTGCACATCAGCCGATTTATCAACAATAACACCAGCATTGCCGCCGAGTTCAAGAACAACTTTTTTATTACCTGCAATAGATTTTAAAAACCAACCGACTTTGGCACTGCCTGTAAAAGTCAGCATTTTAAAACGTTCGTCGCGAACCATTTTCTCAGCTAAATCATTTGAACAGGGAAGGACGTTCAGCATTCCGGCAGGTGCGCCGGCTTCAAGCACAATTTCAGCGAGAATTAAAGCGAGTATCGGAGCTTGGGGTGCCGGCTTCAAAACTATCGGGTTTCCGGCAGCAATTGCAGGAGCAACTTTGTGTGCAACTAAATTTAATGGAAAGTTGAAGGGTGTTATTGCGAGTATCGGTCCGATTGGGAACCGCCGTACAATTCCAAATCGTTTTTCAGAATGAGCTGCAAGGTCGAGCGAAATTGTTTCACCGGAAATTCTTTTTGCTTCTTCGGATGCATACTTGAATGTAAAAATTGCACGGTCAAGTTCAGCCAGCGAATATGTAATAGGTTTGCCGCTTTCAGCCGTCATCAAACTGGCTAATTCAGTTTTGCGGTTACTTAAAATCCGGGAAACGTTTTCTAAAATTTCAGCACGACGATATGCAGGCAATACTTTTGTAACTCGAAAAGCTTGTTGAGCAACCTGAATCGCTTCCTCAACGTCCGCTTCTTCGGCATAATGAACTTTGGCAACGAGTTCGTTTGTGTAAGGATTGATAATATCCTTTACGATTTTTGAAGTTCTTCTATCTGAACCAATTATGAATGGATATTCTACTACCATCTTAATTATTTTCGTAGAAGTTTTTAATGAAACTTATTAGCTGTTCAATCTCGATGATATGCCGCTGTCCGCTTTTGCGTTCTTTAATTTCGATTTTATTTTTCACCACATTCTTTTCGCCAACGATAACGTGAAGTGGCATTCCGAGCAAGTCGGCATCTTTGAATTTGAAACCGGGACTTACATTCGAACGGTCGTCGTATAGAACTTCGAATTTATTTTGTATGAGAGTTTCATACACACTCTCTGCGGTTCTAACTACATTCTCGACATTCGAGTTAACCAATATCAAATGCACATCGTAAGGAGCCACCGATTTATTCCAGATGATTCCGTTGGCATCGTGGCTTTGTTCGATTCCGCAGGCGATAATCCGTTCTATTCCAATTCCGTAACTACCCATAATAATCGGTTTCATCTCGCCGTGTTCGTCTAAAAATTTTGCATCAAGTGCGTCGGCATATTTTGTCCCAAGTTTAAATATGTGACCGAGTTCGATTGCATTCACCACACGCAGTTGTTCGTTACATTGTGAACAAGGTTCGCCGGCAGCAACTGTGCGGAAATCGTAATAACCATCGACCTGAACATCACGCTTTAAATCGATATTGCCTATGTGGTAATCGTTTTTGTTCATTCCGCTCACAAGTCCGTTTGCATTTTCGAGTCGCTTATCAATTAAAATCTTAAATCCTTTTAAACCAAGTGGACCAATCGAGCCGGCATCAGCGCCTGTGAGTTCAGCAAGTTCTTCGGGGTGCGCCGGCCGTGCATTTGCCCCAATCACCGATTGAAGTTTTGTTTCGTTAAGCTGATCGTTTCCCATCATCATTATCAGATGTGGAATTCCATTCTGTATGTAAACTAAAGATTTAGCTAAAATGCTTTCATCAACTTTTAAATAGTCCCGCAGCTCATCAATAGTTTTTACATTTGGTGTATGAATTTCTTTTAGTTGGAGATTGGCAGGAACGCGTACAGCTTTTTCGACATTCGAAGTTGCAACTTCGATGTTCGCTGCATAACCACATTTTTCGCAAACCGCACAAGTGTCCTCACCGGAAGGCGATTCGACCATAAACTCCTGCGAACCGGTTCCACCCATCGCACCGCTCGATGCACCGACAATAAAGAATTTCAAACCTGCACGTGTGAATATTTTCTTGTAAGCTTCAGCGTGCAAATCGTAACTCTTATCGAGTCCTTCCCAAGTTGCATCCAAACTGTATGAATCTTTCATCACAAACTGTCGCCCTCGCAAAACACCGGAGCGCGGACGTGGTTCGTTCCGAAATTTAGTTTGAATCTGATACCAAATTTGTGGTAAATCTTTGTACGATTCGATGTGGTTAGCCGCTACCCAACCGATAATTTCTTCGTGAGTAGGCGCCAACACCAATGGACGATTTTTTATGTGAAAAAGTATGTCGCCAAATGCCTCCACCCTACCTGTTTTTTCCCAAATTTCGATTGGGCTGAGTGCGGGGAGATGAAATTCCTGTCCGCCTATTGCATCAATTTCTTCGCGGACTAAATTCATAACTTTTTTCATCACCTTGTAGCCGAGAGGTAGAAATGAAAATATTCCGGCAGCGAGTTGCCGCATCAATCCTGCGCGAAGCATTAGTTGATGACTTGGGATTGTAGCATCAGAAGGAACTTCTTTCTGAGTTGGTATAAAACTTTTACTAAGACGCATATATGATTTATGATTTTTGACCCCTCGCAAATGCTCGGGGCAAGTTTTTGATTTTTGATCCGCCTGCGGCGGATTGAATTTTGAATTATAATTTTTTTCTAGTACCCCCGGGCAGAGTTCCACCTTCGTTTCACTACGGTGGATAAATTCCCTGCCGGCCAACGGTTTAGTCCCAAAATTACATAAGTTAGTGAACGAAGAGAAACTAACTTATACGTAATTTTGAGGATCCCGTGAATCCACCATCAGTGGATGAACGGGAGAAACCGTATTCAGGTACATCTGTACCCCCGGGCAGAGTTGAACTGCCGGCCAACGGTTTAGGAAACCGCTGCTCTATCCACTGAGCTACGGGGGCGGTTTAATAGTCAATGGCTAATTGTTAATTGCCAATTGTCGATGGTCAATAGCCCAGAATAAATAACGCGTGAAAATATAAGAATTTTTCACTCGACTCCCAAATGTAAAAAATAAACTCCGAGCATTATACCCGGAGTTAAATAAGGTTTCTAAAATAACAGAATTTTCAATCATTCATTTTCAATATCAACTTACCGTTCTGCTTAATTTTCACCCAGTAGCCTTGTCCTGGCATTATTATTTGAACGGCTTTGTATCCTGAATCGTAACCATAAAATACAGAACTAATAATATTTTCCGGTTCTGTTATTATCGTGTTCACCCCAACCGGTTGACTGATGGAACCGATTAAATTCCATCCAGCTTTTACATAAATTGTATCTGATTTTATTTCATCCCCCTCAAAAATATATTCACGAGCAGAATTAAATTTTAACCAGTAACCATTACCCTTGCGGAGTGTATCTTCGATTAAGTAATTTTCTAAGAAAGAATAGGCAGAAGAAATTGCCCCCGGAAAAACGGAATTCTTCCACGAATCTATCATCTCCATCGGTAATGAAACTAAATTCCATCCTTTATTAACATTTACTTTTATTACAGGAATGAATTCATGAATTATCAACAACGAAGCCGGTTCTGATGCTATGATACTTACCGAATCTTGTTCTTTCATATTTATTGAAATGAGATTTCCATTTGTCGCAGAATCCCGCAGATGAAATTTTCCGTGCGAAAACTCAGACCGAGCCCAAGAAAATAATACTGTATCGTTTTCGGATTGTGGCTGGAAACGAAATGAATAAATGTTCGATTTGTTTTCTTGTGAAATCGTATCTCGTATATCAGTATGTGTTCCGTTTGTTCCGGATATCTGCCATCTAATGTCGAAGTTCCCCGGAGTTGGTGGTGAAGGTAATTCATTTTCACCGAATGCCGGATCGATTCCATTCGTAGCCCCGGCAGCAGCCCCGAATTCTATTCTCTTGAAGAATGAACCGGAACGAGCGTTTAAACCAGCCAAAAAATTAGTAGCTACTTTGCCAATACCACTTAGCGGAATTAACAACGGACTTGCTATAACATCACTATTATGAATGAATCGAATCGTATCTTTCAGCTCACCGATAGATTTGGGATTAAAAGATAAATTCAAATCTAAATTTCTTCCAATCGGGATATTTACCGCACCGGTGTTTATCAATATGAAATCAGTTGAATGGAGCAGTTCTACTGATCCTCGCAGTGTATCTGTGGAAGTCGGCAAATTTTTTATAGTAATTAACGAATCTTTTATAGTAGTCAAGTTTACGTTTCCAAAATCTATCGAAGCTGGTTCAAGAGCGAGGTCAACGTATTTTGCACTATCAACTTTTGAAGTTAATAAAGTTATATCATCAATATAAAATCCGTCTGCATTAATCGATCCATCGCTTCGAAGCCGAATACGAAATTTAAAAAGTGTAGATGCGAATTGAGTTACATCAATCTCCTCGTCAATCCAAGTGTTTTGAGTTCCGTCGTAACCGAATGTTCCCGTAGTTTGCACACCTATTCCACTGGCATTAACTGTATATTTTCCTTTCACGGTTGTCCAGGTGGAGCCTCCATTACTTGAAGCTTCGACAGTAGCAAAATCATATTTTGCCTCGATTCCCCATCGCGCACGGAATTTTAAAACTGCACGGGTTACTCCCGAAATCTTTTGATTAGATATAAGTGTTAAACTGTTATCTGTACTATTCAGGTAGTTACCTGTTGGACTGTCGGTAAATGAATTAGGCGGACTTGTGAACAATGGTGAAAGTCCCCAACTAACTCCTGTAGTCCAATTAGATGTTGAACCGGAAGCGCTGTCGGCAAACACTAAATTCATCCTACCGATAAACAAAGTTAGTGTATCCATTACCTGAAGCCCCGAGGCATCAGTCAAACGTGCAAATATTTTCGCATTTACGCCGGTTGTCGCCCGCGAAGAGATTGCGCAATTTATGGGAATGATCTGATTTGATGTTGCAGGAATGTTCCCGACAGATATGTATGTTTTCGGAACGATGACATCGGCTGTAGAAGAAGTAAGTCGAGCGCTTACACTTTGGCTTGCCGCCAAACCTTTGTTGCGAACATTCAAATTAAGAATGAATTTTTCGCCTCTATCCAAAATACCATCGCCGGAACTATCTGATACTGTGAACTGCTGTGAACGAATATACGAACCCGCCACATAAGCAGTATAAAGATTAGGATATAAATTTTCCTGAGCGAGGGGCAATATGCGACTTGAAGGGGGCCAGAAACCATCGCTTGCTGTACCAACCTCGGGAGTAAACGAAAGGATTTTATTTTTTGTAGTTTGCTCACCATACATCCAATCATCAGAACCGCCATTTACGGGATATAAAAGCTGGCTGGGTGTTCCGTAGGCATATTTGTTAAATTGAGTCATATCGCGTGCATATTCACGAAAAATTACAGAATCAGGAGTTTCAAAGTTTGCAATGTAGCCCCAGGGGTAAATCAATAGATTACTATACGTATGATAATTCAAAACTAATTTAAATCCACCGTAAGTGGACCGGCTGATACAAAAATCTCGCAATACCTGAGTTTCAGGTTCACTAAAAGCAGTAGTCCCTCGATATGTTGCTGCCGTCGGAGTTGGACTTGAACCACTATTATCGTAACCCCACATATAGCCGAAGTTGCGATTTAAATCGACCCCTTGAACGTCGTCATCGGTAACCGAGTTTCTCATATTTTTCCGCCGCATTCCACCGCCGTTAGGGGCAAACCTACGATTTGCTTCGTAACCATCGGGATTTACAACCGGAACAATATACATCTGGCGATTATCTACAAGGTATGTTGCTTCTGAGTCGGTGCCATAATTTTGAAGTAGATGCCACATAAAATAAATCACAGACATCATACCGGCAGGTTCGCGTGCGTGTGTGAGTGCGTTGTAAAAAACTTCCGGTCGTGTGGAGGGCAAGTCAGCGTTTTTAGATATTTTTACTGCCCAGATCGGTCTCCCTTGCAACGAATTACCGATACTAAATTTTGCTGTTATCAAATTCGGATATAATAAACGCATTGTATCAAGTTGTCGGATAGCTTCGTCGAAAGTGTAGTACCCCCCCATACTGCCATAACCGAAACCGAGAGCATCATAAGCTTGCTTTGAAAGTCGAGACGAATAGAATTGAGTTAAATCTTCTATTTCAACATTAATTTGAAATCCTTCATCTAACAACAACTTCATTTCAGATTCAGATACAGTAAGTTGATACCACTCTCCTACTTTGCCGGAAGCACCTTCTAAATCGACACCGGTAGAAATCATTTTCTGAAAAGCAGTTTGATCCGGGATCAATATTTTTATCAACTTGTAATTTTCGATTGCCGATGTAGATAGAAAAATAATTAAGGAGAGGAAAAAAGTAATTACCAACTTACGCATAAATTAACCCTGATTTTTTCTTAAGGAAGTAGTTAAATACTTCATCAACACTTGTCCTGATTGTAGCTCAGCGAAGGAGAATCATTTTTTTGATTTGTTGCTGAGTCTGATTCACGATTAATTTATAGAAGTAAACACCGCTCGACAATCCTTCAGCTTCGAACGTGATAATATTTCTACCGGCTTCAATTTCTTCGTTATTCAGCAAACGTCCGATTTCTTGACCGAGTGTATTATAAATTATCAATGTAACGAGTGAAGCATCAACTAAATCGAATTCAATATTTGTGGTAGGATTAAAAGGATTGGGATAATTTTGATATAAATGAAATTGCTCGGGAATTTCAGATTCGTCGTACAGAGCAGCCGTCATCCCTAAGGGCGAACTCGTTTTTGCAAGTCTAAGGAATGATGAAGCATAAATTCCGCGGGAGCTTTTAATTACCAATGGCGAAGTAGAAATAGTATCTATCGGGGCAGCAAAAGCTTTATTGATGCGCGTCAAAACAGAATCGAGAAGCGTATAGTCCATAAGTTTATAATAGCGCCAATTTGTAAGCGCGCTATCTGCAAGAGCGGCAAGTTTACGTATAGTTTTACCGTTAAAGCCGTTTCCTTTTAGGGAATCATAGTAAATAATTTCGCCTAATCCGGTAGGGGTAATCTTGTTATCGCTCGCTGCTAAATTCAGTTTCAGGGTTAGAAGCTCGCCCGCCAGATGATTATCATAACTACGAGGAGTCGGATTTCTTAATTCACGTATAAAATACTTTGTGCCGCGCATATCAAAGGGACGTGCTGCACCCGATTGAATCAAAAATCTTTTTACATTCCACTGCCTTTGAATACGTATCCATCCAAAAAGTGTGGCGCTATCGGGTTTTGCTACACCTAACACGATACCTTCGGGGAAAAGTCCACGTTTAAACAAAGTATCACGAACATTACCACCCGTAGGCATTGGTTTCGGCACTCCAACAGAAGTTTTGAGACGCACTGCCTTTTGAATATAATCATCCTGCGTAAACGACCTGAAACATCCACCTGCGTACTTACCGTTCGTTCCAATACGATGAGCGGAAATGTCGGAATAACCTGTCGCCTTATAGTCAGTCCACGAAATAATTGCACCACCATCATTATCCAAAAGAATCCGCGGTTCAATTTGATCGTTGGGTGCTAAATTTATAATTAATCCGTTGGTTGCCCAATTTATTGTCCCGTTCGCATCGACACGTTGAGCGTAGATATCGTAATCAGAACTGTTTCTTCTATCCTGCCACGTAATTATGCTATTACCAATTTTATCTGTAACAACGCGTGGATAGTATTGATGACCGGTTGCGTTACATATTGAGATGCCGTTTTTAGTCCATAACTCTTCACCATACAACGATAAATTCTGAGCAAATATATTGTAATCGGTACCTGTTCGATTATCCTGCCAGGTTACGACCGCACCTCCCGTATAATTGGATGCAAGTTGTGGGAAAGACTTGAAACCAGAAGTTACAGCGATTGGTGAGCCATTCAATGTCCATAAAATTGTACCTGAAGGGCTGAGCCGTTGACCGTAGATATCGTCAGCAATACTGGTACGGCGGTCCTGCCAAACAATTATCGCACCTTTGAAACCGTCAGCAATCATTTGCAAATTAGTCTGATTGTGGTTAGCTGTGGTTACTGCCACGCCATTCGCAGTCCAACTCATTGAACCGGTTGGTAAAACTCGTTGAGCATATATATCTATGTAACCAGTGCCAACGCGGTAATCGTGCCAGGCGACTATTGCACCATTTGCTCCATCTGTTACAAGTTGGGGATTGAATTGATCGAAAGAAGCTGAGGTTACGAGGATACCATTAGCAGCCCATTGAGTTTGTCCGTTTGCATTTATCCTTTGTGCATAAATATTATTATCTGTCCCGTTACGACGGTCCTGCCAAACGATTATAGCACCGCCTAAATTATCGCTTACGATTTTAGGATTTAATTGATTGCCCGTTGCTGAACAAATAGTTATCCCATCCGCAGTCCAAAGAGGTTGACCGGAATAATTAAATTTCTGTGCGTAGATATTATTATCATTGGTCGTACGGTTATCGTGCCAGACTACAATAATTCCGAGACTGTCGCTAATAACTCCCGGACTTGCCTGATTCCCTGAAGCATTGGAAATTTTCACTCCGGTTGTTTGCCATTCTTTCAATCCTGTAGTAGATAAACGTTGCAGGTAAATATTTTCATTTACACCTGAACGCCTGTCCTGCCAAAAGGATATTATTCTACCCGAGTGATCTTCGATGAGATGTGAATTCCATTGGTTATTTGATTCACCTGAAATTGAGACACATTCATTCGGAGTGCAGGGCCATTGGGCTACAGCGGCAGCACTCAATAATAAAATTGATATGAGAGAAACACAAAAGAATTTGGGCAGATTCATAATTATTAAATTCGTCCGTCATCCGTCTATTGACGGAGACGGATTAGCTATTAGTTCGACTATAGTTTGCTAACCCATTACAGCAGTATGAGTTTGAGTGTAATATAAGTCTTTCTTTTTTTTGATGCAAGGGTTTTTATCCAAAAAAAAGTTTTTTATTTAATTTTAAAAGAGCCGAAATACGTCTATTTTCAAGGTTTTTAGTAACAGTGCATTATATTTTCCAATACACCTCTGAAAATACATTTAAAATTAACGATTGAGGGGTAGAGTCTATTAAATCTACCCCTCGAATGATAAGGAGATTATTACTTTAAGATTGTGGCTTTCCGCACAAAGCTGAAAATTTTATTTTCCTGAGCTTTAGCTGTCATCTTAATGAAATAGATACCGCTTGGAACTGTATAACCAAGATCAGATTTTCCGTTCCATTCGAACGAATGATTTCCAGCCACTAAATTACCGGAGACTATGCTGGATAATTTTCGACCGAGTATATCATACACATCAACATTCACTTCAGCATTTTGCGGAAGTGCAACATTGAAACGTGTTGAAGGATTGAATGGGTTAGGATAATTTTGTCCGAGCGAAAATTCCTGAGGCAGTATTCCATTTGTGCCCACTTGAATTTGTATGGCTTTTACATTTTCATCTGAAATTTTTACTTTACCTGAACCTGAAAGTGTAACCGCATTTGAATTTTTGTCGCCTATTTCTGAAAACTCATAAACTGCCGAGTTTGCATTTTCCATATTCCAACTTATAGTTATCGGATAAACTGCCGAAGAAATTGTGATGGGATACGATGCTGTTTTTTCAATCACTGCTGGATGAACTTCGACAGAACGCTGCGATTTGAAACGAACATCGAAAATACCCGATGGCGACTGTGGTGGTAGTTCAAAGTATTCAACCGGGAAATTAGCATCATTCTTTGAGCCGAAGTATAGAGTTTGTAACGAACCAACAGCATCGGTAATTGTAATCGAGTTCAACCCGTCCAAATTATATGATGCTTCGCTTACTTCTTTCCCTAATGCAACAGGCATGTTAAAATAAAGCTTACCAGCAGTATTAACTTTTGCCCAGTATGCTTTACCCGGTACAATAGTATCAGCATTTTGATACCCACCTTGATAGCCGTAGTATTTCGAAGTTACTACGACACCGGGACTTGATGTAATTTTATTTATGAGGAATGGTAACGTTAGCGACCCAATCATATTCCAGCCGGCAAGAACAGATACGCTGTCGATAGTACGTGGGCCACCCGACATCGGAACTCTTTGTGAGGATGGTGGAAATTTCAGCCAATAACCAACGGCATTTTCTAATGTATCCTTAGTTTTATATCCCGCATCGTAGGAGAAGGCAGATGAAGTTGCAGTTGGAAATAAAATCGATTTACGGTAATCGGTAACTGTAAGGGGCACTGAAACCATATTCCAACCAGCGGCTACAGCAATACCGAACGCACCACCAATATTATTGTTTGCATCAGCGGCAGTCCAGCGTGCGAAGTCGTTAACACCGGACAATGTAATTGTTCTTGCAGTTGTGTTCACAACTCCACCTTTTTCAGTCCAACTCAACCCGGCATCATTCGATTGGAAGAGTTGCAATGTGCTTGCAGTTTGACCTGCTAATTCTGTGTTATCATATTTAAATACAAATGCTGCATTCAATCCTGTGTTTACTGTTGGGTTAATGTTAAAATATCTAAGTATGGATAATTTACTATTTCCTGTTTGAGCAACACCTGTAATCCGTTCAACTCCTGTTGAACCGGGCTCCGCA
Source organism: uncultured Ignavibacteriota bacterium (assembly GCA_947085405.1). Lineage (GTDB taxonomy): Bacteria > Bacteroidota > Ignavibacteria > UBA10030 > BY39 > JASEGV01. The sequence continues at coordinate 36,198 of CAMTWO010000005.1, forward strand.
CCAGCAGCATTAATCTCAATACCAATTCCACCGAATGTGTTGTTAACACCTTGGGTAACTGTTCTTGTAGTACGAACCAAACCGACTACTGTGTTCCCGGCTGATTCTTCAATCAAATCCCAAACCGACATCGTATCAACTTGCATACTGCGTGTGATGAGAAGTGTATCTAACTGGGTATCGGTTCTGCCAACAGTTACATTGGCAAAAATACCCGATGCTGATCCACCAAAAGTTTGTTTAACTGCAGAGGTATCGGCAGTTAAGCCACCGAAAGCAACGTTATATTTGCGTGAACCGTCTGGTGATTTTAAATTCAATGTGCCGTTGTTTGTTAAACCACCGCTCTTAATGTTTATAAAGGCGCTTTGGACGGGAGTTGTTGCGTTGCTGACTATTAAATTTGAATTGCTTTCAACAGTAACACCACCGGTTAACATTACAACACCTATTTCTGAAAAATTTCCAAAAGTATTAGTATTGTTGGAACCTGGATTCCCAAGTATTAACGAGCTATTCGATTTTATGGTAATACTCTTTACACCAACACGCGAGTATGTAGAAGGGAATGACACGAATGTTTTTGCAGCAATTCCATCACCTATAATTAGGTTACCCAATCGCAGCCCGGCTCCATTTTTCAACGAATCTGTTGTTGCACCTAATAATTTCACGGTTCCTTCGTTCATATTCAAGCCCCCATTTGCGTTGAGGGTTGTATTACTGGATGTGGTCGAGACATTCTTCATAAAGACCAGTGTTGCATCAGGATTGCCGTTCGCATCTAATTTCGGTCGCCCGCCCCTATCAGTTCCTAGACCACCTCCGGAGCCACCGGATAGTGTGAAATTACCATTAACAGTGAGTTGTCGGACACCGGTCGGTTCGAATTGAAGTAGTGGTCCTGAATTTACAGCAGTTCCGGTCCCTGTCATCGTCAAATTATTACATACGGCATTGGGAATATCGACGGTAACTACAACATTCAAGGTAGTCATTGTAACATTATCACTCGCACCAGGAACAATTCCACCCGACCAAGTTGCAGGATTACTCCAGTTACCAGACGCGATAGCTTCATAAGTAAGTGTTGTAACATTCACTGTGGGTGATGTTGCGATTGCGGTAAGAACTCCACCAGCCCCACGAGTTTTAGTAGTGAAAGTTGTAAGCTCACCTGAAGCAGGTGTATTGAGGTTGAAGATTCTTACAATTCCGGTATTAACATTTGTAACTGCTGCACCTGTTATTGTAATGATGTATGGATTCCCGACAGAACCGTCTCCAGATACCGCAGGTGTTGCACCGCTAAATCCGGTCCCCGATATAGCATACGAATTGGTGTTAGTCCACGTCCATGTTGATGGTATTGTAACACTTACACCTTCGAGTGTGTTAATGCCATTCCCTGTAACTGTTAAAGTTTCTGCAACTGCTGTTAAATTTATTAAACGTGAGGTTGGTGTAATTGTAGCTGTACCAGAACCATCTGCTCCAGACAGTCCAAAATCTTCTGCACTACGCGGTTTAATTTCTAAGAATGTGTTAAAGTATGCAAGCACACCGACTGCATCAATTGGAATAGTAGGAATTGATTTGCCGACTATTGTATTTGCAGTGCCATTACTTTCGATATACACCGACATCGTATCGTTGTCAGCTTCGCGGTAATTATAAGTTTTACCCGCTGCGAACGTTCCTGTTGAGTCTGTCCTCATACCGACAATTTTTACAACTCTACCCTCATTAATATTTGAAGCAGATTGAGTTTGTGAGAGTGTGATTGTTACAGGTGTAATCGTTGAGGTACCAAGACTCGTATCCACAAACGAAAAGTTTGGAGTTGTTAATTGGAACGCGTTGAAACGTGCAGCCACCGTTCCCTCGACTTTTGCATTCCTTCCAGCTTGTAGTGTAGATGGCATACCGGTCATAAAAATTCGCATACCACCGGTTGCATCCTGAAGATAGCTTGAACCGGTTGAAAATATATTTGCTGCTATATTGAGCGTTCCGTTTATTCGTGCGCCGTAACCGGCAACAGACGTAAGTGTCTTAGATTTTATAGATGAAATTGGTGCATCGCCAACAAAATAACCTTGTAGTGAAGTTGCAGTAGAAGTATATGCCCCTGAATCGTCGATTGCAGTTACAAAATATTCAACTAAATCTCCCGCTGCTACATGCTTACTCGCAGGTATAACTGCCTGATATGTTGCGCCGGAGAGGACTGCCATTGTAAGTGATGAATCGTAATTACCGCCATTAACACGGACAGCTAATTTTGCAGATGTTATTACTCCGTCGTCAGTGATAGTAGCTTGTATGTTATTTGTTCCACCTGTTGCAGGTACAAACGTAACACGGGAAAGACTTGAGATTGAAGGGGGTTGATTTACACCTGTGGCTGGAAATACTGATCCCCATGATGATCCTACCCTTATACCGTCAACTTCTATTTTTTGGTTCGCGTCATATTGGCGTAAACAAATTCTTTCTATTGTCGCTAGTCCTGAACCAGAGAATGTATGTTCTGGTGTTCCCGCATCTCCCTCAGTAGTAGGAACTCCTGAGGCTTTTACCCAAAGACTTACACCACCAGTAGTCGAAACATCATATTTCACGATAATCAAATACGTAGTTAAAGGATCGAAATCTGTGGGAGTAGCAGCGTATGAAGCGGTATTGGCATTAGAAATTCCGAAATTTATTTTACCTGAAGTAGCAGATGGTTTAACATAAACTCTTGCCGCAAATGTTGTGGGATTATTTCCAATATGTAAAAAGTAACCTGCTGTTCCGGTTGTTACTTTAACAAGAGCAGAATAATATATCGTACCAGAGGTGACTGGTGTAAATATTTTAGAAACATCTTCACCAGTATTAAATAATTTTGCTGCATTGCCTTCTACGGCACCGGTAACTCCCGTTAAACCTGAATACCCCGAATAAGTTAGACCATTTGAAGCCCCAACAGTGATAAAATTTGTGGTGCCACTATGAGCTATCCATCCATTGGCTGTTAACAAAGCATTGTCTGGATAATTAAAATTATCGGTAGTGATTAATTGTCCCCAAGCTGTAGTACTTAGTGCCAAGCCAACAATGAGGACAATTGTAAATAATAGAATTAATTTTTTCATATCTAAATCTCCTTTAGAACGTTCTAAAACGTTTTACGTTTCTTACGTTCTTTAATATTATAGAATTATGTTATTTAATTTTCTGTTAGAAACATGATATAGAACTATAAAAACTCGGGAGGCGATTATCGCCTGATGACACAGAGAATATAAGTAATATATACAATTAAATCAATTGTTTTTTCTTATATTTTTGATAAAAAAATCTTTTAAAATTGCCAAAATCCGTTTTTAGATATCAATATAATTTGTTATTCAGGGATGGGTCAAAAAGAGGCATATTGGGCAAGTTATTGCGTTGCTTAAAACTTCTGCGGACAAATCACAATACGAACGAGGATATTTGAAGAATAGAATTAGAAGATTAACTTTTGAGCATCTAAACGAATATCATCCTTTAATCGTTTTAGACAATTTATTATTTGCCCGAACTCTTCGGCATTAATTATTTTGCCTTTTCGTTCAATTTCTCTTCGTCTTATTCTGCCTTCCAATTTCTCGACATCTATAACTTCAATATACTCAAATTGTAAAACTGTAGGAGGGTCATAAAATCCAATTTTTTTCTCAAAGTAAAATACTTTTTCACTTTCGTTGCAACCATGTTTTAACAAGGAAACATCTTGATTTGTTGTGGCAGGTATAATTACAAGATCTTCAGTTTCAACGTGATCTTTATTTAGAACTAACAGTAATTTATCACAATACTGTTTGGCTTTGGAATAATAAAAAAATTTGTCGTAAAGTATTTCACCCCGTATAAATTCCAAAATTCAAATTATCCTCTGTCAGGGTGAGCATAATTGTAAACCATAGCCATCTTCTCCTCCAATTTTTTCCTAATAATCTCTTTAGCAATGGGTTTCTCTAATTTGATTGTCTCAACCATATCTATCAATTCTCCTTCCTTACCCATTAACTTTACAGTAATATACCATGGTGTATTTTTTTCGTGCGAAGCATCGGAAGCCATCCTAGCATTTGCCTCTAAATATATATCAACAACCTCTTGCATTATATCTATTTGTCGAGGTGTGAATATTTCGAGGTTGGGTTTACGCTTAGGTCTAAAAATAAATTCAGTTCCGATGCTACCATCTGTTTTTCCGTATTCTGATTTCATACAAATGAGCGCCTCGGCGAAATCTTTGGGTAATATTACATCCTTACCAACCGTTATTTCTTTGTGTAGTTTGGCTGGAACCGGTCCACGCTTATAGGCTTCATATTCCAATTCTGTAACGGGAAATCCTGTTTTTGCAAAATGTCTGAAATCTAAAGTTGCTAACATTTTATAAATAACAGTTTTATTGGGCTTTTTAACTTTATTCGAAAAGTAAACTATAGCCTCAATAATTCGCTGACGATAAACATTTTTGGACTGTTTTTCTTGTTTTATTTTAATTTTACTCATAGTAATCTTAATATCTTTTAAATAATACTTACAAATTATATAAGAAGCAAGCTTGTTGTAATATATTGTTACTTCCTCTGTTTATTTATAAAAAACTCCTTCAAAATACTACCGCATTTTTCTTCTAAAATTCCCCCTTTTGTAGGAACGCGGTGGTTGAGGCGAGTATCGTTCGTAATTGTATAAAGCGATGTGCAAGCCCCGGCTTTGGCATCGTAAGCGCCAAAAATCAGAAGCGGGACTCGTGCTAAAACAATTGCACCGGCACACATCGCACATGGCTCAAGCGTTACAAACATTTCGCATCCCTCCAACCGGCGCGATTTTAAATAACCGGCAGCAGCAGTTATTGCAATCATCTCGGCGTGGGCTGTAGGGTCTTGCAAAGTTTCGGTTTGGTTATATCCCCTCCCGATTATTTTATCCTGAAAAACTACTACCGCACCAATCGGCACTTCATCTTTGTCGTAAGCTTTAATAGCTTCCTTCAAAGCAAATTCCATCCAGTGTTCGTATCTTTTTTCGGCAATCATTTTGTGGTTACACATCTTTAAAGTCGATCAGTTCACGTACTTTTCGTATAACCTGAATCGGGTCGTAAGGTTTTTGAACAATTTCTTTTATACCGATTTTGAACATTTCCGATCTTATCAGCGGGTCGATATAACCGCTTGCAAAAATAATTTTAGCATCAGGTTCAATATTCCTGATGTTGTTGTACATTTCCCAGCCGCTCATCTTCGGTAAACCGATATCGGAAAGTATAAGAGCAATCTCATTCTGAAATTTTTTGAACATTTCAATTCCACTTTCGCCATCGAAGGCGGTCAATACTTTGTAGCCGCGCTCCTGTAGAATCTCTTTTACCAAATCGCTCAGCATCAGTTCATCCTCAACAACTAATATAGTTTCAGTACCTTGTTGTAAAAATTCCTGTTCTTGAATTTCTGCATCATCGGGAATCGAGTTGATAGTGTAAGCCGGCAAATAAATGTTAAAAGTAGTGCCGCTTCCTGCTTCGCTCTCGACATCAATAAAGCCATGATGACTTTGAACAACACCATAAACTACGGCAAGCCCCAAACCGGTTCCTTTGCCAATTTCTTTAGTCGTAAAGAAGGGCTCAAATATACGTAAACGCGTCTCCTCCTCCATTCCGTGTCCTGCATCGCTTACACTAATACAGACGTACTTTTCCTGACCGACGTTAGTAAATTTTTTTGTAAGCATTTCAGCCGATACAAGCTTGGTTGAAATTTTTAAAACCCCGCCTTTATCCATCGCATCTTTAGCATTGAGTGAGAGGTTCAATAAAATCTGATGCACCTGATTGATATCAGCCCGGATTGCAGGAATACTTCTATCGAGGTCAATTTGAATTTCAATTGTTTTCGGGAATGTTTCGTTCAATAGTTTTACAAATTCTTCAATGACGCTGTTAAGAGAGATGACAGTAGTTTGTAAATCGGTTTTGCGGGAGAATGTTAGTAATTGCTTCACCATACCCGATCCGCGTTGGACAGCTTCGGCAATGGCTTTTACATTTTTGAGGAAATTTTTCTTAACGTATTCATCCGACTCCATTTGCGAGGCATAACCCAACACGATAGCTAATATGTTGTTAAAGTCGTGGGCAATGCCGCTTGCTAAAGTTCCTAAACTTTCCATTTTCTGGGCTTGAAGCAATTGCCCTTCGAGGAGTTTCCGTTTTGTATCGTCGAAGATGTAACCTTTAATTGTTAACAATTTTCCATTGGCATCGAAATCGCCTATCACATTTTGTACGGTGTGCAGAATTCTACCATCAACCCGCCGCAGTTCCAGTTCCATGTATTCAATTTTTTTAGAACTTTTTAGTCGAATTAAAAACTTTTGGAACTCTGATTCATTATAAAATAAATTTTGCAAACTGCTGTTCAAAGCAGCATCAATCGAAGCGAACCCGAATATCTTAACGAATGCAGCATTACAGTCAATAATTTTACCTTCGGAGTTGGATATAAAATCGCCGGTTAAGTCTTCGTCGAAGAAATTTCGGTATCGTTCTTCGCTTTGTATCAATTCGGCTTCTGCTTTCCATCTTTCGGTAATATCGCGCGATACTGCAACAACGTGAGTAATGTTTCCGTTTGAATCTCTGTAAGGCGAGTGTGTAACATCAAAATAACGTATGCCGGTATTAGGGAATTCAAACCAAGTCTTGTAATTAATTGTAGTTCCGTTAAAAGTTGCATCGAAATTCTTTTTGAGTACTGAATTAAAAACAATTTTACCCCAGATATTAGAAACCGTCCTACCCAAAATTTCTTCACGGCTTTTTTTATGAGCATCACAGTACGAATTATTAACAGCTACATACCTGTAATCTTTATCAACCAAAGTCATATAATCGGGAGAGGCATTTACAATAAATTCATACTTGTGGAAAAATTCTTCAACTTTCTTACGCTCCGATATATCGGTAAGAGAACCTACTATAGCTACTGTTTTCCCGTTGCGCACAACAGGTGCCTCGTGAACTTCGACCCAAATTTTTCTGCCTGATTTACCCACAACTTCCACCTGATATGAGGGTTGGACTTTTCCGGTATCTATAGCTTTTTGTGTAAGCTGTATTCCTTTTAAATTAACCGGATTATCTGTTAAAAGTTTAGTCCAGTTAAACATCGCTTCTTCAGGCTCGTAGTCGAAAAACGTTTTTGATTGGGGACTGATATAAGTTAACACATGATCGACAGAATGCGAATAGAAAAGGTTTGTGCTGTGCTCAATAATGTTTCTTAATTTTGTTTCGCTTTCACGCAAAGCTTTGTCGATGCGTTTCCGCTCGATAATTTCTGACTGTAATTCTTTTGTGCGTTGGTCAACTTTGGTTTCAAGCGATCTGTTTGCGTTTTCGATTTTAGCAAGAGCGGCTGATAATTTATCGACCATCAGGTTAAACGATTTTGCAAGCTGTCCGACCTCATCATCCGAAATAATTGTTGCCCGGCTCCGCAAATCCCCCGACGAAATATTTTCGACGGTTTGCACCATCGAACGGAGCGGTCGTGTTATAAACGAACTGATACCAATCACGATAAACAAGCTACCGAGAAAAATTCCCAGCGATACAAATGTAATAGCATCGCGGCTTTTTTCGACTTCAAATTCGAGAGCTGCAAGTGAAAACCCGATTGTTAAATTTCCTATTACTTTTTCGGTATGATATATTGGGACTGTTGTTTCATAAATCATTCCATCTTCCGAGATGCGGCTTCCGTTTACATTTTGTTTAAAAACATTTCTCTCAATATCCGCTAAGTTGTAAGCATAACGCACTTTATCCGAGTCGTCACGCAAAGCTATATACACTATATCCTTAACTTGCTTTGCACTTTGAAAAGTTTCTTCAATTGTTTGTGTATCGTTAAAAAACAAAGCCGGACTTATACTGAAAGCAGTCATCGTTGCTATGCTATTCACTTTATCAACTATAGCTTTTGTAGCTTGCTTTTCAAATTCAGAAGGAAAATAGATGAAAATAAAAACCGAAATTGCCGTTACTAAAAAAGAACTTGATAAGATGAGTTTAGTTCGGAGTGAAGGGTTAGTAAAATATTTTTGAATCTTATTAAAGAACATCGGTTACTATACTTAAAATTATTTAATGACCTTGGCTAAATTTAATAGCTTTGAACTGAAATCTGCTCCCTCAGCTTTTGTGGATTGTAAATTTATTATGATCTGCGGCTTATCGGCTTTTATATCCAGTCCGATAGAAATGCCATCTTCAACATATTGAGGAACTCCGGTAATTGTTAAAATCTTGTGTACTTGGCTAAGTTGAGTAACCATTTTAAAATCGATTGCACGCATCGGAGTGATATACAATATATCGATATTATGTTTCGATAGATTGTTTTTGAGATTAGGTTCATCGGAATATTCCAAAGCAACAATATGCACAGGTAAACCATCGATAGAATCCTGCGTACGTGTAGCTACGCTGATGAATTCGTTTTTTACATCGGCCGATAATTTAAAACCTTTTTGAAAGAGTACGCCGATAACTACATCGTTCCCTGCACGGGTTTTTAGATTCCGGTCGAATGTAAGTATTTTTTTGAACAAAGGAATTTGAATTTCTACAGGGACAGGCATCTCTTGTGTAAATGCAAAACCGCAAGAAAGTAAAATTGAAATTAGTATATAAAAAAAGTGTTTCAAGATTTTTAGAACTTATATTCTAACGAAGCGATATAATTTCTTCCATTCTGTTTAATACCGGCTTGACGATGTTCGAATCCACCTGGATGTTTGTAATCGGCATCGAATAAATTTCTTACTAAAAACGAAGCTGTGAGCCGGTTAAACAACGGCTTTGTTTTAATATTTAGGTTGGATAATAAAAAAGGTTCGGTTTTCGTGCTATAAACTGTTAAACGTTCAGTTTCCCACTGAACTTCTGTACCGGCGTAAAAATATTCAAAGAGCGGAAAATTTATACCAAACTTAATCAGATGTTCAGGCGAATTTGTGAGTTTCTCATCGATTCCTGATTTTTTTGTGCTTTGTAAAGAATAATTGATATAGTAATTCAAGTCTTGTTTTGTTCGCGTATTGATTCCGATCTCTAAACCGATTGCTCTTATGTTATCGACATTTCCAAAATATTTGAAAGAATCGGTAGTGTCAATTTTGGTATCGATTAAATTTTTCATGTCGTAACGATATAAGGAGATTGAGCCGAATGTTTCATCGCCCATCCTTTGTTCCCATATTAACTCGCTGGTTGCAATCTTTTCGGATTTTAAATTATCGCTGCGTTTGAACTCGGAATAAGGGTCGTGGTAATTTACTTCATAAACATTCGGAATCCGGAATGCTTCGCCATAGAGGAATTTAAAAGTGGAGGTCGGTGCTGCGTGGTAAATTATAGCACCGCGTGGCGAAGTAAACATTTTGAAAATTGAGTACTTATCCAATCGTAATCCTAACGTAAGCGATAAATTATCAGTCGCTTGATATTCGTTTTGTAGATAGAATGAAGTTAGAGACGAAGGGAAATTTCCGTCGAAAAATATAGTATTTGGATTCCAGTATTTAAAAATAGCGCGTGTGTTGTTTTTATACTCGATACCTGCGATTAATCTATTCGATGTTGTGAGGTCCCAACGCAGTTGTGCTTCGGCTCCAAGCCAACTCCCTTTACTCTCGTCATTAGCAATTACATCGTATTGGTACGCCCCGAAATAGTGATAGTTATCGTAGTAGGTTCGGAGTAAAACACTTTTATCGGTATCAAAATCGTTCTCGTATTTCAATTCAATAAATTGGTACTCATCCAAAGTATATGCTTCGGGATGATTAAAAACAATATCGTAGGCGCCTGTAGGAATCCCCTTTTTTCGGGATGAGAATTTTCCGAATATAGTGAAATCGCTGTATTTCAACGATGATGTGAATCCAACAAATTTATCCCAGTCTAAATTGTTAGCAATTCCGTTGTTATATTCAGGATAGAATTGATCTTCACCTTTAATATCACCGAAATTGCCTGAGACAAAAACATCTAAATCATTATCGAACAATTTACCATAGCGTGCGGCAGCTTGAAGATTCCGGTAACTTCCGATCCCAGCATCAACCTGTAACCCGTCGATAGCATTCCCTTTTTTTGTAATAATATTGATTACAGCAAACATTGCATTGCTTCCGTAAAGGGCAGAACTTGGACCTCGTACAATTTCAATACGTTCTACACTTTTTAAATTAATTCCTAATTCAGTTCCGATATATGCCGAACCGTAAATATTTTCGTTCAAGCTGTGTCCGTTCAATAGAAGCAAAATACGGTTGTTGTAATCGGTAGGTCTGCTGAAGCCGCGCACACCAAGATAACTGTAATTACGGTCGTAACTGATGTAAAATCCTTTGATACTATTCAATACTTCAGATAGTTCCTGATATCCATATCTGCTAATTTCATCCGAAGTAATTATCGTAACGGAACCGGGAATTTCGCTTGTCGTTTGTAAATATTTGGATGCCGCACTAATTTTGATATTAAGAAGCGAATCGAGTGAAATAGAGGAAGCCAACAAATCGCCGCTTTGCCCAATAGCGTTTGGAATTACGAGAAATGTTAGGAGCAAATATTTTACAATACTTTGCATATTTATCCAAGAACTCTGAATATTTCGGAAGAGGTAGTATTGCCTAACAATACTTTTCGAATTGCTGAATACCGTATTGTTCTGAAGCCATTAAGAAGAGCAGCTTCTTTCAACTTCGTAAGTGGTGCATTCTGGTAGATTAAATCTCTTAAAAGGTCATCTATTGTAAGCAACTCGTGAATTGCGGTACGGCCAAAATAGCCGCTGGAGTTACATGTTTTACAGCCCTGCCCTCTATAAAAAATTAAGTCAGATGTATAATCGGTTATGCCTAACCTGCGTAATTCTTCATTGGAAGGTTTGTAGGATTGTTTGCAATCGGGACAAATAGTTCGGACTAACTGCTGATACACAACTCCAGACAGAGTAGGTGCTAACCAATAGGATGGGATACCAAATTGGAGTAAGCGTGGGATAGTTCCGATAGCATCGCTCGATAACATTGTACTCAAAACTAAGTTTCCATTTAGCGCAGCTTCGGCAGCTACAATTCCGGTTTCAACGTCTCGTATTTCACCTATTAAAATAACATTTGGTCGCTGTCGCAAAATTGATTTTAAAGCTTCGGCAAAACCGAACGATTTTTCGGCACCAGCCTGCACCTGTGTAGCAAAATCGAGCTTAAATTCAATCGGGTCTTCAACTGTTAATATATTTTTTTCTGCAACATCAAGTTCGTTTACTGCAGAATATAAAGTTGTACTCTTACCACTGCCCGCGGGACCAGTAATTAAAACCAATCCACTTGGTTTACTGATTAGATAAAGGAGTTTTTCCAAATTTCTGCTGGACAAACCTATATCCTCTATAGGCCGAATCGAGGTAGTTTTAACAAATAGTCGAAGAGCAATTCGCTCGCCATAAACCGACGGCAATATACTGACTCTGAGATCAACTTGCCGGGTTCCGATATTAGCCGAGAATCCACCCTCTTGCGGTTTGCGTTTTTCAAAAGCATTTAGGTCGGCTCTTGTTTTAAAAATGTTAGCAAAATTCTCGTTGAATTCTCGAGGAAGCGATATAAGTCTTTCTAACACACCGAACTTGTCGGTTCGCACCCGCAACTCGTTCTCCATCGGTTCAAAGTGAATGTCGTGAGCATCATTTTTTAGAGCTCGTATTATAATCTCTTCAACCAAAACATCGAAGGGTGGTAACTTTCCGTTTTTCTGTGCTTCAATAACTTTATCTTTGCCTATCAATTTCATATCAAATTGTTCGATATTAAATCTGCTTGTTAGCGTTTTGATTTCTTCAACCTTGGTTCCTTTGCTTTTAACAAGATTTCGGTAATTGGCTAAGGCAATTACGATAGGTATGATGACACGCTTGGATTCTTGTTTTAATAAATCAATCAGTGGTTTATATGGCGGGTCAACAAAAGCAACGGTCAACTCCATTCCTGTTAAAGTCAGTGGAATGATACGATACTTCATACAGGTTGAATGAGATAACAACGGCTCCTTCAAGGTAATATGCCCTTCGTTGATAACGATTTCCGGAATATCAAAAGTGGTTGCAATGCTTTGCTGAACGATTTCATCGGCAACTCCGATTTCATCAACTAAAACTTCAGCACAGCCTCGTGTATGGGTTTCTTTGAGAAGCTTTAAAAATTTATCATGTTTGAGTTTGTCGATTATATTTAAAGCGAACAAATTTTTAGCTAACGTTACATCTTCATCATACAGCATGAACGAGCCCTTTCAAGTTATGATTTTTTGAACATTGAATCAATATCAGATTGCGAAAGTGTATATTTTTTTTCTTTCATTCTAAAGTCGTTTTCTTCTAAAATTGATTTGATATCTTCCTCTGAAAATTTTTCGCCAACGAACAAACCTTGCGTTGATTTTTTATGATTAGAATTTTGAATGCCTTCCGTACTTGCTTTTGTCAGCATTCCGCAACCTCCACAGTAGATATCTTTTTCGTAATTAACAAAACCGCAGGCATGCCTTTGAGTTGGCAGCGTTTTTCCACAATTATTGCAAAATAGCCGGTTTATGTTGTTTTCGGTATTGCACGATTCACATATCATATTAGTTCTCTCCTCTATTGCTTAATATCTCTTTTACAATATTTAAAAAGAATTGATTATCGTATGGTTTTACAAAATAATAAAGTGCCCCCGCTTTTTTTGCGGCAGCTACATTTTCCGCGCTAGCAAGTGATGAAATCATAACTACCCGCGCCTTCGGGTTGATGTGTATAATATCCTCTAAAACATCCATCCCGTTTTTCTTCGGAAGCATTATATCCAAAACTACAAGGTCGGGATTCAACTGTTTAAATTTTTCAACTGCCGATACTCCATCGGCTGCAGTAAATATTTTAGTCAGCCCCTCTTTCTTAAATAACGTTGTCATAATAGTTCGTATAAAATCTGAATCATCGACTATTAAAATTGTAGAAGATAAATATTGCTCTGACATTTTAAATTGCTCCTAAATAAATTAAGGTAAAATTGGGAGAGTGAATATATAGTAATTTCCTATACGTTCACTATTTTCAGCCCAGAATTTTCCACCGTGGGCTTCGATAATCATTTTACAGATTGTAAGCGACAAATTTTTGTTCAACACTATTTTATTCACTCTTGCCTGCTCAAAGCGATCGACTATTAAATTAAGTTCTTCCGGATCTATAGGATCACCTGAATCTTCAACAGAACATTTTAGATAAGCTATGTCCGAGTCCTGATGCAACTCGACAACTACATTAACATCGCCACCAAAAGGGGTTTGCGAAACAGCATGCCCGATTAACAATTGCACAGATTGCATTAATTGATAAGAATCGAACTCGAATTGTATATCTTCCTTGCAGAAAGATCTGTTTAAATTGATCTTTTGTTTCTTGATCACTGAATCGAGATTAGAAATACTTTGGTTAATAGTCTCAATAATGTTGCCTCTCTCCCGTTTCAAGGTAATACTTTGAGGATCAAATTTGGCAACGACTGCCGATTCCTGTAGAAGTCCGATATGTTCATCGAGTGCACTTATTGCTAATTGTATTATCTCCTTTTGCTGTTCATTCAGAGGACCTGTTGATTCATCCGTCAGCATCAACAGCGGAAGTTTTACCGAGGTTGAATAATTTAAAAAGTCCTGAACTAACAGATACTGAAAATTCCGGTATAAATTTTCAGCTTCCCTTTCTGCATGATACATCCTTAACAGTGCCCTGATTCTTATTAAAAGTTCGTCGGTGTTGATAGGTTTATTGAGGAATTCATCACCCCCCGATTCAAATCCTTTTTGAAGGGCTTCATGAGTACTTGCTCCCGTAAGAAATACGATCGGAGTTTTCGAGAATGCTTTGATTTTCCTGATTTCTACAGCAGTCTTGAAGCCATCTAATATGGGCATGTGAACATCGAGGATTATCAGATTGGGATTAAACGAATTGATTATTTTCAGACTTTCGAGACCGTTCGGGGCTTCTGCTGTTACGAACCCGGCATCATTAAGACAACTGGCTAATAACATCCGCAGGGCTTCTTCGTCATCAACAATCAGAATTTTATCTTTGTTTTTCTCTTTTTTTGCGACCATAAAAACCTTTGTGCGCCAGAAGGGAGTCGAACCCCTAACCCTCAGCTTCGTAGGCTGATGCTCTATCCAGTTGAGCTACTGGCGCGTGTGTTTTATTTTATTGATCCGCCTTTGTTTCACTTCGGCGGATTCTCAAAATTTCTTATAAGTTAGCTGCATTTCATTTGCTAACTTATGAAATTTTGGAAGCTACTGGCGCGATTTAATTTTATCTATCCATCCCGCCTAAATTTCATTACGGCGGGATTCTCAAAATTTCCTTGAAGTTAGCAGCACCTTGTTTGCTAACTTCTGAAATTTTGGAATTTGCCGTTGAAATATACGAAGTTCGGTTTTAATAATCAATGGTTATTCTGAATTCACCAATTCTGTTATAGCTTCTTCCGCTTTTCCCTGGTCAGATTGTAGCCAATATACTTCTTTTCCCTTTGTAAAAAAATAATGAACACGCCCCATTCCTAACAACATTATTATACCTTGATCGCCGATAACTCGAGGGGTAAAATGTGTAAAAACCGAAGTATCCTGCCTCACTCCACGCATCATCTTATGAAAAACATCGAGCGCCTTTAACGTATCCGGAAATGTAGAAATATATACCTCGCACTTAGTATCATCATTCTCATAAAACGCGACGATGTTTTCTGTGCCAGAAACAAATTTATTATGTAATTGATTTACATTTTGCTCGGCTTCCTTATTATCTAAGGTTCGATGTAAATCCATTCCAGCAAGTTTTTCAGGGACTAAATATTCTATGTTACTTTTTTTATTGCACGCTGAAAGTGAAACTATAAAAAAAAGAAAGATAAATATTTTGGGAGCCATCATTTTAATAAAATCATTTTACGGATTTCGGTATAAGTACCGGCTTGTAATTTATAATAATACATTCCGCCGGATAAATTTTGGGAATCAAACTCAACGCTGTAACTGCCCGACTCCTGAAATTTATCGACAACAACTGCAACTTCCTGCCCCAAAATATCATATACTTTTAGTGTAACGAAACTACCAGACGGTATCTGATAAGTAATCATCGTTGACGGATTAAAAGGATTGGGATAGTTCTGCATCAAAGCATAGTTTGTTATTTCTCCACTTTGAGCGGCACCAGCAAGTCGCTCTAAAGAAATCGATTTTAACAATTCGTCGTTAATAGAAATAGATCCTGTACCTTTCAATTCATAATCGGAATTTCCTTGCCGATCAGTAATTCTGTAAATCGCGTTATCCGTAATCTCCCATTCAAGATACAACGGAAGCGATAAAGATTGTAATAATATGTTTTGTTTTTTATGATCATTGATTAAAGCCGCTGTACGTCCTGATTCAAATCGAATATCAAAGGCATCGGCAGGTGGGATGGGTGGTAATTCAAATTTATCGAGAGGCAAATTAACTTCGTTTCCAAAAAATAAAACCTGCTGTTTGCCTGTTTTATCGCTGAATGTTAATTTATTCGCTGTGACCTGAGAAGCTGTTGTGGCGTTTTTAGAATTTGATTTGGAAACACTATTCAGTATTATTTTCCCTGAGCCGTTTGCCTTCACCCAATAAGCTTTCATCGGTTCGATATTTTCGGCTGATGTGTATCCGTTATCGTAACCCCAAAATACTGAACTTATAAGACCAGATGGATCCTGTAAAATGCTACCTGTCGTTACAGGTGTGCTGATAGAACCAATTATATTCCATCCGGTCGTTAAATAAATCGTATCGCTTTCTAACGGATCCCCGTTGACCTCAATTGATTGAGTCGTAGGAAATTTTAACCAATAACCTGAACCTTGGTTGAGTGTATCTCTCAAAACATATCCACCTGAAAAAGCATAAGCAGGCGAGGTGCCTGAAGGAAACACAACCACCTTTCTTAAATCAGATTTTAAAGTTGGAATAGATACCAAATTCCAACCTTGATTCACATTCTGTGATACCGAAAATGTCCCTGTTGTAATATTTTTGAAATTAGCCGTTGCATCAATAGTATTTTCCGCATTCCGACTCAGCACCTTGATAAAATACTCGGTTGCAGGATTAAGTCCAACTACTTGAACTCCGGCATTCCCGTTCCAAGCTGTGTAAGTTTTCCAGACAGGATCAATTCCTAATGTTCCATCGTTCTGAACATAAGCATCAATTAAACTGTCGCTTGTAACTTTTATTGCATATTCAGTTACACTTGGATTTAATTTTGTATCAATTACAACATAAATCGAAGTGGTTCCGTATGTGAATTTGTCTTTTATATCCGGCTTCATCGCTAAAGTATAACTTGTAACCGTGGCATAATTCCCCTCACCTTGCAAATTATACGCTAACACCTCATAAGTATATTGGGTATTCGGCAACAGAAGAGTATCAGTAAACCCAGTCGTATTGGGTGGAAGGTCTCCGCTAACATTTGATTTTGCAAGCCCGTTCCTACGGTAAACGCGGTAGCCCAACTCGTCGTTTGCATTATCAACCCATCCTAAATAAATTCGGTTATCCGACTTATCGATTATATGAACATTAGAAGGTGCTAAAGGAACATTCGCAATTGTGAAGCTTCGAGGCGAGCCACTACCCACAGTCGTTCCTGTAGCATTCTTTGCAATAACTTTCCAATAATATGTTCTACCAGATGTTAAATTCATATACTCAAACGAGGTGGCAGTTTGATTTATACTTACTATCGTCAACGGATTATTCAGCGTATCCAAATATACATCATAACCCGCAGCTTGAGACGAGGAACTCCAAGTTAAACTTCCCGATCGCGGTTGATTGATTGCACCGTCGGTTGGTGATAATAAATTAAAACTTCCCGGTTGAGCTAATGCGATTGTTTTAAAATTCCAAGGTGAACCAGTTGCTTCGCGAGTGAAACTCCCGCTCTTTGCTACAACCTTCCAGTAGTAAGTTGTATTATAAGCGGTTCCACTGTATGAATATGAAGTGCCAGATTGATTCGTGCTTACGATTGTGGTGGGTGGATTGGTAGTTCCAAAATAAACATCATAACCTGTTGCACCGGTAGATGCTTGCCAGGTTAACAAACCGCTGATTGATTGATCTATAGAATTATTAGCAGGAGTTAATAAATTAAAAGCCGATAAAGATTGAAAAACATATTTTGCAACAACAGGTATATGGTCGGCGGCATAATGTAGTCCATGTGCAACGCTATCGGGAACTGCTGTATTGGGGAGACGGTTAATTGAATCGTTATAGTGATTACCGTCGTTACCGAAAGCTTTGTAGGATGCACTAATGAGATTGTCTGTGAGACTCCACGAATTCAACAACATATCAAAGCGGTCGTCGAGGCCTCCGGTTGCACCGCCGCCAAATGATCGCACACGCGGCGATTGTGTGTGGTGGATTGCGTAGGTACCATTGTTCCAAAGACCGGTCAAAGTTTTCGGGTCGAAACACCTTCCATCGTTATCAGCTTCACTGCCTATTAATTTGATATATGCTGGTTCAGTGCTTTTGTAGATATTAAAATCGCCACCTACAATAAAATTTGTATTCGCGGGTAAGGCATTCATATGATTCCTCAAGATCGTTACTTCAGCAAGCCTCTTATTCTCATCATCCGTGGTCGCACTGGCTTTAAGATGTAGTGAATATATTTTTATGACTTCACCACTGTTAGTATGGCGAAATGTATATTCTGCAATCTGCCTCAATGCTGTGTTGATGTACTGGGCACCGATATAAGTTACCTTATCCGATCGATAATAAAAACTGTTGTCAGTATCGTCCCCATCATTAAAAGTAACCGTAGAGTAGAGACCAGGTTGATATTTATTCATAACTTCATTCAAGAAAGTGGTTACTCCTGTTTGACTTAACATCTCTTGAACAATCAGCACATCGGGTTTCATGGAATGAATAACAGGACGGAAGAATGGATTTCGGATAGTAGCATCTGAACCGGGATAATTTAAAATGTTGTAAGTGACTATAGTCAAAGTATCGGTTTGACTGTAAGATGCTGACGTAAAAATGCAGCACGATAATGCTATTATGTATATTACAATAACGCTCGGGAGACGGCGCATAATAATTACTTTCTATTGTTATTATATGTTATTTCTATTTAATTCTAATGATTTCCCCATTAAAAATCAATATCAGGTTAGGGGGATTGGAATATCTGTGATGTGCTTCAAAAGAAGAAAAACCGTGTAAAGCTACTTGATCGAAATATTACGCTTTTTAAGAGATTTTGAGGGTTTTTTTAAATTTAATGAAAGCATCAAATTTTTTCGGGTGGATTTTAATAATGTTGGACTTTTTTGATTTTTGTATAACAGAACAGTTTTTTTGAGTGTGCTTAAATAAGCAGTGCAATCAGGACAATCGTCTAAATGTTTTTTAATTTCGAGGCAGGTCGGAGAATTTAGATTTGCATCTAAGTTTTCACATATATAACGATATGTCTTTTTACAAGTCATCTTCATTGAGTTAAATATTTATTCAATTCATCACGTAAGAAAACCCGAGCACGCCGCAAACGCGATTTAATTGCGGGTACGGAGAGTTTTAAAATTTTTGAAGTTTCTTCTGCCGAGCGACCTTCAATATCCCGCAAAACAAATACGACTCTATATTCTTGCGGAAGTTTTAAAATTGCTGCATCCATTTTCTCTTGTAATTCTTTATCCATTAATAATTCAGCGGGCGACGGATCCCACGCTGCGAATTCATTTGGTTCCATTCCTTCAGCCGGTGGTTCATCATACGAAATCCACAAATCGTCCAACTTACGTTTGCGGTGTTTCATCATGCAATTGTTCGTAACAATACTGTAAAGCCAGGTTGAAAATTTTGAGTCGCCTCTAAAACTTGAAATATTTTTATAAACGTTGATAAACGTATCCTGAAGTGTCTGCTCAGCTTTTTCTTTGTTCCTGCAAACCTTGTACGAGAAACTGTAGATCATATCTTCATAACGGCGAACAAGCTCGGTAAAAGCGCGTTCATCACCTGTGCGGGCGCTTTGAATCAGGTCGTCGTCTTCGAGTCGTAATTGTTTCGTTATCATAACTTGGCTTGAATATAATATTTGCGTTACTGATAAGCAAAAATTATAATTTGTTAGCCCCATGTTTTACGGAACGTGCTTCTTTTATAAAAATCACCTCTTCAGCAATGTTGGTGGCAAGGTCGGCAACTCTTTCTAAATTGTGACTGATACGCATAAGATGTAAACAGCCCTCCATCATTTCACATGAATCTTTCATAACAGCAATAACGTCCTTCGCTGTTTTGCGATTCATATCGTCCATAATATCATCTCTATCAAGAACTGACTGTGCAAGTTTAGGATCGTTATGAATAAAGCTATCTATTGCATCGCGAAGCATGTGTTGAGCAAGCGCGCACATCTTAGGAATGTTTAGCATTGGCTCTTGGACGTCGGTTTGAGCTATCGTGAGTGCCGACTCAGCAATGTTCACCGCGTGGTCGCCAATCCGCTCAAGGTCGTTATTGATTTTTTGTGCAGCAAGAATCAATCGCAAATCTACCGCAACCGGCTGCTGTAAAGCCAGCAAGTCGATGATAGCAAAATCAATTTCTATTTCGAGCGAATTAATTCGCTTATCGCCCTCAATAATTTGTTTAGCGAGTTGCTTATCTTGTTCAAGAAATGCTTTGAGGGCTGAACCGACTGCTTCCTCAACCACGCTCGCCATTTTAATTAAGTTCGTTTTTAAACCTTCTAATTCCATTTCAAAATGCCGCTGCATATTAGCTCCGTTTTTCTTTGTATAATTCAAAATATCCAAAATTAAAATGATACAAAATAATCTTTAAATTCCGATAACTAAATCCAAATTCATCATTCTGTGCCGGAGGCACATTCGCCACTGGCGAAAAAATTCGCAACTTGTCCGTCGAATCCTCGTTACGAGAAGAAGGCAGATTCGAAATCCAAAATCCGAAATTTATCCGGTTGAATATCGAATATCGAACGCCAAATTCCGAATATTGAATTACGTTGCTCATCCAAATCGACCTGTAATGTAATCTTCGGTTTGTTTTTTCGACGGGGTCGTGAAAATCTTTTTTGTTAAATCGTACTCAATAATTTCGCCTAAATAGAAAAATGCAGTGCGATCGCTTACGCGGGCTGCCTGCTGCATATTGTGAGTTACAATTACAATAGTATATTTTTCTTTCAATTCATAAATAAGTTCTTCAATTTTTGCAGTCGCCAAAGGGTCGAGTGCACTTGCCGGCTCGTCCATTAACAAAATTTCAGGGTCAACTGCCAACGCTCTAGCGATGCACAAACGCTGCTGCTGCCCGCCCGAAAGAGCCAGACCGCTCTTTTTCAACTCGTCCTTTACCTCATCCCATAAAGCTGCCCGTTTAAGACTTCTTTCAACGATTTCATCTAAAATATTTTTATTACGAATGCCATTTATCTTCGGTCCATAAGCAACATTCTCATAGATGGATTTTGGAAACGGATTCGATTTTTGGAAAATCATACCGACCTGTTTACGTAACTCCACTACGTTTATGTTCTTATCGTAAATATTTATTTCATCTACATAAACTTCACCGTTTGTCTTCACATTATCAATCAAATCGTTCATCCGGTTTAGCGAGCGCAAGAAAGTCGATTTACCACAACCCGACGGTCCAATCAATGCTGTTACATTGTTCGGTAGAATATCGAGTGTTACATTCTTCAAAGCTTGTTTGCTGCCGTAAAAAAGATTTAAATCTTGTGTTCGTATTTTTATATTTTGATTCATCGGCATTAGTGGATTGCTCTTTTCCTGATTTTATATCTTAAAAACATTGCTGCAAAAGTTAATGTAAAAGTTAAGACTAAAAGCACGAGTGTAGTAGCATACTGGATTCCGAGTGTTGCTTCAACATCGTGCGATTGAGTTGCCATAACATAAACGTGATAACCTAAATTCATAAATTGGTCGGACAAACTGCCGGGCAAATGCGGAAGATAATATGCGACTCCGGTAAAAAGAATCGGCGCTACTTCGCCCGCTCCCCTGCCAACAGCGAGTATTGTTCCTGTAAATATACCGTTCAATGAATTCGGTAGAACAACTTTATAAATTGTTTGCCATTTAGTGGCACCAAGTGCCAAGCTCGCTTCGCGCAAATCTTTTGGAACTGAACGGATAGTTTCCTCGACCGAGACGATTACAACCGGCAAAGTTAAAAGCGCCATCGTCAAACTTGCCCATAGAATATTCGGTTGACCCCAGCGCAGTTCAACACCACCGGTTAAAATATTATCCATCCCGGTTCCAACGAATTGTATAAAAAAACCAAGTCCAAATAAACCGAAGACAATCGAAGGAACTCCCGCAAGTGTATTCACAGCAAACCTGACCAAGCGAGTCAAAATTGATTTCCGACTTGCATACTCGCTTAAATAAACTGCGGTTATGGTTCCAATCGGAACACCCACAATCGACATAATCAGGACTAACAATACGGTACCGATAATTGCTGGAAATATTCCGCCCGCCGTCATTCCCTCAGTTGGAACACCGGTTATAAATTCCCAACTAATTAAATCTTTACCACCTAAAATTATATCGGACATTATAAGAACAATAGCTGCCACAATTAAAAATGCGGATAGGAAAGTTACACCCACAACAAGCCAACCGGATATTTTCCGTTGCAGTTTCACTATTCTCCTCCGATGCGTTTCATTAATTTATTTCGAACATAAAATTCGGCAATTGCATTCAGAACGAATGTGAAAATAAAAAGTATCGAACCAATCATAAACAAAACATTGTAATGAGTGTCGCCAAAAACGACTTCAGCCATTTCTGCACCAATCGTTGCCGACATCGTTCGAACCGGCTCGAATAGTTTAATAGACATCAGAGAAGCATTTCCTGTTGCCATCAACACGATCATAGTTTCGCCGAATGCTCTTCCAACTCCTAATAATATCGCTGCAAAAACTCCGGGAATTGCAGCAGGTAGAACCACGAACAAAGCTGTTTGCCACTTCGTTGCTCCAAGCGATAAACTTGCTTCGGTAAGAACTTTAGGAACAGAAGAAAGCGCATCTTCGGCTACTGTGTAAACAATCGGAATTACAGCTAACGAAAGTGCTATCCCTCCGACAAAGGCATTCAGGCGGTATTCGTATCCAAAATGATTTTGTAAAAAAGTTGCCAAACCTACGAGGGCAAAAAAACCGATTACTACCGACGGAAAACCTGCAAGCATTTCAATTGTGGGTTTGATCAATTCCTTAACTTTTTTATTAGCAAATGCTGCTGTAAATAAGGCAGCCAAGATTGCAACGGGCGCCCCGAATAGAACAGCTATCAATGTTACTTTTAAACTTCCAACCACTAACGGCAGCAGCCCATATTTTGGGTTTCGTGAAACCGGCTGCCACTCGTCGTCTATTAAATTATTCAGCGAAGCCCTATGTTCTTCGCTAACTTCTTCAACCGACTCGGCTTTTACATGTTTCTCGCTCAAAGCTTTTGAATAATCGGAGAGATATTCTTCACCATAAGTTTCCTGCGTCATTTCTTCTTCAATCGCTTCAACTTTTTCTTTTGGAAAGAAAATTGGCAGCGCCTCTCTGAACACAAAAACAAATATCAAAATTATAAATGCGAAAGAAATGAACGATACCCCTTTAATCGTATTCTCTGCTAAAAATTCAGATATATTAAAACTGCGTTTCAGCAAAGGCGATGTATTTTTATCGGTAGTCATTTTATCTTATTGGAAAATATCCAACTTTTATTATGATGGATTGACCTTCGTCGCTGAGTATCCAATCGATATATTTTTTTATCTCACCTGTCGGTTTTGTGCGTGTATAGATGTATAAGAAACGTGAAATTGGATAATCACCGGATTTAATATTTTCAGGAGTTGGTTCAAAGCCGGGCGATTTTGCATCGGTTTTAATTTTCAAGAATTTGATACCTTTTCCGTAAGCAGCACCCCCGTAACCAATTCCATTCTTATCTTTTGAAACAGCATTCACAACTGCTGCTGTGCCGGGCATATTTTGAGCATAGGGTACAAAATCTTCACCCTCCAAAATATGGTCTTTAAAATAAACATAAGTGCCCGAATTATTTTCACGACTGTAAAGAATTATTTTTGCATCTTGCCCGCCGACTTGTTTCCAGTTAGTAATTTTACCGGTATAAATATTTTTTAATTGTTCCAAAGTTAATTCTTGAACAGGATTAGTATCGTTCACGTAAACCGAAAGCCCGTCCTTTGCAACTTTTATTTCAACACCGAGTGTGGCATACCGCTGTTTCAATTTTTCTCTCTCGCTTTTCTTCATAGGTCGAGACGAGTTGCAGAGATCGGTTGTTCCGTTTATCAACGCCGAAATTCCTGTCCCTGAACCGCCGCCTGTTACCTGTATTCTTACGTTCGGATTTTTTAGCATATATTCTTCAGCCAACCGCTGACCGAAAATTACCATCGTATCTGAACCTTTCACAGTAATAGTTTCACCTGGCATCATAAATCCGAATGCTAATATTGTTAAGATTATCATTAAATTTTTAAACATATTCTTCTCCTTTTTTAAAATTTCCGGTTGTTAAAACATATATTGCATTCTCAACGTTAGGACATTATCCTTAACATCGCTTTTGAAATTAGCTAACGCACCATCGGCGGCGGCATTAACTGTTTCGTTTTTGACTATATCGTAATAAATCATAAATTTTACATTCATATCCCAGTGATATACCCAACCGATTCCTAATGTGCTGTAATTAATATCGGCGACTGTTAAATAGCTTCCAACAATTCCTATATCGTTCCCTTCAACATCTGCATTAGGGTCAAGAACATCGAACTTGATAACAAACTGATTTGATAAACCAATATTCTGGGTATAACTAATGTACCATCCATAAAAATTTCTATTGTATAATTTTGGAGTTTTATCGGCGGATGTTGGGTAGTAGAAACTATTGGATATCTCGGTTCCCGGCTGTTTACCTCTAATAAATTCTGTACGAATGGACATTCCTCCAACCTCCTGAATATCATAATACAACTGGAAATCGACTCCGTAATAATTGCGGTTAAAATTTTTTCCGACATTTGTGGTAGATGAGTCGAGATTGTATTTTGGAATGATGGATTGACCATCGAAGCTGTAAACATATTTTGAAGTTGAAGTTACTTTACCTAAATACAACGAAAGCCCGCCGTCGAGGGCTAGCACTTGTTCGGCGAAAGGAATTTTTAAACCGGCTCTTCCGATGAAATCTTTGTTACGGTCGTTCTCGTTCGCGTTCGGTAGTACACCATTGAATAGTCCTGCTTTGATATTGATATAACTCATCACGCCTTCTTCGGCGTTAGCTTCGAATTTAACACCTAATTCTCTTTCGCCCGGAAAGAGTGTTTGAAAAAGGCGCGACCGCTCAGGCGTTTCGCGCATACCTGAAGGATGCGATATTTCATAGCCGAAGGGCCTATCGAAAACGCCCCCAGTTAAAGAAAATGTTCTAATCCACGGGTCGCGAATCATCGCATAGGCATCTTTAATACCTACACCGTTTTGAGTGATATCGATTTGAAGAACATACTGAGTTAATTCTTGGTCATAAACGAATTTAATTCTACCGCGGCGAACTTGGAATCTGGAATTTACATTCGCTGGAAAACTGCCCCCTGCAAAAGAACTTATACCCGCCTCATCAGTATATTGATATTGAGTTTGAATGTACCCCGACCATTTTATTTTTCTGACTATATCAACAAAATTTTTTATATCTGTTACGGTTTCACTCAAACCCTCAAGCTCACCCTTAACTTCGCTGATATCGTCTTTTGTAGCTAAAGAATCTTGGGCATTAATATTTATAGAAACTAATAAAAGCGTTATGATTGTAATTAATATTTTCATAAGGTTTCCTTTGTTTTGTGCAACAATATAAAGACAGTATGTTTTCTCTGCGTTATGGTAATGTTATGAAATTGTTAAATTTACATTTATATTTCCTCAACAAAATTACGGTGATTAGATATGCAACAATGGTATCAAGATTTATTTTCAAACTATGCGAACAAATACGAAAAAGAGAATTTCACTCAAGGTACAATCGGTGAAGTTGATTTCATTGAAGCCGAACTAATCCGCAGTTTTCGGGATGATAAATCTATCAAAATTTTAGACATCGGCTGCGGAACGGGCAGGCACGCAATTGAATTAGCAAAAAGAGGTTACACCGTTGTAGGACTGGACTTATCTGAAAATATGCTTGCAAAGGCTCGTGTGAATGCACAAAAAAATGGAGTCGATGTGGAATTCATTTGTGCCGACGCGCGTGAATTGAACTATAAGAATGAATTCGATTTGGTAATAATGGTTTGCGAAGGTGCGTTCCCGCTGATGGAAACTGACGAGATGAATTACAAAATATTGCAAAACGCCTCACGAGCATTAAAGTCGAATGGAAAGTTTATCTTCACAACATTAAACGGTTTATATCCGCTTTTCCATTCAGTGAAAGATTTTATAGATAATAATCTTGTTGAAGGCAAGGTAAGTGATCAAACTTTTGATTTGATGACATTCCGAGACCAATCGACGTTTGAAGTTTACGACGACGATGGAAATAAGAAAGTGATGGTATGCAACGAACGGTATTACGTCCCATCAGAAATCACATGGCTTCTGAAATCATTAAATTTTAAACAGATAGATATATTCGGTTGCAAAATCGGTGAGTGGAGTAAAAATGAGAGACTGAGAACCGAAGATTATGAAATGCTTGTAGTAGCAGAATGAACAATCGACTATTAACAATAAAAGGATCGAAAGAATATGTATGAAAAACGGACAGATAAAATTTTAGTTCAAGAAAAATTTCTAAAAAGGATTTCGATAAATTTTTTAATTGCCGGCACTATTATTTTTCTATCTTTATCGTTAGGGATATTGGGATATCATTTAACCGAAAAATTATCTTGGACCGACTCATTGTTAAATGCTTCAATGATATTAGGAGGAATGGGTCCTGTCGATGTGCTGAAAACTGAAGCGGGTAAAATATTCGCCTCCTTCTATGCTTTATTCTCAGGAATAGTATTTTTAGTCGTCGCAGGAATTATTTTCGCTCCGGCTGTGCATAGATTATTGCACAAATTTCACTTTGTGGAAGAATTTAAAAATTAATTTTGGAACTAATAGCCGGACTCTTTAGAGTATGCCGCAATACCAGATTGCACATATCGACCTCGAATGTTCCTTCGTTTCAGTTGAACGAATCCACTTGTCGGAAAGCCAGTAGTACAACAGGTCGCGGAGCTATTGCATCAGCTCCGTATGAAGCGCGCAAATTCGGTGTACGCTCGGCTATGCCGACTGCAAATGCTTTGAGACTTTGTCCAAACCTGATTGTTGTTTAAGGGCATCATACAGATTACTCCGATTACTCGACCAGACTTTATCGCAGAATGCTTGAAGTTGCACCAACGAGCCAGACTCTATCGAGACTGTTACCGAGAACCATAGGGTTGAAGCTCCCGATGTTCTGGACTTCTTCCGCCAAAGGACGGCGCAACTGTATTGACGACATCCTCATGGGCTTGCAGAACAATAGACGGTATTTGTACTGGGGTAAACTGCTCCAATGTAACCTCTCCATCTTTGACCATCAGATAGCTGCAGGGCATCTCGGTCCAACAGCCGCTATTGTAGTATTTCACTTCATTTGTGGTAACAGCTTCAGCGTGATGGGTGTGGCCACAACAGACGGTATCGGCATTCTGAGATTTTGCATAGTCGATCGATTCATTCCGGATTTTTTCGACACACCTTAGGAACACTTTGCTGTTTGTTTTTGCAAAGCGTGCAAATCGGTGGGATGGATCTATTGCCTGAAGAAAACGATAGAACATGTCTGCGGCAAAGGTTACCCGCGGATGTGTATCAATGAATTCATCAAACTGGTGTCCATGCAGAATCAGGATTGAAGAGCCGCCAGATTTCAGAATATACTCTTTTCGAACATCTGTTCCGATAAGGTGTGAGACAAACTCCGACGGTCCGTCGTGATTTCCGGAAACCCACGTAATTGTAATGCGGTCCGACAGTTTTCGGATGAGTGAAAGGACTTTCCAGTGTTTCTTCTTTAACCTTCTAAAATCTATGGAATCGAACACGTCGCCGTTCAGAATAAGATGACGCGTCGAAAGCAGCCCCTGCTCAATTCCCTCGAGAAACTCGATGAGTGCCTCTGCCCGACAAATAGAACTGCCGAGATGGAGGTCTGAGATGATGATTGCATCTAATGCGTCGTTTTTTCGATCCGAAGGTTCATGCGATATACGACGTGGTTTATCGGGCGACCAGCGGCAGTCAAAATTTAACATAGTATTAACCATTTGCTAAGGTATTATGCCTTTACTTGTTTATTCTGTTGTCAATATACAATAAACACATTACCACTGTGTAACGAAAATGTTATGATTACATTAAGAATTGATGATATAAAACAATTTAAGCAGAGATTCTCTAATGGCATTGCATTGGGAAATAAAATATCCTGTTGCTACAAACCATCGCACCAACTAATTATGATCCGGTGGTTTTTAAAACAGCAAGCGAACTCTTACAAAAGAATCACGCTAATAAAACTCCAATCAGGTTAATCGGTATCGCTTTATCAAACTTTTCCGACGATACACAAACCGAGTTAGAACTTTTTCAGACAGAAGAAAAGAAAGACGAAATTGTAAAAGCAGTGGATAAAATCCGTGATAAGTTTGGAGACAATGCAATAAAGATTGGGAAGGCTTGATACTTAGACCGATTCATCGGTCTTTTTTCGATTAGAGGGTGACTAAAAAGTCATTGCGATCCCGACTTCAGTCGGGGAAGCAATCTCAACGTGTCATTATTCGATTGTATTGAGAGTCTCGCATTACCATTCGCGAAGCGATGCCGTCGGCAAAATGGTAACGCTGAACGAACAAAGGATCGTAAACGATCCTAAATTATATTATTTCTTCAACACAAAACTGAATCGACTTCCCTTTCCAACTTTGCTCTCGACTTCAACCTTGCTGCCGTGTGCTTCGATAATATGCTTGACAATAGCAAGCCCGAGCCCTGTGCCCCCAACATCCCGCGAGCGGGCTTTATCAACCCGGTAAAAGCGTTTGAAGATATGTTGAAGGTGCTCTTCGGGTATCCCGCATCCGTTATCAATCACAGAAACACAAACACCCTCTTCACTTTTTTCAGTGCTAATTGTTACCTCTCCCCCTTCCACCGTATATTTAACCGCATTATCTACAAGGTTAATAACAACTTGTTTTATTCTATCTTTATCTCCGTAAACTTCAGCCCCGCCGTCATCAGAAACAACTTTTGCACGAATTTGTTTAGGTTCAAAATGTGCCTGCATTTCATTTACAGTTTGAGTGATTAGTTCATTCAACTTAAAATATCTGAAGCTCATTTTCATATCGCCCGATTCAATACGAGAAATTTCTATTAAATCGAACAACAATGCATCAAGTCGCTTAGCATTATTCAATGCTTTATTCAGAAAATCTTTATTAACATTAGAATCGTTGATAGCGCCATGTAATAAAGTTTCTATCGAAGCTTGAATCGCAAAAATTGGAGTACGAAGTTCGTGCGACACATCGCCTAAAAATTCTGTCCTCACTCGTTCTAACTTTTTCATCTGCACAAGGTCATCGTTTAATTTATCGACCATATTGTTTATCGTTCCAGCTAATTTCCCGAATTCATCCTGTGCGCGAACCTCTATCCGTTTATCTAAATTCCCACCTCTAATTTCTACGGCTGCAACTGATATTTCATTGAGCGGTCGCGTAACTGCTTTTGATATAAAAAATGCCATCACAATTATAATCAAGAGAACTACGGCGCTAATAAAAAATACTTTGCTTTGAATATTTCCGAGTAAATGATTTATATCTGTTGACGATAATCCTACTCTAATAAAATAAATTTCCGACTCCAATCCTTCCACTTTCAGCGGTTCATCAATTTTTTTTGCTATGTAGATCATCTCTTCGTTTAGTGTTGCGCTTCGCCTCTGAACCTGCCCTTTGCCACTCTTTGCGGCTTCGATAATTTCAGGCCGGTTAAGATGATTTTCGCACAGCGGTATTTGGCTTCGATCTATTTGTGAATCAAACAGAACTACCCCATTGGCTGATATTAGAGTCAAACGAACATTTGCCAAATCTGATAGTTTCTTGTAATACTCATAAGAAAATTTATTATCCGGCAGAGAAAGCGAAAGATTTTTTAAGTTATATTCAACCTGATCAATTTGCGTATCAAGTTCATAAATCACCCTCTCTTTGAAATAACTTTCTAATTCATTTGTTATGAAATATCCAGAACTTGAGAGAATGATAATCGAAAGACTTATAAAGAATAAATAAATTTTGGTTTGAACTCTCATTCAATTTCTTTCAATCTATAACCAACACCTTTAATTGTTTCGATATAATCTCCGTACTTGCCGAGTTTTTCACGAATTTTTCTAATATGAACATCCACAGTCCGTTCGAGAACATACACATCGCTTCCCCAAATTGTATTTAAAAGAGTTTCACGGTTAACAACACGCCCTGCCTGCTGTATCAAATATAGCAATACTTCAAATTCCTTTTTAGGAAAAAAAACTTCTTTATTGTTTACCTTCACGATGTGTTTTGTTTGGTTGATTACAATTGCACCAATTTGTATTTCCTCTCTCGGGGAAATCTTTTTATCCTCAAACCGTTTCAAAACAAGTTTTATCCGTGCTAATAATTTGGGGATGCTTACGGGTTTCACAATATAATCATCTGCCCCCAATTCCAAACCTACAATCTCATCAACTTCTGAACCCTTTGCAGTTAAAAATATTACCGGTAAGTTTTCTGTAAATTTTTGTTTTCTAATTATTTTTATAACATCGAAGCCATCAATTTCGGGCAACATTATATCTAAGAGAATCAGATCGGGCTGGTGCTTCGACAGCTCAACTGCCCTCTTCCCATCATAAGCAGTGAGTACTTGATAACCTTCTTTCGTTAAATTATACTTCAGAAGATCGACAATATCTTTTTCATCATCAACTACTAAGATTTTTTTGATCATACTTTAATTTATTTTTTGAAGTGTGATATATTAAGATCGAAAACAACATTAACCCAATATCTTCCCAAAACCGCATCCAACTCAACGGCGAACTGTTGGAACCGAAGCATCCGCAATCAATCGTAAGTCCGCGCATTAAACTAACCGCGATGATAATCGAAAATGCAGCAAACAGACTTGCTGAAAGTATTGCACTGCCTCGAAGCATAACTCCGACGATTAAAAATATTCCGATAAGCAATTCGCCCCACGGAATAAGTAATGCAGTAAGATTTATAAATATCGCCGGGATTAACTGATACGCTTCAATAGATTTGGCGAAGGAGGAAGGATCTGCGATTTTGGGAATTGCTGCAATTATAAGAACGAAGCCAACTGTAAATCGAAAAGCGTAAAGGAAATATTTATTGCTTAGTATCTTCATTGCTTCACCTCGAGCGGAAGGTTTTGTGCGTTCCAAACTTCTATACCATCGTGGTAGAGGAATATTCTTGTGAAGTTCATTCCTTTTAAAAACTGAGATAAATTTTTACTCAACTCGCAATGAACTCCCTCGCAATAAATAATTATAAGAGTATCGCGCGGAACCGACTGTAAAGTTTCAACATAATTGAATACATCGAGGAATGGAATATTTATCGCGGTTGGTATGTGTCCTTTGATGTAAGGTTCTGAATTTCTCGCATCAATTATCAGAGCGTTGCCGGTTTTCAAAATCTGTTTCATCTGGTCGGTGGTTACAACCACATCAGTTGCAGTATCAGAAATTGTATGAGAAAATAAAACCGAATCACTTGCAACTTTTAATTTTTCAGATGTTTTAAATAAAGGAATGCTTTTCCCTGAAAAATAATTATAAACGAGTGCCATGACGACACTTAAAAGAACGATTGAAAGTATTTCGCTCAGGGTTGATTTATTTTTTAGAGTATCAATCATTCGAATCTATCCCCTTCTTTAATTTTAAAACCACGTAAAAATTCTTCAGCGTTTAAACGGCGTTTGCCCTCTAATTGCAGTTCAAGAATTTTTATAATCCCTTCCTTCGCAGCAACAATCAATTTCTTATCAGCATCAATTACAACACCAGCAGGTTTATCGGATTGTACATTTTCAGGAACTGTTTTATAAATTTTGATCATCTTTCCGTTCAAAGAAGTGTAAGCACACGGAACTGGCGAAAGCCCGCGGACAAGATTATGAATCTGACAAGCGTCTTTGTTCCAATCAATCCTGCAATGTTCTTTAAATATTTTTGGAGCCGGTGTGGCTAACGTGTTATCCTGTGGCTTCGGATTTGCTTTTCCGACTTCGATTAATCGAACAGTGTGCAGCACAATTTCAGCCCCTATTTCAGCAAGCCGGTCGTGTAACTCGCCGGCAGTTTCATCATCTTTAATCGGTAAGCGGGCTTGCAAAATAACGTTACCGGTATCCACTTTTTCCTGAAGGAAAAATGTTGTTACGCCGGTTTCCTTCTCGCCTTTAATGATTGCCCAGTTGATTGGCGCTGCGCCGCGATATTTGGGAAGAAGAGATGCGTGCAAATTAAACGCACCGAGTTTCGGTATTGTAAAAACTTCGCTCGGGAGAATACGGAAGGCAACGATGACATACAGATCCGCATTCAATTCTTTTAATCGGGAGATAAAGTTTTCGTCTTTCAACGATTCAGGTTGCAGGACTTTTAAGTCCTTCTTCAAGGCAAACTGTTTTACTGCAGAAAATGCTAAAGTTTGCCCTCTTCCCTGCGGCTTGTCGGGAACTGTAACAACTGCGGCAACATCATAAGAATTTTCCAACAAAAGATTTAAACCGGGGATCGCAAATTCGGGAGTCCCCATAAATATTATTCGCATTTCGCTTTCAGTTTAATTGAATTTATGTTCTTTATAAAATGACTCTTTGTGTTGTTATGACGGGATATTTTGTCGCAACTTCGCCGTTCTGAATTTTTTCGATTGCTTCTTTTAATTCTTGCTTCTTCGACTTAGTCAAATAATCAACGAACAAAACACCGTTCAAATGATCCAGCTCGTGCAAAATTACGCGTGCTAATAAATCTTCAGCTATTAATTGTTGTTCCTGAAATTTAATATCCCGGAAATTTACAACAATCTTTTGGGGTCGCTCAATTTCGCCTCGCACGTCCGGAACACTCAAACAACCCTCCTCCATAGTGCATTTTCCTTCTTCAGAAATCACTTCAGGATTGATAAGGGCGAATGGTTTTACATTTTCATATTCTTCGAGACAAGAAATATCTACTACAATTATTCGCTGCAAAACACCAACCTGATTAGCCGCCAAGCCAATACCATCGGCGCTGTGCATCGTTTCGAACATGTCCATTATGAACTTCAAAGTTGCATCATCGATTTTGGAAACCGGTTTCGCCTTTTTACGAAGCGGCTTTGTGCCATCTAAATATATGGGTAATACTGACAAAAAATTTTTCCTTTGATAATATTTCTTTTAGCTGTTTTTTTAAACTTCTATAGCGATATTTAGGCAAATACCAAACGTCCTTTAGGTTCGGGAATAGGGCGACCTAATTCCGCTGCAGTTTCAAGCCATTCATTAATCCGCCAAAGGCGGACGAGGGTTAACCCGCCTGCCGGACGGGCAGGTTCCCCGCCTCTTGAGGCGAATAAAATAAAATTTGTTAACAGATACCTCGCTGCCCCGCCTGCCAAAGTCCGTCCGTTATCTAACGGATGGACGGGGGGCAGGTTGCGGCGAGGAGATTCATTGACTATTTCGACATTAGCTAATGCTTCCTGATATGTCGAACCATCTGCTGCACAGCCCGGTAACTCTGGAACTTCAGCTATAAACTCTTCGTCTTCTTTGCTCCAATAAATTATTACTTCATATTTGATCATCTTGACTGTATGTTAATAATTTCCCCGATGCCAGATTTAGTTTTAGAATAATCTTGTTTTGTTTACTCATTTTATAGTTAAAGTTAAAACAAATATAAATATTTATCCAACACTATTCAACTACTCTCCTCGCACCAACATATCTTTTTTTATAATATGTACTTTGCATAGATGATATCGTAACTCCGAAGGAACGACTCGCATGAGCAAATAAATCATCACCTAAATAAACTCCAACGTGTGAAGGATTACGGCCGGTTGTATTGAAAAAAACCAAGTCGCCAAATGCTAAATCGGTTTTGGGAACCGATGACCCAACACGATATTGTTCGTCGGTTGAACGTGGTAATTTAACACCGAAAGATTTTTCAAATATTTGGCAGGAAAAACTGGAGCAATCGATTCCATTCGAATCGTTACCGCCGTAAGAATACGGAGTACCAATTAAACTTAAAACCTCGATTAGTACTTTGTCGCGCTCGACACGTTCTGAACTTTGCGGAGGTGTGGATTTTAGTATTTGGTCTTTTACAGAAGGTATATCAACTTTGCGGTCGTCTTCGGCAGCTTCTGCTTTCGCTTCTTCACTCGCAAAACGGAATTCTTTGTTCGCGTTATTCTCTTCTAAATCCCGATATTCCCTCGCTTTGAATCGCGGGTCAGAACTTGAACACGCAAAAAAAAGAAATGAATTACCAATTATTAAAATCGAGATAAATATTTGTTTACAAGTCATCAAATAATCCACCGTAAAAATTAAAGCCCCAAATAGGGGCTTCAAATATCATCCTAAATAAGAACGTAAGTGTTTGCTTCGTGAAGCATGCCGCATTCGTCGGATAGCTTTTTCTTTTATCTGCCGGACACGTTCGCGTGTTAATGCAAATTTTTCGCCTATCTCTTCTAAAGTCAACGAATGCTCTCTGCCTAATCCGAAATACAGGCGAATTACTTCCGCCTCTCTGTCGCTCAATGTATTCAATGCTCGTTCGACTTCTTTACTGAGCGATTCTTTCATCAAATCCTGGTCGGGCATAGGAGTCCGCTCATCTTGAATAACATCCAACAGACGGCTTTCTTCGCCTTGAACAAATGGCGCATCCATCGAAACATGCCTGCCTGAAATTTTCAAAGTGTCCGCAACTTCATATAGCGACATGTCCAATTCTTCAGCTAACTCGCTTGCACTTGGCTCACGTTCAAATTCCTGTTCTAACGTGCTGAACGCCTTGCCTATTTTATTTAATGCACCAACGCGATTTAAGGGTAACCGAACAATTCGCGACTGTTCGGCTAAAGCTTGCAAAATTGATTGACGAATCCACCACACAGCATACGATATAAACTTAAATCCGCGTGTTTCATCAAAACGTTTTGCAGCTTTAATCAATCCTAAGTTTCCTTCATTGATCAAATCACCAAGCGATAATCCTTGATTTTGATATTGCTTTGCTACACTTACAACAAAACGTAAGTTTGCTTTAGTTAATTTTTCAAGAGACTTTTGATCGCCTTTTTTTATCTTGCGGGCAAGTTCAATTTCTTCTTCCTGATTCAGTAAATCTACTTTCCCAATCTCCTGTAAATATTTATCCAGGGATTGGCTTTCTCTATTTGTGTATTGTTTAGGTATCTTACCCATTCAATTACCTTATATTAATTATCAAAATTTATTTTGTTATTTTAGATATTCTTTATTCACATCTATACGATCAACGATACCAACAATTGTTGCATCAACGGGTGCCATTTCTGTCGGCAGTGGGATAGTAGCTTCTCGTGCTGAGATATAAAAAACCGTTTCGCCCGGACCGGCGCCGACTGTATCGACAGCAACGATGGGATCACCGATTTTTTCGCGATGGGCATTCAGCGGTTGAATGAACTGAAGCTTGAACCCTATCGTATTCGGGTCTTTCCGTGTTCCCCAAATTGTGCCTATTACTTTTGCAAAAAACATTAGTTCTCTTCGATATCTAATTTATCTACAACTGCCATTATTACAGCATCAACAGGTTTGTTTTTTGTTAAAGTTGTTTGCCGGGCAGAACTACCGCTGCAAACCAAAACAATATCTCCAACTCCTGCTTGAACTGTATCTACAGCTACTAAAAAAGTATCTTTAACTTTGTAATCTAAACCAATATGTTTTACAATTTGCAACTTGAAACCGACCAACTCCTCGTCCTTACGAGTTGCCCAAACAGTTCCCACTACTTTTCCGAGAGTCATAATATTTATTTTTTTATTAATGAATGATAAAAACTTGTACCACTTATTTGCGAAGAAGAATCATCGAGTTCAAAAATTTCACCGATAGTTTTAGCTAAATCGGCAAACGAACTTCGTGTACCTAAATCGCTACCGACTTTATTATCCGGTGAATAACAAAGTATCGGAACATACTCACGCGAATGATCCGTGCTCGGCGTTATTGGGTCGTTGCCGTGGTCTGCTGTGAGTATTAACCAATCGCCATCGCTCAAAGTTTCCGCAATTTTAGGTAAAGCCAAATCAAATTCTTCGAGGGCTTCAGCAAAACCTGCCGGATCATTTCGATGACCGTATAATTGGTCGAAATCAACTAAATTCGCAATAATCAGACCCGAATCATATTTTTTACTTTGTTCGATTATTGAACGTACACCTTCAGCATTGGATTTAGTGTGAATAATTTCGGATAATCCTCTTCCGGCAAACAAGTCGTCAATTTTTCCGATACCAACAGTTGGAATATTTTTTTCTTTTAAAATATCCAATAAAGTATTACCGTGTGGTTCTAAAGAAAAATCGCGTCTGTTTGCAGTACGTTTATAATTACCCGGATGACCAGCGAAGGGGCGTGCAATTATACGTCCGACCGAGTGTTTACCGGCACAAACTTTCGTTCTCGTTATTTCACAGATTTCATAAAGCCGTTCAAGCGGTATAGTTTGCTCGTGTGCTGCAATCTGAAAAACAGAATCTGCCGATGTGTAAATAATCGGAAAACCTGTCCGCTGATGTTCTTCACCTAAATCGTTAATTATAACTGTACCTGAAGCTGCAGTGTCGCCTAAATATCCTTTCGTGTCTGTTGCCGATAAAAATCTTTCCAATAAATCATCAGGAAATCCGTTGGGGTATGTAGGAAACTCTTTTTCCGTAATTACACCTAATAATTCCCAATGCCCTGTGGTGCTGTCTTTACCTTTCGACTTTGCC
The DNA here is from genome assembly GCA_947085405.1 of uncultured Ignavibacteriota bacterium. Lineage (GTDB taxonomy): Bacteria > Bacteroidota > Ignavibacteria > UBA10030 > BY39 > JASEGV01. The sequence continues at coordinate 72,697 of CAMTWO010000005.1, forward strand.
GCCATTTTTCCAAAGGAAGCTTCCGGTAGTTCAGCCGGCGGTACAAACTTAATTGGTATAATATTCCCCAGACCAAATTTTTGTAAATTCGGTAACTTGAGGCTGGCAACATTGGCAGCTAAATTAGCGAGTGTGTTGCTGCCTTCATCCTTATACAAATTTGCATCCGGTAATTCGCCTACACCGACTCCGTCAAGGATAACAAGAATAACCTTTTTATGCAAAGTTTATCCTGGACTAAGAATAAACCTCTTTTTCGTTGCACTTACAAATCTGAAGACGTTTTTGATTGAATTTCCAAGAGCCTGTATTTGCTAACATGCTCGATATAACCAAAATCGGTTCAGTGATAGATTCGCATTTCGGGCATTTACGTCCACGTTGTTTTGCAGCTTTTGCAGCTTTGTCAGCAAATGATTGTTGTTTTGCCATTTATAATTTTCTCCTATTAATATTTCTTATGTTATTTAAAAAACTCTTACTGTGTTTCCACCACTCTCAGTGGCTTTTTGTAGAACTAATGAAGTATTTTTGGTTAGTTCTTCTTTCGTCATTCCTTCGCTCGCACCGGAGACACCAATGCTGAGTGTAATGGAAAAACTTTTATTCTCAAATGACACTACAACCGAGGCGATTGTTTTGCGAATTTTTTCAGCCCATAAATATGCTTCATTGGCTGGCGTGCGTACTAATGCAATTCCGAACCGGTCTTTATCTAATCTTCCGACAAGGTCGTATTGCCGTACACTGCTACGAATGACCTTCGATAAGGTTACGAGCAAATGATTGATACCGTTCTGACCATAACGAACGAGTAATTGGGGGTAATTATCCACACTTAAAAACAATAAAGATAAATCTTCACCGAAATCGTCGGCTCTGCATAATTCATCATTAAATTTTTCGTTCCAGAATTTTTTCGAATAAACGCCCGTCAATTCATCGACGATAACATATTCGTCGATTATTTTGTTCATATAAAAAACTTCTAAAGCGGCGGCGGCATTTTCTGTAAGCCGGTATAAAACTTCGATATCCTGTTTCGAGAAATTATATTTATCTTTGCTCTCGACGTTTAATGCCCCATAGCATTTATTCATCGAACTAATCGGAATCGAAATAAACGAACCGGAATTATTTATTTTTTCGCCTTCAAAATATCGACATCTGTTTTGCGAGCCGATATCTTCTATCAATTCGTGCGAATTATTTTTTATCACTTCACCGACGATACTCGTATAAAAATCAATTGTAGTATCAGGTCGAATATAAATTTCGCCGCTACGGTTAATAACTTTTTGGACAGTCCATATCTGTTTCACTTCGTCCTGCATCACGACCGAGATGAAATCCCATTTCAATAATTTTGTGGATTCATCAACAAGCGATTGCGAGATTGTTGAGACAGTTAAATCTGCCTTTATCTTTTCTTGAAAACGATGTATTGCATTCAAAAGTTCGGCATCAAGTAGTAAGTCATATTTATCGGTATAACTTTTGATCAAGCCTGAAATCAATTTTGTACACTGTCCCAATAGAAGCAATGTTTCATAACCGAATGCTTCTTCTGTTTTGCTATCTATCGCGACAACGGCAACAGCTTCATCAACTGATTTATTTGCTACTACATTTTTAAAGAATACCGGTACGCCAACAAACGATTTAATGAATTGCGGCTGGGAATAATAAGCTATCAATTCGTGTTCGGAAACGGGATTAACGCGTGTAATAATTTCGGGCTTCGATTGTAGAGCGATTTTGCTTACTATATCATGCCCGATATTAAAACGACGAGAATCTAAAAAGTTATGACTATCTGTAATTTTTTCTTCACACACCATTTGTTGCTTTTCCTGGTTCGCCCAGAAAAAAGCTACTGTGTGGGCAAAAGTAACTTCTTTAATTACTGCAAGAACCTTATTCAATAAGTAATCAAATTCAGTTCGCGGTTCTGAACCACCTTTATAAACATCAGCGTTCACATCAAAAAAATCAGAAACCTGAAACTCACGAACCGCTTGCTTTGCTTCAGGTTTTAAAGGCTTAGTAACCATAACTTTTTTCTCCTCTTTTGGAGTTTGAGTTGCCACGGTTTTATTTGTCGAACGGACTACCACATCATCGTCAATTTCCTTGACCACACATTTCCCCAGTCGGTCGCTTTGGAAATCATCGAATACTAGTTTTTTCATCTCGTTTTCTTCCTCTGATGTTCTTACTTCTGATGTGTCCCCGGATTGTTTTGCAACCGGAGACATCGTGGCTGTTAGTTCTTTTTGTTTAAACTTAATTGATAAAATGAATAAGCAAACAGCCGTGAAAAATATAAATGTAAATATAGATTTCCAGAACAGATCATCAATCCAAAAAGTAATACTGATGGCTATGAGTCCCACCAATAATATAAGCCCATCAATATTCTGAACAAATCGAAAAACCTTGTCCCAATGCGATTGGGTTCTTAAATTCAACATAGTTTTTTGATTGAAAATACTATCGAAAATCGGCTTAATTTAAACAATATTACAAACAAAGTCAACAAAATCATTGATATTTATTAAATAACAGCATTCGATTAATGATTATCAGCATAAATAAGGTATTTTTGAGCATTTTTTTTAAAGTCCTTTATACCGACTTTGGGTAACTCTTTCAGGACTTTTCTACTATTTTTGATACCTACCAATTTATCGAAAAAATTACTATTATATTTTAAAGAATCAGGATAAAATTTTTGAATTATCTGAATCACAGAGAGGACAGATTCAACAGGTTTGTATTTTCTTTTATCCAGCACATTAAAATAAATCCCCCTACATTTACGGTTGGCATATTTCGGGTTTGCACCTGTAATCGAATCCGGTGTCGGTGTAAATTCGATTGGTTCAAACCGCACACCGTTCAGCTTCAGATCGTTTAATTTCTTCGCTAACAATTTTCCGTTTATCCATGGCGCCCCGATATATTCAAAAGGTTTTTCTGTACCGCGCCCTTCCGAAATATTCGTCGCTTCAAACAAACAATTTCCCGGATACACAACTGCCGTAGAAACAGTTTTCATATTTGGAGAGGGCGATACCCACGAAAGTTTTGTTTCATCAAAATACATTTTCCGTTTCCAATTTTCCATCGGAATTACAGTTAAATCAATTTGAATATTTTTTTCAATCCAATTTTCGCCGACTGCCATTTTTGCAATTTCACCCAACGTCAAACCATGACGTATCGGAATAGGGAAAAAACCAACCGCTGATTTCAAATTTACATCGAGTAGAGGTCCTTCGACATCAACACCATTTATAGGGTTGGGACGGTCGAGTAAGATAAACTGAATTTTATTTTCCGCAGCAGCTTGCATAGCATAAGCCATCGTAACATTGTAAGTATAAAACCGTGCCCCAACATCTTGTAAATCGAACAGCAATACTTCGATTCCCTGAAGCATTTCCGAAGTCGGTTTGAGTGTTTGCCCATACAACGAAAATATTTTTAAACCGGTTATAGAATCTGTTTGGTCTTGAACTTTTATACCGGCAGGTACTCTGCCTCGTATGCCGTGTTCAGGACTGAATAATGCAACTATATTTACATTTCTTTTTTGAAGTGAATCAACAATGTGAACACCATTGGATAGCAAAGATGTATGATTGCAAATTACGCCGACGCGCTTCCCGGATACTTTCTCAAAAAATTTTTCGAAGAATACATCAGCCCCGTATCTAACCTTGCCTTGTTGCGAATAGAGTAGAACGTTGCCCGAAAGATAAATAAATAAAAACGTCAGTATGTTATATAGCACTTTTGTGAACAAGTTATATTTTATCCATCGCTAAAATCCATGCAGCGAGTGTCATCCCGTCCCATATTTCATTCGATTTAATTTTGGACTCAATCTCTTCCCTATCCAAAATTATCCTTTCAAATTCTTCTGTATCATCGTGAGGGATATCAACCGGTGTTAGTTTACGTGCTATGAAAACATTGCACATTTCGTCCGTTACACCATTATAGGGATTATAAGTGCCTGCAAAAGTCAATTCACCCGCTTTTACGCCGGCTTCTTCTGCCAATTCTTGAGCTGCCATTTCCTCGATAGTAGCACCATCTGCGATACTTCCGCAAGGGAATTCGAGACTCTCTTTTCCGGCGAGGTAACGATATTGTTTGACCATCAAAATTTTACCGTCGTCGAAAACCGGAATTATTAAACTCGACCCATTCGTGTGGACATAGTGGTACTCACCGAATTTTCCTGAAGGAAGCTGAACCTCATCAACTAAATAAGTCCACCAATTATTCGGAATTTTATTTATCTGCTTTAATTTTTTCCATGGTTTCAGTTTCATATAACTTCAATTAATTCTTTTTCAGAGAAAAAGAATGCTATCTCAATTTTACCATTTTCGGGTGAGTCGGATCCGTGCACGATATTCTCACCTTTGTTGTCGGCAAAATCTTTCCTGATAGTACCGGGCACAGCTTCAGCCGGATCGGTTGCGCCGATCAAAGCTCGGAAATCTGCAATTGCATTCTCTTTTTCTAAAGCTATCGGAACACAGGGACCCGAGCTCATAAATTCGACCAAACCATCGTAAAAGGGCCTGCCTTTATGAACCGCATAAAATGCACCGGCAGTTTCTTGGGTAAGCCGGGTTTTTTTCATGCCGATTATTTTAAATCCTGCTTTTTCGATTCGTGCAATTACTGCACCTGTTAAATTTTTTCTAACGCAATCAGGTTTCAGAATTGCTAATGTTCTTTCTATCAACTGTTACTCCTTTTTATTTTTTACTTTTAGCTTTCGCCGGTTTTTTCTTCTTCTTTTTCTCAACAGCAGCAGAGTACAATTTTTTCAATTTGGCGCTCAACTTTGGCTTTACAATTTTTTTCTTTTTTCTAATAGATGTAGTAATATTTTGGGGTTTCCTTTGTTCAGCCAAAACTTTTTCTACGGTTTCACCAATCAGCGCCGGGCTTTCAACAACATGAATCCCCGCTTCACGCATCGCTTGCATTTTCTCAGCAGCAGTTCCCTTGCCTCCTGAAATTATAGCGCCGGCGTGTCCCATTCTACGTCCGGGAGGCGCAGTTCTTCCGGCAATAAATCCGATTACCGGTTTGTTAAATTCTTTTTTGATATATTCAGCGGCTTCTTCTTCGGCAGTTCCCCCAATCTCGCCAATCATAATTATTGCTTCGGTATCCGGATCGTTCTTAAATATTTTTAACGCATCTGTAAATTGTATTCCGATAATCGGATCGCCGCCTATTCCGATGCAAGTTGATTGGCCGATGCCTCGCTCGGTAAGTTGCCAAACTGCTTCGTATGTTAACGTACCACTACGCGAAATCAGTCCGACTTTCCCGGGCAGATGAATAAATCCAGGCATAATTCCGATTTTTGCTTTGCCCGGCGAGATGATTCCCGGACAATTCGGTCCTATCAAACGGACATTTTTCTTATTAAGATATTCTTTCACACTTACCATATCTTTTGTCGGAATTCCCTCGGTAATACAGACGATTAACTTAATCCCGGCATCGGCAGATTCTTTTATCGCATCTGCGGCAAAAGCCGATGGGACAAAAATCACCGAAGTGTTGGCACCTTCATTTTTAACTGCATCGGCAACGGTGTTGAAAACTGGTACCGGATGTGCAAACGAATCTATTTCGTTTCCTTTATACATGATGCCGCCTTTACCGGGTGTTACGCCGGCAACGACTTTCGTTCCGTATGCAATCATTTGCGATGTATGAAACGTTCCTTCGCCGCCTGTTATTCCTTGAACTACTAAACGTGTTGTATTATCTGCAAGTATGCTCATAAATTATTCTTCTTAATTTTGTTAAACATTATATTTCGCCTCTACGAAATTTCTGTAAAGTTTCCCATTGTTCAGGAGTTAGTGTGTTATAAATAAATTCCTGCCATTCTTCAAACCATTCGAGTCGCTGGTCTATCGGTATTTGTTTATATCTTTCTATTTGTTCGTCGGTAATATGATAAGAATAACCGCCTTTCTTTTTTTGCTTCTCATCCATTGTTAATCTCTTTAATTTTCTTCAATGCTTCAATATCATCCTGATCTTGCTGTCGCCCTGCTAATGATTTTAAATTTATTAAATCGTCGATGCTTATGACAGATACCGGAATCGTGTTAGAATAAACAATTTTTCTTCTTGAGTAACATTCATCGAAATCAAAAACATTTTCTATAAATATATCGATTACCTGAAATACTTTATCTTTATTAACAAACGAAAGAACCCACATATTCTTTTCGCTTCGCCATTTTTGCCTGTAATCTGGATTAACAAATTCTTCCACTTTAATAGGAACAATCGGAAACCAGCCAAGAGAATTCAGTTTATTCCAAAACGAATATATATTTTCTGGCTTAAAAGATATCAGCAAATCTATATCATAAGTCGAGCGTGGTATTCCGTGTAAACTGACTGCCATACCGCCAACAACAAGATACTCGATTCGGGACTCGTTCAGAGCTTTGAAAAATTCCTGATATACCATTACGTATTTTATTTATTCTTCGGCTCTTCAACTTTTGCAGAATCCTTTGGCTGTTCGATGTCCGTTTGGATATCTCGTGCTGCTTTCCGGAATTCGCGTATCCCCTTGCCTAAACCTTGAGCTAAATCCGGAATTTTTTTCGCACCAAAAAATATTAAAATGAAAAGAAGAATTAATAATATTTCAGTCGTTCCTAAATTGCCAAACATAATTTTACCTTTAAGTTAGTTAAACACTTTTTCATGAATTAAATTTTTAATAACTGATTCAAACATTTTTTTACCATCTGTATGACGCAGTATTTCATCCGACGCCCGTTCGGGATGCGGCATCATACCGAGAACATTCCCAGCTTCGTTTATGATTCCCGCAATATTGTGAAGAGCACCGTTCGGATTCGATTCGTCCGATATTATACCATCAGCATTGCAATAACGGAAAACTATCTGCTGATTATCTTCTAATTTTTTCATTGTTTCTGCGTCCACAAAATAATTACCATCACCATGAGCAATTGGTATTTTAATTACTTCACCTTGCGTGTATTCCGAGGTGAATGGGTTAGAATTATTTTCGACCCGCAGATAAACATAATCGCAGATGAACTTGAGCGATTTATTACGCAGCAGAACACCAGGCAGCAACCCTGTTTCACAGAGTATTTGAAAACCGTTGCATATTCCTAATACAATTCCACCTTTGTTAGCAAACTCAATTACAGCTTTCATAATAGGTGAAAATCGGGCAATTGCACCGCATCGTAAATAATCGCCGTACGAAAAACCGCCAGGCAAAATCAGCGCATCAACATCCGCAACCGAAGTTTCTTTGTGCCAGAAAAATTGCACTTCCTGATTTAAGATATTTTTAAGTACATAATAACAATCGTGGTCGCAGTTTGAACCAGGAAAAACCACTACACCAAATTTAACATCCGAACGAGTCATTTACTAATATCTCTAATCCCATCGCGATAGTGAATGCAGCAGATCTAATTTGGTAATCATAAGCACGATTATGAGGATCGAAAAAAAATATAACAGCAATTGAGCTTTCAGAATTAAATTTTTATTCTGCCCAAGGAATAAGATTACTTTAATCCGATCGAGCGAAGCAGCAACAAACAATGTTGATATGCCGATTAATAACAAAACCAAATGTGAAATGGGTTGAAAAAAATGATTCATAAATAAAGATAAAATACCAATTAACGCATAACCAACAATTGAAAATTCAACCCAGGTTTTTTTAAAATAATAATATAATGTATCCATAAAATACCCTTCTATTTAATTTATTTTTTCAATAGTAAAGGAGTAGTTTTCCATAATAACGTTCGACAGCAGCTTTTGACAAGCATCTTCGGTTTGTCGTTTAGCTTCTTCCATATTGTTGCTATTAATTTTCATTTCTATGTATTTACCTATTCTAACATCCTGAATGGAAGAAAAGTTTAAACTCTCAAGAGCATGAAAAACCGCTTTCCCCTGAGGGTCAAGAATCGATTTTTTTAAAGTGATTGTTATTTTTGCTAAAAACAAAATCCACCTGTAAATTTATACATCGATACTCGTTTTTTCAGGATCTTCTTCAACTATTTTGCCATCCTGGAATAATTTCGGGATCGTTAAAATAGTCCATCTGATAATTCCTGAGAAAGAAAATAAAACAAACAAGGGGAAAATTGCTGCCCCTTTAGTGGCTAAAATAATTATAAAAGCCGTTAGGAATATACCGAATTTGAATGGATACTCTTTGATATTCCGTTTATTGAATTTGGGTAGAGTATCATATTTAAATGTGCTGACCATTAATAACGACAACCATATTATAAGAACAATAAACAAATCGGCTTTCCAACCAGCAATACCATCGGCTTCCGAAAAATAAGTGAGAACAAAAGCTACTAAAGCAATTGCTTGAGCCGGGATCGGAAGTCCTTTAAAATAATCTTTATCGAAACCAACCAACTGTACGTTAAAGCGAGCGAGACGTATTCCACCTAAAATCAAAGGGAGCGAACTGATAATAATTCCCAATCCTTCGAGGTTGTGCAGATAAATTTTATACGCCATAAAAGAAGGTGCTGCACCGAATGTTATCAAATCGGATAATGAATCGAACTCGACGCCGAATTTGCTGGACGACTTTGTAATTCGTGCCATAATTCCATCTAATGAATCGAATACAGCACCGAGTATAATAAGCCAGGCAGCAACTTCAAAGTTTTCTTTACTCGAATGAATGATGGAGAAAAAACCGCAAAACATATTAAGGACGGTAAACAAACTTGGAACAACAGCGCGGGTAATTTTCATTTTAAAATTTCATCCTTATTCACCTGTGAATTCAGCTATTACTGTTTCGCCGGCAGATACCTTTTGGTCGAGACTTACATTAATCTTCACTTTTCCTTTCGGTAGAAGAACGTCGACACGTGAACCGAACTTAATCATACCAAACCGCTCGCCTGTTTTGGCAGGCATTCCGATTTTCAAATCAGCTACAATTCTTCGAGCCACAGCTCCAGCAATTTGTTTAAAAAATACTTTCCCATTTTTACTTTCAACGCCGATTAAGGTTCGCTCGTTTACATCGGAGGCTTTATCTTCAAATGCAACCAAATATTTGCCCGGAATATGTTCGAAATATTGTATCGTGCCATCAACCGGATATCGATTCACATGGACATTTAAAGGCGACATAAAAATGCTGATAAGTATGGCATCGCTTTTTAAAAATTTATCTTCATAAATATCTTTAATTGAAATAATTTTTCCATCTGCAGGTGATATTATCAAGTTATTTCCTGCCGGTGTAACTCGATCCGGGTCTCTAAAAAAATAGAGAGTGAATAAAATAAATGCTGAACTGAAAATAATCAGTATGTATTTTAATAAATCAATTCGAATAAATAATGTTGAAATTAATATCAGTGCAAAACAAATAAACAAAACTACACCGACAACATCGAAACCATATTTAGTTATCAAGAAATTCTCCTATTACTCAAACTTTATGCAAAAGTCTGTCGTTTAATTCTGAAAATACTTTATAAATATTTTCATTTGAATGATTAAAATAATCGCGCTGATATTTTCCATCTTCGGAGATATTCCAAAAGCGGCAGGTTAAAGGTGAAAGCTCGCCGCTTAGTACAATTTTATCTTCGATATGTCCGAATTCAAGTTCAACATCAGTTAAAACCAAATTTCGCCTTTCACAAAGCGAGCGCAATACAGCATTCGTTTTCGTTGCTAACCGGTTGATTGCCTTGAAATCCTCGATAGAAACGATCCCTAAAGATAGGATGTGTGTTTCGTTAATCGCTGTTTTACTTCTATCTTTGTTAAAATAACAGTATTCGAGAATCGGAAAAGTCAGAGGGGTCCCCTCTTTCAAATCGAATCTTTTGCTCAACGAAGTTGTAGCATAGTTATACACATGCACGGTCGTTTGTATCGGTTTATTATGTTTAATGAGCAACTCGGAATCGGTCAAAGTTCTAACAAAATCAGTAGGAATTTGATATTTTTCTAAGTATGCGAATAGATAAGAAGATATTTCAGCCCGGATATTAACAAGACTTTTAGTTTTCCCACGTAACTTTTTGACGTCATGGGATTCTGATATAAATTCCATTACCAACAAGTTAGGTTGGTCGGCAGTGTAAATATTTTTTGTAGTGCCTTGATATATAAGTTCGCGTCCTTTTGATTTAGTCACTTTATCTCCATTGAGAGAGAATCTAACGATAATTATTAACGAATACGGTAGTATATTAGCAAAAAAAAAGAAGAATGTCAAGGTTGATTATAATGGCACAAATAAGTATATTGGACGGAGAAAAATTTCTATTGCCCTGTGGTGTAATTGGCAACACACTTGACTCTGGATCAAGTTAGTTCAGGTTCGAATCCTGACAGGGCAGCAAAGAATTTATGATTTTTGATTGCGAATTTCGGATTGATAAAAATCATAAATCTCAAATCCAAAATCCCTGCCCGCCGCTACGCTTCGGCAGGCGGGCAAAATTCAACTGGCGCTATCGTCTAAGGGTTAGGACACCGCCCTCTCAAGGCGGGAATACGGGTTCGAATCCCGTTAGCGCTACTTCCAAAATTTCACAAGTTAGCAAACCCCGCTTTTGCGGGATGAACTCCGTGCGACTAACTTGTCTGAAATTTTGAGAATCCCGCTGAAGCCCGTAGAATGAGCTAAACGAAGTGAAGCGGGATATTTTATGTAATCTGAAAATGATATTTTTTCCGTTTACTCTTTTACTGCACCAGCCATCAAACCGCTGATGTAATATTTTTGCAATGCAAGGAATAATACCATAACCGGCATGATGGTAATTACAGATCCAGCCATCATAAGTTCAGTGTCTTGTACGTGCTCACCAGCAAGATTGGCAAGCGCAACCGGCAGAGTGTACATCGAATCGTCGGTCATGACAATTAGGGGCCAGAGAAAATCGTTCCACGTTCCCATAAACGTGAATATAGCAAGCGTGATCAGTATAGGTTTGCATAAAGGAAGTATAATAGAACGATAGATTCTGAAATCGCTCGCTCCGTCGATGCGTGCGGCGTCAATCAGACTGTCAGGAATCGAAAGAGCGTATTGGCGGATAAGAAAAATTCCAAAAATACTCGCCATACCTGGAATAATCACACCGAGATAGGTATTAATTAATCCCATCTTGTTCAGCATTAAAAATAAAGGAAGCATTGTAAGTTGTGCGGGTATCACCATTGTAGATATGAGCAGCTTGAACAGACGGTTACGACCGGGAAACCGGTATTTGGCAAACGCGTATCCTGCCATCGAATTAAATAAAAGTGATATAAATGTTACCGCAGTGCTAATTAAAAAACTATTTATGAAGTAACGCAACACATCTAAACGTGTGAATAGCACAGCGTAGTGGTCGAGTGTAACGGATTCGGGGAAAAATTTTGGCGGATACGTGCTCGCCTGCCCTGCCGGCATCACGGATGCAGATAACATCCAGAGAAGTGGCGTCAGAGTGGCGACGGCAAAAAAGACGGTAATAATAAACAACATAGTTTTTATAGTTTTTTTCATCCTTCCTCTCCCCGCTTTTGTAGTCTGAACTGGATGAGTGACCCAATCAGAATTATTACGAACAGTACAAATGCCAATGATGCCGAATATCCCATGTTCCACCAACGAAATCCTTGCTGGTACATCAACAATACAATGCTGAGTGTGCTGTTGAGCGGACCTCCTTGTGTCATCACATACGGCTCGGCGAATAGCTGAAAATATCCAATCATTGTGATAATGCTGACAAAGAGTGTTGTGGGAGCTAACATCGGAATTGTGATATAAAGAAACTGCTGCCGGGCATTTGCGCCGTCGATGCGCGCTGCTTCATACAGTTCATCCGGGATATTTTGCAATCCAGCAATAAATATGATCATGTTATATCCGAAGTTTTTCCAGACCGCCAACAGGATTATAGCTGGCATTGCATAAGTTGGATCGCCTAACCAATCGATAGGGTTAATTCCGAAAAAACTTAGGAAGTAATTCAATAGCCCAAACCTTGGATGGTAAACAAATCGCCAGACTACAGCGATGGCGACAAGTGTAGTTACGACGGGGGCAAAGTAAATTACGCGGAAGAAGCTTTTGAAACGGACGAGTTTTGAATTGAGAAGTATTGCCGCGCCTAACGAAACGGCAACAGATAACGGCCCGCCAACAAGCACAAAATAAAAAGTATTTTGGAGCGCTTGCCAGAAAAGGGGATCGTTAAAAAGTTGTAAATAATTGCGGAAGCCGACAAAACGGACATACTGAATATTGCCTAAAGAGTAAATGTCGAAATCGGTAAAACTCATCATGAAAGCCGCAATGACGGGTAAGAAGAAAAATATAAATATGGCAGCTAAAGCAGGTGTAAGAAAAAAATAAGCCGCGCTATAAAAACTTTTTGTGAATGAACTCGTTATATGTCTCGTTCCCTTATACATGCATCACTTCCTGTTCAGCATCCACCTGCGTTTTTCTAAAATTATATTCACGTCCTTGTCGAGTTCTGCAAGAGCTTGATTAACGGACATTTTTTGAGCAGATGCAGACTCAGCATATTGCTGAACTTTCATTGCGATTTGTTCCCACTCAGGAATTTTTGGTGTCGGTACAACGTGCTTAAATTGTTCATAAAAAGCTTTTACATAGACATTGTTCCTAAATAATGTATCGTTCCAAGCTTCTTCGACAGCAGGTAGATTCCCTGTAACTTTGTAAAATTCTAACTGCTGCTGCACCGCCGAAAGATATTCTATGAATTTCCACGCTTGTTCTTTCTTTGTCGATTTGCGAAAAATTACCAAGCTGGCGCCTCCAGCAAGTGATACCCCGGGTGTATTCTTATCGGGACCGGGCAGCGACGCTGTCATCCATTTATCTTGAAGTGCAGAAGGCAATCGTTTTTGAAATTCACTGATATTCCACGGGCCTGTTATATACATAGCAAAAAATCCCTCAGCCATTCCCTGATAGATGTTTGTAACTTGGGTTATGCCAACAGGTGCGAGCTTCTTTTGGTAAAATTTTATTATATATTTAAAAGCTTTAGTAAACTTTTCACCGCTGAAATCGCCATAACGGTTGTCATCTTTCAACAACGTAGAGCCGTTTTGTAATCCTGTTACTACAAACGGAACCCATTCGTTCGTAGGTAGAAGCATAGCATATTTCTCTTTTCCTTCTGCTAACTGTTTAATCTTTATCGAAACATCAAACCACTCGTCCCAAGTTGCAGGCGGATTTTTGTAGCCCGCCTGTTCCAAAATATCTTTACGATAAAACAAAACTCGAGTGTCAACGTACCAAGGTATGCCATACGGAATGTCGTCTATAACATTTGTTTCCCATATCCCTTCGAAATAATTTTCCTTTTTGACTATAGATGATTTTTCGATCCAGAGATTTAAATCTTCTATAGCATTCAGGAGTGTGAATTCTGGAATCCACGTATTCCCGAGTTGTGTTATATCGGGCGTTGAATTTCCAGCATAAGCTGTAAGTAATTTTTCATGAGCGGCGGTCCACGGGATAGATTGGACTTTTACTCTAATCCCGGGATTTCTCCGCTCAAACTCAGGAATCAGTTTCTGAACATTTTCACCTTCAGCACCCATCGCCCAGAACACTATAACAGTTTCGGTAGACGTTGATGAGCGACAGCCAAGTTGTGAAATGGTTGCCAACACGAGCAATGCTATTATGTTTGTAATAATTCTATTCATTAAGAATTAGCATATTCTAAAAGATTCAACAAATATTGTTGTATCACCGGGTCGACTTGGTGGTCAAAAAGTTGAGGGGAGTTCGATTTATTTACCAATCTTCCTCTCAATTGCAATCTCGAAACAATTACCTTACCTTTACCGACAGGAATTTCGAACACAGCTTGAGTTTTTAGTTTCAAACCGCATCGGGCAAATACTTTTAAAACACCGTTGGCTGTAACATCGTGTTGCGAGACAACCTCGCCACCATAGCCACCGTTAAACATTTTCAAATGTTCTTTAGAAATATTTTTCCATATAGAATGTGTATGGTCATCTGCAAAAACGTACGAATCGTAACCGCCGCGGTCTGTATCTGAACGCTTTTCAATTGTCAATTCAAGTCCGCGGGCAACAGTGACAATTACTTTTGCATCGACACCGTATTCGGGTTCGTTAATAATCAATGTACCGCCCGACTTAATAAATTCTGTAATTTCATTTAATAACAATTTATAGGTTTTGTCCTGTAACGAACTTCTATCTACAACCAGTGTCTTGAATTTACTGAAATCTCCGTTAAAAACAATATGAGATATCCCCATCATACTTAAAAAATCTGAAATCTCTCTATTAGCTTCAAACAATCCAACGGTTGTCCCTCTCAATTGTGCTGAAGCTTTTGGTGGATTAAACACGTGTGCAATTTTTTGACTGAAGGCTATCTGTATATTTTTATCACCGGTGAATAATTCTAACCGGACGTAAAATGTACCCGGTTCTGAAGGTATTTTGAATACAATTGGATGTTCTACACAAGTACTGCCATCCACAGATACATCTTCCTTTTTTTGCCAAAGCCATTTTTCATTACCGTCTGTAATGCCGTAAAGTATCTGCCCTTTTTGCTTTTCGTTGGTATCATTAAAAATAAAGAGGCGGATTATGCGTTCTTCGTTAATGAAGAAATGCCTATCCCATAACTCCAAACTTGAACCAAACGGAGCAAAGGCGTTTTTGAAAACTTCAAGTACCGGTTTTGGATGTAAATCTTTTATGTTACCCGCAAACCAATGACCCGTCGGTCCATCGTTATTGCTTAAATAGACAAACGGCTGGATTGCACGAACACGCATACGACGGAATAATTCGACCAATTCCTGTGCAAGAAATGATTGATGACTTATCAACTCTTCTTGTGTGTAATCTTTCCCGAGCCATCGTTCGATGACATCTTTTGTCAGCGAGGTCGGTTGAAAAATTTTATCTAACCACCACCATAGAAATTCATTTACAACAGATGGTGTCGGTGAATGTTCGATTTCTTCTAACGAAACGGAGAAGCCAAGTTTACAGTCATTCAACACTGGACCGAGCGAGTATATATATGGATGCTGTTCTATAAAATCCACAGACTCCCACGGACGGGTTGGATCGAGTTCTTTCATCTTCGGTACGATTTCTTTCTGAACAACATCATCCGATGATTCATTTATCGGGTCCCAGATAATTATGCTCGGATGATTCCAGTTATCTTGCAGCCATCGAGTAAATTCTTTCGTGATTTGTTCCTTCGTCCCCGAAGTTGTCCAGAATTGCCACTCGTTTTGAATTAGCATCCCGTACTCATCTGCAATGTCGTACCAGCGGTTGTACATTTGTCCGAGGTGATTGCGGAAAAAATTGAAGTTGTGTGCTTTTGGAATATCAACCAAGATTTTCTTAATCCATTCAGAATTCCAAGGAAGTAATTCCCTGTCAGGGTCTGAAAGAAAGCGATGAAAAGCAATGTTGCCGCCGCGTAAAAATATTTGCTTTCCGTTTAGGTAAAAATCGGAACCGGTTATTTTGAATTCGCGCATACCGAAAGTCGTAAACGTTTGGTCAACCACTTCTCCTCCATCCTCAATGGCAATCTCCACCTCATACAGAAATGAATATTCAGGAGACCAAAGCCGCATATAATCTATTGAAATTAAAAGAGTTACGCTTGCTTCCGAGTTAGCTGAAACTGTTACCTCGGTTGCAATAATGTTGGAGCTTTGAATTTTAGATCTCTTCTCCCAAATCTTTCCAACAATCTTCACCTCTTTATTTAATGCTAAACCATTCTCGATAGTAACTCTTACTTCTGCTTGATGCGAGTTTATGTGTGGAATAACTTGAACCAGTTTAACACGGGGGCTACCTGATAAGTTGATATGTACATCTCCCCAGATCCCAGGAATAAATGTCTCTCGCTCCTGGTCTTTGCCAACAGCGCTTGCAGGCGGAAGCGTGTTACGAGACCCTACTCGCACTAATAGTTCATTCTCCTTTCCATATAAAAGTGCATCCGTACAAATGTATTCTTGAGATGTGTAGCAAGCTATATCGCCGCCAATATGCTTTCCATTCAGCCATACTTCAGTTCCAAACATCGCCTGTTCGATAATCAGTACGGCAATCTGATATTGAGAAACCTCATCTAAACGGAATGTCTTCCGGTAGCAGTGATAGTCGTATGATTGCCAGTTGTATTTTGGTTCAGCACAATCCACGAGAGCCGGAACTTGGACTTCATAATCCCATTTTGATGGTAAGTTCTCTTTTCCTCCGGGTTGTAATTCCCAAGAACCGTTGAGAGAGATTTTTTTTCTTGGTTGTATCAAAACTTTTCTACTCATCTTGCTGGTTTCAGTACTACTGTTGCCGGTAATGTCTCAATTACGATCCCGCGCCTTGTCTGCCTTACCGGTTTGCCATCAATTTGGATTGAAACAATTGGATTGCTTAAAGGTGAACGGAGAATAATTTTACCGGGAGGGATTTGGATGTTACCGGTGATTTCGACGACCAAGTTTTCGCCGACTTTTTTCATGCTATAAGTAAGACTGCCATAGTATGTTGGCAATTTCTTAACTTCGATGCTGTCTGTTTCGTTCAACCAATCTTCGGGAATACCCGCGCCGATGACAAGCGAAGTATCTTTCTCCCGCTCGTACACAAACATACTTCGAATAGAACGAATAAAATCCGAAGCCACCCACGTGTGCGGCATATCGCCGATAAATCTTGGAGTATCAGGATTATTCCACACGACTTCAGCCCAATGGTTCCACCCTTTCGGACGCTGATCTTCAAAAAAGAAATTCAACAACTCGTGAGCGCGTTGTTTCTGATCCATATAAACGTACGCTCCAATTATTCGAACCTCGTAAGGGGTGTAATTCACCCAATCAATTTTACCATCGCGCCTGTCCGTAAAAAATTTGTAATAACGATCGAAAGTATTGGTAAGCTCCGGTTCGGGAATGTTGCCTAACTCGCCAATAGGATTTACGCCGATAGCAGTTGAAGTCGCATCGAAATCACCAAGCTCAACACAGCCGGGGATGTAATCAATATTTTTGTTTTGCATTGCAAGCCGCATCGAAGCGTATAAACAACTCTGGAAATCATCTGTTTCAGATTTGAACTCTTTTTCAATTTTTTTCTCACCCAAAATTTGTGCGATAGTAGTCGCATCTTTTAATCCGCGTAAAACCCAGAAGTCGTCCCAGTAAGAATGCATCGGTTTGGCTGAGTAACCCTCGTGGCTTATCGATTCGGGAACCAGACCAAACATAGCTTGCTGCTCTGGTATGCCATATTTGAAGTCGTCGGTTTTACGTTGACTGCGTAGGAATTGTATATACCTGACTGCTTTTATAATATTATCAAACTTTCCGCGTAACCAGCTCGTGTCTTTTGTAAAATGAAAATATTGCATTACGACATAAATAAATTCACCGTGACTGTCGTGTTCGGGAACCGGGTCAGCCCCGCGAGCATCGACAACGCAAGGTATTTTTCCATCGGGGAATTGGTACTTTGCATACCAATCAATATATTCACGCACTTCATCTGTTAAACCCATATAGAGAAGCGCTGTGGAAGTTAGCGCCCCGTCTCTTATCCACGAACGCTCATACGAGCGAGAACCAGGCTGAATAGCCGGTCCATCCCGGTTTATCAGTATATAAGCAATATTCGATTTCAATGTGTTTACAACTTTCTCGGCCGATTTGGGAAGTTTAAATTCTACAGCACTAAGTTTATATTCCCAAAATTTTTGAGTCTTGGCTAACAGTTCCATCACCAATGATTCTGATTCATTGTCATTCAAGTTCGGTTTGATGTTCGTAGGTTCTTCGCTGAACGGAACAACCAGATAGACGTCCTTCGAACCACCGGATGGTAAAGCTAAGTCGTATTCGAATGCAGCAGATGCATAACCGAAATGATCGGTGATATTACGTGTAGATGGAACTTCTCCACGAGAAATGAACGATGTTATATCGCCTTGGTCAAATTCTGCCGCGCCGAAAGCGTTATGCGTTGAGAGAGATAATACATTAGTTTCATTATTAACTGTAGCTATCCCATCCAAATACTTTATAGAACGGATGTTTGCCGTCCCACCTACCATATTCAAATCCTGCGATGGTGGATTAACTTGAAATGGACGCAATGCAACAAATAATTTCCCGTTAACCACCTTATTGCTTTTATTCTCTGCAGTGTAATTGACAACCAATACCGGTTTGCCTTCTATATTGGCGGCAAATGTCGTTGTCTTCAGAATGAAATCATTATATTTCCACTCCACGATAGGAATTGGAAGGTAGTTGCGGTCGAGCGACTGAGTAAGCCGAACATCATTCCAGGTAATAAATTTACCGTTGAGATATAAGAATGGTTCAAGAGAAAAACTCGCTTTATCAACCTCTATCATTCCCTCTTCATTTATCATTGCTTCCTTCGTATCACCGCTAACACCGGCAATAGTCCAATACGACATTTGTTTGGAAAAATATTTTGGGAAATATCCCTGTGGCGCTTCGCCTGCCACAGCCGTGAAAAATTTGTTCGGAGACGAACCAAACTCTACACTCTTGACATCTATATTGCAGATGCTGTAGTTCTTGCTGTTGCAGCTCTTCTTTAGATTCAATTTGATAAATCGAGTTTCCGACTCAGGCAAATATATATAATCTCGGCCTCCGTTCCCATTTGTTACTCGATAGACTGCCGTCCAATTTTTTCCATCATCCGAAATTTCAACATCATACTGTTTTGCGTACTTTTCCTTTTCCCAATCAATCACAAGACCGCCTAACTCACGATCCTGTTGAAAATCGACAATCCACCATTGTTGTTCCGACTTTCCGCTACTCATCCAACTTGTTGTAGCAGCTGCATCTATCGCAAATTGGGGTGAAGAATTTTTTGCCGATGAAGAAGCAGTTGCAATCGGTTTTAAGTTTGGCGTCGCTTCAGTAATTGGTTCTATTTTGAATTCATCAATGAATATCGTCCCTTTGCCGCCGCCTGTTCCTGCAGAGACGACGAACTCTATCTTATCTACATATTTAATTTCACCACCGCCGGCAGGTCCCCAAGCAAAAGTAATGTGCCGCTTCTTGATTGTTTGCTTCGTCCATTCCTTCGAAAAATCAACATTCAGTTTTTTAATCCAGAATACATTGTCTGCGGTGTCAAGCAGCTTAAACTCAAAATTATTTACCGGTGCATCTCCACAAAGATAAAATGTAAACTTATAATTTTCCGGCAGACGAAGTTTGAACTGCTTTTGAGCAATTGCGTAACCTGACCCGTGAAATTCAAAATGAAGCGCAAGACCGTTTCCTCTATAACCTTTCGTTTGAGTGATATTCATCGAAGCGCCGTCTGAGACAATAGGCATCCAGGATTTGATGTCTTCGAAATTATCGAGAAGCCTCACTTGTGTAACCGCTGGATGCAGCAATAAGAATAGTAGCACAATTATTTTTATAACTTTCATTTCCCTCTCAGTTGTGTTTGCCGTATGAGATATCAATTTCCTTCTAACCATCCACCTTTGAAACCGGCACGCTTTAATCCTTTAATGATGTACGGATTTTTCTTCATTACATTCCAGACAAAACCATTTCGATAATTTTCAATCATTATCGCGATTGGACCTTGATCGATTCCCAAATAATCATTATCGAACCAGCCGTTTGGATGTTCAGGCGTGCGATAAGTTGGATTGAACGCATCTATAAAACCATACTTTCGGAATACGAAATTGTCATACTTATTTCTGATTGCTTTTAATGTTGGGATGCAGATTTCTGGTGCAAAATTGATCGAACCACCGGCAGCGGTCGGTGCGATAGTTCCGTCGTCGTTCGTCCAATCTATCGAAGGTCCACGAGCTGCATATCCTTCAAACTTTCTGCTTTTACCATCAATTATAAAGGATGTATCTTTTGGGCCGTCGCAAGCCGTGAAACCCCAGATTGTATCAGAATAATCTTTAAACTTGCCCGGATTTTCTTTTGCGTATGCTTGCTGCGAGTATGTTGCACGGCGAGAATTCTCGAAATAATCAATTCCTTTTCCCCTCATATACTCGTCGTGAATCCCTTTGAAATCTATCCAGCAATGTGAAAACTGATGACCGAAAAGGGGTGCAAAGCTAATAAACTCATATCCATAAAATTTTGCCCACAGATATGGTTTCGTCCAGGCATCCCAAACACTTTCGGGAACAGGGTACGTTGGAGAGCCGAGTGCAAGAATATATAGAATCATCGCTTCATCATAGCCGTCCCAGATATCAGAATGGAATCCGCGCTCGGGTGTCCAACCGAGAGTAATCCCATTTCGCCCAGCCATCGCCCATTGCCAATCAATTCTGCGATAAAGACTATCAGCAAGCTGACGGATTTCTTTTTCAATATTCGTATCTCGATCAAAATAAGTTTGACAGAAAAGCACGCCAGCCATAAGTAAGCCGGTATCGATTGTGGATAGTTCACAGTTCCAGGTTCTCTTGCCTTCTTTGATAGTCAGGAAGTGATAATAGAATCCTTTATAGCCGCTTGCGTCCGGCTTTTCACTTTGTTCAAGTTTCAAAAGAAATCGAAGTGTATTCAACACCCGTTGCGCTGCTTGATTGCGTGTAATGATGCCGCGCTCAACAGAGATTGGATATGAAGTTAGTGCGAATCCGACTGCCGCAACACTCGATGGAGAATACGATGAGGGCCAACGGTCTGGAGTTAAACCTGTAGTGGAATCTGTAACGTCAAGAAAAAATTGTAGCGTGCGACTTTGGAGTGTATCAAGAAAAGAATCCCATTTAAAAGAATCATCCTTTACAGTGTTCTGTTGACTACATCCAATTGTAAAAAATATTATTTGGATAAATATTATTATGATATTTTTTTTAGTTGACATACGGTTATAATTTTTGATAACGGATTGATACAGATATTATTTCATCAATAAAAGTTTTTTTGTTTGAACGATAGTTCCAGCACCTAATGGTTCGGTTGAACTCACCACAAGTTGATAGAAGTAGATGCCGCTTGAAAGTTCGAATCCGGCTTCAGTGGATGAAGTTCGAAATTCGATATTGTGTTTGCCAGCAGTTTTCTGTCCGTCGGTTAATATCGCCACCTCGCGTCCAAACACATCGTACACCTTCAGGGTCACTTGTGCTGCATTCGGTATATCAAACTGAATCGTAGTAACTGGGTTAAACGGATTTGGATAATTTTGAAACAGCTTAAATTCTGAAATCGATATTGAAGGTTCATTCACATCGGTTACAGGTTCAAAACCTGCACGTTGTAATCCTAATCGTATATATGGACTATTCATAAAACGATTCCAAACAGATTGAGTTCGATAGTTTTCTATCATCACGATTATCGGTCCTTGGTCAATGCCGATTACATCAGGACCCCACCAATTCACATTCAAATTAAAAGCATCTCGGAAACCGTAGTTCGTCCAGAGTTGCGCGCGATACGTTTTGTACAATTTATGAGCAACTGCGAGAGATTGTTCTGGTGTAAAAGGTATTGAACTTAAAGCAGCAGTCGGCGTAATTGTTCCGTCGTCGTTAAAAGCCGGCGGCGCACCACGGGCTGCGTATCCAGTTGGTCCGTCAGAAGCAGTGAGTCCCCAAACAGAATCGCTGTAACCGACAAAGTTCCCGGGATTAGCAATGCAGTATTCACGTTGAGCTAAAGTTGCACGGCGTGAGTTTTCGAAATAATCTATACCTCGCCATCTCATATAGGCATCGCGTATATTTCTGAAATCAACCCAGCAGTGCGAATACTGGTGTCCGAAGAGCGGTGCAAAAGGCACATAAGAATATCCGTAGTATGTTTCCCAAGTGTAACCGCTCGTCCAAGCCTGCCAGGCGGTTGTGGGAACAGGTTTGGTTGGAGAACCTAACGCAAGAATATATAAAATCATTGCTTCGTTGTAACCAATCCAATAACCCATTGTGCCGAATTGAGTTTCGGGCTTCCATTCCATCATAATTCCGGAATTAAAGTTGCGCATCCAATTCCAATCAACACGCTGGTAGATTGAATCGGCATACGCGCGGATGAGAGTTTCTATCGAGTCAGTTCCAGTAAAGTATTGCTGTGCGTCCAAAATTCCTGCTAACAACAACCCTGTATCGATAGATGATAGCTCAGAATTCCAAGCCCGGGTTGCAGTTGTCATATCCAGGAAATGATAGAAGAAACCTTTGTAACCGATTATACCTGATACAGCGCTTCCCTGTGGCTTTTGCCAGAAAGTTTTAAGAGTCGTCAACACACGATCCCGCGCGGCTTCTCTGGTAACCCATCCACGGTCAACTCCGACACAAATTGCGGTAAGACCAAAGCCAACCGATGCGATGCTCGACGGCGACCCGGAAGTGTTTCTATCTTTGATTAATCCATTCGAAGGATTTGCTTCGTACCAGAAAAAACGGAAAGCTGAATGCTGGAGCGAGTCAAGCAGTTCATCGTCAGTTTGGGCAAACAAGTTTGGCAATAAAATTAAACTAATAAGAATGATTGAGAAGAATGGCTTCATAGTTCACCTTCCGAGTGTAATTTTTATTGTATGTGTTGAACCCTCTTCAAAAACCGGAAGAACATTTTTAAGTTCAGGAGTTTTAGAAATAAAAAGATTTCCATCAATTAGAATTTCTTCAACACCGTATTCGACGCCCGATGGATTGTTGACTTCAATCATATAAGTTGCGCCGCGGAACTTTCGTTTAACAGAATATTTTTTCCACGTTTTAGGAATGCAAGGGTCAATCAGCAGTCCTTCAAAAGTAGCCCTGATGCCGAGTATCCAATCGAGAGTAACTTTGAACAACCATGAAGCAGAACCTGTGTACCACGTCCAACCGCCGCGACCGTAAAACGGAGATTCAGGTCCTTCGATGTTACCCGGTGTAACATAAGGTTCAGCTATATATTCGTCGGGTTTAAGACCTCTGTTAATCGGATTTATTTTTGAACAAATCCGGTAAGCCGCATCAGCACGTTTAAGCAAAGCTTCTGCAATAACCACCCAGGTAGCTGCGTGTGTATAAACGCCACCATTCTCACGCATTCCCGCAGCATAGCGGGTAAGATAACCGATGAATGTATCGATAGTTTTATATGCCGGATATAAAAGCAGAGGTCCTGCTTTATACTCAAGTTCTTTTTCAACTACATCCATAACTTGGTTAGCCCGATTTCTATCGGCTACCTCAGCAATAACCGACCATGTCTGGGCATTTAGAAAAATTTTACCTTCAGTATTTTCATTACTGCCAATCTTTTCGCCTGAATCTTTAGTCGCACGGTAATACCACTCTCCATCCCAAGCGAGATTATTTAATTTTTCTTTTAATAATTTTGCCCGTTCAAGGTAGGCATTCGTTCTTTGAGCATCGCCGTATCGCAAAGCAATTTCTGAAAAATCGAGTAGTATCCGGTGAATAAAATGCCCAAGCCAAATTGACTCACCTTTCATATCAAGCCCTACAGCGCTCAAGCCGTCGTTCCAGTCGCCGCCGCCAATCAATGGTAAACCTCGCGCGCTGAACCTTTCGAGCGCCTTGTCAATTGCAAGGATACAATGATCGTAGAGTTTTACAGGTGTCGCATCATCCACAAAAGGCTCTTTACAATCGAGTATCGAAAAATCGTTAGTCTCCAAAAGATAATTGTTAACAACAAACGGCATCCAAAGTAAATTATCTGAAATTTTTGACTTCAGACCGATTTCAGAAATAGGATGCCACCAGTGATAAACCGTTCCGTCTTTAAACTGATGCCGGGCGTGAAGAAGAATTTGCTGTTTAGTTTTTTCGGGATCTATTGGAAGGAAGATTTGACTATCTTGCAACTGATCTCTGAACCCAAAAGCGCCACCAGTCTGATAATAAGCCGTTCTTCCCCACATCCGTCCGGAGATTGCTTGATACTTCAGCCAGGTGTTCATCATTATGTTCATCGCATCGTCGGGAGTGTGAATCTCTATCGTGTCGAGAAGTTCATTCCATCTTTCTCGAACATTTCGAAAAGCTTCATCGACATTCTGAATCGAAGAATATTTTGTAATTAAATCGAGAGCTTGCAGTTGTGAATCGGCAGAGCCGAGTGTAAAAACAATTGTGATTTCTTCTTTTGGTCCGAGTGAAATGTTATTTTGAAGACTGCCGATAGGATCGAGCATATTACCGCATTTTTTATGGAGCTTTCCTTCAGTAATTGCTTTAGGATTGCTTAACGAGCCGTAATTACCGAGAAAAGATTCTTTATCACAATCAAAAGAAGCGGGTTTAATGTTAGACGAGTGGAAAGCTATATAAGCCCAATCGGCATTCCAATGGCCTCTTTCAGCTGGAATTTCCCACATCCTTTTTGTAGCGAAGATTGCGTTTTCGTCAAACTTTGTTTCGATAAAAGTTTTGTGGAATTCCCTATGCCAGTCGGGCGATGCGCCAAGTCCCCACTCAAAATAAGTAAATGTTCGAAGTCTGCGTGGACGATGAGTTTTGTTTTTAATAGTGAGCTTCCAAATTTCTAGCGGTTCGTTGTTCGGAACAAAGATAAGCAGCTCAGTCTCTATTCCGAAATTCGTAGAATTGATTTTAGTATAACCGATACCGTGTTGACAAGAGTAAGAATCCGGCTCATTGCAAACAGGTTTCCATCCAGCGGACCATATATTTCCCTTCTCATCTCGCAGATAAATATACTTTCCCCAATCATCTTTTATTAAATCTTGTTCCCATCGGGTGATTCTGTTCAATTGAGCGTGTGTGCGCCAGCTATAACCGCTACCGGTTTGCGAAATTGTAATTCCATAATCACCGTTACTTATTACATTTATCCAAGGTCGGGGTGTTCTTGGTGTTGTGATTATATATTCTTTTCCGTCCGGAGAAAATTTTCCGTATTTAGTAGCAAATTGTTTCATGTATTTAATGTGCAGTTAAAAAGATAATCCAATTGAAAACCGTTGAACACTTTCCAAACGGCCGTAGTCATTCCAAGCGTAATCCATTTTAAATTCATAACCACCGACGTCGAAATAAACACCGGCGCCTAATGTTAAACCTACTTCCGAATCTTGTTGAAAAAGGTTTTGATAGCCGCCTCTAATAGCAAAAGTATTTTTGAACATCCATTCAGCGCCAAAACTTATACTTTCCGTGTTATCGTTCGGATGAAAAGCATCAACAGCAAATTGGAATTTGTGATAATTTCCGATTTGCCACGGCATACTTATACCTACACGGAAAAACACGGGTAATGGAAATTCTTCTGTAAAAAATTGTCCCGGTAGAGCGCTGTTGTCTCCATACCGTGTGGGATCTCTATCGAACTGAATACGCAAATCATCACCGGAATATTTTGCCCTTGTACCAAAGTTTGAAATACTCGCACCTATGTGCAATCCATCCGGTGAGAGACGATAAATTGTTCCGACGTTGATAGCAAAGGCAGAAAGAGAACTGTGCCAAATCATCTCCTGCATATACGTTATCTGGATGCCGGCAGAAAATCTATCCGAAATTTGTTTGCCGTAGCCAAGCCCTACTGCAAAGCTGGATACCGTATAACGTTCACCCGTTCCGAGCGGCTGCGACACTGTTCTAACCTCGATCTCACCCGAATTTAATGAAGTTACACTCGCAAAAAGATTTCCCCACTCACCGGGTTGAATTGAAACTGCCGCATAATTGTAAGCTATGTCTGCGAGCCAAAGACTATGTGCGAACTGAACTTGATAACCCGAGAGCATCCCTATTGCACCCGGATTATAATAAGCAGCAAAGACTTCGCCGTACATTGACGAACCTGCATTTCCCATTGCTGAAACACGAGCGCTCGGTTCTATAAGAAGGAATTGACCTACAGTCGTTCCAGTCTTTGTTTGACAATATGATGTCTGAAAAAATATTAAGACAATAAATAATTTTAAAATCTTTTTCATAGTCTGTTTTCCTGCTACTTGATAATAGAAAATTTTCCGATATTTGTGCCTACCTCGGGTGCATCCACATGAAAAATGTATAGTCCGGGGGCAACATCGAGATTATCTTTAGTCCGTAGATTCCAAGCTACATAACCGCCTGTGGAACCATCGTGGTAAAGCGTTTGCACAAGTTCACCTCTTACCGTGTAAATTCTAATAGTACAATTTTGTGGAATGTTTCTGAATTCGAGTCGTCGTTCACCACGACCGGAAACTGCGAAACGTTCCGGTTCAAAACTCGCTGAACCGACATAGGGATTAGGCACGACGTACGGTTTCTTAGCAAACTCATCTTTCGCCTTTGCATTATCAATAAATTCTGCTTTTGTTACAAACTTAAAAGTATCTTGGACACCATAAGGAACATCTATAACTAAATTGTACACATCCCCTTCAGCGGGTGGAGCAAGCGTTCCTCGAACAGATTGACCGATTGTATCGAGCTGAATCCTCCAAGTCTGTCGTGCTACAGTCGGAGCCGATTTCGCATAAGTTACAATATCAACGTACTCATCTGCTCTACTAAGGGTACTATCTCTATTAACATCAAAAAATACAAATCTCATACGCATATTACCGGTATCGGTTTTAGCTGTAATTTTAAATTTGGCAGGACGAGCAGGACGACCAACACCAAAGGAAATAGACGAATCCATGAATGTGTTGGCAAACGTAATTGTTATATCGTCAGGGAAACCGGGACGACGTAAGTTGATTGGCAGAACATGTATATAATTTGTTTTAAACCGAGCATTCGTTGGACTCGTCGGTGTGAATCCGGTTCGCAACGTATCAAGAACAACTGTCTTTGGAGTCGCAATGACCGGAAGTATTCCAGAACCCACCTGTCCGATTCCTTCTCCATCAAGGTCATATCCATTTTTTATTACAACCTTTCCGGCAGTACTGTCAGTTAAATTGTAAGAGGATGCACGGATACTGTCCGGCGATTGTGTGTTGAATGTAATATAAAAAGTATGATCATCAGGGACCAAATCAGAATTTAAAATCTGTATATCTACATAACCGATTCCTTCTCCGTTAATTCGAACAGTGTTTGATGCGGCAGCAGGTGTATAGCCGAGGGATTTCGGATTAGGTCTGACTTCAGCTACGTTAGAAGGAAGAATCACTCCGCCGCGTGGCGTACGAGATACATTGATAGCATTTTCGGAAGGAAAAAATTCTAATGAATCGGACCCGAAATCATACGATGTAACGGCATAATAATAAAGTTGACCGTTGGTTACAGTTGTGTCGATAAACGTATGTGTTATTCCTGTTTCATCGCCAAGGTAATATGCAACACCTTCTACAGTTTGTTTAGAGAAACCCCTGATGCCATTTTTCAAATCGAACTGTGCGATGGGCTTTCCATTACCGAATGGACCTGTTCCTCGCCCGGTTGTAATTACTTTCGGGTCTCGAAACTCAGGGTCTGTTGAGCGGTAAATTCGATAACCCTCGAAATCGTTTATGTTTGTGACGGGATCGACACCCCGTTCGGCAACATCATCCCAAGTTAACCGCACGTAACCGTCGCCTGCTTCTGCTTTTACAGTTGGTAGTGGCGGTGGAACAGCAAATTGGTAATTAGCATTGTAAATTTGCTGAACAGTTTTAACTGTACTACGCAGTTCGATCAGGTCAGCGCCGTAACCAAGAGCGAGGCTGAAGCGTTCGGTTTTGCCGGCTTTGAGTTTAAAAGTTCCTGAAGCAAATAAAAATCCGATGTTGTAGTTGAGAATAAGAGCAGAATCGAAATGATTAGAAAAGACAGGGTCGGTAAATTTTTCGTAAAGCCGTTGGGGCCAATTTCGACCGTCATCAAAGAAAGCAATGTTGTCTGTTTCAGTGCTCGGGTTACCAGCTCCGGGGGCAATGCGATTCATTTTAAAACCAGTAAGACCGATTTGATCAGATTCATTCAAGTCGGTTTTATCAAAATAAGGTTCGCCATTTGTAGGAATTCCATCTCCCTCGCCTGTATCAAAAGTTTCCGGAACACCATCAGCGCCGTAGTCGTGTAATTCTGCCACCCAATCGAGGTCATCATCTCCTGTCCACCATCTTCCGGCTCTATAAGCCGGTCGTTGATCTAATTTTCCGTAAGCCGCTTCATATTTATCAAGGTTATAGTTGGTTGCTACATAATTCCGTATCGCTTGTTGACCTTCAATAAGTTGTCCCGGTCCACCATCTCGTTTTTCATCGGTTATTCCATCCTCATCGTTGTCAATACCATCTGCTGCATTCCCTGGTGTTTCAAGATATGCATAACCGAGGTATCCGGTTTTCGTGCAATTACCTGCCAAACTCACACCGTTTCCAAGTTTATCCCAGGTGTAAACCAAATTTAAACCAGAAGACCTATCGAAAAAAGCATTGTCGTCGTCCGATTCATAAACGCCATCGCAAGAGCGTGCCGAACCACCGACGCCGGCATCCATATAAATTCCAAAAATTATATTGTCATCGTAATCGGTTGTTCCCTCGTTTGTAATATCATAATGCCAGAAGATTACATTACTTGCTTGCGGGTTAGCCCATTGAAATCCTCGCACTTCTATTCGCAAGCCAAGCCCGCGTCGTGTTGTATCGCGATTATCTGGATAAAAATTCCAAGCATCGTAAAATTGGTCATCCATCACAGTAAAGCTCTCTAAGTCGGCGGCTGCCCGTTTGCCGAAGTAACCATTCCATTTTCCAGACCAGCCCGGATCATCTATATCATTTAATTTATCTTGCCATTTATCGGGCCAGGTTCTCGGGTCGTTACTCACGGCAGGTGAACGTCCGCGGTTTATTGCCGGATCGGGCTGAAAGTATCCGGGACGCGGTTCATATCGCATTATTCGGTTATGATAAGGACTCAGCCCCTGACGCTCGCGATAACCTGTTTCCATAATATAAGCATCGAGTCCGTTTCGTTGGGTAATCTTTGCAAGGACGAAAGGAGTTATACCGTCGCTGTAATTAAGTCCGCTTCCTTTTGGTATTTCTACTGAATGAAAAACACTTAGATCTACGTTTCCCGGATCCGGTGGATAATCGCCCACCATTCCGAAATTGTAAAAGATAGTCCGGATGTTAGCTGCATCGTGAAAACCAGCACGCTCAGCATCTACTCTTCCTCTCAATTCAGGCGGGACTACAGGTTGAAGTTGTGCGTTTACTTCCAAATAGTTATATATGAAAATAAAAAGTAAAGCGTTTATGATTTGTCGACAATTTTTCTTCATAAGATAATTAGTTGTAATTAATCGTTAAACCAATCTCTACTCTGCGCGGTGGATAGAAGCGAGTCGGGTTTGCTAACATAGCCCGGTCGCCGATCGGATTTAGAGAATAATCGGGATTGCCCGTATCGGAGAAAACAAAACCGTTTGCGAATCTTGTGTCGAGTAAGTTAAGAACTCTGAAAAATGCACTGATGGGAAATCCGCTTAAGGTAAAGAATTTTTCACCGCGTAAATCTACAATTAAATGGCTGGGTTTTCGACCTGAGTTCGCTTCGAGTCCCTGACCGAATCCTGCACCGATAGCCGGTGTGTAGGGTTGCCCACTACCAAAGCGTGAAACAGCGCTAAGGGAAAAATTCTTAGGATCCTGCAACATAACTGTGAGATTTAAAGTGTTCCGCTGATCCCAATTAAGTGGAACTTGTCTGGGTCTCGGATCTTCGCCTGCAGAAGCTCTTGTAGCAGTCTCTCTTGGGTCGCTGGAATTACCCTGCGCCATTTGCCAGGTATAATCTAATGATGTGCTTAAAAGTCCAATTCTTCGTTGGTCCAAAGAAAAAGTAAAACCTATTACATTTCCGAAATCAACATTAGTTAATCGGGCATATTCTGCGGCGGTATAAGTAGAGATGAACTCTACACCCAGCAGGTCTCGTATGTCCTTGTAGAATACACTCACATCCATCCCGAGGAAGTCCGTTAATTCGTGTTTGTAACCAAATTCATATTGAATTGTTCGTTCGGGTTTTATATCGGGATTCCCGAGCACACCATAACTAATACCACCCGCTTGTAATTCTTTTAAAATTGTGTAATCGGAATTAGTGAATATTTGTCCCAACCCCGGCAACTGATAGAAATGTCCATAAGCAAAAAAGAGAGCAGACCGTGTCGTGATTGGATACGACACACCTAACCGTGGTGCAACTGTGATTTTTTTTGTTGCTTTTATTGGATATGATTTTGGTGCACCTGCGATATTATTTGCCGGATTTTGCAAATCGCTGGGGATAGTTGCGCGCGAGTCGAAATATTCCGAACGAGCGCCAAACCTGAGTGTAAGGTCTTGCCATTCAATTTGATCTTGAGCATAAGCCGAGATCGATATAGGACGATAAGTCGAGATACCAGGATATTCCGGCGGTTGAGAGAGTTTAGGCCTCAGCACCATTACTCCACCTTCGGTAGTTTGCAAAATATATCCGGGTGATCCAAACTCAACATCCGAATACTGCAACTCAACTCCAGCTTTCAGTTGGTGGTCTCGTGTTACTTGACTTGTGACGGACGCCTTCATTACATAAGTGTTTGTCTGTTGCTTGAAGCGGCTTAAATCGACTCCTTGTACAACTGCACCTAACTCGTACGTCCCATCCGATTTTGGTGGGCCCGCATCAATATAGCGCGGGTCGAAAACATCTTCATAGACAAAGTCAGTATATTTAAAATAATTTTGTCGTACGCCAATGTTGTAGAATGTTGAATTAGAAAGTGTGTGGGTAACATCGATGCCGTGCACAAGCGAAACTGTCTTCTGTGTAGGAGTACCATCGGGGTTTAGCCGCCAAGCAAAATTTGTACGCCTTGCTTCAATAGAATTTAGAATCGCTTGATAACTTATTTCAATATGTGCTACGGGTTTATTTGTAATTTTAGCAAGACCCGACCATTCATTCGAGTATCCTAATGGTACATCTTTTTGATCGCCAGTCGGTTTAAAAATCTTTTTTTCAAAATCGGAACTATCGGTTGGTATAAAACGCCGTGTTCCGTAAAAGTAATCATTACTAATAGATCGACGAGCATTGAATAAGAAATAGGTTTTTGGAATTGGCATTGGGCCACTTACTGCTATTTGGTAATTTTGAATTGATAAAGGTCTGAGTTTGTAATCTATTAGGCGTTTGGTACTACCGGGATACAGAAAATCACCGGTATATAGTTCTGCATTCCATTTAAAATCTTCGGTTCCACTTTTAAGCACAGCATTTACAACTCCACTCATCGCTTGACCGTACTCCGCATCAAAAGTACCGCTGATTACTTGGACTTCTTGTAACAACGAACGATCAAGTCGTAGGACTGAAGTGTTATCAAACGAGTTATTAACCGTTACACCGTTTACCTGATATTGAACTTCACCCTGTCTTCCGCCACGGAAGTGCCCGTCCACAACCCCCGCTTGTAGGTTTACAATATCTCGAATTTCTTGAACCGGTAATACCTGAATATCGTCGCTGGAAAGCGAAACCATAGAGCTTGTCAGATTGATATCGACAATCGGTCTTGTAGCAGTTACTATTACAGTTTTTTGTTCGAGCACGGTTTCTTCAAGTGCAGCACCCAATTTCGTCGTCTGATCAGTAGTTATCAGCACCTCCTGTACTATTAGGGTTTGATAACCGACCAAACTAAATTGAATTTTGTATTTACCCGGCGGGATATTAATGACATTATAATAACCGTCAATGTCGCTTGAAGCGCCAAGAGAGGTGCCTACGATTTGAATGTTAGCGCTTGGCAGCGGTTCATTAGCTTGACTGACAACCCGGCCCGAGAGTTTTCCGGTGGTTCCCCCTATAAGATTGCTTGAGAATAGAATAAGAATTATAGATGGAACAATTATCAATGTATAAAGATTCGTTCTTAAAAACTTGAAACTGGTTTGCATAATTTTCAAATTTTAAAATGGATTAAAAATGAAATGGGGGAGAAAACACTTTCTCCCCCAAATTCATCAGAATTATTTCAATAAAACCATCTTGCTGAATTGTGTGAATAATATTTGGTTACTCTGTGGATTATTCATCTGTAGTCGATACAAATAAACCCCCGAACTTAAACCTTCAGAATTGAACTGAACCAGATGTGTACCAGTTGTTCTGTAACCTAAAGTTTGAGTAATAACATTTCTACCCAAGACGTCATATACTTTCAACAGCGCTTCCCCTGCATCAGGCATTGTGAATTGTATTGTGGTTGTTGGATTGAAAGGATTTGGATAATTACCGAGCAATGTAAATGATTTGGGTAATCTATTTCTTGACTCATCATCAACACTAGTTATAAGAGCCAATGGATCCATATATGCCCAGACAGGTCCAGCTGCGACACCATGTTCCCTGAAAAACCATGTACGAGTTCCGTAATTATCTGCTGCACTTGCGAATGAATCGCCGTCGAAAAGTGTAATACCAAAGAATAATATCCTATCACCTAATCCCGACGGATAACCGAGTTTGGTTAAATCGATAGCAAGTTCGATTGTGTAACCGGAATCTTCATCGTTATAATTGTTGATGGTTGTACCACCTTTCATTTTAAGCTCTGCCCATGCACCCATTAGTGTATCCATTAAATATGGTAAATACCCTTCCGCTATAAGGTTACCTGTCGAATCAAAACGGATAGTTAATTCTCGAGGTAACTGGATTTTGTCGAGTACATCAATTGCTCCTCTATCATTAATCGAAAATCTAATTCCATCCCACTGGTCGAAATTATTAATTGCCCATACAGCTAAGTCGCGCACATCAACACCGAAGTATAATGTATCGTCGCGGAAGAAGTATTTAACCGTTGCGTCAGCAGGGTCAAGAACCTGAGCTTTAATTACACCTAATAAGGGTTGGAATTGTCCGCTGCGGTAAGGACCTATACTCGGATATAACTCGCGAAGTGCATCATCGCCGTATCGGATATCTAAACTTGGTGCGTACTTCCAGACCTCTTCCGATAAATAGCCATCGATAATCGGGGTAGAATAATTCACGCCGTTTTTAACAACTATTTCAGGTCCGATAGCAGGTATTGGATCGGTATTGACAGTAACATCGGGCTTTGCATAAATACGAACTACATTGTAAGCGTTTGCGTTACCCCACGGACCTTGCCACCATACTCTGTTACCACTAAACTTAGCGGCGTTAAAGGGCCATTGCCAGTCGGCATCATAAATTGAAATGTTAAATTCAATGATATCGCCTTGTGGACGTTTAACATTGTAACCTCTAGGAATTAAATTGAAACAGAGTTCCATTACGTATCCGGTGTCTGGTGTAACTATCCCACCGGCACCTGTATCTTTGTTCGCGATGCCCTGCACTGTAGTTGCGGCATTCCATACAGTTCGGTCGGTAGATGCCCAACCCATAAAACATGGTGCGGCACCCACATCTCCACCAGATGGTCCACAACCCCACGACTCAGTAACCCAACCATAAAAATACTCAAAAACCGGCGCGGGTCTATCCGGACTTGAATGATTACGCATATTCATCAGAAGTCCATCGAATTTATTGTACAGACCACCGCCTACAGAACTATCGCGCGCAATGACCGCCATATATAATGAATCTCCTCTGACTAAAAATTTTAACGTAGCTTTTGTGGAATCAGATGCCGTAACACCTGATTCAGATTTCCACCCGCTCCCAGGCATACCTGCACTTTGACCGAAAACAACTAATACTGATTCAGCAACAGACCAAGCCGGCTCACTCAGTTTTCCATCGAGTGTAATCGCCCCTTGTGTAACCGTGCGCGCCCAAGTAGCGTCTGTCCTTTTAATCATTTGAGCTGATGTTAGTGTAACCACAAATGAAAACAAGAATAATATTTTAAATATTTTCATAATATGATCTCCTTTCTCATATTTTATTTGATGGGGTAACCGCGATTACCCCATCGATATTTTTTATTGAATGTTATTTAACGATAACCATTTTCTTTATTTCAACATAAGTTCCAGCTTGTCCCGAAGGGATGGCTTTCGCCATAAGTCGGTAGAAATACAAACCGCTCGATAATCCGCCTTTGGCAGATGATGAATTGAAATTCACCGAATAATAACCCTGTGGCTGTTCCTCATTTACCAATGTTGCAATCTCCTGTCCGAGTGTGTTAAATACTTTCAAAGAAACGACTGAGCGTGAAGGCAGCGCATACTTAATCGTAGTCGATGGATTGAATGGGTTTGGATAGTTTTGCGAAAGTGTAAAACTCGTTGGAACTTCTTCTCTGTCATCAACATTTACAGTTGGTGATAGATAAATTTTTCTCATCACATTACCCCACTCACTTCCCCACCACGTTTTGTGAAAAGCTCGACTGTCAGGACCGACCCAGGGTTGCGAACCCGAATGATAACCATCGGGATCAAATATATTAATCATGACATCTAATGAATCAACACTCGATGTAAATCCGAGAGAATCTAACTTTATTTCTAATTCTAGCGCATAACCATTATCCATTTGAGTGGTGTCATACGGAATTGTTCCACTCGTTACAAGACCTACGCCTTTTCCGTAAGTAACCGGAATACCACCTGTTTCGTAAGCTGCACTATCAGCGCTCGCCGTACCGTGTCTGCCAGGCGCATTGTAAAAAAGTTTGAATTCCTTCTCTTGTCC
>CAMTWO010000006.1:0-27139 GCA_947085405.1 uncultured Ignavibacteriota bacterium
ACACTTTGCTACCCTTGTGGTTTCTCAGCGAATAAGCGGTTTATTGAAGCAGGGCTGGGTTTATGGAGTAATAGATAGGTAGCGGCTTATAAAATTTTTCACGAAGTTACACGAAGAAAATAATGCTTCGTGGTTCTTCGTGCCTACTCCGTGATTCCTCGTGAAATATAAGTTATCATATAATAAAGTTCCACGAAGAATATCTAACATCCAACATCTAACATCAAACTTTTTTATTTCATTTTTAAGAAATTTTAGTTAAATTGTAAACAAATATTGTGTTGAAACTCGACATGTGTGATAGTCGGGTATTTTTGTTAGAAATGGTATGATTATATACTGAAGAAGTGGAAAATTGTGTATATTAAGTTTGAGAAATAATCTACAGAAACGCTAAACTCTGATTTTAAATTCACCAAAAATGTAAATGAAAATTAAAATATACAATCTAAATGATAAGAGGCAGGATCGAGACGATAGAAAGTTTTGGGATTCAAGATCTGCGGAGTATAAATTATCTACGTTAGAGATATTAAGAATAATGTGGGCTAAGTTTGGAAATGAAAACAAAAACAATGACGGTATCGGCCGATTTCGAAGAGTTCTTAAAATTACTAAACAAAAATAAGGTAAAATATCTAATAGTCGGTGGATATGCTTATGCAGTTCACTTCAAACCTCGATTCACAAACGACATTGATATTTTTATTTTAGCAGAGTCAGAAAATGCCGGTAAAGTTTTGAATACCTTAAAGGACTTTGGGTTCGGTGAACTAAAAATATCAACGAAGGATTTAACAAAGCCTGACCAGGTAATTCAACTCGGATATTCTCCGCTCAGGATTGATTTAATGACTTCCATAAGCGGTGTTGAATTTTTGGCTGCATGGAAAAACAAAGTTAAAAGAAAATATGGTAAGCAGGGAGTCTATTTTATAGGCAAGAAAGAATTTATTCTGAACAAGAAATCTTCTGGTAGGAAGAAGGATTTAGCAGATTTGGAATGACGAACGAGAATAAGTCGTGAGCGGTGAGTGTTCTGCAAAGAGCTAAGAGCAAGGGGCTGAGAGCAGGCGGTCCCGCTGGAGACGGGAGAAAAATAAAAAGGATAACATGGCTCTGATTTCTTTCCTGACTTCGACAGGGGAATGATTGACAACCTAATAAACCTCAAAAACAGTTAATAAAACACAATTAATTTTTAAAGGTGGGTGTCCCAGCAGTATATTAGAGACAAGTTTGCCTGGAGAAAGATAAATCAAAATTGAAGATGCTAATTTTGGGGGAATGGAACTTGTTTTGTGTAAACTATTTGGTGAGATCGGTTTTAATAAAATATCTGATGAATGATTTCGGCATTTAGTTATCACCGGATGAGTGTTGCAAGTCCGTAGGACTTGTATGTTTGTAGCCGTTTTAAAAAAAATGTGTTTCCACTCCAGTGGAGTGGTACATTTCAACAGAACATTCGACCCCGCTGGGGTCGTATTCTTAACATTCTTTTAAATCTACAAACATTCGACTCCTAACGGCCTACGGCTCTTCGAGCCGAAGGCTCGTAG
Organism: uncultured Ignavibacteriota bacterium; assembly: GCA_947085405.1. GTDB lineage: Bacteria > Bacteroidota > Ignavibacteria > UBA10030 > BY39 > JASEGV01. The sequence goes on from CAMTWO010000006.1 coordinate 1,563, forward strand.
AGAGTCCTATATATGTACTTTAGGGTGTCCCAGTGTCGAAGTCAGGAGGATAACATGGCTCTGATTTCTTTCATTTTTGAGAAAAATTAATTAAATTGTAAATAATTAATAGGAATTATAGAATGGAAACAATTACAACGAATCGTAAAGAACTTAAAAAAATAATGCGAGAGACATTCGTAGATGTATTGACCAACAGAAGAGATCTGATAGAAGATGCTGTACTTGAAGCGATTGAGGATGTTGGCTTGGCAAGAGCTATGGAAGTCGGAAGGCGTGGCGAGTACGTTGATGTCAAGAAGTTTGTAAAAAAATTGGAAGCCAAAGCCAAGCCTAAAAATACAAAATGAACAACTCAATTGAAATAGAAAAATTTATTGAGATGGGTGAAGGCGAAAATCTCGAGTTTAAAAGTAGTTTCAATAATGAGGTAATTGAAACCTTGGTTGCTTTTGCCAACACAAGCGGCGGGAAGGTTGTTGTCGGTATCAACCAAAAGAATGAATTATTAGGAGTTACGATCAATTCAGAATCGGTTCAAAACTGGATTAATGAAATAAAAAATAAAACATCCCCTTTGTTGATTCCCGACGTTGTTGTTGCAGAGTCGGGGAATAAAAAATATGTTATTTTTTCCATTCAAGAATATCCCATCAAACCTGTAGCAACTAGAGGCAAGTACTTTAAACGCATCGTCAACTCAAATCACTTGCTAAGTGTATCTGAAGTAGTAAACCTGCACCTGCAATCATTTAACACAAGTTGGGACTTCCATATAAATAACCAGTTTAAAATAAATGATATTTCTATTGATAAAGTTCAAACCGCTATAGATATTATAAATCAATCCGGCGCAAGAATCAACGATGACCCATTGACATTTCTCAATAAGAATGATTTGTTGCGTGATGGACAGATTACCAGTGCTGCTTATTTGTTATTTACAGAAAGGGACACTGTTTTAACTACAATTGAATTAGGTCGGTTCCAGACTGATACTATTATTAAAGATAGTGCTCGTACAAAATCTGATATATTAGCTCAGATCGACCAGGTAATGGATTTTGTGAAGAAGCATATTAACAAAGAGGTTATTATTACAGGGCAACCCCGTAATATTCAGAAGTGGCAATATCCCTTGGAAGCAATAAGGGAAATAATAATTAATATGGTTATTCATCGCGATTATCGTGCAGCTTCTGATTCTATCGTCAAAGTATTTGATAACAAAATTGAGTTTTATAACCCGGGCAGATTGCCCGATAGTATTACGGTTGATGACTTGCTTTCAAACAATTATAAATCAACGCCACGGAACAAATTGATTGCCGACTTTTGTAAAAACATTGCGCTTATTGAAAAATATGGTTCGGGTATCCGTAGAATTGTAGAACATTTTGCCGAAGCAAAACTCCCCCGCCCGGAGTTTATGAATATTTCCGAAGGGTTTATGGTTACTGTTTTTGCAGAAGATAATAAAAATGTCGTAGAAAATGTCGTAGAAAATGTCGTAGAAAATAGGTTAAACAAAATTATTCAACTTATACACGAAAATAACCAAATTTCAGCATATCAAATAGCAAAATTATTAAATATTACAAGCAGAACAGCACAAAGAGATATTGAAAAGCTTAAGAAGCTAAACAAAATTAAACGAGTCGGATCAGAAAAAGGCGGCTATTGGAAAATTATAGTTTGACAACTATCCGTTGATAAATAATTTTTCTTGTTGTAGTTCTTTGCCTTCTGCAAGCGTAGAAAGTCTGATTGTTGCGAATAAGACTGCTGAAGAGGTGATGAAGTGAATATCGAATTCCGAACACCGAACGACGAGACAAAAACGAAAACCTTTTTTTTCTTTCATTTTTAAGAAATTTTAGTTAAATTGTAAAAAAACATTGCGTTGAACCTCGACAGGTGTCCGTCTGCTGACGGAGTCGGGTTTTTTGTTAGAAAAATTGGTTTATGAAAAATAAAAAAATATACATTGCCGGGCATAGCGGTATGGTTGGGTCGGCAATCAAAAGAAAATTTGAAGCAGAGAACTGCAAGAATATTGTTACACGAGAGTTTGAAGAACTCGACCTTATTCGGCAGGAGAAAGTTGAAACATTCTTTCAAAAAGAAAAACCCGAGTATGTAATAATAGCTGCTGCTAAGGTTGGTGGAATTTTTGCAAACAATACTTACCGGGCGCAATTCATATACGAAAATCTGATGATCGAATCAAATATAATACACGCTGCATATCAGAATGGAGTTGAGAAACTACTTTTTCTTGGGAGCTCCTGTATTTATCCCAAAAATGCACCACAACCTTTAAAAGAAGAATATCTGCTGACGAATACTTTAGAATTTACAAATGAACCTTATGCAATAGCAAAAATTGCAGGTATTAAAATGTGCGAGAGCTATTATCGTCAATACGGAAGCAATTTTATTTCTGTCATGCCTACAAACTTATATGGACCGAATGATAATTTCGATTTGAATACATCGCATGTGTTGCCCGCACTAATAAGAAAATTCCACGAAGCGACAATTCGACGGGTTCGACGAGCTCACCGCAGGCAAGCTCAGGGTGAAATCCCGAATAAAGTGGAGATATGGGGAAGTGGCACACCACGGCGAGAATTTTTATACGTAGAAGATTTAGCCGATGCAGTTTATTATATTATGGAGAAAGTAAATGCTAAAGATTTGTACGAGAATGGAATCTCGTACATAAACATCGGATCCGGTGAAGACTTGACGATAAAAGAATTGGCAAACATTGTAAAAGAAGTTGTTGGATTTAAAGGCGAAATAGTTTTTGATACAACAAAACCAGACGGTACACATAGAAAGCTTTTGGATGTTTCCCGATTACATAAACTCGGTTGGAAACATAAGACGAGCTTGGAGGAAGGAATTGAGAAAGCTTATGAGTGGTTTAAAACAAGTATAAAGTATAAAGTATAAAGTATAAAGTAAAAGGATAATGGGAAAAGAATTGTGAATAGAGATTTGAATAAAAGATTGTTTGATTTTTCGATACTTGTTATAAATTTTTTAAAAACATTAGAAAATACGGCTGAAAATAAAGTAATACGACATCAATTAATAAAAGCAGTAACATCAGCAGGGGCTAACTATGAAGAATCACAAGCAGCTTCGTCAAAAGCCGACTTTAGGAATAAAATACAAATTTCATTGAGAGAAATGCGCGAAACAAATTATTGGCTTCGTATTATAGAAACGTTAGAAAATAAAAAACAAAATGAAATAAAAATATTAGTACAGGAATCTGAAGAATTAAAAAAGATACTTGGAAGTATATCTGTAAAAGTATCAAAAAAGCAAATATAATTTCCACTTTTAACTTTTAACTTTTTAATTTACACTTTTTCTTTAACATTTATCATTTATAATTGATCCCATGAAAAAAGCATTAATTACAGGAATTACAGGTCAAGATGGTAGCTATTTAGCTGAGTTGTTGTTAGCTAAAGGTTACGAAGTCCATGGCATTATGCGTAAAAGCAGTTCGTTTAATACGGGGCGTATTGACCACCTCTACAACGATGCTGAAATAATGGATAAAAAATTGTTCCTTCACTATGGCGATGTTGTTGATACCAGTAATTTGAACAGGTTATTAGAGAAGATTGAGCCGGATGAGATTTACAACCTCGCCGCACAGAGCCATGTTAAAGTTTCATTTGAACTGCCCGACTATACTGCACAAGTTGATGCCCTAGGTACTTTAAGATTCTTAGATGCAATAAGAGAAGTAGGGCTTGGCAAGCAAACAAAATTTTATCAAGCTTCAACAAGCGAATTATTCGGTAAAGTTCAGGAAGTACCACAGAATGAGAGAACTCCGTTTTACCCTCGGTCGCCTTATGGTGTTGCAAAGTTGTATGGTTACTGGATAATAGTAAATTACCGAGAGGCATATAATATATTTGCAAGCAATGGTATTTTATTTAATCACGAATCACCAAGACGAGGAGAAACATTTGTTACCCGGAAAATAACTCGTGCAGCAGCGAGGATTGCTTTAGGGTTACAAGATAAATTGATTCTTGGTAATTTGAATGCTAAACGCGACTGGGGTTATGCACCAGAATATTGCGAGGGGATGTGGAGAATGCTGCAACACGATAAAGCCGATGATTTTGTACTTGCCACCGGCGAAACACATACAGTCCGGGAATTTGTTGATTTGTCGTTCAAGGAATTAGGTATTGAATTAGAATGGCAGGGTGAAAATGAGAACGAAAAAGGAATTGTTAAATCAATTAAAAAGGATAAATTAAAAAGTTTAAAAGATGAAATAATAAATAGCAATACGCATATTGCCAATACAATAAATTCTCCTTTCTCCTTTAACCTTTTTCCTTTAACTTTGGGCGACGAAGTCGCCACCGTTTCTCCCGGATATTACCGCCCGACTGAAGTTGACCTCTTGATTGGAGATTCCTCTAAAGCGGGAAAAGTTTTAGGATGGGAAGCAAAAGTAAAATTTGATGAACTTATTAAATTAATGGTTGTAGCTGATTTTGAGAAAGTAATTAAGAAAGGATATTAGCAGAAGTGAAGTTTGTAATAAAAATCATAAAGATGACCTATGAGATTATCAAAATTTGAGATAAAAATTATTAAAGAATCTGCAAAAAATATATTTGGCAATGATACCAAAGTGTTTTTATTCGGTTCAAGAATAAACGATAAGCTAAAAGGGGGAGATATTGATATATATATCGAAACCAACAGAACTATTGATATTCTAAACAAGAAAATAAAAATGTTGGTCGAATTAAAAAAAATATTAGGCGATCGAAGAATTGATATTGTTATAAATAATTTTCAGTCTAATAAGGATATTTTTACAATAGCCAGGCAAGAAGGAATACTACTTTGAATAAATTTGAAGTAAAATTAAGCTCAGCTCTAAAAGAATGTGAAAGACATCTTTTGCGGCTTAACAGTGCCTTTGATAAAATGAAAATTTTTATGCCACTCAGTCCGGAAAGATATCAACAATTAAATGATGCTGAAATTGAACACATCGACCAATATCTATTTAGATTTTCAAAACTTCAGGATGCTATTGGTGAAAGGTTATTTAAATCACTGCTTTTATATCTTGGTGAAGAGATTCATAATAAATCATTTATAGATGTTTTTAATAGATTAGAACAGTTAGAAATAATTGAAAACTTTGACCAATGGATGGAATTAAGAGAAATCAGGAATGAATTGGCTCACGAATATGAAGACGAACCAAAAGAAAATGCAGATAAAATTGTTAAGATTTATTTGCTAAAAGATAAATTAGCAAGTTATTATTTGAATGTTAAAAGATATATTAAAAATAACAAACAAGTGTGAATGGGGGAAGCGGAGTGGTGGTTATTAGTATGGAGTATTGAGTATAGGTTATACAGCCAAGAGCGAGGAGAGCGAAGAGCAGAGAGTCCCGCTGGGGGCCGGATAAACTGCGAGGAGAGAGTGCGGTGATTCCAACCTCGCTACGTTTGATAGCATCAGCGGACGGTTGATGAATGACGATAAAAAATAGAACACTGATAAACACTGATTCGACGGATTAAGAACCGATTGTTAAATCTGTGTAAATCAATTGCATCCGCGTTATCCGTGTTCTATCAACTTTGCTTTTAGAGACGAACATCGAACTACGAACCATTTTTTTTCTTTTTTAAGAAAATTTAGTTAAATTGTAATCAAATTAAAAGGAATTATAGAATGGAAACTATTATAAATATACATATCGAAAGACTTCCAGAAGGTTACTATTTGGCGACTTCGGATGATATCCAAGGATTAATCGCGCAAGGCAGAACTATCACTGAAACTCTCGAAATTGCACGGGACGTTGCCAAAAAACTTTTAGAAGCACAACAAGATTCCAAAGATACTCCAAAAGGATTGCCTGATGCGGGAATTCATTTTGATTATCCTCTAGTAGTCGGCATTTAATGGGTAAGTTAGCAGGCTTTAAATACAGAGACATATTGAAACAAGCGGATATTGATGTTGAAAAATTCTTATCTGTGTAAATCAAATATTGAGTTGAAGATCGTCATGTGTGATAGCCGTTTATTTTTTTTAGAAATGATTATTTATGAAGAATAAAAAGATTTTACAATAGTATGAGTGATAAAGTTAGAAAATGGATAGAAAGAGTTGAATATGACATACTGACTGCAGAGGCAATGCTTGACACAAAACGATACATATATGCGGTGTTTATGTGCCAGCCCGCCTTGGCGGGTTGAAAAATCATTGAAAGCTCTTATTACATATTCTGACATAGATGTTTTACCCGTTCATAATTTACGGAGATTATTCGAGATTTCCGGTTTGATAAATGAACTTGATGAGGAACGTCTAATGAAAATAGATTTTCTTTCTCAATATTATATTAACAGAACTATCTAAAGGAATTACACGGGAATTTTCTGCCGACATAATTATTTTCTCAAAGGAGATGATTAAATGGATTATGAAAAAGATGAAATAATAACTAATGCTGTAAAACTTGTTGAAAATCTTAAAGAGAAACACAGCATTAAAGCTGCTTATCTTTTTGGTTCTTATTCAAAAGGATTTGCCGGTAAAAATAGCGATATAGACATAGCGGTGGTGCTCGATAAAATTAGAGATGGATCTCCTTTTAACGAAACGTTCGAGATATTTCATGAAGCACAGATGTATAATTCCCTCTACGAAGTTATATGTTTCTCGGAACAAGAATTCATCAACGAGGATGAATCATTAATCAGACACATAAAGGGTGAAGGAATTAATATTTTGAAACCCGGAAGCATAGATTATGCGTGAAACATTGATGAAAATAAATACTTTACTTGGTGAGAAAATTATTGACCGTTATGCAATTGGGGGGAGTATTGCCGCTCTTTTTTATATCGAACCGACAGTAACTTATGATTTGGATATTTTAGTTATTCTTCACTGTGAAGCGCAAACATTAGAACCGCTCAAAGATATTTACGCCTGGGCACATAGGAATTCGTATGAAATAAAAGCCGAACATATTATTATTGAGGGTATTCCGGTACAGTTTCTTCCGGTTTATAAACCGCTTATTGAAGAAGCAGTCGAACGAGCGAATGAAAAAACGTTTGACGGGGTAAAAACATTTGTTGTTGGACCCGAGTTCTTAATAGCAATTATGATGGATGTGAACCGCCCGATTGACAGAGAACGTGCTTTAAGATTTTTCAAAACTTATAAAGAATTGGATGTAACTCTTTTAGAAAATATTATCGATAAATTTCAACTGAATAAAAATTACAATTCATTTAAAGAGAAATTCGTTAATGAAGGATAAAATTTTATACCCGGAAGAAAAAATTAAAAAACAGGAAATTGCAGAAGCAGCTTGGAACTATCACATCCGACAAGCTAATGCAACAGTCGAAGAAAAATATAAAGTACTTCTTTCATTACAGGAATTACACCTTTCGTTTAAGAGGAATAAAGGGGAACAAATTCTACCGCTGCATTGTGTTTGGAAATGAAGTTAGGGAAATGCATGAATTAATGGATTAACACTAAAAGGTGTTTCAAGTCGAATAACGAGCCCCGAATCCGCCTGGGGCGGACGAACGACGGATTTTATTTTGTTTCATTTTTAAGAAAAATTAGTTAAATTGTAAACGAATATTGCGTTGAAGCCCGGCAGTTGAGGTAATCGTTTTTTTTATTTTTAAAATTGTGAGTTCGGGTAAGGAGTAAGTTTACCGGAGGTTTATGCAACGATTTGATGCCTAAAAGGAAGGCATTTGAATATGACGGAATAGAAGAGTAATCCAGTAGAAAGTTGAGAGCTTAGGAGCGATTACCATAGAAAATAAAAGAATGAGATGTTGAGATGGTGGAAAATAGATTTCAATTGAAAGGTTTACAAATTATGCTTACGGAATAACGTGAGCGACCGAAAGATAATGGAATTAAAGTAGAAGGAAGATTAGGTGAAGTGAAAGAATAACAAATAAGCTGACAGAAAAGAAATTTGTACTACAAAAATGTCAGGTTGAGGCAAACGAATGGAGACAAAATTTAAAAAAATGGTGAATTCCGTTGAAATTAAAGGAATTAGCCAAAAAAGGAAAAAATTATGGGAGATGCCAAAGTTTAGAGGAGAGGATTATTTTGATTCGAGTTGAGGGAATCACATTTATTTTATTTGTATAAATCTAATTAATATTTAATTCCCCGCTGCTTGTCTGCGACATGTAGAGCGGTGGGGTAGTTCATCAACAAAAAAAAATAATAAGAAGGGAATACAAAAATGAAAGACTCACAAGAAAATAAATTGACGATGTATGAGGCGGTGTTATCGTTGTTAAGATTGAAATTAGCAATAATAACGAGTATACCGGCCTTATTAAATTCGCGGGATGAATTTGCATTGAAGATAACTGAGATAAAAGAAATGGCGAGACAAAAGCGTGAAGTAACGGCGGGTAAAAGGGCAGCAAAGGCAGACGCAGAAAATATTCTGATAAGCGTGCTGATGTCGGTTGGCTCGGCATTGTTTTCTTTTGGTAGAAAAATAAAGGATAGTGAACTGCAAGCGTTGTCGAATATCAGGGTAAGCAGGTTAGAAGATATGCGTGACACGGAATTAGTGAGCAAAGCCGAAACTGTTTATGGTAAACTCCAAGAAAATATTGACAAGTTGAGCGATTATAATATAACGCCGGAGATAGTAACGGATTTGAGGATTAAGATAGATAATTTCGCGAACGCATTAGGGGAACGAGAAAGCGCTGCGGCGAAAGGAGCGGGTGCGACGGCAAATTTGAAAGCTCTATTTAATCAGGCAGATGAGATGCTGTATGATGATATGGATAGGTTGATAGAGCTGCTTCGAGAGAGTAATGGAGAATTTTACAATGAATACTTTGCCGCGAGAGTGATTAAGGATTTAGGAATAAGGCACCGGACAGATGAGCCGGTAACTCCGCCACCACCTACACCCTGAACACCCTCTACTACCCTCATCCCCATCATAATTAAAGGCAGAGGACCCCTTCTTCCACGAGGAGAAGGGGTTTTTGTTGTTAGAAGTGATGGGGGGAAGGGGTGTTGGAGTAATGGAGGGGTGGTTATTAGTTTTGAGTTATTAGTTTTGAGTTGTGGGATATGCGATGGTTCGACTCGTTCCAGAAAATGGAACTCGCTCACCACAAGTGTGAGAAGATGAAACGGCGATTGGGGGAAAGTGGATTAATGGAGTGGTGGAAGGATGGATGAACGGGGGAAGGGGAGAAACGGGGAAGCGGAGTGGTGGTTATTAGTATGGAGTATTGAGTATAGGTTATACAGCCAAGAGCGAGGAGAGCAGGGCAATAAGAAAAAGAATAGCACGACCTTTTTTTTCTTTCTTTTTTAAGAAATTTTAGTTAAATTATAACAAAATTAAGGAAATGAGTTCCTTAAGTAAACCCCGTATAACGGGGTAAATATAATCCTGAAGCTCGACATGTGTCCGTAATCCGTCAGTTGACGGAGATGGAGACGGGTTATATTATTTTCAAATAAATAAGGTAATGCTAATAACATATGAGTTTCAATAACGTAAAACTAATTAACCTTCCAAAGATAACTGACCCTAGGGGAAATCTTTCCTTCATTGAGGGAGGGAAACATATCCCTTTTAATATTAAAAGAGTATATTGGATTTACGATGTGCCAGGAGGGGAAATAAGGGGGAGCCATGCATATAAGACTTTACATGAATTTATTATCGCGCTATCAGGCAGTTTTGATGTGGTTTTGTCGGATGGACATTCAGAACAAAAACATTCGCTCAATAGATCATACTATGGTTTATATGTACCCAACATGATTTGGAGAAGGTTAGAAAATTTTTCTACTAATTCATTATGCTTGATTTTGGCTTCGGATAAATACCAAGAAGATGATTATATTAGAGACGTAAATGAATTTAAAGGATACCTTGGTATTGGAAAATAAAAAAAACACCATCGATGATTGCCTGGTAATTAGACTACCTAAAATACAAAATAGAGCAGGCAACATAACCCCTATTGAAAATATGAAAGAAATACCTTTTGAAACTAAAAGAGTTTATTATCTTTATGATGTTCCGGGCGGGGAATCTCGTGGAGGTCATGCTCATAAAGAATTAATTCAATTGATTATTGCGACAAGCGGAAGTTTTGATGTTTCCTTAGATGATGGAATAAACAGAAAGGTTATTAATTTGAATAGACCATATAATGGCCTATATGTGGTCCCCGGAATTTGGAGAGAACTACAAAATTTTTCATCTGGTGCTATCTGTTTGGTACTAACGTCTGATCCCTATGATGAAAATGATTATATAAGAGATTACAATAATTTTATGGAATTTAAAAAATGAGACAACTTGTTCGTAATGTGAAAATAATTGGCACTGGTTCTTATCTTCCTGAAACCATTTATACAAATGAATATTTAGAAACCATATTGCCTACATCATCCCAATGGATTTATGAAAACTTAGGGATTAAAGAAAGGCGAATTGCAGCTGAACATGAAGCAACTAGTTATTTGGCTTGGAAAGCCGGAGAAAAAGCTATTGAAAATGCAGGTCTTACAAAAAACGATATAGATTTAATAATTGTTGCAACGGCTACACCAGATAGGTTGGCACCATCAACTGCTTGTATAGTTCAGGACAAATTGCAAGCATACAACGCCGTGGCATTTGATATTGCAGCTGTATGTAGTGGTTTTTTGTTTGGGATGTCTGTTGCATCGCAATATATAGCTAGTGGTGTTTATGATAATGTACTAGTTATAGGAGCTGATACTTTTTCAAAGATAATTAATTGGACTAGGAGAGATGCTGTTTTTTTTGGTGATGGGGCAGGAGCAGCAATTATTTCTCATTCAAATGTAAATGGGGGATTCTTGGCATATCGGCTTTATTCTGATGGTAGAGGAAAAGATCATTTTACTGTCCCTGCAGGTGGCTCTGAGTTTCCTGCTAGTCATAAAACGGTAGATGAAAAAATGCATTATTTTAAAATGAATGGAAAAGCAGTATATGATACAAGTACTATTGTTTTACCTAAGGCAATCAATCAGGTACTTGCAGACACTGGTCTTACTATAAATGATATTGATTTAATGATTCCTCATCAACCCAGTATTAAAATTTTACGAAAAACGGCAGAAGTTATCGGTTTACCTTTTGAAAAAGTAATGACCAATATGGATAAATACGCAAATACGTCTGGAGGAACAATACCTATTTTACTGGATGAGGTAAATCGTGCTGGTAAAATTAATGGAGGAAATTTAATTCTTTTTGCAGCAGTAGGTAGCGGCTGGACTTATGGGGCTGCAATAATAAAATGGGCCTAATGTTTAACTAACAATTTAAAAAATCATGATTATTATAACAGGAGCATCAAGAGGAATAGGTAAATACTTGTTCAACTCATTTCTTCAGGCATCTGAAGAATTAATAATTGGCACGTATCTCAATACTAAACCAACAGAAAACATCGAAATGTTCACACGATTAGATGTTTGCAACTTTGGGCAAATTAATAATTTTATTCAGGGGAAGTCGGGTGAACTGAAAGAAATTACACTCATCAATTGTGCAGGTATAAATTACAATTCATTTGCACACAAAAGCGATCCCGAAAAATGGAAAAGCGTTATTGAAACAAACTTAATAGGGACTTACAACATTATAAGGGCATTGTTGCCGATAATGCGTGAACAGAAGTTTGGAAGAATTATTAATTTTTCTTCAGTTGTTGCAATTAAGCCTACTCCTGGAATAAGTCCTTATGCTGCCTCAAAATCAGCGTTATGGGGTATGTCCAAATCAATCGCAATCGAAAATGCTGCTTTTAATATTACAATCAATAATATTAATCTTGGATATTCCGAATTAGGGATGATTGAAATGGTTCCGGATGAATACAAAAAAAATATTATTTCACAAATACCTGCAGGAATTCTTTGCGAACCAAAAGATATTTTTAATACTGTAAATTATTTAAAAACAACAAGATATATAACCGGTTCATCCATTGATTTAAATGGGGGCCTTATTTAAAAATAAAGATTATTTAATAATATGGAATTAGAATCTAAAACAATTTATTTCCGCTTGGCACAACCCGCTGACGCACAATTTATTCATTCATTAAGAGTGGATGAAGGTTATAATAAATATTTATCGAAAGTTGATGATGATGTCACTAAACAAGAAAAATGGTTGATTGAATATAAGAAAAGGGAAGCGTTGGGGCAAGAATTTTATTATATAATTCATCGTAAATCTGATTCTCTTCCAATAGGCACAGTAAGAATTTATGATTTTTTAGGAGACAAGGATTCTTTTTGTTGGGGGAGTTGGATTTTAAATGCGAATAAAACAAGGTATGCTGCTTTAGAATGTGCTTTATTAATTTATGATTTTGCGTTTCTTGAATTAGGATTTAAGCGCTGCCATATGGATATAAGAAAACAAAATTTAAAAGTTATTGAATTTCACAAAAAATTTGGTGTGAAAATTATCGGAGAAACAGAAGCAGATCTCATCGGACATTATTTCCCTGAAGATTATTTGCGAATAAAAGATGATATAAGGAAAGTTATCGAGAAAAATAATTAAATGATTAAGTTTTTAGATTTACAAAAAATAAATGCCCAATATACTGAAGAGCTAAAACAGGTTACCTCAGAAGTAATTGATTCTGGTTGGTATCTATTGGGCGAACGCGTAAAACAATTTGAAAGACATTTAGTTGAATTTATTGGAGTTAAACATGCAATTGGTGTTGCTAATGGACTAGATGCTTTGCGGTTAATTCTGAAAGCCTACATCGAAATGGGCGTAATGCAGGAAGGGGATGAAATTATTGTCCCTGCGAATACCTACATTGCCAGTATTCTTGCTATTACGGATAATCGTTTAAAGCCTGTTTTGGTTGAACCAGATATCCATACTTACAATCTTGATATAAGTCTAATCGAACGACATATTACAGAACGTACACGCGCAATAATGGTCGTTCATTTATATGGACAAATATGTTGGAGCGAACAGTTAGAAACAATTTCAAAAAAATATAATCTTAAGATTATAGAAGACAATGCGCAAGCAATTGGAGCGATCTGGAATGGAAAAAGATCAGCATCGCTGGGCGATGCTGCCGGTTTCAGTTTTTATCCGGGTAAAAATCTCGGTGCCTTGGGTGACGCAGGAGCTATTTGCACAAATGATGATGGACTAGCATCCATTTGCAAAGCAATTAGCAATTATGGTTCATACAAGAAATATGAAAATAATCACAAGGGTTTGAATTCACGGTTGGACGAGATTCAAGCAGCTATACTTTCTGTTAAGTTACCATTTTTAGATGGAGAGAACCAACGACGCAGGGAAGCGGCAGAATATTACCGCGATAATATTAAAAATGATAAAATAATTTTACCAAATGTAAAAGAAAGCAATTCACACGTATGGCATCTATTCGTGGTGCGAACAAAAAATCGAAATCACTTACAGAAATATTTAAACGATAGCGGAATCCAAACCTTGATACACTATCCCATCCCACCCCATAAGCAACCAGCTTACAAAGAATGGAACAAGATGAGTTTTCCCATAACCGAACTTATCCACAATGAAATATTAAGCCTTCCAATTAGCCACGTGATGAAAAAAGAAGAAATAGAGTTTGTTGTTTCAACTCTAAATAATTATTAAGGATGATTAGAAAATTTTTTGTAAAATTTGAATCTTTCAGGAAAACCGACCTTTTCAAAACATCTTTTTGGAACGGAATTGCAACTGCGGTCAGAATTTTCACCGGGTTAATCAGCAATAAAATTATAGCTGTCTATCTGGGTCCTGCTGGTATAGCGATGCTGGGCCAATTTCAAAATTTTACAACTATTGCAAACTCTGTCGCCGGTTTTGGAATTAATAGTGGAGTTACAAAATATCTTGCCGAATTCAAAACGGAAGAGAATAAAAGAATTGAAATACTAAGCACAGGTCTTAAAATAACGCTGGGGGCTACATTACTTTCTACGGTCGGGATTTTTGTCTTTGCGAATTATTTATCTGTCAATCTTTTGGGTAGCAATGAATATGTATCATTGTTTTACATTTTTGGCGTAACGCTTTTCCTCTTCACTCTTAACGGCTTTCTTATTTCAGTATTAAACGGTTATAAAGAATTTAAAAAGATTATATATGTCAATGTGGCGTCTTCAGTAGTAGGATTGGCTATTACGATAATTTTGGTTATTCAATTTGGGATTTATGGAGCTTTGCTGGGGACCATACTAAGTACTACACTAATAGCATTTGTAACTATGGGTTTGGTAGGGCGATCATCTTGGTTTAAAAAGCAACATTTATTAAATAAATTTTCATCAGACGCATTCAAGAAGCTGTCAAAATTCACTCTCATGGCTTTCACATCGATGTTTGCGGTTACATACATACAGTTGGCAGTAAGGACTCATATAATCAATTCGCTTTCGATTGAGGAAGCTGGATATTGGCAGGGGATAACGAAAATTAGTAGTATTTATTTAATGTTAATAACGACGACTTTAGGCTTATATTATCTTCCCAGGTTATCAGAAATTAAAGAAACCTCAGAACTAAGAAAAGAAATTATTAAAGGATACAAATTTCTTCTGCCTATCACATTATTTATAGTTACAGGAATATTTATTTTTAGAGGGTTTATCACGAATTTACTTTTTGCACCCAATTTTCAACCGATGGAACAATTATATTTATTCCAATTAATTGGAGATGTATTTAAAATATCGAGCTGGTTGATAGCATTTTTAATGATTGCCAAATCAATGACAGTAATTTTTATTATCACTGAAATTGCTTTTGGCTTAATGTTTTATATTTTGACTCTTTTATTTTTAAATATGTACGGAGTACTCGGTGTGACTTATGCGTATTCGTTGAATTATTTATGTTATCTTCTCGTAATGATATTTATATTTCGAGGAATATTATTTCGGAATAGGATAAATGAAAATAACTAAAAATAATATCATTGAGGACTATCAATATTTCAAAGAGCAAGCTTCAAAAAGCTTTAGTAATAAAGAATTTGATAAATCTATAATATTTTTAGAATTATCTGCAAAAATTGGGTATAAATTTAATTTTATATATACGGATGATGAAATAGAAAACCTAATCGATAACATAGGTAAAAATATTTTGGATGATGAGATAGTTATCGAAAGAAAACATAATAAAATTGTCTTTTTCGATTCATTTTCAAATGATAATAGGGCTTTAACTCAACAATATATTCGTGCTCTTATTAATGCTAATTATGAATTGTTGTATATAACATCAAAAGAGAAGATAGGAAATGATATTTATGAAGAATTAAAAAAATATCAAAAAGCTGAAGTATTAATTATACGTGGGAATTCTTTGAATGAAAAAATAGTGAGTACTTTGGCGAAAATAGTGAGTTTTCAACCGAGTAAAGCATTCCTGCTTTTTACCCCGTGGGATATTATTGGTTTCATTTTATGGTCACAAATTAAAGGTCTCGATCGGTACTTTATTAACTTAACAGACCATGCATATTGGATAGGAAAAAATACAACCGATTATTTTTTAGAATTTCGAAAATATGGTGCATGGTTATCTGCTAACCACCGCAAGATACCTATTGAGAAGCTTCTTTTTCAATCTTATTATCCATTAGAGACGAACAAGAAATTTGCTGGATTCCCGATAGATACTAATGATAGAGTAATCGCATTTGCGGGGTCTAGTTTTAATAAAGTTTATGGAGAAAATTTTACTTTTTTCAATTTAATAAAAGACGTATTAAAAAATAATCCTAAATTAATTTTTTTCTTTGCAGGTAATGGTAATAGTAAGCCTTTTATTAATTTTATAAAAAAAAATAACTTACAGAATAAACTGATCTATATAGGGAATAGATCTGATATTGATGAGGTTATCAAGAGGGTTGACATATATGTTAATACATATCCGATGATGGGTGGGTTGATGAGTAGTTATGCAGCAATCCATAATATACCACTAATCGGATATACTGATGAATTATTGTTTGATTTCAATAATACCTACGACCTCCTTGATATTCCGGACAATGGTAGGATTGTCATTACATCAAAAAAAGATTTTCTATCGTTGTTTACCACACTAGTAAATGATCCTGAAGAACGACGTAAAAATATCGTGGACACAAAAAATAGTATAATATCAAAAAGTAATTTTGAGCAACTCCTTATCCAGAATATTAAATATCAAAAAAGTAGGATTAACATAGATGGATATGAACCTAAAATTGATTTAGAGAAAGTTACAAATTTGTATTATGATATAACTATAAATTATTTAAAAGACTATCATCTCCTAATATTTACTACATTGGGGAATAATCTATACAAATGTAAAATTAGTATTGTCGCAAAAACACTTTATTATACTTTACGAGAAAAGATAAAATATAAAATCTTCAAGATTCTAAATCAGCAATCTCAGTATCTTAAATAAAGTGTTCACCAAACTTAAGATGTGCTCGCACATTGCAAAATAATAGAATTAAATTCATAATTAATGAAATTAACATCTGAAAATATAGGGAAATTGAATAACAATTGCCTTCTAATAAATGAAGATAATTATGTGTCATTTTCAATATTTTCAAAAATTAAATTAGCCCTATTGACTTTAATGTTTTGGATTTCAATAAGAGCATGGATATTCTGGACTATCAATGATATCAATCGTTATTTATGTATTATTTATATATTGTTCTGTTTGTTCTCGTTTAGGAATTCATTTAAATATCTTGGATCCGTCTTTGTCCTATTCACATATTTTATCCTTTTTCGTAGCGATAATTTTTGGGAATTTTATGGCTTGTTGGCTTTTAAGGTGATCTTTATCTTATTCTTATTAAATGAAAGTAAAGATATTAAAATTAGACTATTTTCTTATATTGAAACTATATATGCATATATCTTAATTCCAAGTATCGGACTATATATATTACATTACTTTATCACTTTACCAAGCATAACCATTGATAGCAATAACCCGTTATTAGCTAGTGGTTATACAAGTTACATCTTTTTTGTCAAGGGTATATACTATGGTATATTTTCGCTTGATACGTTCAGATTTTTATCAATATTTGATGAACCGGGAGTTGTTGGAACATTCTGTTTTATCCTCCTTACAATAAGAAAATATAGATTCACAAATTGGAAACATTATATTATTTTATTCGCAGGTATAATTTCATTTTCATTTTTCTTTTATCTTGCAACGATTCTCATACTGCCAATATTGTTCAGAATAAAGCTAAAGACTCTTATTCAAATTGCGATTATTCTCAGCTTATTAGTATTTTTATTAACATATTTACCATACTTTGATGAAATGATCATTACCCGATTACAAATAGTAGAAGGGGGGTTGGCAGGATTCAATCGAACTTCGGAGGGATGGGATTATCATTACTCAGATTATTTACAATCGAGTAACTCAATATTTGGATTAGGTAGTCAATCATATGATAAAGATGCATTTCCCGGAGTAGCATCCTATCAAACTTTCGTCTATAATTATGGGCTGGTAGGTTTAGCATTAGTTATCATTATATTTGGATTTATATTATCGAGATTTGGAACAATGGGGAACATGATAGTTTTAATGTCAATGTTCCTGATGGTATTCTATCAAAGACCCTGGATATTTGATTTTCATATTTTAATTCTTCTATTTACGGGTGTAATTGTTTTAGAAGAGTTTAGGAAATATGATGAAATATCGAAAAAGGAAAATATTTAAAGATTATAATGGATAGACAAATAACAACTACAAATGAAAAACAACGCGTTGCGAGAGTAATTGCATATTATCTTCCGCAGTTTCATCCGATACCGGAAAATGATGAATGGTGGGGCAGAGGATTTACAGAATGGACAAATGTGGGTAATGCAAAGCCTTTATTCAAAGGGCATTATCAACCAAGAGTACCGGCAGATTTAGGTTATTATGATTTAAGATTACCTGAAGTAAGAGAAGCTCAAGCTGAAATGGCAAGAAATGCCGGTATAGAAGGATTCATGTATTGGCATTATTGGTTCGGCAATGGAAAAAAGGTACTTGAAAGAGTTTTCACTGAAGTATTGCAAAGCGGCAAGCCCGAATTTCCTTTTTGCTTGGGCTGGGCTAATCACTCATGGAATAACCATGATTGGAACCCGACCGAGCAGTGGGCACGACGAAAAGATATTATTTCTCAAACGTATCCCGGTAAAAAAGATTACGAAAATCATTTTTATTCATTATTAGAAGCCTTTTATGACAAACGATACATCAAGGTAGCTGGCAGCCCTCTTTTTTTGGTTTTTAGTCTATCTGATTTACCAAATCCAAAAGAGTTTGTCGATATATGGAATAACCTCGCAGTGAAAAATGGGTTAGACGGAATCCATTTTGTTGGAAGAGCTGTCTCCACAAAAACATTGGAGTCGCTAAAAGTGGGATTCGACGCGATAAATTCCAACGGTGAGTGGTTAGCGGAAGAACGTATACGAGGCAGATTAATACGAATTCTGCTGCAACGTATGCGTAGGTATATAGGTGGGTTAACTCTTGATGTTTATCCGTATGGTTCAATTATTAAACATATTTTTAATGATACAGATAAGCTTGAAAATGTTTATCCAACAATCATTCCGCAATGGGACAGATCTCCTAGGTCCGGTCGAAGAGCTGTTATTTATCATGGCAGTACCCCAGAATTATTCAGGAGTCATGTGAACGATGCATTAAAATTGATTGCACATAAAGAATATGAAAAAAGGATTTTATTTTTAAAATCATGGAATGAATGGGGTGAAGGAAATTATATGGAACCTGATTTAGTCCATGGACATGGTTATCTGAATGTATTACGTGATGCGTTATTTAAAGATATACCCCAAAAAGTTAGATCAACGTAATTTAGAGTATTATAAATAATCATGAGCCAATACGAAAAAGAATCTCCTTTTTACTTCAATATGAAATTCTAACAATCTACAGAATCAAACTATGATTAGTGATACCGATAAAATAACTGTAATTCCTATATGTTTTTTCTTCAATCATAAAATAGTTGTACCCGCTGGTGTTTGTTTTTCTTCGTTATTGGATAATGCCAATAGTGGAACATTTTATGATATTTATATTTTCCATCCAGGTGATATTGTTGGAACATATAAAGAAACCCTTACTAGATTAGAAGAAGTATATAAAAATTGTAAAATGACCTTTTTGGATGTTCGTGATAAATTTAAAAATGGATATATATTACGGGGAATTCCCAATGTGACATATTATCGCTTGTTAGTCCCCGAGCTCTTACCTCAATATGATAAAGTAATAGTATCAGACGTAGATATAATATTTAATATCGATTTATCAAATCTATACAATACCGTCGAATTTGATGGTTGTTATTTAGCAGCAGTAAAGAATGCTATCGTAAAAAATAATTACGTCAGGTCGCTTGGTTGCGATCCTTTAAAATATGTTAACTGTGGTTTTTTTATTTTTAATTCGTATAAAGTGAGACAGGATAAGATATCTGAGAAATTTAAAGAATTAGTAGGTAATAAATATTTTTACCTCGATCAAGATATTATAAACATTGTTTGTAAAGATAAAATAAAATTTATATCACCAAAATATAATTTATCTCAATCATTTTATCTTAGATATTACAGTGACCCGGATGGATTGAGAAAATTATTTACAGATGAAGAAATATTAGAAGGGTTTGAAGCAAGCGTGATACATTATTATAAACAGTTAACAGATGATTCAAAGTCCGGGTTAATTCACTATAATGGTGTAAATCCATGGGAAAAATTATGTTGGCGCCATGATATATGGTGGGAATATTATCGTAAGTCTATTTATTATGATCATAAATACTACTTTTACCATTACAATACTATTCTTAATCCCACTGCTAAAAATCTTTTGTATGGTTTAATAAAAACTATTATGAAAAAATATTTTGGTAAACTGAAAAGAAAAATAATAGCTGAATAAATTATAAATCCAATAATAATAAAATTATAATGAACATATTAGTAACAGGCGGTGCCGGTTTTATCGGGTCAAATTTAAGCGAAAAACTATTAAATGAAAAACACAATGTATTTTGTTTAGATAACTTTGATACATTTTACGATCCTTTAATTAAAAGAAAAAATATTGAACAAAGCTTAGTTAAGAATAATTATGCACTTATCGAAGGCGACATAAGGGATAAACATTTAATGAATAAAATATTTGCTGAAAATGAAATTGAATTAGTAATTCATTTAGCAGCAAGAGCTGGTGTGCGTCCTTCCATTCTTGAACCGGAATTATACTACGACGTAAACGTTATAGGAACATTAGTATTGTTGGAGGCGATGAAGTCGGCTAATGTTACACGGATGATATTCGCTTCTTCCTCTTCGGTGTATGGGAATAATGAAAAAGTACCATTTTCGGAAAGTGATAACGTAGATTTCCCAATTTCACCTTATGCTGCTACAAAAAAAGCTTGTGAACTTCTTTGCCATACATATCATAACCTATACGGCTTTGATATTTTTTGTTTAAGATATTTTTCAGTATACGGTCCACACCAAAGACCGGAAATGGCGATACATAATTTTGCACGTAAGATAATAGATGGATCACCGATTACAGTTTTCGGTGACGGTACATCAAAACGTGATTACACATTTATCGATGATATTGTAGATGGAACAATTTCTGCAATGAATAACTTAAAAGGATATGAGATTATTAATTTAGGTGAATCAAAAACTTACTCTTTGAATACAGTTATAGCATTGTTAGAGAAATCTTTAGGTAAAAAAGCCATTATAAATAAACTACCCGATCAACCTGGTGATGTTAATTTAACAAATGCCGATATATCTAAAGCAAAAAGTTTAATAGGGTATGGACCGAAAACAAATTTAGAAGAAGGAATAAGTAAGTTTGTTAGCTGGCTGGTAAAAGACAGGCAATGAAAATATTAATAATAAATTACAGGTATTTTGTTTCGGGTGGACCTGAAAGGTACATGTTCAATTTGATTGAGTTACTTGAATCAAAGGGACATGAGATTATTCCTTTTTCAATACGTTATAAAAATAATATAAAAACAGATTATGAGAAATATTTTGCTACTCCGATTACAACAGATGAGCAAGTATATTTTAGGGAGCACACTTGGAATTTTAAAAATATTATTAAGGCCCTTGAGAGGTCATTCTATTCAAAAGAAGTGTACAAGAAACTTAAGTGTTTGATTGATGATACTCAGCCTGATTTTGCAATTGTTCTTCATTATTTGCGAAAATTATCACCATCTGTCTTAGATGCTTTAAGCGATCACAGAATTCCGTTTGTTGTCAGATTATCGGACTTTGCAATGATATGCCCGAATGCTCATTTGTTAAGAGACGGGAGAGTATGTGAATTATGTATTACTGGAAATTTATTTAATAGTGTGAAATTCAAATGTGTTCAAAATTCGTTCAGCGCCTCAATAGTTAATTATGTAGCTACTGCTTATCATCGAAGGTTAAAAGTTTTCGATAAGATAAAATATTTTGTTGTTCCTAGCGAGTTTACTATTAATAAAATGGTTGAAGGTGGATGGGATGCGGAAAAGATGGTACA
Organism: uncultured Ignavibacteriota bacterium; assembly: GCA_947085405.1. Taxonomy (GTDB): domain Bacteria; phylum Bacteroidota; class Ignavibacteria; order UBA10030; family BY39; genus JASEGV01. The sequence continues at coordinate 23,353 of CAMTWO010000006.1, forward strand.
TCTTCCAACGCTCGTAAATATTCAAGCAAACAAAAATGTTCCTGCAAAATTGAAACAGATTATTTTTGTAGGCAGGCTTGATTATACGAAAGGAGTACATATCTTATTAGAAGCGATTAGAATTCTAAAAGCACAAAATATTGATGATTTTAAATGTCTAATTGCTGGAAGTGGAGAAATAAAATATTGTGAACAGTTAAACTTATTTGTAAAAGCACATGATTTATCAAATGTTTTATTTCTTGGTAACGTTGAGAAGGTACAACTCGATGAACACATAAAATCGTCTATGTTTTCGATTGCAGCTTCATTATGGTATGAAAATATACCGAACTCTGTTTTAGAGTCTATGGCACAAGGAACTCCTGTTCTCGCATCAAGACATGGATCGTATCTGGAATTGGTTAAAGATGGTGAAACAGGTTTACTTTTTGAACCTGGGCATGCTGATGACTTAAGTGAAAAAATAAAATATCTATTATCTAATCCTGAACTTTGCAGCAAAATGGGTGAGGAGTGTCAAATATTTGTAAAAGATAATAACTCGGCTGAAAAGCATTGTGATATTTTATTGAACTTATATAACAAATTATAAAAATGAAAAAGATTGTTTTACTTGTTGATTGGAAAATTGGTGCAGAAGATTTTTGGCTTAAGAAAGAGATGCAAAATTTGGAATATGAAGTTGTTTTATTAGGTATTCCCAAATATGATTATAAAAATCGATTAGTAAAATGGCGTATAATAATACTATGGTACCAATATTTTAAGCTTGCAATTGCTGGGATTAATAATTCTTCTTCGGATGATATTATAATATGCTGGAATTTTATAGTCGGCGCTTTTTCAGGTTTATTAAATAGATTATTTAATAAAAGGAGAAAGATACTTTCTCTAAATATGATTGCACATAAAAAAAATGTATATAATCATATATTGAGAAAAATTGTATATAATTATGCTTTTCAAAGTGAGAATTTTTATTTTAGTGTTAATTCTCAAGATTTAGTAGAATATTATTCTAATATTTTTAATTTTAAAAAATCAAATATACTAGTATTGCCGGATCCTGTGAGTAATTATTACGAGAATGCTAAATTTTCTGATGGAAGTGGTTATGTCTTTTCTGGGGGTGAGGCAGCACGTGATTGGGAAACATTATTTAAAACTGCGGCATTATTGCCTGACATAAGATTTGTAGTTTGTGCCAGAAAAAAATATTTTGATAATAAATTAATAATTCCTCATAATGTGGATGTTTATTTTGATACTGCAGAAGAAACATTCTATGAATTTTTAAAAAACAGTACGATTGTTGTTTTAATATTGAATAGTATGGCTCCAGCTGGGTTGATAGTTCTAATAAGAGCTGCTTTAATGTCTAAACCTATTATTGCAACTGAAACACCTTCAATTTCAACATACATAAAGCATTTAAAAACAGGATTATTAATTAAGATGAATGATTATCAAGATTTAGAAAAAAATATCAACCTATTGATGAGTTCTGAATCGGTCAGGAGGGTATATGCAAGCAACCTGAAGGAATATATTGTTAGTGAATATTCTTGTAGAAAATATGTAGAAAAAATAGAATTATTTTTGAAGTCTAAAGAATGGATATGAATAACAATATAGATGAGGGTATTAATATTTGTCCAATCTGCCAACACAATATAACTGAACCTTTCTTAATTGGAGCTTTTGATAGGCAATGGGAAATAAATTCTAGCAAAACATTTGATTATAATCGATGTAAAAATTGTGATTTCATTTTTATCTCACCATCTCCTTTGTATTACAATACACAGCAATTTTATCCTAGTAAGAATGAGTATTATGCATATAATCAGCAAAATATCCCATATCTTTTCAAAGTTCTTGAGAAATACTATAGTAAAAAAAATATTTTATCAAAAGTTATAAATTATTCTTTTTATCCACATTTACAGAAAATATCCATCGGGCGTTTGCTTGATGTAGGGTGTGGTGTAGGACACTTCTTAAATGTGATGAAATTGTTTGGATGGGATACATGGGGGATAGAGCAGGATTTTGATGCCAAACAGGTTGCAAATAAGCAACACCATATTATTGATGAACATATTCTAAGAAATAATAATAATTTACATGATTCATTTGACTTAATTACAATGACACAAGTTATTGAACATATTCCCAATCCAAAAGATTTATTGGTCGCAATTCATAAAATTCTAAAAAATACTGGGACAATATATATTACAACACCAAATGCAGGAAGTCATATTGCTTTAAAATATGGCATAGATTGGCGGGGTTTAGAATGTCCTAGACATGTTTGTTTATATAATCCAAATTCATTGAAGCAACTTCTTATGTCAACCGGATACGAAATTGAAATATGTCGTACTCGATTTGCACCGAGCGATTGGTTTGAATCTCATATCCTACGCACTCAAAGAGTAAAAAATAAAAATTCTTTTTTAGAGAAGTTAAATTACAGAAAATATTTTTATTTTTTATTTCCAAATATATTATTTAGTATCTTGAGGCGCTCAGAAAAATATAGTTTATTAGAAGTAGTTGCAAAAAAGAAAATGATGTAATTATTATTTGTTACGTATAGGCAAATTAATTGCTTCAAAATGTTAAAATACTTAAAAATAATAGCTCTACTGATATTCATTATAATAAATTGATTGAAATATATTCCCGCCTAACATCCAAGCAAATCTAAAATCTCAGATAACAATTTCACCCTTTGGAATATTTCGTTTTTTCGCAGTACTTTTGCACGATTGAATTATTCTACAGGGGAAGCCAAGAAACAAATAAATTCAAAAAGGACACTCCAACAAAAAGACACTTCGGACAAATCCCAAAAACCAAATCTCAATAAGTAAAACATTGCAAGAGGTGTATTTTAGATTATTCTTTAAGTAGGTCCTGCAATTTACTTTAGGGCACTTCTAAAAACTATAAATTTGTCTTTAAAACCACTTGCGTTTTATTTGACAGCATCAAATCAATTGGGCTAAAGCCCTTGATAGACCGGGCTTTAACTAACCCCACGCTTAAGCGTGGGGTTAAGAAAAAACCAATTCACTATGGACTTTAGTCCTAATTTTCCGGTTTTTAGAAGTACCCTTTAATTACTTGATATTAAACATAAATATTGTTTTATTGTAAAAAATAATGATTATTGAAAATGAATGAAATAATATTTATAGCCTACGGCTATCGTAGATAGTAGAAGAAGCTGCCGAGGGTGGTTACATTGCAAAAGCGCTCGGAGAATCAATTTCCAAAGGAATCGGTTACCGACTTTACCGAAGCAAATACACTATTAGAACTTCATAAGGAACTACGTGATGCTGTCAGGTGTCACTTTGAAGAAGGCAAAGAGCCCAAAATTATTCGTCTTATGGCAATCCTCCCGAATGCTTTTGAGTAAATTTCTGTATGAACCTTCGGAAAATAAATTTCGCTGATATCGATGTTCACAAGCATTATGCGCTGGAAAAAAGGGGAGAGGTTTTAGCAAAGTATGGATTGGTTTGCTTTGCAGTTTGAAGTAGGTCGGTTTATAAAACCGACTTACAGCAAAGAACCAAAAACTGATAACTATATTTAGTTATTGGTTATTATGGTTCGCTTTCGCTTGTTGATGGTTTGCTTGGCAGCTTGAAGTAGGTCGGTTTATAAAACCGACTTACAGCAAAGAACCAAAAACTGATAACTATATTTAGTTATCGGTTATTATGGTTCGCTTTCGCTTGTTGATGGTTTGCTTGGCAGTTTGAAG
>CAMTWO010000007.1:0-57903 GCA_947085405.1 uncultured Ignavibacteriota bacterium
AAAGCCAACTTTGATTTCATTTCGGACTAAATTACCATCGGCAGTTGCAAAAGTAATTTTAGGTAATTCCATTACCATCACACCCGGAACATTCACGATAGATATTGAGCAAGATAAGTTCTTGGTTCACGGACTCGTCCCAGGCAGCGCCAGCTCACTTGAGAACGGACAAATGCAATCCCGGATTATGAAACTGTTCTCAAACGAGATAAAAGAAGAAGTAAAAGATTTTAAGTATTTGGAACATATTGGAGATAACTAAATGGAAAAAAAACGATCCCGAAAGCTTTCGGGATTGGCAAGACGAAGATATGTGGATCGGGTATCTTGAGGAATATCCTGATTATATGACGCAAGGTGAAACGCTGGAGGAACTCAAAGAGAATTTAACAGATATCTACAAGGACTTGACTAACGGAGCGATCCCACATGTCAGAAAAGCGGCTGTCCGCCGAATTGGCGGATTGAAGTTGCATGAAACGAAAATAAAGAAACACTCGCAAAGCATATATTGAAAATGTTGAGAAACAAAAATTCGGTTTGACCCTAATCTCAAATGAGATAAAAGAAGAAGTAAAGATTTTAAGTATCTGAATTAAATCACACGATTGGTTTGTTTTGCCAAAACCATGTTATAGGCCATTAGAAATGTCAGGTATAAGATAACAAAATTAAATTACGAGTTCAAGTTTTACAGATGATTTAAAATGTTTACCTGAAAATCCCGGATTAAATTTTCTGCAAGGGTGATTAGGAGAAGGTTTACGAGGAGTCTGTACAAGTTTTTTGTGTTTAGGTTTATTGTTAAAGATTTCATATTTGAGTTTGTTATTATTCCAAAGAATAAAATTTTAAAGCCGACTCTCTGCTCTTGAGCCGGCTTTTTTGTTTTCAATGATTTTTGTCAACATCTTATTTTGGAAATATCATTTTCTTACTTCCGACTTTTCCAAATTAAGTCGGCAATGTCTCCAATTAATTTAAAGTCCTTCGTGTTTCTTACCCTTGTGAGTTTTTGTATTGCCTTTTCCCGCTCATCTATCTTTCCCGTTTCTCTTTCAAATTCAAAAAGTTCAGAGATAGAAACATTGAGAGCATCTGCGAGTTTTTCTAAAGTGCCAATAGAAGGGGCATTTCTGCCTCGTTCCAATAAAGCGATAAAATTATTGCTCAAATTGCACATTTCAGCCAATTCTGCTTGTGTGAAATCCCTTAACCTGCGTATTTCTCTTATTTTTTTGCCAAATTTAGTTAATGTATCCAATTAAATTTACCCTTTTGAGATAAAATAATAATTGGAAGCTATCGATAACAGATAGTAATTGTTATAGAATATTTGTGTTATAGAATATTTGACAATTACTTATAAATATGTTATTTTAAACGTGGATTTGTAGTGGTATTTTTACCTAACTCACATAATTATAAAAATAAAAATTTAAGGAGAACTCTTTATGAAAAAACTTACCAACTATCAGCAGGTATTGATAATTGTTGTTCTTTTGACAATTGCGACATTTATCTTTATTGGATGTGCACCCAAAGCTTGGGAATCAGCAAAACGGGCACATGAGGCTGGTGATATAGTTTCCTCTGTACGTTACACTTCACAAACTCTTCGTGAAAAACCAGGGTATGAAGATGCAATAAATTTTCTTACAAGCATTTTCCCTTCTACTTACGAAGACTATTACTCACGCGCAAAAAGGGCTGAATCTATCAATGACTGGGATGAAGCTTTTAAATTGCATACTACTATCAAAACACTCTCGGATATTGTGGCAGGAATACCAAAGCAAACAGATCCTAAAACAAAAACAATTATTTCATTTCCCACAAAAAATGTTGATAGTGAAATCGATGTTGCAACAAAAAAAGCTGCAGAAAAACATTACCAAAATGGTATTTCGTTAGAAAATGCAAGTAAACATAAAGATGCAGCGAAAGCATTTACAAGATCGCTTGAATATCTAAGTGGTTATAAAGATGCAGCAGAGCGATATGAAAGAACGCGTACGGCTGCAGTACGAAGAGTTGCAGTGATGCCCTTTGAGAATAAAAGTGGTAAAACACAATATGGTGAAATTGGTGAAAGTATATCAGAAAGTATGATAAGTGATGCGATGGCAGATCCAAAAAATTTGGAATTTATGGATCTTATTTCACGTGATAGAATAAATCAACTAGTTAATGAACAAAGACTTAGTCAAACTGATATTATTGATGAAAGATCCGCCGTAGAAATGGGCAAGGTTCTTGGTTTACATGCATTTGTATTCGGCAAGGTTACTTCAATTTCAACAAGCAATCCTCCTGAAACAAAATCTAGAAAGGAAGAAAGTGCCGAACTATATCAAGGTAAAGATAAACCCAAACGACAAGTTCGTGCAGTTGTTGAAATTACGACAAGAAAAGCAAAAGCAAGTATTACTTGTAGTTATCAGATAATTGAAGTAGCTACAGGAAAAATAGTTAAATCAGGAACAACCCCGAGCGAAGTAGAAAGTATAATTGAATTTGGTAGATTCACTGGCAACGAAGAAGCTCTGAGTTCCTCATCTAAGGATCTATGCAGCAGGGCAGACGAATATCCACCATCTCCTGATGAATTGGTACAAAAGGCAGTTCAAAAGGCTGCAAAAGCTCTATCAGCAGAAATTGCAGGATATTTCCGTTAATATTGAAATTTGTCTAATTATTATTAATCAAAACGCAAGCTAACAAACGGCAAAACGATGCTAACACATTTGGTAATGGAGCGAACTCTGTGGAGTTCGCTCCATGCTACTGCTTCGCACTTGCCATCAGTTTTTAAACGTAATTAAATAAAACCATAACTATAACAATCATTTGGAGGTTCAAATGAAAACCTTGTTTCAATTTATTATTTTCTTTTTATCACTGGTTCTTTGCACTACCTTGGCTTTCGCTCAGCCGGGTGCGTTCAGTCTTGTTTCGCCCGTAAACGGTGCTTATGTTAGTGCAACGCCATACTTCGATTGGGCGACTTCATCAGGAGCTGTCCGTTATAAACTGTATCTTGACGGCGTTCTGAAAAAAGACAGCATCTCAACAAGCTACTACCAGATAACCACCACAGAAGCGCTAACGGAGGCGCTGCACACGTGGTATGTGGTTGCCGATGATGGCTTGGGAAACACAACGCAAAGCACTCAGACGTGGAGCATTCTTGTTGATGCAACACCGCCGAACACATTTGATTTAGTCTCACCAACAGATATGCAATGGACAAACCAGTTGCGTCCAACGTTCCAGTGGTCTGCTTCAAATGATGTAGGTGTTGGCTTAGCAAAGTATCAACTCTGGATCGACAGTCTGTATTTGTACAGAGACAACATACCGGCTTCCAATACTTCTGCAACACCGACTTCTGATTTAACAAATGGAAGTCATACATGGTTTATTAAAGCAATTGATTCTGTCGGGAATGTTAGAAAATCTAATCAAACCAGAACCGTGAAAATTGATAATATACCTCCAACCGGTTCATCAAATTATTCTCTCTATTTTGATGGCGTTAATGACTACGGAGCTGTTCCCCATAAATCAGTGCTCAACTTTACAGGTGCTGTTACACTTGAAGCGTGGGTAAATATTCCATCGTATTCGAATTATGGAGGTGTTCTTACCAAAGGAATAGCGAGCACGAGTTATGCTTTAAGACTGGCAAGCAACGGTAAAATTGATTTTATCGTTGGTGGTTATTATAGTTATGGTGTTAATGGAAGCTCTATTATTCCTTTGAATACTTGGACCCATATAGCAGTCACTTATGATGGATATGATGTTTACTTTTACATGAATGGTTATCATGATGGATATGCCTCTTATCAAAATACGGTAAATAATAATAGTGATTCATTATATCTTGGAGTTGGTCCGCGGGTTTTGTATTCACGTTTATATTTGGAGGGTCAAATTGATGAAGTCAGAATTTGGAACTATGCAAGAAGTAGGTCACTAATTTCTTCATACGCAGGTAAAATACTCTCGGGCGATGAGGCTGGTTTGGTTGGATACTGGCGTTTCAACGAAGGGTCAGGTGCCACGGTATACGATAAGACAGCAAACGGAAATAATGGCACCTTGAGGAATGGTGCATATTTTTCATCGGCTACCATACCATCAACTAATCTTACAACTATCGCATTGAGGACACCATCGCATTTACAGTACGTTGCAACCTCAACTCCAACTTTTGCATGGGGAACAGCTACAGATGCTGGTATTGGTTTCCAGAAATATCAAGTATTTGTGGATGGAGCATTGAAAGCCGACGGATTAACTGACACTACATGGTCGATATCAACACCACTATCCAATGGGCAGCACACTTGGTACGTGAAAGTCTTTGATAATCTTGGCAATAACCAATCAAGCGCCACAAGAGTATTTTATGTAGATACAGCTCCCCCGAATGCTTTTTCACTTGTTTCCCCTACCGATAGTCAGGTTGTGAATTTACCAACGCCAAACTTTAGCTGGCAGGCAACAACAGATAGCACGGGTGGCAGCGGTCTCAGCAAATACCAATTGTGGATTGATGGTATTGTTAACATCGATAGTATACCCGTAGGAACTACTACAACTGCACCAGCGTCGTCTTTGAATGAGTCTCCACACACATGGTTTGTGAGAGCTTATGATAAGGTGGGGAATGCCCGAAAATCAACACAAACGAGAACTGTTTTTGTGGACTTCAATCCTCCTACACCATTCGATCTAATATCACCAGCGAGCAATGAAACGGTGTTTGTAAGTCGTCCCGTTTTTGCATGGCATACTTCATCAGATATTGGCAGTGGTCTTGTGCGATATGAGCTGCACTTATCAGGTCAATCCACGCTAAATTTGTCGCCGATTGATACTTCTGTGCAACTCGCATACAGCTTACCCAATGGTACCTATACTTGGTTTGTAAATGCCGTGGATCGTGCTGGGCGAGTGAGAAATTCTAACCAGACTGATTGGAGAGTCGTGATCAATGTGCAACCACCCGATACACCAAGTTTGCAATATCCATCCCACGATGCAGTCAACCTTCCAACTACCTTGATATTGCGGTGGAGCGCTTCCGCTGGTGCAGAAGCGTATCGCTTACAATTGTCAACAGATTCGTTGTTCGAATCGTTCGTCATCAATGATTCAACACTCACAGATACTACACGGCAAGTCGGACCATTGTCGAACAAAATGAAATACTACTGGCGAGTAAATGCAAAGAATACAGGCGGCAAGAGTCCGTGGTCTGAGGTTTGGAATTTTACCACAATCGTTGCAAAACCATTAACTCCCACTCTTGTCTCTCCCATAAATGGAGCAATCAATCAGCCAATCACACCGGTATTGAAATGGAACACCTCTGTTGATGCAACTTTGTACCGACTGCAGGTAGCAACAAACTCAGCATTCACGACAATAGTTTATGATGATTCGACACTGACCGACACGCTACAGCAAGTTGGACCTTTACTTAATAACACGTTGTACTATTGGCGTGTAAGTGCTAAAAATGTTGGCGGCACAAGCGCTTATTCTACATATCGCAGTTTTACAACAATTGTAGCTGCACCAACAACTCCTGTGCTTGCTTCTCCTTTAAATGGAGCAACAAACCAACCTACTACTTTGACAGTAAGTTGGAATGCATCTACGGGTACAACGTCGTATCGTTTGCAGGTATCGACGGATTCGCTTTTTGGGTCACTCGTTCTGGATGATTCCTCGTTGTCCGGCACATCTCGTCAAATCGGTCCTCTAAGTAATTACATAAAATATTACTGGCATGTTCGAGCAAAGAATGTTGGCGGAATCAGTGATTGGTCTGCAACATGGAAATTTACTACCATTGTGCAATTGCCAAGTCAAGTTTTGCTTTTGCTGCCGTTAAACGGAGCGACTGTCAATACTGATAGCGTAAACTGTATTTGGCAAAAGGGAACTCCCGCCATAATTGCATATTGGTACGAGAGGGCAACGGATTCATTATTTACAATTAACCGGATGATTGATTCTTCATTGATAGATTCATCATACATCACTCACAACCTTGTTAACGGTCAAACATACTGGTGGAGGGTAAAGGCAAAGAATGCCGCAGGCTGGGGACCATTCAGTGAGAAACGCAAGTTCAATGCTATTATTGTTGCGGTTAGCGACGAAAAAGGTCTACCGAAGAAATTTAGCCTTGAGCAAAATTATCCGAATCCGTTTAATCCAACTACAGACATAAAGTATCAATTACCGGTAATTAGTAAAGTAAAGGTAATCATTTACAATATATTTGGACAAGAGATAGTAACTCTCGCAGATGAAGTACAAGACGCAGGTCATAAAAATGTTGAATGGAATTCTATAAACAATTATGGAAGTACAGTCGCAAGCGGCGTATATTTTTACAAGATAGATGCGGTCGGAGTAAATGATCCAAATAAAACATTCGTTCAAGTTCGAAAAATGTTGCTAATCAAGTAAATCCTAATTTCAAAATATTTGAACTTAGGATTTAGAGTTTAGTGTTTCGAATTTATTGTCTACCTAATATGCTTTCCAGCCCCAGCCAAATTTTAGCTGGGGCTTTTTTGTTTATAATCAGATAATTTTATAAATTTCCACAATTAATTTATGCACAACATACTTCTCATAACAACATTCATACTTGCGGCGGCGCTTATATTACCGTTTTACCGTGTTGCAGTCGGACCTACGGTCTACGACCGAATACTCGGTTCGGGTGTAATCGGGACAAAGACTATTGTCTTGATTTCGCTTGTCGGTTTTATATTCGACCGCTTCGATATGTTTGTAGATATAGTACTTGCTTATGCATTACTGAACTTTATAGGCGTTGTGGCAATAGCAAAATATTTAGAAAGAAAAGAAGCTCAAAAGTAATGGAAATTCACGATATAATCGGCAGCATATTTCTTTTAGTGGGCGCCTTGTTCGTGCTCATCGGAAGTGTTGGTATCATCCGCCTCCCCGATTTTTATACACGCATCCACGCAGCGGGGAAGTGCGATACTCTCGGACTCGCTTTAGTTTTGATAGGATTGGCTATACACGAAGGTGGCACACTAAACACAGTTAAGCTTGTTTTGATCGCTGTGTTTATCGGTATTGCAAATCCTACTGCTACGCACGCCATCGCTCGTGCGGCTTACAGGTTAGGACTGAAACCGTTGTTAGGTGATCAAAAACCTGACAGCACAACAGAAGGTGAACGAAATGATCTGGCAGCTTGAGTTAATAATTTATTTGCTTCTAATTGCATCGGCTATTGTTGCATTGCGAGTGAAGGATTTGTTAGCTGCGATTGTAGTGTTGTCTGTGTATAGTTTCGGTTCTGCTTTTTTGTTTGCAATTTTAGGTGCAGTTGATGTCGGCTTCACCGAAGCAGTCGTTGGCGCTGGCATTACAGGAATATTATTTTTGGCAGCTTTGTATTACACAACAAGAAAAACGGTTGATTAAATATATAATTCATAATTCAACATTCGGTGTTCGATATTCTCCAAAGGAGTCCTTCGGACATTATTCAATTAAATAATTTGAAACTACTCTCATACATACTACTCCTCACATTCGGTATCTTATTGATATATGCCGCGAACGAGTTGCCCACACGCGGTCATCCCGATAATCCAATCAACCGCGATACTTCGTTGGCTGGAACTCCCGCTGCCTCAGCTCATTACATTCGCAATGCAGAGAAACAAATGAACACTCCAAATGTTGTTACAACAATATTAGCCGACTACCGCGGTTACGATACTTTGGGTGAAACAACTGTAATATTCTGTGCAGGCATTGTAGTTTTTTTAATTTTAAGAAGGCAGCGCGATGGTTCAAAGATCTGACAGCATAATAGTTGGTATCGTTAGCCGGTTTATGGTGCCACTCATACAGTTATTCGCGTTGTATGTAATCGCCCACGGACACTACAGCCCGGGTGGCGGCTTCCAAGGCGGTGCACTTTTAGGCGCTAGCGTTTTACTTTTACGACTTACTGTCGGCGAACAACCAAGCAATCTCGTCTTCCACACAAAATACGGAACTCCAATAAGTGGATTTGGAGTATTTATTTATGCAGCAGTTGGTGTAGCTGCTATGATCGGCGGTGGCGTTTACCTCGATTATGCTAACCTGCCTATCGCAGGAATGGAACCGGCAGCTCTCCGTTCCCTCGGAATTTTATTAGTTGAAACAGGCGTCGGCATCGGAGTTATGGCTACTATGATTGCCATCTTCGACGATCTCGCAAAGGGAGATTTCCATGACTGATTTTTTTATCGGACATATTGCCTATTACTTCGTCATCGCATTGTTGATAATTGGATTGTGGGGAATGCTTTTCAAAAAAAACCTTGTGAAAAAATTAATCGGTATGAATATACTTCAATCATCCATCATCATTTTTTACGTCGCAAGCGCCTCTAAATACGGAGCTACTGTCCCGGTTATCGACCCGCGTCTCGGCGCAATAAATCCTGCCGATTATATCAATCCGTTACCACACACACTTATGCTCACTGCAATTGTTGTTAGTGTAGCGACTACGGGTGTTGCATTAGCTTTGTTGATTGTAATTTATAAACGCTACAAAACTCTGAACGAGGATGAACTTTTGGAACGGATGAAATGATTTTCGAACACTTCCCAATTCTAATTCCACTCCCTTTACTTTTAGGTGCGATGATTGCAGCTCCGCTCGGAGTATGGAAACGTGATCTCGCTTATCCGATTGCATTATTTGCGACAGGACTTTCTTTGTTCTTTACCGTATCTGGTTTGATATTCGTTTTGAACACAGGCACACATCATTATCATTTGGGAAGTTGGGCACCGCCAATCGGAATTGAATATGTTGTTGATGCACTTGCGGCATTCGTCGCCGTGATTGTCGTTGGCGCTGGTTTTTTAGTAATGATTTATTCTCACCGGTCGCTTCAAAGAGAACTGCCGAATAAGGAAGTACCGTTTCATTCTGTGTCGTTACTTTTTCTTGCCGGCTTAAGCGGGATGGTTGTAACCGGCGACTTGTTCAATTTGTATGTGTTTTTAGAAATTTCATCACTCTCAGCGTACGCTCTTGTTGCAGTAGGAGAGAAGCGGGCGCCCGTTGCTGCTTTCAGATATTTACTCCTTGGAACAATCGGTGCATCGTTTTACCTGTTGGGTTTGGGATATCTGTATGTTGTTACCGGCTCGCTCAATATGCTCGATACTGCGAAGATCATTCCTTTGTTACCTGAACACGGACTCGTCCTCGTCGCACTTACATTGATGATTGTAGGAATCGGTTTGAAGATGGCAATGTTCCCGCTTCATCTCTGGCTTCCCGATGCTTACACTTACGCGCCATCAGCCGGCAGCGCCTATCTCGCACCGATTGCGACGAAAGTTTCGGCTTATGTTCTGATTAGAATTTTATTTACAGTCTTTGAACCTGCTTTTGTGCGTGATGAGTTTTCGTTTACCACAGTTCTTGCCTGGCTTTCAGCAGTTGGAATAATCTGGGCGTCGGTTATGGCAATTGCCCAGAAAGATTTGAAGCGAATGCTTGCTTACAGTTCTGTTAGTCAAATCGGCTACATCGGATTGGGGATTGGCTTGGCAAACCCGCTCGGATTTATCGGTGCGGTTTTGCATATAATGAATCACGCAGTTATGAAAGCCACTCTCTTTCTAGTGAGTGGAAATATTTTTTATAGATTGGGTTTTACGGATATACCAAAGTTTGATGATAAACTTCGGAAGATGATGCCGTTTACTTCGGTTGCATTTGTTGTTGCGGCACTATCGATGATTGGAATTCCTCCAACAGCAGGATTTTTCAGCAAGTGGTATTTAGTTTTGGGAAGTATAGATGCTGGTAATTGGATTTTTGTTTTTGTGATCGCACTATCGAGTTTGTTGAATATAGTTTACTTCTTTAGAATTATTGAGAAGATGTATATCTCAAAATCGAAGACTCCTTCTGAAAGCACTGTTGAAGAAACTAAGATGAGAGAAGTTCCCGTTTCGATGTTAATCCCAACCCTGATATTTGCAGTTGCGGTAATAGTTTTAGGTTTGTTAAATGCGGTTATTGTAGATAGCGTAATTAGGTTGGCTATGCCGAAGGGGTTATAAAAATACTTCGTGTCCCTCCGTGACCCTTCGTGTATCTTCGTGAAATATTCTTACACGAAGCAACACGGAGAGAGCTCGAAGACACACGAAGAAATAAATAGTATTTAATGCCATAATCTGAACTTGCAAACTTATAAATAATTTAATATAATCAATCAATGAAATACAGTGAATACATAAAGATTAACCCTGAAAAACGATTTGGTAAACCGTGCATCAGAGACACAAGAACTACTGTTTATGATGTTTTAGGATGGTTAGCATCGGGTATGACGTTCGATGAGATAATTCAAGATTTTCCCGAATTATCAGTCGAAGATATTAAAGCTTGCTTGGCTTATGCCGCGGATAGAGAGCATAAATTAAAAATTGCCTGATGAAATTGCTCTTGAATCAAAATTTATCCTACCGAATCGTTGATAAGATCGATGATATTTATCCCGACTCTAAACAAGTTACTCAAGTTGGTTTGGAGAATAAGTCAGATTTGGAGATATGGAAATATGCAAGGGACAATAATTTCACTGTCGTAACATTTGATTCTGATTTTTATGATTTAAGCTTGATACGAGGAATTCCCCCCAAAATTATTTGGTTAAGAATAGGGAACACTAAAACAGACAATATTGTCAAAGTCTTACGCGAAAATTACGAACTGATCAATCCTTTTATTAATGACGACATCTACAGAGAAATTACATGTCTGGAAATAGATTGATTATTGTTTCTAATAATCCTATGTTCCAACCTTCATTTTGCAATTCCCGTCACTTTTTCTTAAAATTGTTGCACAAAGGCCACAAAGAAAAACATTCATCATTCGATATTCGGTGTTCGATATTCGTGATTCATTTTTTTTAATGCAAACATATTTCTCATACATACCGTTCTACGCTGTTCTTGTTTCTCTTGTAGGAACTGCTTTCATTCTGATAAGTTCACGTAAACCGAACTTGCGCGAGTTCTGGACTATAGCTGCCGCGGTTATAAAATTCGGACTCGTGCTTTCTTTGCTGCCAAACTATTTAGATGGTAAAGTTGCTCAGTGCGATTTGTTCACGATTGCATCAGGGATAACTCTCTCTTTCCGCGCTGATGGCTTAGGACTTTACTTTGCAATCGTTGCAAGCGGTTTGTGGATACTAACTTCGTTCTACTCAATCGGATATATGCGCGGCTTATCAGAGCATAAGCAAACCCGATACTTCGCAAGCTTTGCAATCGCTTTATCAGCGACGATGGGCATTGCCTTCGCGGCAAACCTCGTTACGTTCGTTCTGTTTTATGAAATTCTAACTATCGCCACTTATCCTCTCGTAATTCATAAAGAAACTCCCGAAGCAATTTCAGCGGGGCGTAAGTATTTAGCTTTCACACTTTCTGCAGGAGTTATTCTTATCGTAGCAATCGGATGGATATACACAATCACCGGCAGTGTTGATTTCCAAGCGGGAGGAATGTTAAAAGGAATCAATATCTCGCAGAGCCACTTAACAGTTTTATTTATCCTTTTTATAATCGGAACTGGTGTAAAAGCAGCAATCATTCCGTTGCATAGCTGGTTACCCGCGGCTATGGTTGCACCAACTCCGGTCAGCGCATTGCTTCACGCGGTAGCTGTGGTGAAAGCAGGTGTGTTCGGAGTTTTACGAGTTGTCGGATTCGTTTTCGGTTTTGACTTACTTCACGAAACAAATCTCTGGATGATATTAGCATCATTTTCGGCAATGACGATCGTTGTAGCGTCATTGATCGCATTTAGTCAGGACAATCTTAAAAAGCGACTGGCTTATTCAACCGTTGCTCATCTTTCATACATCGTGCTTGGCGCCTCGCTATTGAATCCGTTAGCATACACAGGCGCAGTTTTGCATCTTGCCGCTCACGCCACGATGAAAATAACTTTGTTCTTCGTTGCGGGCGCTATCTATGTAAAAACTCATTTGGAAAACATCAGCGACCTCGACGGTATCGGACAGAAGATGCCAATCACGATGGGCGCTTTTACAATTGGGGCAATCGGTTTGGCTGGAATTCCTCCGCTGAACGGATTTATCAGCAAATATTTTCTTGGCAGCGGTGCGATGGATGCCGGCCATCCGATTATGTTGGGTGTGTTCCTGATAAGCGGACTATTAAATGCCGGATATTTCTTCCCGATAATTTATCGTGCGTTCTTTAAAAAGTCGGAACAATTTTCCAACTTTAGCGAAGCATCTGCTTTTATGGTTGTGCCATTGGTTATCACTGCATTGCTCTCAATAGCGTTCGGGCTTTCGCCAAATCTTTTCTTCCATCTATATGAAATAGCTGGTAATGTTGCGAGCGAAGTTGCTTCGCATTTAATCGGAGGCGGGTTATGAAACGCTGGCAGTTGATATCTCTTATTGTTCTTACTTTGGTTTCTCTTGTTGGTGAATTCTTTATTGAACACGACCCGAATCATTCATCGGCTTGGTGGAGTGGCATTCCGCTTTTCTGGGCGGTGTTCGGTTTTGCAGGATGTATCCTATTAATTTTCTTTGCAAAGTATATTTTTAAAACATTAGTCCAAAGAAGGGAAGATTATTATGATTAGCATAATCCATCCCTCGTTGTTAATGATTGCCGGTGCAATTCTTCTTCCGTTGCTTCCCAAAAAATTTCGTTCAGCAATTTTCATCATTGCATCGCTTGCCGGTTTGATAATTTTATGGACGCTCCCTGAAGGAAGTTATCTTACATTAAACTTTTTAGGGAATAATTTAATTCTACTAAAAGTCGATGCACTCTCCAAAATCTTTGCTGCGATTTTTGCTATCATCACAATTATGGGCGGGGTATATGCTTATCACCTGAAAGATGCAGTTCAACAAACCGCAGCTTTATTTTACAGTGCATCGGCAATCGGAGTTACATTCGCGGGCGATTTTATTACACTTTTTATTTTTTGGGAACTAATGGCAGCAGCATCGTTAGTTTTGATTTGGTCTAAAAAGGATAAAGCATCCGCGAAAGCCGGAATGCGATATCTTATCGTTCATTTGTTCGGTGGAAGTTTGTTACTCACCGGAATTATCCTTCACGTATCAGAAACCGGTTCGATATTAGTCGAACATCTTCTATCAAAAAATTCAGTTGCAAACTGGTTCATCATCGCCGGATTTGGATTGAATGCTGCAATCCCACCATTGAATGCGTGGCTGCCTGATGCTTATCCTAAAGCTACCGTAACAGGGGCTGTGTTCTTGAGCGCACTTACCACCAAAACCGCCGTATATGCGTTGGCAAGGGTTTTTGCGGGCTGGGAGGTGCTTCTTATACTCGGCACAATTATGACCGTCTATGGCGTAATATACGCCGTTTTATCGAACGATATACGTGAACTTTTATCGTATCATATCATTAGTCAGGTTGGGTATATGGTTGCGGGCATTGGCATCGGAACGATGATGGGGGTGAATGGCTCAACTGCCCACGCATTCTCGCACATACTTTATAAAGGATTATTGTTTATGGGGGCGGGAGTTTTAATACACGCAACTGGTCGTTCCAAACTTTCTGAACTTGGTGGACTTGCAAAGTTTTTACCGATAACACTCGTGCTTTATTTGGTGGGCGGGTTTTCGATTTCAGGCGTTCCGTTGTTTAACGGATTCATCAGCAAGTCGATGGTTGTTTATGCGGCGGGCGACATACACAATTATCTTGCTGTGCTTTTAATGAACATCGCTATGGTTGGAACTTTTTTAAGCACGACTTTGAAGCTGCCATACCTCGCCTGGTTCAACAGAGAAAAACCCGATGCCGAAATTAAGTTAAACCCGATCCCGGTGAATATGCACATCGGTATGGGGCTGACGGCTTTGCTGTGCATACTGTTTGGAATTGCGCCTTCATTACTCTACCAGTATTTGCCTTTCCAAGTTAGTTATGAACCATACACAGGAGCGCATCTTGTTGAGACTGCACAAATTTTACTGCTAACGTTTTTAGGATTCTGGATTTTTAGAAAAAAACTTGCAGCCGAGCCGCTGATTTCATTAGACTTCGATTGGTTCTACAGAAGACCTAAAAATTTCACAAAGCGGTTGTTGGTGGATGGTGTTCTGTCTGTTTTCGATAGAACAGATAAAATATTGATGAAGGTAGTAAATACATTAATATATTTTGGGAAGAACCCGGCAAATATAATTACGAATGTTGCTTCGAAGGATCTTTCTGAAATAAACAAAGATTATGATCCTAACTTCTCGCGCCCTTCAACGTTAATGATAATAAGCGGGATACTTTTAGTTTTCATTGTTATAATTGCTGTGGTTATGATTTGAGATTGAGATAAACTTCCGATTTTTGAACAGTCTTTAATCTGTAAAATCGTAAACCCTCGCATCACCGTGAACGATGATGCTGAACGAACAAAGCATCGTCAACGATGCTAAAAATTACGAAACCGATGAATCGGTCTGCCCTGAGATATGAACATCATTCATGATGGTATATAAAAAACAATCGCATCATCATGAATAGTGCAATATCCAGAGTCCGCCCTTCTTTTGGCAGAGCGGTATGTAAATATTTCATTCTTCCAATTGGCAATTGACAATATTTTGAATCGTTTTAAAAAATATTGTATCTTATTTACAGGTAGACTACAAAAAAAAACAAAATCATACATTACAATATAAGGTTGCAGAAATATGAAATTATTCATCATTATCGTTTTAACAATTATTCCCTCAATCCTGTTCACACAGACAGATTCATTGCCTAAAAGCAATTGGTCAACTTCGGCAATTACAGGTTTAAACATCAGTCAGATTGCGTTAAGCAATTGGACTCAAGGTGGCGATAATTCGTTGGCGTGGACTTTTTTTAGTAAGGTTGATGTTCTGTATTCTTCTAACCCGTGGGCATTAAAAAACAATTTAAAGTTGGCATTCGGCAGTGCTGCAAACTGCAAAATTCTTCGACCCAGGATATATTACACAAAGTTTGGGATTCAGTTATAGTAAAGATAAAGTATTTGCAAGCCGTTTAGGTATCGCTTTACAGGAAACATTCGCAGATCAATTTGCTCATTTATATGTGGACGATAAAAAGACACTTGATAAAATCGAGAGGTTTAAACTCGAAACAGGTATCGAATCTGTTACGGAAGGAGCGTACTCATTCGCAGAGAATATGTTAGCTTCCAGTAAAGTAAGATTGTTCAGCAGATTTAACAGTTTGGATGTTTGGGATGTCAGGTGGGATAATACAATCACAGCACAGATTAACAAATATTTTAATACTAATTTGAACGTTGTGCTTATTTACGAAAATAGTCAATCACTGAAAACACAAATTAAAGAAGCATTACAATTTGGTGTTACATATACAATTCTATAAATATAAAATCAATTATCAATAACAATCCGCCATAGGCGGAAAGGAGTAATATTATGTCAATCATTAAAGAATTTAAAGCTTTTGCAATGCGCGGTAACGTCGTGGATATGGCAGTCGGTATTATCATCGGTGTTGCTTTTGGAAAAATTGTCAGCTCATTGGTTAGCGACGTCCTTCTACCACCAATCGGTTTACTAATGGGAGGTGTTGATTTCAGTCATTTTGCACTTACACTAAAACAAGCTACCGAATCGGCTGCCGCCGTTACACTCAAGTATGGTGTTTTTATTAATACCGTAATCGACTTTATTATAGTTGCTTTTAGTGTATTTCTGGTTATCAAAGGGATGAATAAACTGAAAAAAGCAGAAGTCCCGCCAGCACCGGAAGCGCCGAAACTTTCAAAAGAAGCCGAATTGTTAACAGAAATTAGAGAGCTTTTGAGAAAGAGTTAAACTAATACGGATATTCAATAGTTATTGGTTTTATGGTTCGCCTTCGCTCACCACAAGGTTTTAGTCTTGAGTTGATGGTTTCTAAAACTATTAAACCATAACCCGCAACTAATGAACTATAACCACGAACCAAAAACTAATAACTACATAATCCACTCATTGAATCCCCAATAAATTCACAAGATACAAACTCAACTGCGGGATGTATGTAACGAGAATCAGAATAATCAATCTGATTAAAATGAAGGGGAGTGTTGAAGTGTAAACTTCGGATATCGGTTTTTGAAAACGATAACTTGATATGAATAGATTCAATCCAACCGGCGGAGTTACATAACCGATTTCCAAATTCACAAGAAATATTATTCCTAAATGAACAGGGTCAACGCCATAAGCTAATGCAATCGGAATAATTAGCGGAACAACGACAATCGTTGCCGAGAAGATATCCATCATCATCCCGACAATCAATAAAAATATATTTAACAGAATCAGGAATAGTATTTTGCTCGTAATAAGTTCCTGTATAAAAGTAAATAGTTTCATCGGAACTTCGGCATCAATAAGATAGTTGGTTAAACCCAAAGCGGTTCCTAAAATAATTAGAATTGCACCAACAAGCACCATACTTTCCTGCATTATTTTGGGAACATCTTTAAACAATTTAAGATCGCGATAAATAAATACCTCGACTACAACAACATAAAAAGCAGTAATAGCAGCCGCTTCGGTTACAGTGAAAAGTCCGCCGTAAATTCCACCAATGATTATGAAAGGAAGTGGTATTTCCCATGCTGCATTTTTAACTGTTTCAAATACATTTTTGAAAGTGAATTGAATTTTGGGAATCTCCGATTTTATTCCGTGCTTTACACTATAAATCGAGAGCACTATCAGCAATATCATACCGGGGACGAAGCCGGCTACAAATAATTTGTCGATACTGATTTTCGCAACAAGTCCGTACAAAATAATTGGCAAACTTGGAGGGAACAGCAAACCTAAACTTCCTGAAGTGGTCATCAATCCGAGTGAAAATTTTTCGGGATAGTTTTCTTTCAGAAGTATCGGGTAAAGCAAACCGCCGAGTGCAATAATGGTAACACCCGATGCACCTGTGAAAGCTGTGAATATGGCGCAGGAAACTAATGAAACAATAGCTAAACCTCCCGGAAACCAACCGAATAACGCACGCGCTATACCAACTATCCTTTGCGGCGATTTACTTTCTGCTAAAACATAACCGGCAAATGTGAATAATGGAATGGCAATTAATGTTGGTGTGCTTGCTAACCGATTAAGTTCCACGATCACGGCGGACATATCGATAGCAGCCGAATGAAATGCGAGTAATGCAATTGCCCCGATGATTGCAAAAAGGGGAGAGCCGAATAGAGCGAGTAACAGAATTGCGATGACGATTAAGACTGTTTCCATCAGCTAACGACTTTCGTTGTTTGAGGAAAAACAGCTTTGATAAAATATTGAAGAGCAAAAAGCAAGAAACGGAACATCATCATTCCAAATCCGATTGGAACAATAAGCTGCATCCACCAAGAAAGTATATTCAGTTCGCCGATAGTGAATAAGATAGTTTCTGAAGCATACTCATCGAGTAGGAAAGTGATTGAAGCTTTCAAAAGGAAAAACGAAACTACGGCTGCAAAAACATAAATAACGGTTTTTACGAAATGCCTTCCTCTTTCGGGAAGAAAGCGGCTGAATATATCGACATTAATATTTTTTTCGTTATGAGTTGCAAGCGATGCGCCCAAAAATGCAATCCACAGTACAAAATTTCGAAGCAGCGGATCGACCCAAAGAATACCGGTTGAAAAAATATTCCGTAACACTACCTGCAAAAATGAAAACAGAATCATCAAACCGAGCAAAATTATTGCAAGTGTTTTTTCGGCAGTAGAAACAGAATTGCTGATTCGAAGAAGGAGTTTCATTGAGATGATTTTATTTTCGAATTCCTATAATCTAAAATTGACTGTTCAATTCTATTCAAAAATTCAGCAGAATATAGTCTGTTTACTAATGAATGGCGGGCTTTTTTACCGATTTCTTCGTATTCATTCACTAATTTTTCGGAGGCGGGTTCAGTTGATTTAATTCCGTTATTCTTTAAAGTTTGCAATGCCTTTTCGTTATCCTTGCGGGAGAGTTCCGTTAACTTCGCCATATATTTTTTACCGTTTCGCAAAAGAATTTCTTGTAAATCTTTTGGAAGTTGGTCATACATTTTTTTTGAGACAACAACAGCACCGGCGGCATCGGCAAGGGGAAGTGTGAAAACATATTTCACGCGAGTCCACCATTGGAGTCCTAAAGCCGCAAGAGGCGATGTATAAACTCCATCAATCAATTTTGTTTGCAGAGAAGTGAGAACATCGGTAACCGAAAGAGGTATCGGATTCAAACCGAGCGATTTAAAAGCCGCTTCGGCAATCGGGTCGCCTTCCCACGCCCACATTTTTACATTCTTCATATCTTCTTTTTTATTGATTGGGACGTTTGTAAAAACATAGACGAAGCCAACCTCAGCCCAACCGAGTAAAATATAGCCGCCTTCTTCAAAACTTGATGTAAATTCTTGATCAAATTTGTTGTAAATATGATCGACTTCATCGTAAGATTTAAACAGGAAGGGAGAATCAAGAATTCGTGCTTTGGGTGCAATTTCGCCTATGCCGACTCCCGTTATTCCAGTGCTGTGTAATTGCCCGAGTCGGATTTTGCGTAGCACATCTTTTTCATCGCCTTGCACGCCTCCAGCAAAAAGTTTGAAACCGAGTTTGCCGCCGCTTTCTTTTCGAATCGCAGCATCATACTCTCTCATAACATTCATCCAGGTTGTTCCGTCGGGAGCGAGTGTTGCAAATTTAATTGTAAACTGTTGTGCGTTGACTATCGATATAATAAAAATTGAAAGGAATAAAATATATTTTTTCAAAGTTTCTCCGGTGTTAAAATAAGTCGTTTAATTGATTACGAAGTTTTTCGGCTTTTTTCTTTGCTATTGCGTTAGATAAACGCGCCTCAGGCAAAACATCTATTGATGCTTCGTCCACTTTTGATAATAACTCTTTAAAAAGATTTTGGTCTTGTATTTGAACTGCATAGGTGCGAGCATAATAAACGTACGACATTAAGAATTTTCCTCCGTTTATATGTAAACATTTTTCAAAATGTTTTTTTGCTTCGTCCGGATTTCCTCCTAAAACTTTTGGGCGGCTTCCATATAACGCTCCTAAAAAGAAGTGAGCGCCTCCATAAAAATAGGAACTATCCTTTTCGGCAACATATTTCATAATCGCTTCTACTTTTGGTAAATCGGCTAATGCTTCGGGTTCTGTGAGGGATAAACTTACATAACTGCCCCAACCGATTCCTGTCCAAAACAAAGCAGGGATATCTTCTTTCGAAAATGTTTGGAGTGCATTGGAAAAATTTTCTAAATCACCTGACGTTGCTTTAGCGAATGCTTTATTTTTATTAAGTAGTTGCATCCCGAAATTCTTTGATCTCAAGTATAAATTACGGGCACGTTCGGGAGAGTCATCTTCAACGAAGCCCAAAGCATAGCTTGAGTAACCCATAGTTGCAAGGCGGAGAAGCTTTTCATTTTCGGGATCGCTTTTGATCATTGCTTCAAGTAGTTTCAGATTTGAAGCGGCGCTTTTTTCAGCGATATCTAAATCCGACTCTTCATTCAAAACAATAAAACCATTTTCCATCAAACCGCCCATCGAACGGATAGCAATTTGTTGTATGCTGCAGCCGGAAATAACAGCCAACAGAAATGTTATCGTAATTATTATTTTCATTGAATTAAAAGGTCCAAAAATTTATTTTCAATATACCGAAATGTGTGATTAAAAACACGTAGCCCTTTCATTTCGAAATCAGATTTTGTATTTTACGGTAGAATAAATGATAACTGTAAATGATAACTTTAATAAAAAAGGTTTAAAATAATGGCGCTATTAAAAACTGAAACCAAGAAAAAGATACGGAATATTACATTTTATGTAGCAGGTGGTATCTTCGTCGTTTTGGTAGTCAAATTTATTTTTAATGTATTCCTTCAAACGATGTATTAATCCGCCAGAGGCGGACGAGGGTTAATTCCCCGCTTCTTGAGGCGAATAAAATAAAATTTGTTAACAGATACCTTGCTGCCCCGCCTGCCAAAGTCCGTCCGTTATCTAACGGACGGACGGCGGGCAGGTTGCGGCGAGGAGATTCATTGTAACTAAAAATCAGTACCTAACGAAATGTAATATTTAGGTGTTGAAAATCCTTGCAAGTTGAACCACCATCCTACATCAACTTTAACTAAAAATCCGAGTAGAACTAATCGCGCCCCGAAACCAGTACCGCCAAGTAAATCTTTCATATAGGTACCTTCGCTGTTTTTGGCAAAAGCTTGAAAATCCTTTTTATGATGCCACGAGCCGCCTAAATCGAGAAACATCACACCGGTTAACGATTGCAAAAAGATCGGTAAAGGACCAGCCGCTAAGTAGCCAAAAAACGGGAAGCGGAATTCGTTGTTTAATAGAAAATATTTTGTACCGATACGGGTATTGTAAATGTATCCTCTTAAAGGCACACCCGCTGTCAGAAAGAGAACATCTTCCGCATTCTCGATGGGCACTTGCTCGTTAGTGAATTGCCGGTTCAGCCAGTTTTCAACTCCACCGATTATAAATCTTTGAGGATTAGCACCGAAACTCGCACCTCCTGCGAATCGAAACGCGAAAGTATAATATTTCCAAAGTTTGAAGTAAGTTCGATAATCACCTAATATCGAAACGAAATTTAACCCTTCTTGAGAAATTTTTGGTGTTCCGTACATAGTTATGTTGTAGCGGCTTCCATTTCCTGGTGAAGTTATTCCCCAAAGAGAATTATCGTGCACAAAACTTAACGATGGGAGAATCAAACTCCTTCGTTGAATAGGCTCGGAAGGTAAATCGAGGTTTTCCCTTGTAAGTGCAAAGTAAGATAGTCCTAAATCGAAGCGATAAAATTTTGTTATTGGATACGAAGCAGAGATTGAACCTCCATAAGTTCTGAATCTGTACAAAAAGCTAACATAATTATCACCCAATACGATAAAACGAGCGCTATGAAAACCTGAAATACCATAATCAATTCTTGCGGGTAACGAGTAATAAGCAAGCATGTAGTCGCTGTTCTTCAGGTCGCCTACTAAATTTGTGATGAATATAATTTGGTGATCGCCTAACATATCGCTGAATGCCATCACCGTCGATCCTTGTATTCCATAATAGGTACTGAATCCAGCATTTCCATAAACAATATCGGGTGAAAAATTTAACTTATACTTGTTAACTATAAAGTTGCCATTTTCATCGCGATTATTTTTTATCGTTTTAGCTAATGAAGTATCAGATTTTTCAAAAGTATTAACAGATTTGGGTTGGCTGAAAACGTAATTTCTTAAATCTACTTTTACATCCTTTCCATATAAACCGGTTGAGTCTTCATCAGTACTAATGAAAATATCTTCCGAAAGTTTAATAGTGTCCTTTATAGTTGACTCCACAACAAGTTTAACCGGTTTCTGCTGTTGTTGTTTTATAAAATCTGTTGGTTCTAATTCTAATAGATTTAAGTTTTTCTCAAGCGGAGTTCGCATAAGGAAGAGGTCAAAACCTCCATTGATCATAGAGGCGAAGCATAATTTGTTACCATCTTTGCTTATGGAAATTTGATAAACTCCGGTTAACGAGTTTGTTAGTGGTTTATATGTATTGGTTTCTAAGTTATAAACATAGATATTATTGATGCCGTTAACATCCGAGATAAACAAAATATTTTTGCCATCGGGTGATGCAATAGGCGATGTTTCTTCGCTATTCGGGAGTTCTAAAATCCGAGTAATAATTTTTGTTCCAATTTCTATTTTATACAAGTCTTTTTCATCGTGTTGATAGTCTTGCATTTTGAAGTTCGTGGGATATGAATCGGGGGAGAGAAAACCCTTCCGGTCGGATGTAAAATAAATTGTTTGCCCATCCGGCGACCATGCCGGCTCATAGTCGGAAAAAATATCTTGTGTGATATTTTGCAATTCCTTTGTATTAAAATCGTATATATAAACGTCGGACTGTTTAGGTGTATTTCCTATAAATGTAAGTTTGTCGCCTTTTGGAGACCAGTCAACAGAAAATATCCCATCTAAACCAAATTCTAATTTACTGCTCTTGCCGGTGTTCACATCGACTATCATAACTGCATCTTGAGCGCCACTTTTAGTTGCAAGTGCGATTTTAGTTCCATCAGGAGACCACGACATTCCAGGAGTCAAGAGCTTTAATTCTTCAAAGTCGGCAGTTCGCTGACCTTTTATTAGTTTCTTTTCTATTTTACCATCAAGTGAATTCATAATAAAAACATCAAAGTAATCGTCGCGATTAGAGATAAAAGCAACACGATCACCTTGAGGCGAGATAGCAGGACTTGTATTATAAAAGCTCCCTTCTTTTTTATGGTCAGTCAGTCGTTGGGCATAGTCGTTTGGCTCTTCACGTTTTGCAATATCGGGCCAATAAGTAACTCTCATTTCTTTTTGCCAGCGTTCGTTCAAGTCTTCAATTCCAAGTCCGATAGCCGACTTGAATCCTTGCTCTACATTTCGCGAGCCTTTGATGCGACTTAAAATTTCACTAATCTTTTGTTCGCCATATTTATTTGCAATGTAATACCAAACCGACTGACCACCGCGGTAGGCAAAATAACCGCCGAGGTATTCGATTGGCGGCAGGTTTTCGTGTATCGTTGCATCGCGAATGAACATATCGGAATCTGTATCCCATTTGAGTGCTTCATACTCAGCCAGACCTTCGTTGAACCAAAGAGGAAGCTGAATCATTATATTGTTCGCAATAATCGCTTGCAGCGAACCGCCATAAAACATATCGTTGATTACACCGTGAACGAGTTCGTGGTGAATCACGTGTCTGAATTTTTTATAGTCGCCTTCAAACGGTATCACTATTCTGTTTTTAAACAACTCTGTTACACCGCCGATGCCTTCTTCCATATATTGGTAAATAACATTTGTTTGCTGAAAATCGTTGTGCGAATTGTAAACAATAATAGTAATCCGGTTTGTGATTTCATAACTAAAAGACCTGCTGATTGACTTGTATGCTAACTCGGCAGCTTCAGCAGCATACTGAGCAATATCTTTACCTCCTTCTGTAAAATAAACATCAAAGTGATCAGATTGGATAAAGGAGTAATCAAATTTTTTATATTGAACTTTGTTTTTTCCAAAATTAGTTTCCTGAGATGTTGCCGTTCCAAATATAATAAGCGAAACCGCGAATGAGAGGAATAGTTTTAAATATATATTTTTCATATCAATACCTGTACTTATTTATTCTGCACATAATTAAACGTTTTGAATGTATAAAAGATTCATAATTTGAAATTAGCGATAACGATTCCGCAAGCTACAGCAACATTTAACGATTCAGCTTTGCCGAACCTCGGGATTGTTATGTTTGTATCTGCGATTCTTTGTATTTCATCGGATATCCCGTGCGACTCGCTGCCAAAAACAAAAACTGATTTCTTTTGATAATTTTGTGATTGGAGCGGACTTCCATTCATTGTTGCCGCATACACTTTGTAACCAAAAGTTTTTGCATCACTTAACCATTGCACCAAATCAACATTCCTGTAAATCGGGAAATGAAAAACCGAGCCCATCGTTCCTCTTACAACTTTCGGGTTAAACAGGTCCACGCTCTCTTGCCCGATTAGTAAAGCATCGGCTTTAAACCAGTCGCAAATTCGGATAATCGTTCCAAGGTTACCGGCATCCGAAATTCTGTCAACAGCAACAATAAGAGAGGTGAGTGAATTAATAGTTCCTAAATTTAAGTGTTCTGTAATTTTATCTTCAACAATTGCTGCTATACCTTGTGCTGTTAGGGTGTCGGTCATGGCATCCAAGTCATTTGTTGAAATTTGAAATACCGGAACGCCTTTTTCCTCAATCATTTTAAACAAATCTTTATTTGAAGGATTAGAAAAGAATTCCTTTGTAACTAACACCGATTCCGTTATCCAATCGGAAGCCAAAACTTCTTGAACGATTTTCACACCTTCAATAATAAATTTTTTTTCGATTTCTCTAAACTTTTTTTGAGAAAGTTTACGAATTGACTTCAATTTTTCTTTTGTTAATTGCGATAGCATCTTCATTTATACAAAATATAGATAAATGTGGTAATAATTCAAAATGTAATATACTTGAAAGTAAGTGAGTTTCTGCATATATTTAATCCGCCAAAGGCGGACGAGGGTTTAATTCCCCGCCTCTTGAGGCGAAAAAATAAAATTTGTTGTCAGATACCTCGCTGCCCCGCCTGCCAAAGTCCGTCCGTTATCTAACGGACGGACGGCGGGCAGGTTGCGGCGAGGAAATTCATTTTAACTTCATAACATTATGTTAATATCAGAAAAAAGATTAAAAGAAATTTTTAAAAACTTAAAAGGTAAGAAAGTGGCAATCATCGGCGATTTGATGCTCGATAGATATTTTTGGGGAACAGTTACGCGTATTTCTCCGGAAGCGCCAGTCCCTATTGTCGAAATTGAATCAGAATCCAATCGACTGGGAGGAGCAGCTAATGTTGCCAATAATATTAAATCATTAGGTGGCATACCGATGCTTCTTGGTATATTAGGTAATGACCAGAGCGGCAAAAATTTTTTAGAAATCTGTAAACAACAAAATTTAGATACATCGGGAATTATTTCGGATGATGACCGCCCGACTACAGTGAAGACACGCGTTATTGCACACAGCCAGCACGTAGTTCGTATTGACCGTGAATCGAAAATCGAAGCACCAAACAGTTTGCAACAAAAGCTTTTACAAATTTTAGAATCAAACATATCGACTATAGATGCAATCATAATCGAAGATTATAACAAAGGTGTTGTAGGGAAAGAAATTATTTCAGGTGCAGTGAAGATTAGTAAAAAATACGATAAAATAATTACGATTGACCCGAAGTTTAATAACTTTTTTGAATATAAAAACGTTACAGTTTTTAAACCTAATAGAAAAGAAACAGAAGAAGCTCTTGGAATTAAATTATCGGACGACCATGCACTTGAAGATGCAGGAAAACAACTTCTTGAAACATTACAAGCTGAACACGTGATCATTACGAGAGGCGAGTATGGTATGGCGGTGTTCGGACGCAACGGTAGTTTTAAAAACATTCAAACAACTGCACGCTCGGTGTTAGACGTTTCAGGAGCAGGCGACACAGTCATCTCGACACTCACTATGGCAATGACAAGCGGAGCAGATATACTGGAAGCTGCGCTATTGGCAAATACCGCGGGGGGTATCGTGTGCGGTGAAGTTGGTATTGTACCAATAGATAAAAATGAATTGTATCAAACTCTTTTAGAAGATATGAATCATCGACCTCCGAGAAAAGCAGGTACATGATGGGTAATGTAGTTTCAAAGGAAGAATTAATCAGCATTCGGGCTTTACAAAAAAAGCAAAAGCAAAAAATCGTTTTCACAAACGGGGTATTTGATATAATCCATCGCGGACACGTTGAATACTTGATGAAGGCAAAATCGGCTGGAGATGTTCTCATAGTTGGTTTGAACTCCGACGCTTCAGTCAGAAGAATTAAGGGGGAAAAAAGACCGATTGTTAATCAGCACGACAGGGCGTTTGTGTTAGCTAATCTTTGTCCCGTCGATTTTGTTTGCATTTTTGAAGAAGATACACCTTTGAAATTAATAGAAGCAATCCTCCCGGACGTTTTGGTGAAAGGGGCAGATTGGAAAATTGAAAATATCGTGGGGAAAGATATTGTTGAATCCAACGGTGGTGAAGTAGCTACCATTGAGTTTATTCAGGATCGTTCTACGACAAATATCGTAGATACAATAATAAAAAAGTATTGTACAAATACTCAATCAGGGAATGATTAAAAAAGTACTAAAAATTATCGGTTATTTGTTTGGGTTGTCTGTTTTTATCTTTATTGTTGCAATTGGTTTTACTCAATCCAAATTTTTTAAAGATCGTTTGCGGGAATTTATCCTTTCAAATGTTTCTGAAAATATCGATGGCTCACTTTATCTTGGTACTATCAGTGGGAATTTTATTACAGGTTTTTCGATTGATTCACTCGCTATCACGCATGGCGGGGGAGTCTTTCTTTCGGTCGGTAAAATAAAATTACACCACGACCCTTATACAATATTAGGGAAAAAAATTACACTCCGCAGTTTAACAGTAGAACACCCTAAAGTAAACATCTTGAAATCGAAAGATGGCAAATGGAACATCTCTGAAATTTTTAGAGCGAAGGATAAAGCTCCATCAAAATTTGATTGGACGATTGCATTTGAGAATGTTAAAATAATAAATGGAACATTTCTCGTCCACGATTCACTTCGAGAAGTTTTCAAGCACCATATCGATACTACCACTCAATATTTAGATTATCGCCATTTAACGGTAAATAATTTAAGCACAGAGATTTCCGGAGTCTTCAAACATAACAATATCAAACTGAAGATTAAAGATTTACACGGATATTTACCGTCAACATTGTTCAGTTTGTCGTCGCTCAGCGGCGAAATCGTCCTCAATGAAGAAAACATTGAAGTGAAAAATCTTGTGGCGGCTTCTAAAAATTCCAGTATAAAAATAGATGCAAGCTTGAAGGATGTGAATATTTTCAACAAACTTTTGTTGGCAGATTTTGAAAAAAAACAGGTTTCACTAAAAGTTACGGGGAGCGTTGTAAGTCTGAACGAATTGAAAAGTTTTCTGCCGCCTGTCTATTTCTTGAATGGATCCGTTTACTTGGATATGGATGCAAAAGGGAAGTTCGGCGATTTTTTTGTGAACCATCTCAATGTGCAAACTTTTAATTCATCCCTAAAAATTGAGGGCAATCTATCGAACCTTCATAAACCCAACGATTTATTTTTAAATTTCAAAATTGATGAAGCTCGTATCAAGCCGTCGGATGTTAATCAGTTGCTCCCTTATTTCAATATTCCTAAATTTAAAAACATAAATAACACACTCATTTTTGCAAATTATGTTGGAAATCCTTTGGATTTCAAAACGCAAGTAAATATCCAAACAGATGCAGGTAAAGCTCAGGCTGAGGTCAGCCTCAATCTAAAAGATTCGTTGATGAAGTATAGTGGTAATTTTAAATCATTCGGTTTGAATATTGCCAAATTATTAGATGACGAAACATACATCAGCGATTTAAACTCTTCTGGAACTTTTGAAGGCATCGGTACAAGTATTAATAACCTTAATGCACAAGTTAATTTGAAAATTGATTCATCGAAATTTGCAAACG
Organism: uncultured Ignavibacteriota bacterium; assembly: GCA_947085405.1. Taxonomy (GTDB): domain Bacteria; phylum Bacteroidota; class Ignavibacteria; order UBA10030; family BY39; genus JASEGV01. Next base: position 27,395 of record CAMTWO010000007.1, read on the forward strand.
TAAAGTTAGATAACTCAAACCTCGCGATTCAAGTTCATGATAAACGAATCGAGATGGTCTCTCTCCTCAAATCCGACCGAATGAAATCGTACATCACAGCTAATCTGGATTATACAAACAGTCATTTACCAAGTTTTAATATTGAAGCGTCAGTTACATCTTTAAATCTTGCTAATTTTTTAAATGATAAACATTATGAAAGCGACCTCTCCCTACAAGCCTCGGTTATGCTCGCGGGCACAAATATAAATAATGCGAATGCAACTGCAAACTTAACAATATTTCCTTCAATAGTTGGTAAACATAAATTTCAAACCGAAGAATTTCTTCTAACATTAAATCAGAGCGATGATTCAAATAAGATTTTAAAAATTGAATCCTCGATGGCTGATATTTTACTAAACGGTAACGTCGATTTCCCCAAAATTCCTTCCATATTCACTGATATCGTTTCAAGCATTTCTAAAGCAATCTCCTACCGAACTTCAATATCCGAAAGTTTGTATGTAGAAAATAAATCCCACGTTGAACAAAATGACGAAAGCCCTTATTGGTTCAATTATGACATTCGCTCAAAAAATTTAGCATCCATATCGAACATAATCAACAAAACACCTTTTAATTTCGAGGGGACACTTAAAGGTTCAGTAATCAAAAATGGAGGCGGCATTACGAACACAGGAAATATCGAAATCAAAGATTTCTTTATCGGCTCAGCGGGAAAAGGAATTTTAATGTCGGAAGGTACAATAAAATATAACATCGATTCTCTCACAGAAAAAAACCTTTTTGAGAAATTAAATCTAAATGTTTCTTCAAAGCTACAAAAAATTGTTTTTAACAAAATCGACCTGAATAATTTAAAATTCACCCTTGATTTTTCCGAATCGAAAGGAAAACTGTTATACGATTCGAATATAGGAAAAGCAAACAGGTTAAGTTTTATTTCAGAAGTTGCTGTTCACCCGAATTCTTTTGAATTTTTGTTTCCGAGTTTGAGTTTAGCGTGGGGCGATTACTCATGGGAAGGTAACGAAGCGTTTGCTATTTCTATAAATCCTGAGGAATTAAGATTGAAAAATTTTATCCTTCACCGGAACAATAAAGAAAAAATATATATCGACGGTAATTTGTTAGCCGATGGTATAATCAATCTCAATGGCCGTATCGAAAAATTTGAGTTAGAAGGATTGCATCATTTTATTAAGAATGAAAATTTAAAAAATCCTAAAAACAGAGTATATGGTAAGGTTAATTCCGAGATGAAGTTTTCAGGTAGTTTAGAAAATCCTGTTATAAGTATAACAGTAAATGTTGATACTATTTTTTACAGAAATTCAAATTTTGGTGAACTCAAAAGTTCATTTAATTACTTCAATAAATATCTGGGAGTAAGTATTAATTTCGCGAGCGCAGGAGTCGACACAAAACCCGATTTTATTATCAGCGGAAAACTACCGATTGATTTATCTTATAAAGAAGAAAATAAATTATTTCCCGATGAACCTTTAGATTTGAAAATCGTTTCGTCCGGATTTCAATTAAGCGTTTTAAATCCATTAATACCTGCAATCGACGATTTACAAGGTATGCTGATTTGCGATATGAGTATAACGGGAACCCCGAAGCAGCCAAATTATACTGGAACAATCAAATTACAGCAGTCGAGGTTTTTATTGCTCGGAAATAATATTTACTACAATTTATCAGGTTCGTTAATATCGGATGTTGACAAAATACATCTTTCCCAATTCCAACTTAACAACGATAAATCGGATTATGCGGAAGGGAAAGTAAATATTAACGGATTCTTTGCTTTAAGAGAATATAAGATTAGTAATTTTGATTTGAATGCAACCGGTCAGCTTTTACTTTTGAAGGAAACCTCACGCAGAAAGATGCAAAACATGTACGGACGCCTTGTTGGAATGGTTGGCAACGAAGGACTCCATTTTAAAGGTTCGTTGACTAAATCGAATATATCTGGAAATGTGATAGTTCAAGATGCGAATATTGTTTTCCCTCCATCGCAATCAAGCGGCTATAACGAATCGGGAGGAATTGTCAGATATGTGGCTGTTGATGATACAACCAAATTAGATAAACAGGTTGATTTGAAGCATCAGTTTTATTCTGCAATGTACGATACGAATAAAAAATATTTGGCAGGAGAGATGCAAACCGAAAGTAAATTTTTAGCCGGATTAACTTATGATGTAACCCTCGAGACCAAAGGAACCACAAGTATTCGTATGATTTTTAATCCTGCTACAAGCGAAGAATTGTATGCGGAGTTAGATGGCAAAATTAATTTACAACGAGTTGGTAACAGGAACTATTCGATCGGCGAAATATCTGTATCAGAGAGGTCGTACTACAATTTTTTCAAAAGGTTTGAAGCTGCCGGCAAGTTAAAATTTTTAGGCGACCCAAATAATCCTGAGTTGGATATCAAAGCCACTTATTCGGGTTTAAGAAAACCACCAACTCTTACACCCGACTCAGTGGTAGCCGAACAAAAAGTAACTATTACACTTACAATTTCAGGCACCCGACTTGAACCGCATTTGACTATGAATATTACAATTGATGATAAAGAATATTATGAAGTTGGAGGAGATTTACAGAGCGATGCAATATCGTTTCTTTTCACAAATAAATTCCGTGACGACTTAAATGCTCGCGAAAAATCCGATATCGTCTCAAGTTTAAGTTCATCTGCCGGAACATCGATTGTTGCAGGAGCTACTTCAACATTGTTATCCGGGATTCTTACCGATTTTTTAAGACGTGAGTTTGAATTTATCAGATCGGCGGAAATAACTTATCATGGCGGAAGCATTCAACAATCTGCAGACCTGCGGTTGAGCGGACAAATATTCAATGCGTATTGGAGATTTGGTGGGAGAATTTTCGATGATATTAATAATGCTAATATCAGTTTTACACTTAACTTTGGCGATATTCTGGAATCAGATAAAATGAAAAAATTGTTCCTTCAATTAGAGCGTAAGGTTGATGCAGGCGAATATACAATCGATAAAAAATTAACTAACAGCGCCCGAATATTCTATAAATGGTCATTTTAAACAAAAAATTTATGACACTAGAAGAAAAAATATTAAAACTGATTTATAAGTATCCGAACGAAACTTTTAAAGCTCATCAATTAGCAAGACGACTGTCGCTGAAAGATGAACTCGATATACTAACACTACAAAATACTCTGAAAGAGTTAGTTCTGACAAACAAACTGAGTCCGGCTTCTCGAAAAAAATATGGCGTCTATAAACCACCTAGGTCAACTCAAAAAATAGGTGTGTTCACACGTATAAAAAACGGTTCGGGTTTAGTAAAATTAAACCCGCCCGACGAAGGAAATGTTTTAATTTCTTCAAATTACATTTCAACTGCTCTTGATGATGATATTGTTTCGGTTGCAATTTTTCCTGTGTTGTTAAAAGAAGCTGCAAACGATACTGAAACTTTACCCTACGAAGGTGAAGTCGTAGAGATAATTAAAAGAAGCAAAAAACCGTTGATTGGAGTGGTGGATAAAAATAAAAATATTTTCTTCGTAATACCAGACGATTCACGCATCAGGCGGGATGTTTTCATACCACCAGGAAAAACATTAGGTGCTCGTCCCGGTAATAAAGTAACTTTCGTGATTGAAGAGTGGAAATACATTAATCATAATCCTGAAGGCAGGGTAATTGAGATAATTGGGAAAGCCGGTGAAATAAAAACTGAAATTATCTCTGTGATTCATCAGTTTAAATTGCCTTTGGTATTTCCGAATAATGTAATTACTGAAGCTGAAAATGTATCAGAGGAAATTCCTCATCGTGTAATCAAAGAACGGCTTGATTTTCGGGACGGAGTATGTTTTACAATCGATCCGGAAGATGCAAAAGATTTTGATGATGCCGTATCCTTAAAAGAAATAAATTCTACGACATACGAATTAGGAGTGCACATCGCTGATGTAAGTCATTATGTTAAAGAAGGCTCAAAAATTGATCATGAAGCATTCTCAAGGGGAACGAGTGTGTATTTGGCGAATGAGGTTATTCCGATGCTTCCCGAAGTTTTATCGAATGGAATTTGCAGCCTCGTCCCCAAACGCGACAGATTAGCTTTTTCAGTCTTTATAACTATCACTAAGCAGGGTAAAATTATTGATTATAAGTTAGCTAAAACAGTAATCAACAATAAGAGGCGTTTTAGTTATGAAGAAGTTCAGGAAATCTTGGAAAGCGGAGCAGGAGACTACGCCGATACTTTGTTAAAAATGCATAAATTGAGTCAAACCCTTCTCAAAAACCGTTTAAAAGAAGGCAGCATCGACTTTGAGAGTACGGAAGTTAAATTTAAATTCGATAAACAGGGTAACCCGATAGAGATAATCAGGAAGGAGAGGTTAGATGCCCATCGGTTGGTCGAAGATTTTATGCTTTTAGCGAACAAAGTTGTAGCCGAACATATTAAAGCAGGAAGAAAATCTATCAAAACACCTTTCATCTATCGCATTCACGATAGACCCGATCCTGATAAGATTAAAGAACTTGCCGATTTTGTTTCACAATTCGGCTACACGTTAGAAAAGGGAGATGGAATGACTTCGAAAAAACTGCAAAAACTTCTCGACAGTTGCCGGGGTAAAGAAGAAGAAGCAGTTATAAACGAAATAGCTATTCGATCTATGGCTAAAGCTATTTACTCTGAAAAAAATATTGGACATTTTGGATTAGGATTTAAACACTATACACACTTTACATCACCAATACGCCGATACCCTGACTTAGTGGTTCATAGATTACTAACAGATTATTTGACTGAGCCTGCCTCTAAAAAAGTTAAGGAATCGCACGCTACGATAGATGAAATATGTGTGCAATCGAGCGCCCGCGAGCGTTTAGCAATTGAAGCCGAACGTGCTTCGATAAAAGTTATGCAAGTAGAATTTATGAAACGGCACGTAGGTGATCATTTCAGAGCAATCATTTCCGGGATCACTAAGTTCGGACTCTTTATAGAAATCATGGATTTGTTAGTTGAAGGGTTAGTCCATATCCGAGACCTTGAGGATGACTATTATGTTTTTGATGAAAAAAATTATACTTATATTGGCAGGCGAACAAAGAAACGTTATAGATTAGGCGACAAAGTTAAGGTCCAAGTTGTGCGTGTTAGTTCAATCGACCGTCAAATCGATTTTCGTATAATTGATTAACCAGAAAAATGCAAGCCGAAGCAATTATCATCGTCAAAGGAATGGTTCAGAGTGTTGGGTTCCGGTATTTTGTAATGAACCTTGCAAACCGTTTGGGATTAACCGGATTCGTCAAAAATCTTCATAATGGTGATGTTGAAATTGTTGTTCAAGGCGACCGTTCATTAGTCAACGACCTAATCCATGAAGTGAGAATAGGTCCGAGGTTCGCCGATGTAAGAGATGTAAAAGTTCAATTGAAACAAATAGAAAATATTTATCAAAGGTTTGATATTTTATGAAAATGCGTATTGGTTTTGGTTATGATGTTCATCCTTTTGCGGAAAATAGAAAATTAATCTTAGGCGGCGTTGATATTTCATTTACAAAAGGATTATTAGGGCATTCAGACGCGGATGCTTTGTGCCACGCAATTGGCGACGCTTTGCTTGGAGCAGCGGCTCTTGGCGATATCGGGAAACATTTTCCTGATAACGACCCCCAGTATAAAGGTATATCGAGTTTGAAACTTTTAAAAAATATCCGTGCCTTATTGCAAACGAATGGTTATGAAATAGTAAATATTGATTCCACAATTGCATTGGAATCACCTAAGTTGGCTACTTATATTGATCAAATCTGTGAAAGTATAGCTTCTACTCTTAATATGGCAATCCCGGATATTTCTGTAAAAGCAACCACTACAGAAAAATTAGGATTCGTGGGCAAAGGTGAAGGCATAGCGGTATATGCAGTAGCACTAATTGAAAAATCCTCCTAACATTTAAATTAACTAATAATCACAAATGGATTTACAAGCAATAATACAATTTTTATCTGAAGTTGAACCAATTCTAATTTATCTTGGAATATTTTTCATAGCATATATCGAAAATATTTTCCCTCCTTCTCCGAGCGATGTCGTAATTGTATTCGGTGGTTCGATGGTAGCAATCGGAAAATCGAATTTTTTTGCTACTCTATTCTTTGCGTCAATGGGCAGTATGTTAGGTTTTATTACAATGTATTTAATCGGTAAATGGTTCGGGCGGCATATAATCGAAACAAGAAAATACAAGTTCATCCCTGTCGATAATATACATAAAATGGAAAAGTGGTTTAGTAAATATGGATATGCTATAATAATTGCAAACCGGTTTTTAGCCGGAACACGGGCAATCGTTTCCTTCTTTGCAGGAATTTCGGAAATGAACCTCAAAATAACTGCTATTTTATCGTTAGTCAGTGCAATGGTTTGGAATGTAATCCTCCTTTATTCGGGTTATATAATGGGAAGAAATTGGCATAAGATAAGCGAGCACTTAGAAACATATTGGATGGTTGTTACTTCAGTTATGTTACTTGTTGCTTGTTTATGGATAATATACTATCTCGTATTTCAAAGAAAGAAAACAAAGAATGCTTGAGTCGTTAGTTGAGATAGATAAGTTTTTATTTATATTTATCAATAATTATTTAGCAAATAGCTTCTGCGATTTCTTAATGCCAATTCTTACAGATTGGGATAAAACTTTGGTTGGAAGAATAATTATTTTTCTATCAGTTACTTTATTGGTTTTCAAAGGAGGAAATAAAGGTAGGATAGTTATAACACTTCTTATTGTTACGATAGCTGCAAGCGATCAGTTAAACAGCTCGATACTTAAATCGCTGGTAGGACGACCAAGACCCTGTCATGTAGTTGAGGGTACGATGGTTATGGATCAAATCCGTCTGTTGGTAAATTGCGGTTCGGGATATTCCTTTCCTTCATCTCACGCTACAAATTATTTTGCTGCCGCCACACTTATTTCGTTTTTCTACTCAAAAACAAAGTGGCTTTTCTTTGCTTTAGCATCTTCGATTGCATTTTCAAGAGTTTATGTAGGTGTTCATTTCCCGGCTGATGTTTTTGCAGGAGCATTCGAGGGGGCATTAATGGCGTTTATAATTTTCCACTCTTGGCTATTTCTCAACAAGAAATTTTTCCGGTTCGATTATGAAACTTCTAAAATCAAAACATAATTATCAAAACATAATATTATCTGCCATTTCAGGAATAATGTTTGGATTTTCTTTTCCTCCTTTCGAGCTTGGAATTCTATCGGCATTTGCTTTTATACCTCTTTTTTTTCTTCTCTCCAACGTCGAAGAGTATGGCAGAAGTCTTCGGTACTCTTATTTATCATTTTTCATTTTTAACATTATTGCAATTTCCTGGGTTGGTGGATTTTTACAGGCAAAAGACCCCTACTTAATGGTCGCAGGTGCAGCATTATTAATTGTCCATCCTTTGTTTCTTTCAATCCCAATCGTTGCCTTCACTTTCATTCGTCGCAATCTGAGTTTCAAAACTGCAATCTTCACTTTTCCATTCATCTGGGTTTCGTTCGAATATCTGCATTCAATTTCCGAGTTTGCTTTTCCCTGGTTAACATTAGGTAACGCTCTCACTTATGATCTAAGCTTGATACAGTTTGCTTCACTCACCGGCGTTTATGGATTATCCTTCTGGCTACTGTGGATTAATGTAATAGTTTTTGTCCTAATCGTAAAATTGATGTTGAAAGAATGGGAACCAAAATCTATCAAGACGATTGCTTGCTTGGGTTTAATTGCACTGTTATATCTAATTCCCAAAATTTCAGGCAGCGTAATTATTAGCAATGCAAATGAAAATACACAACATACTAATTTGAAAATCGCAGTTATACAACCGAACATTGACCCTTGGGAAAAATGGAATATTGTAACACAGGAGGAGCAATTAGATTTATATTTACGAATGAGTGATAGCGTTTCAAAGAATACCGATTTGATAATCTGGGCTGAAACTGCTATTCCATATTACATATTGATGCCCCAGTATCGGACCTATTTCGAGAAAGTAAAAAATAGAATCGATACTTTGAACGTAGCGCTATTTACTGGATTCCCGGATATTCATATTTACAAAGAGAATGAGCAACCACCACGATCTGCTAAAAAAATGATGTACTCTGAAGAAAGATACGATTCATACAACAGCTCGTTTTTATTAATACCAAAATCTGATCGACTTCAAAAATATTCAAAGATACGGCTTGTGCCATTCTCGGAACGTGTGCCTTATGCCGATTTTTTGAATTTCTTAGATTTTCTTGAATGGGGAGTTGGCATTGGCGGTTGGGGAATCGGTAAAGACACAACTGTTTTTGAGCTTCCTTTGGAAAACCGTAGTAATGTAAAATTTTCGAATATGATTTGCTACGAATCAATTTATCCTACCTTTGTTGCTGGTTTTGTACGAAAAGGTGCACAATTCTTGACGATAATTACAAATGATAGTTGGTGGGGCGATACCTTCGGAGCATATCAACATCAACGCTACGCTGTTCTTCGGGCTATCGAAAACCGGCGTTGGATTGCTCGCTGTGCAAACGGCGGTATTTCCTGCTTCATCGATCCTTATGGCAGGGTTTATGATGAAACGAAGATGTACACAACAGCAACCATCGAACACGAAATTCAAGCGCGTGAAGAACTCACAGTTTATACTAAATTTGGTGATGTGTTAGCCGAAGTTTGTTTGTTTTTCAGTGGATTTATTTTGATGGCTGGTTTTGGTCAAAAATTTTATAAGTTTATCAGGAGAAAAAATTATGAAACAAATTGATTTGAGAAGCGACACAGTTACGAAACCTTCGCCGGCAATGCGAAGTGCGATGATGGAAGCTGAAGTAGGCGACGATGTTTATGGGGAAGACCCAACAGTCAACAAACTACAGGAGAAGGTTGCTAAAATGTTTGGGAAAGAAGCCGCACTTTTTGTTCCCACAGGAGTGATGGGAAATCAAGTTTGTATCCGCACACACACAAATCATGGCGATGAAATAATTGCAGATGAGGACTCGCATATTTTCGTTTATGAAAATGCTGCTCCTGCCGCTCTATCCGGAGTCAGTATTAAAACAATTCCAAATAGAAGGGGAGTAATCACTGCCGAACAAATTCAAGCTGCGATACGACCGAATGCTTATTACCTTCCAAAAACAAAATTAATTTGTCTCGAAAACACACACGGGCGTTCGGGTGGAACAATCTTCCCGATCGAAGAAATCAAAAAGATAAGTCAGTTAGCGGCTGAACGAAACATCAAGCTCCACCTTGATGGTGCAAGAATTTGGAATGCATCCGTAGCATCTGGAATTTCGTTGAGCGAGTATGCAAAATATTTCGATTCCATCTCTGTGTGTCTTTCAAAAGGTTTGGGTGCACCAATTGGTTCGGTTATCATTAGCAGCAAAGAATTTATTGATCGGGCTTTAGTATATCGGAAGATGTTCGGCGGCGGTATGAGGCAGGTCGGAATTATTGCCTCGGCTGGTTTGTATGCGATAGAAAACAACATTAATCGTCTCGCAGACGATTACAAAAAAGCTAAACTTCTTGCAGATGGCTTAAAAAACCTAAAGTCATTTAAAATAGATCCCGAGTCGGTTCAAACAAATATGGTTATAGCGGATATTCAAATCAACAAAACACAACAGGAAGTATTAGCCCAGTTACAAACAAAAGGTATCTTATTAACTCCGGAAAGGCATAGCAGCATACGGGCGGTAACACATTTAGATGTATCCTTTGAAGAAATTTATCAGGCGATTACAGTGTTCCAAACCATATTCGATTGATGCAATTCAATTTGCTTTTCAAACATATTTTATGTATTATAAGCCACCCTTCGAAAAGTCCCGCCATTGGGACTTTTTTTTTGGAGGGCGTTAAACAATTGAAATATAAGAAATTAGCTTGGATATCAAACAAAAAATTGAAGCACTCATCGCTCCGATAATTGAACAGCATAACCTATTTTTGATAGATATAGTTTTAAGGGGTGAGCGGCAATCGAAAGTGTTAGAAGTATTTATTGATAATCGAGAAGGTATCACTGCCGGAATTTGTTCAAACGTGAGTAGAGATATTGCAAAGATTTTAGATTCGGATGACGTAATCACCGGAAAATATTATTTGAATGTTTCATCTCCCGGAATTTCGCGTGCATTAAAATATATTGAACAATATCATAAACATATAGGCCGCCTTATCGAATTAAAATTGAAAAAACAAGAAGATCTCTATGAGGCTGTTGGTAAACTTTTAGAGGTTAGCGGCGATTCAATAGCAGTAGAAAATGAAAGCGGTGATATTGTTAAAATATCGTTAGATAATATTCTTGAAGCTAACATTAAAACAGCTTGGTAATAGAAAAAAGTATTTGGAGAAAATATGAACTATGAAATAGTTGAATCATTCGGACAAATGGTTCGAGAAAAAGGCATCGATAAAGACATGTTGGTGAGTGTTATCGAAGAAGTATTTGCCACGATAACACGAAAAAAATACGGACTGGAAGCAAAATTCGATGTTGTAGTAAATATGGATAAAGGCGATATTGAAATTTTTCTTGAGAAAGAAATTGTAGAAACCGTAACCGACCCGACTACCCAAATCGAATTGGCAGCCGTCAGAAAAAAAACCAACGAACCGCTCGAAATTGGAGACGATTTCGTAGAAATCATTGATGTTAGTAGTTTTGGTAGAAGGTTAATCGCTACCGCAAGGCAAACGCTCAACCAACGGATTAAAGAAATAGTAAAAGATCTCATCTTTAATGAATACACAAATTCGATTGGCGAAATTATCGCCGGTGAAATTTATCAGGTCAGGAAAAGCGAAATCTTAATAATCCATAACCGCAACGAACTTGTTTTGCCGCGTAACGAACAGATTCCTAAAGAGAGGTATAAAAAAGGCGAGACAACCCGTGTATTAGTTAAAGAAGTTCGAAAAACTGCAAATGGAGCTCATGTTATTGTTTCACGTTCAGACCCGAAATTTTTGTCAAAATTATTCGAGCACGAAATACCGGAAATCTATGATGGTATCATCGAGATAAAAGCAATCGCACGTGAACCCGGCGAACGAGCAAAGATTGCAGTCGAATCGCACGACGATCGCATTGACGCAGTGGGCGCTTGCGTCGGTATGAAAGGTGTCCGGATTCACTCAATTGTGCGCGAATTAAATAACGAGAATATCGACGTTATTAATTATATCGATGACCCATCTCAATTTATCATACGAGCATTAGCACCTGCTAAATTAAAAGAAATAAAGATCGACAAAGCAAATAAAAAGGTAATGGTAACAGTCGACCGCGATCAAATGTCGTTAGCTATAGGTCGAGGCGGGCAAAACATCCGGCTTGCATCTAAACTTGTCGGTTACGATATTGATGTGCAAAAACTTGTTGTCGAAGAAGAATATGATATGGACATCACTGAATTCCGTGCTGAATTGGGTGAACCGTTGATAGAACGATTAGTCGAAGAAGGTTATGAAACTGCCCGTGAGGTAATAGAAGCCGACATAAAGAGCCTTCTTGAAATCGAAGGTTTAACGAAACCAAAGATCAAGCAGATGAAAGAATTAATGATTCAAGAACTTGAGGAAGCCGAGATTGATAGCGAAGAAGATATGAAATCGGCTCTCGAAGCCAAATCTAAAAGCGAAGCAACCGAAGAATCGGAAAACAGCGAAGATAAATAATTAATAAGTTAATAAGTGGATAAAAAGAAAAAATTATATCAAGTAGCCAAAGAGCTGAATATCGCGAGTGAATCGCTCATAGCTTTCTTGACTAAAAAGGGCTTCGAAGCAAAGACAATCAACTCTACAATTACTGACGAGATGAGCGTTTTAATATTGTCTCATTTCAAAAAAGAAAAAGAGAGCGTCGAGAAACATCAACGTAAAATTCAATCCTTCAAAACTACTCCTAAAAAAGAAGAGAAGAAAGTAGAAAAAGCCGAGCCGGCAAAAATTGTTAAAAAAACACGCCGTGTAAAAGAAGAAGAAGTTCCAGTTATTGAGATAACGGCTGCGGTAGAAATTCCAATCCCTGAAATTACTCCCACAATTGTTGAGCCGCCTGCACCGGAAATTGTTGAACCCGCTCCGATTGTCGAAAAAATTATTGTTGAGGAGGTCGTTGCTACCGAAGCAGAACAAAAGATAACAGAGGTAGTACAACCTCGGGAACCTCATCCTGTTACTCAGGTCGAAGCGACTGAACAAGTTCAGCCGGAAGAAAAAACTGAAGAAGATAAAAAAGAGAAAAAATCTAAAAAGAGCATACCGCGACTTACTCCTAAAATGGGTTTAACCATTCGGGGAAAAATGGAGTTGACTAAACCCGAGACTGAGAAACCGACAGTTACTGCTGCAAAAGATGCACAAGACTTAGATGCGAAAGCCAAAAAGAAAAAAAGAAAACGGAAGAAGAAAGTAGAAGAAGCCGCACCGGTCGTAGCAGCAAAGGAGGATGATGTATTAGATCGGAAGAAAAAGAAAAAGAAAAAGATCAGGCACATTGAGATTAACGTGGCAGAAGTTGAAAGTGCAATCCGCCGTACAATTGCCGAGATGGACGATACATCGGTTAGCGCACGTGCTCAGATGCGGAAGAAAAAGAAAAAAGAACGGCTCGAAGAAGAAGCTAAACTTCAAGAAGAATTAGAAAAACAAAAATCAAAGCTTAAGGTTACCGAATATGTTTCGGTAAACGAATTGGCAAACTTGATGCAGGTTAATGTAGCCGACGTAATTAAAAAGTGCATCGAATTAGGATTGATGGTTTCGATAAATCAGCGGCTCGATCAGGATACAATTACACTGATAGCATCTGAATTTGGTCTGGAGATTGAATTCATGACCGAATTTGAAGAGCGTTTAGTTGTTGACGCAGACGATGAAAACGAAGAATTATTAGAATGGCGTCCGCCTGTGGTTACAATTATGGGACACGTTGATCATGGAAAAACATCGTTGCTCGATTTTATCAGAGAAACAAACGTAGTAGCGGGCGAAGCTGGCGGTATCACCCAGCATATTGGTGCATACTCGGTAAAAGTTGATGATGCGAGAAGTGTTACTTTCCTTGATACGCCCGGACACGAAGCATTTACTGCAATGCGTGCACGCGGAGCCCAGCTAACCGATATCGTAGTGTTAGTTGTTGCCGCCGATGATGCAGTTATGCCTCAAACTGTCGAAGCGATAAGCCATGCACAAGCGGCAAATGTTCCTATCATAATTGCAATGAATAAAATCGATAAGCCCGGCGCCAATCCTGAGAGAATCCGGCAGCAATTATCTGAAAAGAATATACTCGTCGAAGAGTGGGGTGGTAAATATCAATCTGTAGAATTATCTGCCAAAACGGGAAAAAATGTTAAATTACTTCTCGAAAAAATTCTTCTCGAAGCCGAAGTATTGAACCTTAAAGCTGTAGCTAAAACTAAAGCTCGTGGCGCTGTAATCGAAGCCCAGCTTGATAAAGGAAGAGGAACAGTAGCTACTGTTCTTGTTAAGAAGGGAACTTTGAAAATCGGAGATCCTTTTATCGCTGGATTTTCTTATGGAAAAGTAAGGGCAATGTTTGACGAACGCGGACATCGGGTAGAATCTGCGGGACCATCAACGCCGGTACAGGTTATAGGTTTCGATACTATTCCCCAAGCGGGCGATTTGTTAGTAGTTTCAGATAGCGAACGGGATGCACGCGATATTAGTGTGCGCCGCCAGCAGCTTAAACGCGAACAGGATTTCCGTGAAATCAGAACTGTAACTCTCGACACCTTCTCTCAAAAAGTGAAAGAAGGAACTGTTAAAGAATTAACAGTCGTTCTTAAAGGCGACGTTGACGGTTCGGTGGGTGCAATTTCCGATGCCCTGATGAAAATAGCTAACCCTGAAGTTCGTGTGAATGTTATACACAAAGGTGTTGGCGCTATTTCGGAATCGGACGTGCTGTTGGCTGCCGCCTCAAATGCAATTATTATCGGCTTCCATGTCCGTCCGAATGTTAATGCACGTACACTCGCCGAGTCGGAGAAAGTTGAAATTCGTTTTTACACGATTATATACGAAGTAATTAACGATGTGAAAAAAGCGCTCGAAGGTATGCTTGCGCCGGAGGAAAAAGAAGAAGTTCTCGGATCAATTGAGGTTCGTGATGTTTTCAAGATTCCCAAGGCAGGAACAATCGCAGGTTGTTATATACTGAACGGAAAAATTACACGCAACAGCAAAGTTCGTCTGATTCGCGACGGACTCGTTTTATTCGATGGTGGGATTTCTTCACTCAAACGTTTTAAAGACGACGTGCGTGAAGTTGATTCAGGATACGAATGCGGTATAGCTCTCGAAGGTTATAACGATATTAAAATTGGCGACATCATCGAGCCATACAAAATTGTTGAACTCAAACGTAAACTTGTATAGGTAATAAAATGTCGATACGTTTAGAAAAGGTTTCTTCGGTGATCAAGCACGAAATTAGCTTGATCCTTTCACGTGAATATAATTCAAAAGAATTCGGTTTCATTACTGTTACCGAAGTTCACATGACTCCTGATCTTAAAATTGCAAAAATATATGTCAGCATTTTCGAGAAACCGGAAATACGGGTTAAAACTTTAAGAATGTTAGAAAACAATTCCAAACATATACGAACAAGTTTAGCCGCAAACATCAGTTTGAAATATACGCCTGCTCTTCAATTTTATATTGACGAAACACTCGATCGAGCAGAACATATCAATAACATCATTAAAAAGATACACGAAAACGATAAGCCTGTTGGAACTGAATAAAAATAGCATAATTCCCGAATCCAATTTTTTAAAAGAAGATGGTTCAATATTTTTGGTTAATAAACCGATTGGATGGACATCTTTCGATGTTGTAAAAAAAATGCGAATTCATTTTGGCGTGAAGAAAGTAGGGCATGCTGGAACTTTAGACCCGAACGCCACAGGATTATTGATTGTCGGAATGGGGAAAAAGACAAAACAGATTTCAGAATATTCCGGTTTAGAGAAGGAATATGAAGCTACTATGATTTTAGGCGCTACCACTGCAAGCTACGATTCTGAAACTGATATTATTGAAACCCGGAATTTTGCAGATATCACGAAGGATGATGTAAGCAGAGTTATTAAGATGTTTACCGGTGTTATTATGCAAAAACCGCCTATGTATTCGGCAATAAAACTAAACGGAAAGCCGCTTTATAAGTATGCCCGCAAAGGAAGAGAAATAGAACTTGAAGCTCGCGAAGTTGAAATATCGCAATTAGAGTTACTCGATTTCCAGCCACCGGAAGTTAAGTTTCGTGTGGTGTGTTCAAAGGGAACGTATATCCGTTCTTTAGCGAATGATATTGGTGAAATGTTAGGATGCGGTGCACATTTAAACGCATTGATTAGAACGAGAATAGGTCGGTTTCTTCTTGATGATGCATTCTCGATTGAAGAACTTACAAGACGAACAGTTGATAATGAAGGTCTATCGATCAATCAGCGAAATTGATTTTAAGCAAAACACGATTGTTACAATTGGAACTTTCGATGGTGTGCATCTCGGGCATCAAGAAATTATTAATGAATTAATTACGCGTGCTGAAAAAGCCAATGCTCGTAGTGTTCTTGTTACTTTCGATCCGCATCCGCGTGAAGTAGTAGGGCGTGGTCCTACTAAACTTCTCACTTCGATTGAGGAACGACTGCAATTGCTAGCCGAGTTCAGGATTGATGTGGTATTTATAATTAACTTTACGTTTGAGTTTTCGCGGCTTCCGTATGAAGAATTTTTTAAAAACATCATTTTTGAAAAAATCGGTGTGAAAGAAATAATTGTGGGTTACGACCACATGTTCGGCAGAGACCGTGAAGCTTCGATCGAACAGTTGAAAGAGTTAGGTATTCAACTTGGTTTTGCAGTCGATATGATGCCGCCTGTAAAAGTAGATAACGAGGTTGTAAGCAGCTCGAAGATTCGCGATATTCTGTTACGAGGTGATGTGTGGCTCGCTGAAAAATATTTAGGCCGCTTATTTACAGTTCAGGGTACTGTTGTGAAAGGCGATGGCAGAGGTCGAATCATCGGATTTCCGACTGCCAATATACAACCCCTCTCGGATAAAAAGTTGTTGCCGGCTGAAGGGGTTTATTTTGTAAGTATAAAAGTTGATAATTCCGATTATTTCGGAATGCTCAATATCGGAGTTCGCCCGACTTTCAGTAATGATATGCGAAGAGTTATCGAAGTACATCTCTTCGATTTCGGCGAAGAACTTTACGGCAAAAATGTAATTATTAATTTTCATCGAAGAATCAGAAGCGAGAAAAAATTCGCTTCTACAGACGAGTTGATTATTCAATTAAATAAAGATAAATTATGCTGTGAAAATTTCATCAAGGAATTAACTAAAAAATAAAAGTAATAAAGGAATTAAAATGCCATTAACAAAAGAACAAAAACAAGAAATTATCCAAAAGTATGGTAAAACCGAAAAAGATTCAGGAATACCTGAAGTTCAGATAGCTCTATTAACTGAACGTATTAACGAGCTTACCGGACATTTGGCAACTAACAAATTCGATCATCATTCACGCCGCGGGTTACTGCTTATGGTAGGAAAGCGCCGGCGCTTGTTGGATTATTTAATCGACAACAATATCGAACGATATCGAAAAATTATTCATGAATTAAATATTAGAAAGTAAATAAATGTTTCATAAACAAGAAGTAGAAATTGGCGGGCGAGTTTTTTCAATCGAAACAGGTTTGCTCGCAAAACAAGCCGATGCTGCTGTGTTAGCACAATACGGCGAAACGATGGTGCTTGCTACCGTCGTTGCGGCGAAAGAGCCGAGTAAAGATCTGGATTATTTCCCTCTGCAAGTTGAATACCGTGAAAAAACTGCAGCAGCCGGAAAAATTCCAGGCGGCTTCTTTAAACGCGAGGGAAGACCAACAGAGAAAGAAATATTATCCTCACGCTTGATCGATCGACCCATCAGACCAATGTTCCCCGAATATTTTAAAAACGAAACTCAAGTAATAGTAACTGTTTATTCGTCCGATCAAGAACACGATGGCGATACAATCGGTGCAATTGCCGCATCGGCAGCGCTGATGATATCTGATATCCCATTCGATGGTCCGATTGCTGAAGTACGTGTTGGAAGAATTAACGGCGAGTTCATCATCCATCCCACATTCAAACAACTTGAAGAAAGCGAACTTGATATTACAGCCGCCGGTACGAGCGATTCGATCGTGATGGTCGAGGGTGAAGCAAAAGAGATTTCGGAGGAATTATTTCTTGAAGCTCTACAATTTGCGCACAAACATATCAAGGTGCTTTGCGATTTGCAAATCAAATTCCAAAAAGCGATAGGAAAACCAAAGCGTGCAGTTACACCAATCGCCATTGATAGTGATTTAGAGAAAACCGTAAAAGAACTTTTCTATCCGCGTATCAAAGAACTTAACCGAACTGTTTTAACAAAAGACGACAGAAGCAACCGACGTGGTGCTATCGAAGTTGAAATCCAAACGCAACTTGCTGAAAAATTTCCCGAACAAAACAAAGTTATATCTGAATTGTTGTACAAAATCGAGAAGCAAGATATGCGTCAGATGATTCTTGAAAACGGAAAGCGATTAGACGGCAGAGGAGTAAGAGACATCCGACCCATCAGTTGTCAAATTGGATTACTGCCACGAACACACGGCTCGGCTTTGTTCACACGCGGCGAAACTCAAAGTTTAACCACAAGTACACTCGGCACTAAATCCGATGAACAAAAATTAGAAGGTTTACTGCCAGAAACCACAAAACGGTTTTTACTCCACTACAATTTCCCACCATTCAGTGTTGGCGAGGTCGGCAGACTTGGCGGCACGGGCCGTCGTGAAATTGGGCACGGAAATTTAGCCGAACGTGCACTCAAAAATTTAATCCCTTCCGAAACAGAATTCCCTTACACAATCCGTATCGTTTCTGATATCTTAGAATCAAACGGTTCATCATCGATGGCTACGGTGTGTGCAGGTTCACTTTCGTTGATGGATGCCGGCGTACCAATTAAGAAAGCTGTTGCAGGTATTGCAATGGGATTAATCAAAGAACCAAACGGTGTTGCTATTTTAAGCGACATTCTCGGCAACGAAGACTATCTCGGCGATATGGATTTTAAAGTCGCAGGTACAACCGATGGTGTTACCGGTTTGCAGATGGACATAAAAGTACAGGGAATTAGTTTCGATATAATTGCGTCCGCTTTGGAACAAGCTCGCGAAGGTCGTTTACACATATTGAACATTATGGACGAAACGATTGCGGCACCCAAACCGGAACTGTCGCCTTATGCTCCACGCTTGACTACCGTCAGAATTCCTATCGAAATGATTGGTGCAGTTATCGGACCAGGCGGGAAAATGATTCGCCAGATTACGAAAGATACAGGAACCGAAATTAACATCGAAGACGATGGAACTATTACAATCGCCGCGGTTTCGGGTGAAGCAAGCAGTAAGGCGCTTGAAATGATTAACAGAATTACTGAACTTCCTGAAGTAGGAAAAATATATCCGGGAAAAGTTACACGTATAATGGATTTCGGTGCTTTCGTTGAGTTTCTACCGGGTAAAGAGGGATTAGTTCACGTCTCTCAACTCGATATTAATCGTGTCGATAAAGTTACCGACATGCTGAAAGTTGGCGACCCGATTGAAGTGAAACTTGTAAAAATTGATTCCGAAGGCAGGAATAATTTAAGCCGTAAAGCTGTTTTGATGGGCGATGCTTATGTTCCTGAAGAGGATAGACCTCGGTCGGACAGAAGACCACCTTCAGGCGATCGCAGAGATTCCCGAAGACCACCACGCAGATAAATTGAAAAAGCCCAAACTTGTTTTGGGCTTTTTTGTAATGCTTCCGATTTTAATTAAACTTATATGAACACAGAACAAAAAGTAATTCTCATAATTTTAGATGGATTTGGTTTAGGATCGAATCCAAGAACAGATGCAATCCAACAGGCAAACAAACCATTTATTGATAAATTGTTCGCTGAAAATAAATGGACTAAACTTACCACATCGGGCGAAGATGTTGGCTTGCCCGAAGGACAGATGGGCAACTCCGAAGTCGGACACATGAACATCGGCGCCGGAAAAATTGTGTGGCAGGACATTACACGCATTAACCGTTCAATCCGTTTGGGTGAATTTTTTAACATTCCCGCTTTCATTAGTGCTATCGAAAATGCAAAAAAGCATAACTCTGCAATTCATTTAGTCGGACTTCTATCCGATGGTGGAGTGCATAGTATGAACATTCATTTGTATGCACTGTTAGATCTTGCAAAGCAACATAACTTCCCAAAAGTTTTCATTCACGCATTGTTAGACGGACGCGATACACCTCCTGATTCCGGTATCGTTTATTTAAAAGAGTTGCAATCAAAGATTCAGGAAATTGGTGTAGGTAAAATTGCAACAGTGATGGGGCGATATTATGGAATGGATAGAGATAACCGTTGGGAAAGAACCGAGTTAGCATACAGAGCATTGACTGAAGGAATGGGTCAGCAATGTTCCGACCCAATTGCCGCAGTCGCCGAATCTTATAAGAATAGCGTTACGGATGAGTTTATAAAACCGATCGTCTGTTTAAATGATGGTAAACCGGTTGGCAGTGTTCAACAAAACGATTCATTCATTTTCTTTAATTTCCGTTCCGACAGAACACGACAGTTGACTCGTGCTTTTATAATGGATGGCTTCGATAAATTCAACCGTGAAAAGCTGAACCTGTACTTTACAACGATGACCCACTATCACGATGACTTTAAAGTACCAATTGCTTTTGCACCTATCAGTCTTACAAACACAATGGGGGAGATTCTATCAAATCGTGGTTTAAAACAACTGCGGATTGCTGAGACAGAAAAATATGCACACGTTACATTTTTCTTTAATGGCGGCAGGGAAGAGGTCTTTAAAGGTGAAGATCGAATTCTTGTTCCTTCACCCAAAGAAGTTGCCACATACGATTTGAAACCACAGATGAGTGCCTACGAAGTTACAGACAAACTCATCGAAGCGATAGAAACTGACAAATACGATTTTATCTTAATCAATTACGCCAACTGCGATATGGTTGGACATTCGGGAATTATGGGAGCGGCAATAAAAGCAGTGGAAACAGTTGATAAGTGTTTGAGCCGGTTAATTCCCGTAGCACAAAAGCACGGATTTATACCACTCGTAACTTCAGATCACGGAAATGCTGATAAGATGGCTGAGGACAGCGGCGAGCCATTTACAGCACATACCACTAACTTAGTTCCGTTTATAATTGTTAAATATCCTCAACCGGAAATGTTAAAAGAGAACGGAATACTCGCAGATATTTCTCCTACAATCTTAAAGCTGATGGGATTACCTCAGCCGAAGGAGATGGATGGAAGCCCGTTGATATGAAGGCGACTATTTGCTAATTGTCAATGGTCAATGGTTAATTAGCAATTGGCTATTGGCAATTGCATCACCGTAAACGATGATGCTGCTCAAACAAAGACCGATGAATCGGTCTGATAATTTTAGCATCATTTATGAAGCTTTGTTCGTACAGCGTTACGGTTCACCGTGATGCTAAGATTTATTAAATACAACATAACCATTAATGATTATGCTGTTCGAACGAAGACTCATAAATGAACCTGAAATTTCAAGATTCATTAAATTATGTGTGCATTCGTGTCCGTCATCCGTCAACTGACGGAGACGGATTCGTGGCTCATTATTTTTCTCTGCTGTAAATTAATTTCATCATTTTGTAATATCAAAATAGATTCATATATTTCTCATATAAGAACCATGACCGATAAAACAAAAAAATATTTAGATAAAATATTTCAATATCTTTCAGAGGAATTTCCTTCAGCACAATTGTTTGTTTTTGGTTCGGTAGTATCCGCAAATCAGAAATATTTTCACGATATAGATATTGGAATCGAGGACATGGACAAAATATCTTTGATAAGGCTACAGCGGGTGAAAGAAAAAATCGACGATTTGAATATCCCGTATAAAGTCGATATCATAGATTTTAAAAGGGTGTCTGCTGATTTTTATAAAACTGCAAAAGGAAATATAATAAGATGGAAAAAATAGCCAATATTTTATCAGATACTGGCAAAGCTCTTTCGCAGTTAGACAAAGCTTTGAAAGAGGAATACTCGGATATTATTCGAGATGCAGCGATTCAGAGATTCGAATTTACTTTCGAATTGTTCTGGAAACTTGTTAAGACTCATTTGAACTCCGTTGAAGGTATTGATTGTTATTCCCCGAAGAGTTGTTTCAGAGAGCTTCTACCGGTCCTATTAGCTTCAGAAGGCGAGGTAGAAGTATTACTAAAAATGAGCGACCATAGAAATCTAACAACACACGTTTACGACGAAGAAGTCTCCAATGAAGTTTTCAGCGAAATACCTTTGTATAGCAAAACGATGCACGAAGTACTTACTCGGATTAAAATTAAAATAGGAAGCTAAACATTAAAATGCTCATGCTCAAAGAACGGAATAGTCGCAGATATTTCTCCTACAATCTTAAAATTGATGGGCATGTCGCAGCCGAAAGAGATGGATGGAAGTTCGCTGATATGAAGGCGACTATTGGTCAATAGCCAATGGTTAATCCTCCTACGTCCCGAATGCTTTCGGGACTTCGGTGGACAGGTGGTCAATTGGTAATTAAAAATTAGATTTTAGCTATTAGCCAACGCATCACCGTAAACGATGACGCTAAACAAACAAAGCATCGTAAACGATGCTATAAAATCCCCAGACCGATTTATCGGTCTTTTTTTTTTCAGCGTTACGGTTGTATGGTGAGCTTGCCTGCCCGACGCAGGCGGGTCGAACCACACCGTAATGCGAGTTTATCAAGAATGTATGGCAAACTCGCCGAACCAAACGCAACAGCTAATGGTCAATGGTTAATTGTTAATTGGATATTATTCATTGAGAATTAGCAATTAACTATTAGCTATTGACAATTAGTTTTTCAAAATAGCTCAACACCCATCTCTTTTTTTACGAAGTCGAGCGGGTCCAATCCCAAATCACAAATCATAAACTTGTGGTGAGCTTGCCTGCCCGACGCAGGCGGGTCGAACCATCAAGTTTACCCGCCGAAGCTTCAGCGTAGGCGGGAATCCTCTACCTTCCTTGCAAAGTAGCTTTCATTGTCAGCGTCTCTTCACCGCGCAGCACAACCACCTCAACTTCATCACCCGGTTTGTAATCACCGAGTAGCGATGTTAAATCATAAATATTCTTAACCGATTTACCACCAAACATAAGTATAATATCATTTGCTTTGAGTCCAGCTTTTTCGGCGGGTGAGCCGGCGCGAGTTCCGCTTATTCGCATACCTTTTGAATCGTCGCCAAAATCGGGCATAATGCCGAATGAAACCCGGAAACCTCTACCACCTTCACGCATACCGGGAGTTTGTTCTATTTTTACATATTTCGGTTTTTCGCTAACCGCATCTAATTGCCGAACAACACCAATTACAAAATCGGTAACCATTTTTTGTCCCTCATAATTTATCAATTGCCAATCATCCGAAGGACGGTGATAATCGCCGTGCAAACCTGTGAAGAAAAATAAAACCGGAATTTCTTTGCTGTTAAAACTTGCGTGGTCGCTCGAGCCGAAACCATCCTGCCCAAGTTTCAATTTGAATATCGAATCTGATCCGCCAAAGGCGGACTGTTTTTGTATTATCTCGTTCCACACAGGCGAAGTTCCAACTCCCTGTATAGTCAGGACGCTGTCTTTTAACCTTCCAATCATATCCAAATTAATCATCGCAATAGATTTCTCGAGTGGCAGCGGAGAATTTTTGACATAAAACGCCGACCCTAACAATCCCATTTCTTCTGCTGAAAAAGCAACAAACACAAACGAACGTTTCATTTGAGTGTGATGTGATGCTAAACTTTGTGCAATCTCTAAAAGTCCGGCTGTCCCGGAAGCATTATCGTCAGCACCGTTGTGAACAGCTATTGTATCGGGAACGATTGAACCGGAACTGGCTCCGCCTAATCCGAGATGATCAAAGTGAGCACCGATAATAATATGTTCGTTTTTTAATGAAGCATCATTACCATCAAAATATCCAACAACGTTTGCAGTATTAGAATAGATTTTTTCTATTTCGGTTTGGAGTGTAACACTTGTATTTGCAAAATTAAACGAGTTAGGTTTTTTATTTTCATTGATGGATTTTTGGAGAGAGAATAAATTCATTCCAATATTTTCGAATAACGAATTGGCTGCATTCTGATCGAGTTGCGTAACTGCAATACCCGAGTTCATTGAACCGCGTTCGTGTCGCAGAGGGAGGAGAGGAGCGTTTGCCTCATCAACGGGACCTGTAATGAATATTACACCTGCTGCACCTTTATCGCGTGCAGTCATTATTTTTTTTGTGAAGGAAGAGTAACCGGAAAAATTGCTTGACTGATTGTTTCCATCGGGTGAGTATCGCAATATTACCGCAAGCTTATCCTTCACATCTATTCCTGCATAATCGTTGTAATGCAAAGTGTCGGCTTCGATGCCGTAGCCGGCAAAAACAAGTTGTGCGGTGATTGAGGTATCGCTGGAAAAGTTCATCGGTCTGAAATCAACATCGGGTGTGAAGTCTAAAATTTTGCCGTCGATATTAAAAGCGAGCGAGTTGTTTTTGCCAACTTTTAATTCCGAAACAAACTTGAAGTTTTGAAAATATGTTCCATTGTCGCCTAATGGTTTTAGCCCGTATGATTTGAACTGTTCAGCAATGTAGTCGGCTGCAAGTTCGTTACCTTTAGTTCCCGGACGTCTCCCTTCGAGTTCATCAGAGGCTAAATACATCACGTGCCGTTGGAGTTCTGCCGCTGTAACATCTTTAGAAGTAATAACCGGTTGAGTTGAACTGCACCCGATAATGATTGAAAGAACGAGTAAGATTGATAAGAGATGTTTCATATTTTTTCCTTATTTCACAAATTTATTTTTGATTTTATAAACTGCCAATTTCGTTAATGCGTTTTTTAAATTGTTGAACGACTCATCGTCGGCTACGCCATACTTCCAATCTATGTATGCAATTTTTCCTTCTTTGTCGATTACAAAAATAGTCCGTCTGTTAGTACCTCTTTCAGCGTTGTAGCTCTCGTATTTCTTTGCAACGCTGTGGTCGTGGTCGCTCAATAATTTGAACGGAAAGTTTTGGTGCTTCGCCCAAAAATGGTGCGACCAAACGTAGTCGCCGCTGATTGCTAATATCTCGGCATCTAATTTTTCCAACATCGCGAAGTTATCTCTGAAAGCACAGAGTTGCTTTGTGCAGCCGGAGCTCCAATCTGCGGGATAGAAAGCGAGCACGACTGGCTTCTTCTGGATTATTTCTGAAAGTGTAATTCCCTGATGAACAATAGTATCCTGCGTCGCATAAGGTAGTGTGAAGTCGATTAACTTATCGCCGACATTTATTGATTGAGTATGGGCGGTGAGTGTTATTAAAAATATTAAAAGAATATGTATAATTTTCATAAATAGGATCTTTCTAAAAATGACGAGTAAAATGTAATAGAATATATGAGAAAAAGCAAAAACAAACGTGCGACTCACTTTCGGCGAAGCCGTCCCTTTCCGACGGAACCCTTCGGGTCGGGAAAAGTGAGTCGCACTTGCGATTTGTTATGAATTACAATATCACTTATATTGTGGACGCATGCGTTCACTCCCAAATAAATATCAGACTAAAATAGCATTAGTTACAATTTTTGCTTTCGTATTCGTGTTGTTACACAGTTCGTTACATGCACACGATGTACTGTTATTTTCAAATAAAAGTTATGAAATATTTGCACACGATTGCTCCAACCACCATGAACATACTTCACTGCATTCGCAAATTAATTGCGTTCAATGCCAACGTGTTAAAATAAAAGAATTCGATTTATCAAGTATTCAATCCACAAAAGTTTTTCTTCAGAAATCTTATCACCAAATAAATAGCGACGATGAACCATTTCGTTTCGTTATTCATACACACCCCGATACACGCGGTCCTCCTTTAAGCATATCTTAAGTAGTAATTAGTAAGAGGGCGAGGTTCGTTCGCCCGAATTCATTTTTTTATCATCATAAACTTATTAGGAGAAATTTATGAAAATTATATTCATATATATTTCATGCTCACTGTTTTTTAGTTTTCAAATTATTGCTCAAACAACACTCAATCCGGATATCAGCATCATTCCACGCTTCAGCATATCGACAAATGATGACGATGAATCGAATGGACACAACGAAATGAGTCATAAGGAATTTAAATTCTCAACGCCTGTTGGTAAACTTGATGAAATCGAGTTAGCTCTTCAGGGTTATTTGAATCCGTATGCACGCGGCGATATTTTTCTTTCCTGGCATGGATTAGAAGGGAAAGTCGAGATTGAGGAAGCTTATGCATCGTTTGTTCGCGGCTTGCCTTTAGATTTGAACATACGTGCCGGCAAATACTTAGTTGAGTTTGGCAAACTAAATATAATCCATCCGCATGCTTGGTCGTTCGTGGATCAACCATTTGTTCTGAAAAATTTTTTAGGCGAAGAAGGACTTAATATGCTTGGCTTATCGGCGAGTAGTTTGTTACTAACCGGCGAACTTTATTCACGCATTACATTCGATGTATTGCGGAAACTTCCCGTTGATGTTCACGCTGATGAATTAGATTCGCATGCAAACGAAGTTGCATCAATTGTATTGGAGGATACTCTTACCGAGCCACGCTATTTCTTCAGCAGCCGAATGATGACATTCTTTCCTGTCTCTGAATACAGCGATTTGGAATTAGGAATAAGCGGACTGACCGGAATTCACGACCGGTATTATGAAGAACGTTTTTACTACGGTAATTTAGATTTCAAATATAAATGGAAACCGGATATGTATCAGTCGTTAACTTTACAAGGTGAGTGGTTGTTGAATTTCAGGCGAGCATATCGGGATGGCGATACAACTTATTTCATCCTCAACGGTAAACGGGTCAGCAAACAATTCCTCTCAACCGGGTTTTATTTGTCCGGCGATTATCAATTCGCTAAACGTTACACGGTCGGTGCGCGTGTTGATTACTCGCAATTTCCGTACAACAGCGACGGGTATGAGTCCGGTGCTTCGCTGTCCTTAGGATTTTATCCGGTTGAGGAAACAACAGTATTTCGCTTACAGTTTTCTCATACAAAATTGAACACAGGTAACGAAACAAAAAATATTAATTCAATTACATTGCAATTTCTGTTTTCATTAGGTCCACATCGTACACATATTTTTTAAAGGAGATATTCAAATGAAAGTTTATAAATTAATAATCACAATTTTCTTCTCACTCATTTTTCTAAACCATACTTTTGCTGCTATTAAAGTAGTAACAACACTTCCCGACCTTGCCGATTTTACAAAAGCGATTGGCAAAGAGAGGGTGGAGGTTGATTTTATTGTGAAAGGGACACAAAATCCGCACTACATCGAAGTCAAGCCAAGCTATATGATGAAACTGCGGAATGCCGATGTTTTTTTGCAGATAGGGATGGAACTTGAACTCTGGGCGCAGCAAATTATTGATGGTTCGCGAAACAGCCGGCTAATTATTGTAGATTGCTCAAACAATATTGAAAAACTTGAAATCCCTTCAGTCGTCGATGCGAGTCAAGGCGATATTCACAGGTATGGAAATCCGCATTACTGGCTCGACCCGATGAATGTAAAAATCATTATGCAAACTATTTTGGAAGCGTTAGTAAAAGTTTCGCCGAATGATGAAAAATATTTTAAAGAAAATATGGATAACTATTTGTCTGAACTCAATTTAAAAATCGCAAACTGGCAAAAGGAACTTGAGCCTTTTAATAATTCCAACGTGATTACGTTTCATAAAAGTTGGGCATATTTTGCAAAGCGATTTGGATTAAATGTAATTGATTACATAGAGCCGAAACCCGGTATTTCACCAACTCCGACTCACGCATTGAAACTTCAAAAACTGATTAAGGAAAATCAGATCAAGATAATTATTGTAGAACCATTTTACGACGATTCAGTTCCGAAACACATTGCGGCTTCGGCAAACGCAAAAGTTATTCGTTTGGCGACTTCAGTCGGCGGAGTACCCGATGCGGATACTTACTTTAACCTGATCGATTATAATGTAAAAATGTTAAAAGATAATTTGAAGTAACTATGAATCACCTCATCGAATTTAAAAACGTAACACTCGGATATGGTAAAAAGATTATCTTGAGTAATCTAAATTTTTCGATTGAGAAAGGCGATTTCTTGGGGTTAGTTGGTCCAAATGGAGCGGGCAAGACGACAGTTCTTCGTTCAATAATTGGAACACTCAAGCCGATATCGGGCGAAATTTTGCTCCAGACAAATAAATCGAACCGCACAACTTTCGGTTATGTTCCGCAGCGCGACCTCATCGACCCGATTATGCCCTACACAGTAGAAGACATCGTAATGATGGGAAGATACAGCCAAATTGATATTTTTAAATCCCCAAACTCGAACGATTACCAACTTCTTACAAAATGTTTACAACAAGTTGCTATCGAAGATTTACGTTATCAATCGTTCAAAGAATTATCGGGAGGACAGAAACAACGAGCATTAATTGCCCGGGCGCTAATCAGCGAACCTGAAATTTTAGTTCTCGATGAACCTACAAGTGGAATGGATTTATCGTCTCGTCAATCGATTCTTTCGCTCATTAAACAACTTCACACTGCCCGATATACAGTAATTTTAGTGAGCCATCTGTTAAGCGATGTAGCAAATACGGCAATGCGAATTGCTTTCATCGAGAAGAATTATTTTCAAGTCGGAAATGTTACGGATATTCTGACTTCAGAAAATTTATCGGCAAAATATGGAATCGAGGTCGAGGTCATTGAATATAAGGATAAAAAAATTGTGATTACAGGAGAGCGGCATGTCTGACATCGAAATCATCAAATCACTTTTTCACGATTTCCCTTATGCTTTATTCGGAAGCATACTTGTGGGGTTGGTTTGTTCATTCATCGGAGTCTATGTTATCTCGAAACGAATCGTGTTCGTTGGTGCGGCGCTCACGCAAATCTCGATGATGGGACTTGCTTTTGCATTCCTTCCTTTCGTTCATATCAATCCGTTTTTAACATCTTTGATTTCAACACTTTTAGCTGTCGGGTTTCTCTCGCGGGTTATTGAAAAAAAAATATTACCCGCCGATGCAATATTAGGATTAACCTTTGTAACAGCCATTGCAATGCGAATCTTATTTCTTCAAAAAAGTCATGCTGTTGAAACTGCCGAAATCGAGAACCTTTTACGGGGAGATGTTTTATTTGTAACAGCCGAAAAATTTTATATCATACTTATTACAGCAACCATAATTCTTTCTACTCATTTTATTTTTTATAGGAAATTCGTTTTTATCTCTCTGGACCCTGAAACAGCAGCCGCTCAAGGAATTAACGTTAAATTTTGGGATGTGTTGCTTTATTTAACAATCGGCATCACCATCGCGGTCGCTACTCAAATTGCCGGCGATTTGTTCGTCTTTGGATTTTTGATTATACCCACTTCTATATCATTACTGATATTTAAAAAGGTCAGAAATATCTTGTTAGGCTCTGCAATTATCGGGGTTATTGTTCCGGTTGTCGGATTGTTTTTAGCGTTTAAATTTGATTTTCCTGTAGGACCAACTACCATCGGATCAGCTATTATACTTTTAATATCAGCATTTTTTGTTAAGTACTTAAGAAGTTGATATAAATCACTTGGAAATCTTATTAAATATTCTATATTTACACATCATTTTGGCAATCTCACGTTCAGTTACAACCTGTTAATTTATTTAATCAAGCAATCATACAATCAGAAGGAGAAGTTATGAAAGTATTTTTACAAGTTTTATTGCTCTTATTAATTATTGGCTTCAACAACATATCTTTTTCGCAAGAAACGCCAGTCAGTGGAAACATCTCTACAAATACTACATGGTCATTAGCAAACAGCCCTTACCGTGTCGTTGGTAACGTTACTATCAATTCAGGTGTATCTTTATCTATAGAGCCGGGAGTTATTGTGAAGTTCGATTCAGCATTGAGTATGACAGTAAATGGAACCCTCATTGCAAATGGTACTGCAACAGATTCAATCCGGTTTACTACTTCCAATATATCACCATCTGCTGGACAATGGAAACAAATTCGTTTTACCAACAACACATTAAACAGCAATATTACATATTGCATTTTTGAATACGCGGGTAATGGAAATTCAGCGCCGATTCAAATGATTCCGAGTGCTAAGTTATTTCATAAAAATAATTCGTATCGAAATAACAGCATTCAAGCTATTGGCATTGAGGGCGGCGGCATAGTAATTCCCGATGCTGTTTGGTACAACGATGGAATACCATATTTAGTGTTAGGTGGAATTGCAATACACAGCGACGGAGGAGATGGAAAGTTAGAGATAAAGCCGGGCACAGTAGTAAAGTTTAACACTAGCACAGGCATACAGATAGGCAGTAATTATTCTGGAACTTTGTATCGAGGTCAATTACAGGCGATAGGGAAGCCGGATAGTTTAATAACGTTCACATCGTGGAGTGGAGCGAATAATGGTTGGGGCGGATTATATTTTCACAATGCGAGCGACGCCGATGGTGCAGTTTCAAACTTGGAGTATTGTGTAATCGAGAAAGCAGGTCAAACCGTTTATGGATACACAACGAATATTTACTGTGAAAGTACAAACCAACCGACTGTAATCAATAGCATCATACAGAATTCAGGCGGACATGGGATATTACTACAAAATAGCAGTCCGGTTATTAGCTCCGATACAATCCGCAACTCAGTAGCAACTGGAATATACGTAATGAGCGGCAGCCCCGTTTTATCGAACAACGTGATAGAGTCAAACCTTGAAGGTGTGTTTGTGGCCAGCGGTAAACCAATCATCAGTAACAATACGATAAAAAATAATACCACCTATCCGATAAGAATGGCTTCTAATACAAGTCCTTTTATTAATGGAAATACATACACTGGTAACGTAATGGAAGTAATAGGAGTGAATGGCGGCGGCATAGTAATTCCCGATGCTGTTTGGTACAACGATGGAATACCATATTTAGTGTTAGGTGGAATTGGAATACACAGCGACGGAGGAGATGGAAAGTTAGAAATAAAACCGGGCGTAGAAATCCGGTTTAATCCCAACACCGGCATACAGATAGGCAGTAATTATTTTTCAACATTGTATCGAGGTCA
>CAMTWO010000008.1:0-47921 GCA_947085405.1 uncultured Ignavibacteriota bacterium
AACTGCTTCGGTCAGTGTGTAAGTGCCGGGTCCTAAATTGATGAATGTGTAATTACCGCTTGCATCGGTAAGTGCTGAATCTACTTTTGAACCACTTATTCGTATGCGCCAGTTAGAAAGTCCTACTTCTCCTGTTTCTTTTATTCCGTTTGCATTTTTATCGTGAAACTTCTGTCCGCTGATTGATACTCTCTGGAAGTTACCAAAATCCCGACCGCTTACATTTACTCCGCTTACTGCTGTTATCTGTGCAGGATTGGCAGTCGTCTGTAACCAACCTGTTTGCTGATCTTCTGTTAGTGTATATGTGCCAGGTCCTAAATTAATGAACGAGTAATTACCGCTTACATCTGTGATTGCTGAATCTACTTTCGCTCCAGCTATTCTTATCTTCCAATTTTGTAGCCCTACATCTCCAGTATCTTTCACTCCGTTTCCATTTTTATCGTCATACTTCTGTCCGCTGATTGTGATTAACTTGAAGTTGCCGAAGTTTTTTGTTGTATCTCTCGTCCCAACAACGGTACTAAACGTGTAGGAACCTGATGCTGGTAATGTTAAAGTCCAACCCGCTTGTAAAGATTCAGCTAAAGTATAAGTACCAGCTTGCAATCCAAGAAATTCGTAATTACCATTTACATCCGTTGCGGCTGACTTACTCATCGAGCCTGTAAGTTTGAGTATCCATCCTGAAAGCCCTGGTTCACCTGAATCAAAAATACCATTGCCGTTTTTATCATCGAACAATTTTCCTTTGATAATTCCGTGAGGCCAATTACCGAAGTTTATGTTGGTAAAAGAACTGCTTCCTGATATTGTTATTGAATGCGTTCCGGGATTTGCCGGGAACGTACGTAACCAGCCCGCTTGCGTCTCTTCGCTAACTGTATATAGTCCATTAGGTAAATTTGTAAATGAGTAATTTCCATCAATGTCAGTAAATACTGAATCAGTTTTGGGTCCTGTAATTTTAATTTTCCATCCCATTAATCCGTAATCAGTGGCTGGTTCTCTAAAGCCGTTACTATTTACATCGTGAAACTTCATTCCGCTAATCGACCCGTTGTTGGTAATCACATTTACGTCCTGCGGGGCAGGAGTAGTCAGCTGATTTTCAACAGATTGCGACAAGGTAGTATAAAAAAATACTAAACCCCACATCAAAGGTGTTACTAATAACTTCATAAAATCCCCCAGATTTTTTTTAAAAAATAATTATAGTTCTATTGAATAAAAATTTAAAAGGAATAAAACATCGAATAGTTATTCACTAAAAGCGGTTCGATTACTCCGTAGCTAATACTTATATATAGAAAAATTAATTTTCTTGTTAAAAAAACATCTAATTTTTGAATGAATCCCTTGTAACACTTTTACAACATTTCCACTATTATTATAATGATAATTTTTATGATTGTCAATACTTTTGAAAGAATATTTATGATTGAATCTAACATTTTTAATTATAGTCAATTTCTGGGGAAATAGTGGCTTTTTAAACAAAATTCAATGTTTTTTTTGGTTAAATGAAATATAATCTTGGAATTTATAAATCCTTTTCGCAAATTGGTTTGTAATTCAAGAAAAAAAACAATTATGCGTATTGCCATCATATCCGATATCCACTCAAATCTTGAAGCTTTACAAAAAGCTGTTGAAATAATTGAACAGAAAGCTGTGGATAAAGTAATTTGCCTCGGCGACATTGTTGGTTACGGCGCAGACCCGAAACAATGTTTGGAGTTGACGCAAAAAATTTCGCACCACATTATTATGGGCAACCACGACCAAGCATCTGCTGATATTAGTTATACACGAAATTTTACGGAGTATGCAAAGAAAGCAGTATTCTGGACCCACAAGGTTTTATCGCAACCCGAAAAAGAGTTTTTACAATCGCTTCCGTTCACAATCGAAATTGAGAATATTACTTTTGTACATTCGTCTCCCTTTAAACCGAAAGAATGGAACTATATATCAAAGCACTCGGAAGCAAGTGATAATTTCAAATATCTAGATTCACCGGTTTGTTTCATCGGGCATTCACACGTTTCGGAAATATTCTGTGAGGACTCCGCTAGTAAAATAGAATTAATTAAATCGGTCAGTACGGTTAGAATAAATTATTTCTCTAACAAATATCAATTATTGAAAGAGAAAAAATATATAATCAATGTGGGGAGTGTGGGACAACCGAGAGATAAAGATTGGCGGTTGAGTTTTGGAATTTTGGATACTGATAATTGGACTTACGAAAATATCCGTGCTGAGTATGACGTAAAAGCAGCGGCAAAAAAAATCAGGGATGCAGGGCTGCCCGAAATTCTTGCCCGCAGACTATTTGTCGGTAAATGATGTTCAATCACCCAACTTTTTCTTTAATCGCTCAATATTTTGCTGAAGAGTTTGTTTTTGTTTAGCTGAAATATTCTCTAATGGAATCGAAACATACTCGCTTAATGCTTCGTCGTACAGTTCAGCTTTTTCCAACGAGTTTGCAGTCAGTAATTTATACTCGATGCCGGTTTCGATCGTCGGATGAATCCTCAAAACTTCACGCACCCGCAAGGCACAGGTTCCATAAAATTTATTGTCGAAAAGTAACTTCGCTCCGTTCAACATTTTCAAAGCATTCTCAACTGTCCCAAACGCATTCGGGACTGCGGCTGATGTTTCCGATTTTTTCTCTCCGTGAATTACAGTAGTTTGAGCCGGCATCAACTCGTCCCTTCGATCCTGCTGCGGAACGGCAATTATCCTGTCCAGTGCTAATTTTAATAGTAATTCTTCTTTCGTAAGGAAACGCAAATCAGAAATCTCGACTATTGTTTTTTCTGGAAGAGCAATTTTCTTCTGCCCATTTATAGAAACCGTTGCTGTCGATTTAATGCCGATAAAAATGGCATCGTCATAATTTAATATCTCGCCCGCTTTGATTTGCTGCCATTGTTCACTAACACCGCGGCGAATTTTAACATCACCCTTCGTCGATAACAATTTTATATCAGCAAAAATATTTATTGTCAATCCGAGTATTAGTGCTACTACTAAAATTAAATTTTTCATGTAGAAATCTCCTTATCAAAAACTTGTTGGCAGATCGACAACACGAACCCAGCCTGTGCCGATGCCGTTGTTAATAATTACATCTTGAAAATAGTTTGAAGCTCCTGTATTCCATGCTTCGGTAAAACCTTTTGAAAGAACTGTCGTTTCAACCGGAAGCCACACTGTTTCGATTCCTTTTTCGTTTTTCCGGATTACGAAACGTTTAGAATTCTCACTGATCAAGTTTGCATCCGGTGCTTCTATTTCAGTATCGAACATCAGATATATATGTGAATTTTTCGGATCATCGGGGGGGATTACATCAACGAGTGCCGACGAAATACCGACACTGCCAAGCAGCGCCGCATAGCAAACAGTTAAATCATCGCAGTCGCCGCCACGTAAACTGATAGTTTCGGCAGGATATTGAACAAAATCGGCGCTCTGTTTGGGATCGTTAATATATTGAACGTGCTTCGATAACCCGTTGAATAGAATCGTTGCGTGTTTGTATTTCAGTAACAACCCATTATCATTCTCTGATTTCTCTTTATCCAAAACTTTTCTGCTAAACTTTATTATGTCAGGATCGTTGGGAGTGATAAAGTATCGCAGCAACATCACATCGCCGTTCCAATCATTCTTGCCGCGGACTAATACTCGAGTTTGATAACGGTCGTCGTAATCAGCAGCGGGTTCAGCGTGGACATAAACAGTTCCATCGTAGATTGAAAACTTTTTTACCGCGTTTATTGCACTGTTAAAAACGGCGAGGAACGGAACCTCAACTGTCTCGTTAGGATTTATACGGAACGGTTTTGTTTCGGTTGGTGCGTTCATAAAATCATCCACAAAAAAACTTACTTTTGCTTCGATCGGTTTTGATGAAACATTCCGGACTCTCGCTTTGCCAATCGGGCGGAATGCGTATGTTTGATATGATGCTGGGAAGACCTCGCTCAGCATTTCAACAAACTCGATTCGAGCGAGAACGTCCTTTGTCCTGCCTAAATTTACACTTACCGACAACGAGAGCCGATCGGTAGTAAAGGGTGTATAATCTATATCTGCATAACCCGACTTATTTAAAATATCTATGTTCGAAAAACCGCGGCGGTTTGTTTGTTCGAAAAACCTCAAGTAACTTAAACTTAACTGAACAGGGTGATAGTTTATACTAAATCCTATGGATGCAGCTTCGGGAGAAAATTTTGGAAAGTCGGTTGTATAAAAGCCGCCTCGAATCTTAAACAAATCAAAAGCTGATAATTCAGTGCCAAGCCGCAGTTTATTTTTTGTGTCTATATCAAAACTTGTAATGATTTTATCTGAAAAAGAATATGCCACACCGAGGCAAACCGATTTAGTTAAATTTAATTGGTAGTTCCGCATCGCCTCAGTAAATTCCTCCTCATTTATTTTGAAAAGGTTTTTAAACACCAAACCAAAATACCATTCGTCGTTTATTTTGTACTGAGTTCCGAAATCAATAGCCCACGAACTTGCCGAGTGATCTGATACTTGTGACTGGATGACGTTGTTCGTATCAATAAAATACTTAGTATCGGAAACCTTGCTATCAAACAACCGCGCAGAAAAACCGAATGATAATTCGTCTATAATGTTGTAAGCATATCCAACCGAATAATTTTGTTTGAAAGAAATTCTTTTATCGAATTTTGTGATAATAATATTTCCGGCTGTATCGTAAACGCTGAAAGCAGCAGGCACAATAAACTCCAAATTTGAACCGGGTGAATAACGAATTGCAGCAGCGTGCTTTTCAAAAAATTTTTTCCCGATTCCGAAACTTTGAAAAGTAAAACCGGATTTCGCAATTGATGTACTTTTAAAATTCGAAAAATTTAATTCCCACTCGCGTATGTTGGTCAATCCACCCGGATTCCAATCGATGGAACTAACATCGGAGGATAATGCTGTAAACGCGCCAACACCGACACCCCGTGAAGAACTCAGATATTGTGTAAACAATATGTTGGGAAACAAAATCATAATGACAAAAAAGAAAATTATTTCATAATAAAATTTTACTCGCATTCTGATCTACGGCCGAACACTTAAGAAAATGCTATGGACAGAAGAGGAATGAACTAAAACGTCCTCGGGATAACCTGATATGCGTACAGTTCGCGATGTTTCTGAAACAAATGAAAATACGAACCGGGAAAATCTTTTTATCGGGATCAACTCAAGAATTTTTACCGGGACAGTTACTTCCCCCTTTTTATTCCTGATTTGCAAGTGCATAACAGGAACTAATTTTCTGTTCAACAAATCGCCACCCTCGCCGCTAATAAAAATATTAATAATCGGATTTGCACAATCCCACTTAATATTTAGCGGTTCCGATACGTTGATAAATCGGGGAGGCAGATTTAAAACTCTAATTGTCGGCGGCGATGAGATTGAAATATCGAATGCGTCAATAGAACCACCACCTGTTGATGTCCACCTGTTCGTTGCGGTGAGTTCGTAGTTTTTTCGGAGTTGATACCTGTAACCTATTAAAGTATCGCCTTGCATCGGAAGCATCATCCGGCGTGGAAATTTGTTTAACGCATCATCATTAATTTTTAACACGCCAACATCGAACGATGGGAAAGTAATTATACGATTGTGATACTTAATGGCATTGTCTTTATCAAAAAATATCGCTTCAGCATTTATCAAACTGTCTTTTCTCAACAGCCGATCGAAACGGATATTTTGGTAAATTAATTTTGCATAGTATCGTGAGTTCTGAGCACCAAAATTTCCACTCGTATCACCAACTGATACTGCATAAAGTGTATCTGAAACAGAACCGGTCGATTTAATATCGATTAATTTAGAATCGTCTTTATCGTCAATTAATTCGACAGGTCCCGGTTTCTGACAACCTAAAACGAAGGCGATAATTATTAGTAAAAATATTTTATTATTCATTTTTTTCATTTTAAAATATCCCGTCTCCAACTTCGACAGCCGGAGACGGGTAAGGAGTTCAACGGATCGAATTTAAAATCGTTTTACGAGATACGGCATTCCCCAAAAAGCATTCATAAACGGTGCAACATCATCGTTAATAGAGTCGTACGACATTACATCCACGATGGCGTTGTAATGCCCGAGTGCTAATCCTAACGGGAGTCGCGCAACAAATTTCTTCTCATACACACGTGTATAATTTCCGTCGGAACCGGTTTCGCTAACAAGCTCCATTCTGAATCGTGCACGATGACGGCTCATTCCATTATCAATGCCATGACGCAACATTGCAAATTCAGGTTTTGCATTTGTACTTGTTACAGTCAATCGAACTAATATAGAATCACCGGGTCGCAAAGTAGCAACACCGCCACGTCCTGGTGCCAAGCGAGCCCAATAAGTTAATGGGTCGGTGATTGTTGCAGTATCGACAGACGACATCACTTCTAATGTGCCGATGCTGAAATCTTTTACACTGGTTTTACCTTCGACTAAAGTAATTGCTATGGGTCTCCAATTTTTTCGAACATCACGATCGTTATTGACACGAAGGAAACGAACTTTACGAATTATTTTACTGGTGAAAGGTTTGACTACCTTGATAGTATCAACTACATCACCGGAATCTTTAACTGCTTTTATAATAAATTTTCCTTCAATATCTTTAATGATTGTAACAACCGATATCGAGTCGTTTATCCGGTTCACGATTTGGGTTTTTGTAACTTTATCTACCTTGCGTCCCCATTTGAGAGGAGTTATTGGGTAGGTTGTTTTCATCATACCGAAATCGTCATAGCTCATATCTCTTTCTGC
This sequence comes from uncultured Ignavibacteriota bacterium, assembly GCA_947085405.1. Taxonomy (GTDB): domain Bacteria; phylum Bacteroidota; class Ignavibacteria; order UBA10030; family BY39; genus JASEGV01. The sequence goes on from CAMTWO010000008.1 coordinate 6,853, forward strand.
ACCATCATCGATTGAAATATCTTCGGATGATATAAAACCTGCCAACTCTTCAGCAGTGAGTGATTGCTGTTTAAGATAATCGTCATCAGTTGATTTTGGATCGACTATCGTGCTTTTATCGCAACCTATAATAAAAATTGCAGACAGTATTATTGCAAATAAGAAAACTAAATTAACTTTACGCATACATTTCTCCTTTGTTGTTGTTAATGTTATTTAAATTAAATGTTTTCATCTTGCAATCGAATAGTCCAAAGCCCGTGCCAACATATAAATAGCGATTTTAGGAGAAGAACCGAAATTTAAGTGCGGGAAATTGCAGTCGTAGTGCGGGAACTGTAGTTTCCAGCAGCTATTGGGGGATTTTGAATTCGCCTTTTGTATATCGTTCAATAATTTTTTCAAGATAAATATGATATTTTTGTTGAAGATTTTTAAACTTTGGTTTACTCCGGATTATGTTTTCTTCGGTATCCTTGTTCTTTTCTACTAACTCCAAAGCATTTGTAAGATACTCGTTCAATTTATTAAACACTTTTTTCCGAACCTCTGTGTTATCAGTTTCGGAGATAGCTGTAATCGTTTGGTCCCAATTAAAATCTTTTTCAACAATTTTTTGAAAACAAAAACCTCTAAAATATTCAGCAACAGTTCCCCTGTTAAATCCACCCAACTCTTTTGCAGTTTCCGAAATTGAACTGCGTGAAAAATTTTTATCACGGAGCGATTCAATAATTCGATCTACAATATCAATATTTTCTTGTCTCAAATTTTCCATCTCCGGTGGCAAATCGCTTAAACTGATTATATCCTTGTTCTCCGATTTGGCAAGAATAACAGATCGCTTTATGGCGCTGTGCATTTCCCGAATATTACCGGGCCAATCATACTTCATAAACACTTCAAGGATATTGGGACTTATTTTCATCCCTCGATATTCAAGGTTGACATAGTATTCTGCAAGAATCGGGATATCCGATTTTCGTTGGCGCAGCGGCGGCAAAGTAACAACGAACACGCTAAGCCGGTAATACAAATCCTGTCGGAATTTTTTAGCTGAATTATCTGAAAGTAAATCCCGATTTGTGGCAGCAATAACCCGCACATTCACTTTCCGGGTTTCTATTCCGCCTACTCTTTCAAATTCACCTTCTTGCAACACACGAAGTAGTTTAACTTGAAACGCCTCGCTCGTTTCGGCAACTTCATCTAAAAAAATTGTTCCGCCGTCGGCTAATTCAAACCTACCCGGCTTTTCTTTAACAGCGCCCGTGAATGCGCCCTTCTCGTGCCCGAATAATTCGCTCTCTAACAAAGTTTCGCTGAGCGCACCACAGTTGACCGCAATAAAAGGATTGTTCGCTCTCTTACTTGTTTTATGAATTGCTTTCGCAATTAATTCTTTTCCGGTTCCGCTTTCGCCTAATATCAATACTGCTGCATCGTTGTCGGCAATCTTCTTCACAAATTCAATTATGGGTTGCATCGGTCCTTGCGGATGATAAATTATTCCTTCAAAGTTTTGCGGCTCAACTTTATCAGCCCCTTCCTCAATGTTTATGTGCGGGTCGGATGCTTTTTCTTTTAGAGTTTTGAGTTCGTTTCTGTACTTATTTATCTTCTCTAACAGGATAGCAGTCTTATCTGTAGCTTGCTTCAGTTCTGCTTCTTTTAGTTCGTTCTCGAGTCGCAGTAGTCGCTCTTCACGCTGCCGCAATTTTTTTGCAATCGCATCCTTCTCCGATTCAAGGTGATACATTGTTCGCTTTACAATTCTATGTTTGTAAACTAATAAACCAAAAGGTAAAAATAATGCAACAAATAAAAATCCGGTTATCGGCACCTCAAGATTGAAAATTAAAAAACAGAGATACGACAACACAGTGTAAAATAAAATTATCCCTCCTAAAATAAGCAAGCTTATGAGTTCGTTCTTGCGAAAAATTAAAACACTCGCGGCAGTTCCGATTAACAACAGAATTAAATATTCCCAAATTTTGGGAAGCTTGGCTACAAAATTATTATGAAGTGCATTATGGATAATCGAAGCATGAACTCCCAATGCCGGGAATTGCTTCGAGTACGGAGTTGACAAGAAGCTGCTTCTGCCCTGTGCGATTACACCTACTAAAACGAGTTTGTTTTTAATTTTATTAACATCAATATCTGTAATTCCACCACGCTTGCTTAAATTATAGGCTTGTAAAAATTCTACGACAGGTATCGCTTGCAACGAATTTACTCCACCCGGATAATTTATGTTCACCGTTGCATCATCGTTGAACGGAATTTCAACACTCCGAACCGGTGTTTTTATGATTGCTCTCGACTTTCCAATTACAACGTCGCTCTTTTCGGCATCAAGAAACCGCCTTAAAATTTCGAACGAAAAAGCTGGCATCAAACCAGTCCCGGATGAGATGAACAAAGGTACTTTGGAATCGGCAGTTAAATTTTCATGACCGACCGAATATGCTGAAGTCAATAGTTTTTCAAAGGGTAAATTAATTTCTTCGCCCGATAAGAGTTTATTTTTTTGATCCAATCGGTAACCAACACCTTCGGGCAAACGTGAAGTTAAATTAGGTCCCTCGTTACTTATCGATTTAAAATAGCCGGATAAAACAACATTATTATTTTTTTGAACTACGTTAGCAATTAAATCGTCGTATTCGGGACGCTCTTGATTGGTTTCTGTTAAAGCAATGCCGAAGCCGATTACCTTTGCTCCCAATTCGTTCAGAACGTTTATAAGAAGGGCGTAATAATTTCTTTTAAGGGGCCAGCCGCCTAATGCGGTTATATCGTCGTTGTCTAAATATAGAATTACTATCGAAGTGTCGATCTTTGTTTCACCCCGTAACGCAAATTTAGAATGCAAAACATTTTCATCTAAATCGCCAAATAGTGAGGGGAATAAAAAAATAATCCCAATTAAAAATAAGGTAGAAACAGAACCAATCAGTATTTGAATAAGTTTGTTCTTATCCATATTTATTTTTTTGAAACGCCCTGTGGATGAAGCCAAAGTTCGGGGTTTTGTTTTTCACGGTCTTTCCACACTTCAAAATGCACCAATGGTCCGTTTATCGTGTCGCCGCTTTTACCGATTCGGGTTCCTTCCGAAACTTTTTGCCCTTCACTAACCTCGATTTCCGAAAGGTGGGCATACACAGTCCGGTAGCCATTGTTATGATTAACGATTACTAAATTACCGAATGAAGGCAGCCACCAGATCGTAGCTACTTCGCCTTCGGAAACCGAATACACATCGGTCCCTGCCGGTACTGAAATATCGATCCCGGTATTTTGTGAAATAGTTTTTAATACAGGATGTTGGTTCTCGCCGAATTTATTCAATAATTTGCCCTTTTTGACGGGCCAGGGGAGTGTCCCGCGTCTGTTAAAAAAATTACCACCCCCAGTTGATGAGTAAGATGTTGAAATATCGGGAGAGTCGGTAACCTGAGTTTTACGCTCGCTTTTTTTGCGGTCTGATTCAATCAATTTACTTATCATTGATTCTAAATCCTGGACAGATTTTTTCTTCCGTTCTATTTCTTTAGCATAATTTTTTTTGTCTTGCTTTATCGATTCTAAAACTTTTTTACGCTCCTTGGTTTTTTCAATAATCTTCTCTTCTTCTTCTCTCTTACTGGCAAGCAGACTTCGGTTATCAAGCAATTGATTTACCAATTGTATTTTTTGTTTATCGAGGTCCTTATACTTCGCAGTTATTGTTTCGATATCACGTTGTCTGTACTCTGAAAATTTTTTCATGTATGTTGAACGAACCACAAGTTGATTCGCCGACTTGGAAGATGCCAATAACTCGAGGTCTTGTGTCCTGCCCTGTTTGTAGGCATTCAAAACAAATTTTGAATATTGTTTCTTGATAAAATATAGTTGTTCCTCAAGTTCACCGATACTTTTGCGCATAACATTAATTCGTTTTTCGGATCCAACTTCTTCTTCACGAAGTTTATTGGTAAGATTCCGGAGCAAGGTCAGTTGTTTGTCGAACGAATCAAGAATTTCTAATGTCGATTTCTCCTGCTTCTCACCCTGCTGTATCTTTTTTTCCCAACCTTCTATCTCGTTTCGTATCTTATTTAATTCGGTTTGTCGTTTTTTGATTTCATCTTGTTGGGTTTGAGCAGTAGTCAAAGCCGTAAAAATTATCAATAATATGTAAATAGTATATTTCATAAAATTATTCACTCACTTTAACCGGTTGATTCACTTTAATATTATCGTATGCTATAGTTAAACTTCGTTTTTGTTTCGGAAAAATTATTCTTACCCAATTGGGAACTTCAATGCCTGAAACCTTTTCATAACTTTTGGCAGTCGCTTCCAAATCAATTTTCCGATCTTTTCCGATATTAAGAAGTTTCGTAACATTTAAATTCTTTTTATCTATCCAAATTTCTTTGGAGGTTGATTCGTGATTATTACGAACTAAATAATACTCTTCGTTTGTATTCATCTCGGCATTAGCATAATCAGTTGCTGAATAGAAATATGACCCTGTAAAAATATTTAATATCTCATCAAAAGTAATCGGCATATTTATAATTGAACTTAACAAATTAGAATCAGTTTTTCCTTTTACCGGGCGATTCTCGATACCGTTAAAAAATACAAAATTTTGTCGTGAAATCATAAGCGTTCCGACAGAAATACCGAATGGTCCCGCCAGTTCAATCCTTAACGAATCGGGCTTTTTTATGTTTAATTTAAAATTGGCGCTATTCGAAAATTCAGGAGTCTCGATTGTTAGACTGCCGCTGCCACTAAAAGTTTTAATACCACCAACGCGGTTTTCGAAATATTCTTCAAATTCAGCCGCACTATTAAATTCGCGGCTAATATTTTGCGTTGCACTACAACCAACAAATAAAACCGAAGCCAACAAAGCAAACCATAATAAAAACGGCTTCACAAACTACCCCGCTCAATTTTTTCCTGTAATTGCTTGTTGTTCAAATCTTTTTGCAACGCCGATTGCCAATTCTCGATTGCCTTATCCTTGTTACCTAACTTGAAATATACATCGCCCAAATGTTCGAGAACAACAGAACTTACTTCACCGGCTTCTATCGCCTGGGAAATATATTTCAAAGCTGAGTTGTAATCCCCGATCTGAAAATATATCCAGCCAATCGTATCAAGATAGGAAGGATTCTTTGGTTGTTGTTTGATTGCCTCCTGAGCCATTCGCAATGCACGGTCAATTTGTACATTTCGAACACTCAAACTGTAGGCATAATTATTCAGTAAGAGGTGGTTGTTTGGATAAAGCCGCAATGTTTTTTCGTACAAACTGTCCGATTCTTCATAACGTTTCAGGTCGTCGTAAACTAAAGCCAATGCACTCAGCGCATCCACATTTTTTTCGTCCAGCCCGATTGCTTTTTCAAGAATGATCGCCGCACTTTCTAACTTTTGCATTCTTTGATACGAAACACCCAACAGCAAATAAACCCTGAACTCATCAGGAACAAAATTTTTAGCTTCTTCTAATATTTTTATAGTCGTTGGGAAATCTTGTTTTTCATAATAGACTGATGCCAAGTACACCCAGCCATCCGGATTTCGCTTGTCGAGTTCAGTAACTTTTTTAAAATTTTCGATAGCCACTGAATCTAACTTCATTATTGATGTTGTAACACCGATTAACCAGTAGGGTCTCCAATCGGAAGGATATTGGTTACGAATTTTTTCGAAAAGATTTAGGGCATACGGTGCAACAGCAGAATCTTTTTGTATGAAAGCAATAAATATTTGACCGAATTTTAATTGATCTGCGATAGAAAGAACTTCGCCTTTCATCACAAAATCAAACTGACTTGCAGCTTTCTGATAATCTTGTTGCAGTAAATAAAGATGTGTTAGCGCCGCCCTTGTTTCAACATCGGTTGGGAACAGTTCGATGATGTCGTTATACAGAACAAGTGCCGAATCGCTTTTTCCCGACGTCAGATACATTTCAGCTAACGCTTTTGTAAGTTCAATATTTCCGGAATCGATTGCGCGTAACTTTTTTATTTCTAAAATCGCTTCATCAATCTTTCCAAGCATCCGGTATAAGTCGGTTAATTGCATCGAAACTTCCCAGCTAACTCCAAAACGTTCTGCCATTTTGTTATAAATTTGAATTGCCTTAGACGGACTTGTAAATTGATGAAGTCGAGCCAAACCGTACCAAGCGTTGAAATCAGTCGAGTCGATTTGAATTAAGTTATCATAAGTTTTTATTGCACTATCGAACGCACCTGAATTAATATAAATTTCAGCAAGATTTGTATAATATTCTTTCTTTTTGGGCTCTAAGTTTATCGCTTCGCTTGCCGCTTGAGCTGCTAAATCAAATTTCCTGAGAGCTGTATAACTCTTCGATAGTGCATAATAGATTGCCGCATCACGATGGTATCTTAATGCATCTTGATACTCCAGAACCGCCTTTGCATAATCACCTTTTTGGTCATAAATTGAACCATTAACAAAGTGATCCAATGCCTTCTCGCGGTCAACAGTTTTGATTGTATCGGTTTTGGAGGCGACTTCCGGTTTTGTGCCGCCGCATCCCCCTAAAAAAAACAAAACAAAAATAATTGTAATTAATGATTTAACCATCTGAAAATTCTTAAACTTTTTTTTAAAATATATTAAAAACGAGTATTAATAACAAAATTTGACTTTTACCGTCTTACGCTATAAACTTGACTTTAAATACTATATTATATAAATTAACTCGACTAAAAATTAACATCATCAATATATTTTAAGGAGGATGTATGAAAAAGTTGTTTGCAACATTAGTAATTTGCATAGGCATCTTTTTTTTGAATGGATGTGCCTCTTCGGACGAAGCAACCGAACAGGATTCAGTTACACGCGATCCGTCGGAACTTGAGTTAGCACAACAGAAAACTGATGCGCTTGCGAAAGAAAATGCACAACTTAAACAGCAAATAACCCGGTTTGAACAGGACATCCGCAATTTAACCGCCAAAGCGGCTCAATTAGAGACTCAGCTATCCGAGGAAAAAGTAAAAGTAAAAACACCCGCGGTTGCACCACCGATACTCCCACCAACTCAAACTTTGTCGGAACCCTCAAAGCCGGTAATAAAAGAAGCTGAATCGGACTATCAAATTGCCCTCGATTTTTTCAAAAAGAAAAATTATAAAGATGCCATCACAAAACTACAAGCTATAATTGATGGTGGAACCCGCAAAGATTTAGAAGACAATTGTTACTATTGGATAGGTGAATCGAACTTTGGTTTGAAAAATTATCAAGCCGCAATTGAATTTTTCGAGAAGGTTTTTAATTATAAAATTTCTGAGAAGAAAGACGATGCAGCTATTATGATTGCTAATTCACATTGGGAAATGGGGAATAAACCTGAAGCAATAAAAGAATACAAGAAGTTTATCGAAAAATTTCCGGCAAGTCCGTATAATAAACGTGCAAAAGCAAGAACAGGAAAGTAGTAGAACTCATAAAGAAACGCATTCAAGCTGATTCAGGATATTTTTTTTCTCCTGTTGCTGCGCTACTACGGTGCATTGGAAAATATTTTTGTAAATTAACCTGAAAACCTTTTATTGTGTAAACACCTGTTTCGGGATTTATGATATATTCACCCTTATAATCATTTTTAACGATTCTTTCCAACATCTCCACAAATCTATCAACATCTTCTTCATTATTATAACAACCAAAGCTTGCACGTACCATTCCCGGCAAGTTCGATTTGTTCCCAGTGCTGATTTCATCAATAAGTTTTGCTTCTTGATCGGCGGGTACGTTTAAAAGATGTTTAACATACGGATGCGCACAAAAACATCCGTTGCGAACTCCAACACCCCCCTCATAGCTCAATATACTTGCAACGAGTGCATGATGTTTACCTTGTATGTTGAACGAAATTACACCAACTTTTGAATTGAAATTATCGGTGTTACCATACAATTTTACATCTGTTATTTTTTTTAATTTTTCATAAGAGTAATTCAACAAATGATTTTCGTGTTCAGCAATTTTATCCATTCCAATTTCCTGAAGCTGTAAAATTGCCCGAGCAAGAGCAACTCCACCCACTACATTGGGACTTCCGGCTTCTTCCTTAAATGGTGGGTGATTCCAGAAAACTTCATCGAGAGTTACAATATCGACTACACCGCCGCCGACCATTTCCGGAACTCCGTTTTCAAAAAATTTCCTCGATCCGATTAAAACTCCGGTCCCAAATGGTGCGTACATTTTATGAGCAGAGTATGCAATAAAATCGAGATGACTTTCATCATCGTCAACACGAACATCTACAGCGCGGTGCGGAACAAGTTGAGCAGCATCAACGAAAATCTTTGCACCAAATTTATGAGTTAGCTTTGCAATTTCATAAATCGGATTGATGTAACCCGTAATATTAGAAGCACCGCTCACAGCAACAAGTTTAATACGTCTGTCGTATCTACGAATCGTGCTTTCGAATTGATTTAAATCGAGATGCCCATCGTTGGTAGTGCCGAGATGAACAACCTTTGCATGCTTTCGCCATGGTAAATCATTCGAATGATGTTCCATTGCTGTTGTTACTACAATATCGTCGGGTGAAAAATTGAAACGTGCTGCTAATTTATTGATTGCCTCGGTTGTGTTTTTTACAAATATTACTGTGTTCGTATTCAAATCGGCGCCTACAAAATTACCCGCAATCTCGTGAGCACTGTCGAATAACTCGGTTGAAAGGAGCGATTTAAATCCTGTTCCACGATGCACTCCCGAGTACCAAGGCATAAAATCTTCGATGCACTTTAAAACACTTTTAAACGATGGTGTGCTTGCAGCATTATCTAAAAATACATATTTGCGGTTTTTGCCATCAAGACATGGGACCTCGGTGTCGATTCCTATAATTTCATTTCGAATATTCATAATCTAAATTTTTTATTTTTGTCCGCCTTCGGCGGATTTGATGTTTTTCACTTATCCTCGCGGATGAAATGTTTTATGAACTTCTTTCAAATATTCTTTATCGATGTGCGTATAAATTTCAGTCGTCGAAATATCGGAGTGTCCTAACATTTCCTGAACAGCACGTAAATCGGCGCCGCCTTCAAGCAAGTGAGTTGCAAACGAATGCCGGAAAGTATGCGGATGCACCGGCTTTTCAATACGGGCTTCCCGTGTATATCTATCGACTATGTTCCATACCGCCATCCGCGTCATTTGTTTTCCGCGTGCATTCAAAAATAAAACATCCGACGATTTGCGCTGTAATCTTTTTTGCACGTTCATCAAATTTATTCTTACATTTTCTTTATATTTTTTAATCCACTCCAAAGCCGATTTGCCGATGGGAATTAATCTTTCCTTCGACCCTTTCCCGAAAACTCTCACTACGCCAAATTCAGCGTTAATGTCGGACTGTTTTAAAATCAGCAACTCCGAAACACGCATACCTGTCGCATATAATGTTTCAAGTATCGCACGGTCTCTTGTTCCTAACGGCTGAGTCGTATCAGGTTTTGCTAAGATTAAATCAACCTCTGGCAACGTCAGAACTTCAGGCAAATTTTTGGGAAGTTTGGGTGTTGTTAAATACTGTGTGGGATTGTTTTTAGTGATTTCATCTCCAATTAAATACTTATGGAAACCTTTAATAGCAGATATGTTTTGAGAAATACTGCGTGCCGATAAAAGCAACTTGGATAACGATTTCAAGTAACTACTGATTATTTCTTCAGTGATGTTTTCGGGTGATACAATTTTTTTCGATTCTAAAAAATTAATATATCTACCGACGTTGTGTTTATATGAAGCAATCGTATTATCGGAAGAATTTTTTTCCAAGCTTAAAAAATGTATGTACGAACGAAGATGTTCCTGCAAACTACACTCCTTCTTGTTTACTATTATCCGGTAAGTTTTCGGCTTCGTTAATTGTTGCTTCCGGAATTTCTTCTACAATTTTTTCTTCAGGATATTTAATCCGTTGATGGTAAGTGCCTATCAGTATTTTAAGGAATGCCTCTTTAATTTTTGTAAGGTCGCGTAAAGTCAGATTGCACTCATCGAGTTGTCCTTCAATAAAGCGCATTTTAATTCTATCATCTATTGCTGCTTCCAATCGTTCGGGAGTAAATTCGGAGAGCGTTCGCGTGTATGCTTCCACGATGTCAGCCAACATTACAATAGCAGTTTCTTTCGATTGTGGCTTCGGACCGGGATAGCGGTAATCTTCATCTCTTATTTCATCTCTGGTTTTTCCGGCTGCTGCAAGTTTCAATGCTTTATCGAAAAAAAAAGAAATTCGCGTTGTTCCGTGATGCTGAGGTATAAAATCAATAACTGCCTCGGGCAAACTGTATTCGCGTGCTGTTTCGATTCCTTCCTTCACGTGCATAATGATTATTCGGGCACTCATGCGGGGAGTCAACTTTTGATGCTTGCTCTTTTTTTGAAATTCATTCTCAGCAAAATATTCAGGTTTAATTGTTTTTCCGATGTCGTGATAATACGCCCCGACACGGGCAAGAACCGTGTTGGCGTTAATAGCATCGGCGGCGGCTTCGGCTAAATTTCCTATCATCATACTGTGATGGTATGTACCCGGAGTTTTTTCGCGTAACATCCGAAGCAATGGATGGTTCGGATCCGTCAACTCAACCAATGTTAAATCAGTTGTTATTTTAAAAGATCTTTCGAAAAATATTAGCAATCCGTATGTAAGAACCGGTGAAAAAATTGCATTGGCAAGTGCAAAACCATAATCCTGGAGTATCGAGATAAATATTTCGCCGCGTTGAAGTCCGAATGCAGTAATAGATAAAGCATATCCGACAAAAATAAATACCATCGATCTGAATATTTGAGTTCGCTGCCGGATGTCGCGCACCGTATAAGCTGCCAATGCCCCCGCAACTAACGAAGCTAAAGCAAGCTCGTAATCGTTTCCTCTTACGCCGGCAATTAAGAATGCCATTACAACAGTTCCGTAATAAGCAACACGCGAATCAAATATGATTGTTAAAAGCATTGCCGATGCCGGAATAATAATCAGATATTGTAAGGAAACCGAGCTATCAAGTTTCGTTGAAATATAAGCGAACGTTACCTGCATCAAAATTACAATAGAAATTAAGAGGAGTTTAGAGTTATCGTGAAAAATCCTCTTTCTAAATAGATAAAGGTAGATCGAGTAAAGCATCAGGATTACTGCGACCTGTAAAATAACGCCCAATCTTTCGGATATTGGAGTTTTGCCGCCTTGCTGTTCGGCTTTGGCTTGATGCAACGATTCTAATTTTAACTTCGTCTCGTAAGTTATTCGTTCATGCTTACTCACGATTCGTTCGTTGTGCGCCACATAGCCCAACGTGCGCGGAACCATTTCAGCCGCTGCAGCAATCAGCTTGTCGGTTTCTGTGGAACTATAAATTACATTGGCTTTTAAAACGAGCGGAACGAGTTGAACTAAAAAACTTGATAAATTATTTTCACCGAACTTTTCAAAAATTTTGTTATCGATTTTTTGCAACGCAGTGTCGAGATCGTAATAATTTGTTGCGGGCAGTATTACTTCCACCGTCCCTTTGCGAAGTGCAATATAATTGTTTTCTATCGACTTGTATTTTTGATCGAGCACGCCACGGTCAAAAACTGCTTTGAGTTGCAAGGATAGACCGGTTTCAATTTCTACCCAATTAAAATTCCGTTCAAGAATTTTTAAATTGTAATCAGTAAGGAGGTTCGAATATCTTGAATAAATCTCTTTCAATCGCACCGAGTCATTCTCCGAGAACTGTATCTTCGATTGCTTTTGAATATTTATAAATGCCTTCAGATCACTGAGTATGCTTTTAAAATGTGCGAGTTGAGCAACAGCTATCTGTTCATCTACAATAAAAACTTTATAGACTTTAGATTTTGCCTCTTCAACTTCAGCTTCATATTGTTTTTGATCTTTTAAAATCGGGAAAGAGAAGGGGGAGATGAGGTCATTTTCTGACCATACCGCGCCAACTTTGTAGGTTATTTCGATTGATGCAGTCGAAGGAAACATCAAGGAAATAATAAAAAGGAGCAGCAAACCGATCGAAATTCTTAAAACAAGTTTGATTGTCGGACGCTGTTGCTTGGTCGGTTTCGCAAGCGGAATAGTATTTTTTGGCAAAAATGCAGCCATAAGTTCGTTTCAAATATGATAAATAATAGAATTAGAAGCAAAAAAAGGGAATCGGTTGGATCAACCCTTCACGCTGCCAAGTGTTAAACCGGAAACAAGCCAGCGACTGAGAACAAGGAACAGGACGACTACCGGTATCATCACGATAAACGAAGCAGCTCCATACAACCCCCACTCGGTTGTCATATTCGCCTCGAATGATTTCAGTCCGAGAGGAAGAGTCCATAGTTGGGCATCCTGTAAAACTTGTGCTGCAACAATGTATTCCGACCAAGCAGTCATAAACGAAAAAAGTCCTGTGATCACAAGCGCCGGCGATGCAAGCGGAATAATGATTTTGTAAAACGCCTGAAACTGATTGCAGCCGTCAATCTTTGCAGCTTCTTCTAAACTGAAAGGAATTGTATCGTAGTAACCTTTCATCGTCCAAACGCAAAAAGGGAGGGCGGTTGCAGTGTAAATAATTATGATGCCTAAATAAGTATTTATTAATCCCAAATATATTAACATAATGTAGAGAGGAAGCAGCAGCATTGTAGCGGGGAACATTTGAGTAACAAGCAAACTTAACAAGCCGGTTTTTTTACCGATGAATTTGAAACGTGAAAAAGCATAACCCGCCATCGCCGCAAACACAACACCGGTTAAAGTTACAACCAACGCAACAAATGCACTGTTAGCAGTCCAAAGCAAAAAGGGACGGTTCGTGAAAAGATCGATGTAAGCATTCAGTGTTGCGTTGTCGGGGATTATTTCCAATGAAGTTGAAAGCAACCGGTCGGCAGGACGCAGCGAAATTGTTATAACCTGCGATACAGGATAAACTGCTATGATCGCAAAAATAATCAGTGTAATATGCGTTGCGATTTTTGCTAAAATTTTTTTTGATTTGAATTTGTTTTTCAATACGCTCCTTCAGTTGCTTTAGTTCGTTTCATAAAAGCAAGACTTATAAACAGCAGGATTATAAAAATCACAAACGAAAGTGCGGCAGCATATCCGTATCTGTATAAATTAAAAGCAGCTTTGTAAACAAAGGAAATAAGAATGTGAGTTTGGTCGGACGGTTCGCCGCCATTGCTTACAAGCCAAATGATATTCAAGTTGTTGAAAGTCCAAACTATTCCAAGAGTAATTGCAGGAATCATAACCGGTCGTATCAGCGGAAGGGTAATATTCTTGAGTTTTTGAAACCACGAAGCTCCGTCGATGTCGGCTGCTTCGTAAAGTTCGTGTGGAATACTTTGCAGCGCTCCTAAAGCCACCACCATCATAAAAGGAAAACCAAGCCATATATTTGTGAGAATACAGGCGAGGAAAGCCTCGGTAGGACTTTTTAGCCACTCGACAGCCGGGAGAGAGAGATATTTTGTGATGATTAGATTTATTGACCCGTACTCGTAATTAAACATTCCGCGCCACGTTAATGCAACGATGTATTGCGGTATTGCCCATGGTAAAATTAAAAGTGTACGATAAACCGATTTACCGCGAATATGCTGATTTAAAAGTAATGCAAGAAAAACTCCGATTACAACATGGAAGAAGACGTTTGTAAAAGTCCAGATGATTGTTTTTAGAAATACATTGAAGAAAGTCGGCTCCGTGGGATCGGTAAATACTTTTATATACTGCACCAACCCGATCAGCTCCCAATCCTTGATATGCCGAAGGTTCATATTCGAAAATGAAATTATCAGGTTGTAAATAAAAGGATAGAATACAACGGCGAGCAAAATTAGTATTGTTGGACCGACAAAAAATGCGATGAAAAGATTTCGGGATAGTTTGCTCATTCATTCATTTCTTTAATTTTTCTGATTGCAAATTCTTGCATATCTTTAGCGGCTTGTTCAGCAGTTTTAGCGCCGCCCAAAACAGCCTGATAACTCGGACGCATCGCATCCCAGATAGCACGAAGTTCAGGAACAACCGGCATCGCTCTGCCGCGGTCAATCTGTAACTGCGAGTTCACCATTATTTCGTCATTCTTGAAAAAAGGGTCGTCATACATTTCAATTAATGTCGGCATCGTCTTAAGCATTTTAGTATTTTCCATTTGTTGTTCAGTAGCGAGTAAAAATTTTAATAACCTAATAACTTCAATCAATTTTTCTTTTTTAACATTTGCATTAATCGAATAACCCTTCGGCGAAACCATCGGCGCGCACCATAAACCGGTCTTAGTTATTTTTGGAAGAGGCGAAATTCCGATATTAATACCGGCTTTTGCATAGCTTGTCCACGACCAATCGCCGTTAATAATCATTCCGGCTTTTCCATCCTTAAATAAAAGATCCGCAATATTGTAGTCGGCTTCATTAGGAATTATTTTGTGTTTGTCGCGTAAATCTTTAATAAAATTCAGTGCATCGATATTTGCTTGAGTATTTAAAGTCGGATTTCCATTCTCATCCATCACCCACCCGCCGAATCCGCTTAAGAATGGGACGAAGAAAAATGGTTCGGTATAATTCCAAACTAAACCATAACGCTGCGGTTTTCCATCTTTATCAAATACCATAATTTTTTTCGCAAGCTCGATCATCTCAACATCGGTTTGTGGTGGTGTGGTTACTAAAGCTTTATTGTAAACCAGCGTTAGATGATTACCAAGCTTATCGGCAATCTGGTAAAGTCCGCCTTTGTAATGAGTTAGTGCTTTCGGATTAAATTTATCGAGCCACTCACGTTCAAATAAAGTGTCGAGAGGGAGAATTATATCCATCACTTGAAAGGGACCCACTTGATCGGAAGGACCGTAAACCAAATCAGGTCCTTGCCCTGCGATAGTCGCGATAATAAACCCTGAACGGAGTTCTTCGGTCTCTTTATACATCTGCTCAACACGCAGTTCTGGATTCTCTTTTCTAAATCGCTCCAACTGTGTTTCTAAAATTTCCCGTTCATCTACCCGCATCTGATGCCAAATTAGAATTTTAGGACGTGGGTCGTTATCCGAACAGGAATAAATTAGAACCGCTGCCACAACAACTATCAGAGGTATGAATATTTTTTTAATATGAATCATAATTCTAATACTAAACACTCGAATGGTTTTAAGTTCAAAACTAATTTTCCTTTTTCTATTTTCAAAATTCTGCCGGAAATCAAATCGGTTGTTCTGTGTTTTTTAGTACTTATATCAATATCAAGACTCACAGCTTTTTCGGCATTACCGTTTGCTGCAATAATAAGCCGCTTCCGATTTCTGCGTTCGAATACTACCAGATCCGGGTGTTGCGTCCGATAACATACAAAACTTTTCGGATTTGTGTTTGTAATCAGTTTGTGATGTTTTTTTCGAATTTCGGAAATATGTTGTATAAATTTAGTAAAATCATATTTAGAATTCCAATCGAATGCAAACTCGCTGAATAACGGCAGCTTGTGCGAAGGAAATTCGAGTAAGTCTTCAGCCGAAAAACCGAGTCCGGTATTAATCGGAAATGTCTCGCCAATTTCAAAACCATTATGGATGAAAGGAATGGCAGGAAGGAAATTATTTACCACCCAGGAATATTTCGAGAACTTGATTCCACCCTGCCGGGCTGCTGCACGCGGAGTGTTATGGCTTTCGGGTGTAGCAAAAAAATGTATCGGATAACCATCGCACGAAAAATTATATAATATCTGTTTTAACCGCTCTGTATTGTGTTGATCGCTCCACACATAACCGATTACAGCATTATATCCCTCGTCAACACTTTTATTTGAAATAGAAAAATTTTCATCCCAAAATGCAAAGTCAGGGTTAATCTCGCGGGCTTTGCTGATCATCTGATGTTTCAAATCCATCGGAAGGGCATGCCCCATATCTATCATTACACCATCAATTCCAAACGAACGTTGGTAGTGCGGAATAATTCCGACGATTTTTTCCCAAAGCGGTTTGTTAATATTTTCAGGTTTCGATAAATGTTCGTCATACATCCGCACGGTGTTGTAACCGATATACTTGAAATCCGGATGCTGATATAATTTTAGGTAAGTAACATCGCCCCAGGGCGGCTGTGTATCGTTGGGGGGCCAATCAGCGAATGCACCCGGAATTCTTACCCGTGTTCCCTCATCTAAAATTCCTACGTACCTGTTTCCTGATTTATGAATCGTTTCTTTCTTCGGTGCATCAGTGAACATCTCCCGATATATCCGATGCGGAGAAACAAGTTTATCAAACCTTTGCCGACTTACTGCGTAAAATATTTTTTCTAATTCTTCTTTTGAAAAAATTGGTGAACCGTATTTTGTTTCATCGGTTGAACGGGGTTCGCGGTCTTCCACATTTTCTTTTATCCAGTAAAACCATTCCGGATGTTCTTTAACCCAGTCGCCGTCCTTAGCCATCGTTCTAAAAACGAACTCGACAACTACTCGTATTCCAAGTTTGTGCGCCGCCTCAACGAATGCGGCAAATTCAATTTCAGCGCCAACTCCGATATTTGGTTCGGCAAGGTTAGTATCGATTTCATACGGATTTTTTATTGCATAAGGCGAGCCGAGCGTTCCCTTATTCCCGTCAACTCCAATCGAGGTTATGGGAAGGAGATGAATAGTATTCACTCCCAACGATTTAAAATAAGGTAAAAGCGCAATTGCCTTGAGAAACGATCCGGTTTCACGGAAGCCCTCGGAATTGACCGGCAAATCGAGTTTGCCATTATGACTGTGATTGAATGCGGCACCGCTTCGTGCGAATAAATTGTAAATTACAGCATCTTTAGTCCAATTGCCCTGTTTGGTAGTTTGTATTTTGTGCGATTTATATTTTTTTACAAATCTTACGGAGTCCAGGAAAAATTTGTAAGGATGGACTTTAACCGCTTTCCGTCCCGACTGTTTGTGCTTAAGCCATTGAGGTGGAACAGAATAATTAAATTTTTCCTTTTTTGTTAGGAGATATTTTTCATAAAGTATCTCCTCGAGCAACAATAGATTTGAGATATGTTTCATACTTACACCCCTAAATAAATTTGGTTACAAATTATTAAAACGAATTGTTAATTACAAATCGGTGCGACTTGAAACAAACAAAAACTTTATGTAATTTGGTTGGTAATTATTCATATAATTTTTTAGGAGATTCATAATGGACTTGAAGAAGATACAAATAGTTTTGCGTAAACGCGGTTTCGATGGCTGGCTTTTCTACGATTTTCACAATCGAGACATGTTAGCTTACCGCATTTTAGGGCTCGACAGCACCAAAATGGCAACACGACGCTGGTTTTATTTTATTCCGGCAAAAGGCGAACCCCGCAAGTTAACCCACAGCGTCGAAAAGTTTAAACTCGATTCACTCCCCGGCAAAAAAGATGTTTACTTACCATGGGAACAACAGCACGCACTCCTTAAAAAAATGTTAGGACCGAAAAAGAAAATTGCAATGCAGTATTCTCCAAAAAATAATATCCCGTACATCTCAATAGTCGATGCCGGAACAGTTGAACTCGTAAAAAGCTTCGGGCATCAAGTAGTATCGTCGGCGGATTTGGTAACTGAGTTCGAAGCGTTTATAGATGAAAAAGGTTATCGTCTTCATCTCCAAGCGTCGAAACTTATTGATAGAATACGAAAGGAAGCTTTCGGGTTAATCGGAAAATCGGTAAAAGAAAAATTGGATCTAACCGAATATGATATTCAGCAGTTTATAATGAAACGTTTTAAGGAAGAAGGTTTAATTACTCACAGCGCCCCAATTGTCGGGACGAACGACCATCCTGCTGATCCCCACTTTGAACCGACACCGCAAAACTCAAGGAAATTTAAAACAGGAGACACGGTATTAATTGATTTATGGGCGAAAAAAGATGTACCAAATGGAGTTTATTACGATATAACTTGGGTCGGATACATTGGCGTTAACCCGCCGCCAAAATATGTCGAGATATTTAATGCAGCGAAATATGCACGCACTGCCGCGGTAAAATTTGTTCAGGAAAAATTTGCAAAGAAGAAACCTTGCTTCGGCTGGGAAGTGGATGACGTATGCCGCAACGTTGTAAAAAAAGCCGGTTACGGAAAATATTTCGTCCATCGAACCGGTCATTCAATCGGCGCCGAGGTTCACGGTAACGGTGCAAATATCGACAATCTCGAAACAAAAGACGAGCGTCAGTTGATGCCGGGATCTTGTTTCTCGATTGAACCGGGAATTTATTTAGAAGGCGAGATGGCGGTTCGTAGCGAACTTAATATGTTCATCAAGCATAACGGCGAAGCAATTGTAACCGGTGAAGTACAGAATGAAATAGTTCTAATATAAAAAAGGAGCCAACGTGAGTATTCAAAAACAGATTGATTTTTTAAAGACAGGTTTTCAGAGACAGTTCTGGGTAGCAAATATTATGGAATTATTTGAGCGGCTTGCTTACTATGGTCAGGCGGCGGTCTTGAGTATTTTCTTACGCGATCATTTGCACTTCGATGAGTTCGAAGCAGGCAAGCTCTCTTCGATATTCGGCGGGTTAATTTATTTCCTCCCAATTTTTGCAGGGGCTTTAGCCGATAAATTTGGTTTCAGGAAATCGTTCACCTTTGCTTTCTTTATTTTAGCAATCGGTTATTTTCTAATCGGTGCAACGGGTATCCCGCCGTTTTCCGAAATGATTGCCAAAGAACATCTCTTTTGGACTTTAACAGCCATTTTAATTTTCACGGCAATCGGTGGCTCATTTATTAAGCCCGCAGTTTTAGGGACGGTATCCAAAACCACAACTCCTCAATCGAAATCACTCGGCTATGCGATTTATTATATGCTTGTAAATGTTGGCGGTGCACTTGGACCATTAATCGCATATTTAGTACGGGACAGTATCGGAATCGCCTATGTCTATTTAGTTTCAGCAATTTCCTGTGCTCTTATGTTCGTTAGTACATTAATATTTTTTAAAGAACCGGGCGGAGTTGAAGATGCACCCGGCGGTTTACTCAAAGAAAAATTATCTAACCTGATTTATGTACTTAAAAACTTCCGCTTCATTACTTTCTTACTTATCTTCTCATTGTATTGGATAATGTTCTGGCAAATTTTTATTATCATTCCGTACTTTATACGAGATTTCATATCGAAAGATGTACCCTTCGAGCTTGTTGAATCAACAGGTGCGTGGAGTATAATCTTCCTTCAAGTATTAGTCAATCGTTTAACAGTCAAGCTATCTCCGATTACAGCAATCTCAACCGGGTTTGCTTTATCGGCATTAACGTGGATCATAATTTATATGAATCCAACCTTGTGGGTTATTGTTCCTGCACTCGTAATCTTTGCGATCGGCGAGATGACGCAAGCCCCCCGATATTATGAGTACATAGCAAACCTTGCACCCAAAGGTCAAATCGGACTTTTTCAGGGCTATGCCTTTTTACCGATAGCGATGGGCTGGGTGTTCGGCGGGACATTCGGTGGTTACATTTACAAGGTGTTTGCAAAAGAAGCCGGTACACCCGATATGATCTGGCTGATACTTGCCGGTGTTGGTACTTTGGCTGCTATTCTAATGTGGATTTATAACAAATTTGTTTCTCACGAAAAAACAGCGAATGCGACAGTGAAAAATTAGGCATCACTTTTTTAAAAATAATTGATGTTACGCATATTTAAATATATACAAGGTTGTTTTCCGCTAAATTAGGTTTTCTCCCAACGGGATGGCTTCGCCATCGATACATGGCGCCTGTGGCGCCACACTCGAAAACCGACTCATTTTTGCCTGCGTAACATCAGAAAATAATTTAATTATGTCTCCATTACCTGCGACGAGTAAATTTTTTATTAAAAGTTTAACTGGTTTGATGAAAAAAACTGAAATAATTTTCTTCAAACCATACAGCGGTTTAACAATCCCGGATTTGCGTGATTTGTTCGGAATAAAAAGTGAGAAAGAAATATTTTCAACATCGATTCTCAATGAGATAAGAAAGAATAAAATTACTTTTGATATCGTTTCCATCAACGGGGTGAATGCTCTCGTATCGAAGAAGTTTTTTACTAACTATCTTGCATTAATTTTGGAGCGGAGTGCAAAGAACGCAGTATATAAACAACTCCCCATAAAAAAGTACACGAAATTCGAGAGAGATTTATACGAAGCAATTTTAAAGCAAGGGACGTTCTCAAGAAAGTCAATGCTGTTTTTGTTCGGATTATCGGGCAAGAAGGGACGCAAACTTTTGGATGATGCGTTACTAAAATTATGGGAGAGATTATGGATAACGCGTGTTAGTTTTCAGAAAGATGAAGGCGCGGTATGGCAGGCAGTTGTTGATTGGGATAAAATTTCCATTCGGAGAGCTTTAAAAACCGGCAGAGAGGTTGCCATAAAAGAAATCGTTTTAGCTATCATCCGAAGCGGCAAAGTAATTACGCGCCCGCAAATCCGGCGGTTGCTGAAAGGAGTTGCTCCGGCAGAAGAAGTTGATAGTGTGATAACTGCCCTGTTAATTAAAAAATTTATTGAAGTTCATCCATCAATTATTATAAACGGAAAGAAAGCTCTTGTTCCTATTGGAAGTATAAAAAAATCTGAGTCCTCCCGAAGACTCAGACAATAAACTGAGGGCTGCTTAAACTAATAGGGATCCGCCCTGTCGCTGCTTAGAAACAGCATTCTGTTTATTTCAATGGCGCTCTACAGTATATATCCTTACATTTGGGGTTCGTTGCAGAAAATTTTGATGATAATTTTTAACATTTTTTCATTTTTGTTGAATTTACACTGTTTTCGAAGTATTTTACACGAAACCGTAACGCAACATTTACCAAACTAATTAACACCGGCACTTCTACAAGCGGTCCGATTACTGCCGCAAAAGCTTCCCCCGAATTGATACCAAAAACTGCTATTGCCACGGCAATGGCTAATTCAAAATTGTTGCTCGCGGCTGTAAACGAAAGTGTGACGGTCTTCGAATAATCCGCCCCGATCTTTCTTCCCATATAGAACGAGACAAGAAACATTATCACAAAGTAGAACAGAAGCGGAATTGCAATACGAATTACGTCGAGCGGAATTTTTACAATGTATTCACCTTTCAAGGAGAACATCACAAGTATCGTGAACAATAATGCAATCAGTGTAATCGGACTGATTTTAGGAATGAATTTCTTTTCATACCATTCTTTACTTTTGAATTTAAGCAGAAAAAAACGAGTGAACATTCCGGCAATGAAAGGAATGCCGAGATATATGAAAACACTTTCGGCAATCTGCCCGATTGTAATATCTACTGCAAATGTTTTCAAACCTAACCAGGATGGTAAAACAGTTAAGAATACATAAGCGTAAACTGAAAAGAAGAGTACTTGAAAAATAGAGTTGAACGCAACCAAACCGGCAGCATATTCAGTATCCCCTTTTGCGAGTTCGTTCCACACGATTACCATAGCAATACAGCGTGCTAAACCAATCAGTATTAAACCAGCCATATAATGCGGGTAGTCTTGAAGAAAAATTATTGCAAGAACGAACATTAAAATTGGTCCGATGATCCAATTCTGCACCAGCGATAAAGAAAGAATTTTGACATTTTTGAAAACATCGCCGAGTTCTTCATACTTAACTTTTGCAAGTGGTGGATACATCATTAAGATAAGCCCGATTGCAATAGGAATGTTGGTGGTTCCACTTTGAAATGAGTTCCAGAAATTGACTATCCCCGGAAAGAGATAACCGGAAAAAACTCCGATGAACATTGCAAGGAAAATCCAGAGAGTTAAGTAGCGGTCTAAGAACGATAGCTTTTTTGTAACAGTTATACTCATATATTCTCTTTTTTTTACCTCCTATCTTTTTTCAATTATTTGGATTCCTCCCGATTTCATCGGGACGGGAATGACAGGCTCTATTTGTTTGTCATACTCGTCCCGTATCAAGTACGGGATAAACTCCAGCGAGTATCCATTAACCAATCAAATCCTTTTCATAGAATTTATCAAAATCTCTTTTAATTTCGTCTCTTACTTTTCTGAATTCAGAAAGAACTTCTTCTTCTGTGCCGACTGCATCTGCCGGGTCTTCAAAGCCAAAGTGTAACTGTTTTTTAACGTTACCAATAAAAACGGGGCAGGTTTCTTTTGCGTTGTCGCACACAGTAATTACATAATCAAACTGTTGATTGAGATATTTGTCAACATTTTCCGGTACACCGCCGCTTATATTTATTCCAATTTCTTTCATCACTTGAACTGCTTTTGGGTTTATTTTATCTGCGGGTTTAGTGCCGGCAGAGTAAACCTCGAGATTATTATCAAAAGACTTGAGAAATCCTTCTGACATTTGGCTGCGACACGAGTTACCTGTGCAAAGAATTAATATTTTTATATTCATAATCAGGATTTACTCTTACATTTACTTTTCTTCGGATAAATCGTGCAGTACGTAGTACAAGTACCCTGTTCGATAGATTTGTTAAATTGAAGAATATCGTTCTTCAATTCCTGGTTGATATTGAAAATATCTTTTAATTCTTTCAGTAATCGTTTGTGTGCGTTATCTTCTGCATTCGTCAATGAATAAAGAACCCACATTCCCCGACGCTCATCCTTCACAAAACCCGAATTCTTAAGGTATGTGAGATGGCGTGATACTTTTGTTTGAGAAAAATTAAGGATTCGGTGGATGTCGCAGACACACAGCTCTCCAGTATGTACAAGAAGATTAAGAATCCGCAATCTGGATTCATCGCTTAATGCTTTAAATAGATTTACAAGGTCACGCATGAAAGTTCCCTTTACACTATCACGTTAATATTCCGAATATATATACTAAACAATAGTAAATTCCCACAAGAATAAAAATACTTCCTGTGATTTTTCTTGCCCACGGTTCAAATTGGTTGATTTTACTAAAAGCTCTACTTACAAGCGTCGAACTGATTGATAACAACAATGCAAAGATAAGAACAGGAATCGCTGTTCCAATTCCAAATAAAAATGGAAGTAAAATTTTCGACTGCTGCTGGATGGCAAGTGGGATGAGACTCCCAAAAAACAAAGCCGCTGAAATCGGACAAAACGAAAGTGCAAAAATAATTCCCAATAAACCAGTTCCTACAATTCCCAAGCTTGTTACACGCTTTTGTATCTTCTCACCGATATTTAAGGAAGCGACAGAAAACATAATCAGTTTAAGCAGCGACATCCCTACAATAATCAACAGAGGTCCTAAAAGTTTGTTCATATACTTCTGCAAAAAATTCGAGACGGAGGGAATTGTCAGAAGACTTCCTACCACGATGGCACTTAATAACATGTAGGTAATCATTCGTCCGAATGTATATACTAATCCGGTAATTACTACCATTCGCGGATTACTAAAACGCTTTCCGATGAATGAAATGGCGGCTATGTTTGTTGTGAGTGCGCACGGACTCACGCTTGTCAATATACCCAGCCATAAAGCTGTTAAACTACTGATAAGTAACGAATCCATCAAGATTTCTCCATAAATAATTTTATCTCTTTTTGAATGAAATTTATAAAAGCTTCTTTGTTTCCAACTAAATCCCAAATTTGTTCAAGATTTTTCCACTTCTCCTGTTTACCATCCTTAATCTCGACAAGCACGACCGACTGGGCATAGAGCTGGTAATCATCTTCAAAATGTTCGTTTTCTTTGTCATCAATATTTACATTGCGCCATTCTAATAGATCACTTTTCAATTCGTCAGCAAATCCTGTTTTGATTGCTTCATCTGCATATTTTTCTATCTTTAAGCAGGTCGGGCATCGTTTCGTGCGATGAAAATAAAAGGCGACAATTTTGGTGCCCGATGTTATCTCTTCAGTTTTAATGTTCGGCTGTTTATCGGTTTCTTGAAAAATTAAGTAACCAATGCTTAACGCTACAAAGACTAAGAGGAATATCGTCAGTATGTTTTTCTGCTTCATAAAAATCCTTTCAGTTATGCAATCATCTTTTTAATTTCGTCAACACTCGGTACTCGACCTGACACCTTTACTTCACCGTTAACGACAAGTGCCGGAGTCATCATTACACCAAACGCTAATATCTGTTTGATGTCATCAACCTTTTCTATTTCATATTCGATACCAAGTGACTTTGCAGCTTGGTCTGTCAGCTCCATAAGTTTTTTACATTTTGGACATCCTGTGCCTAATATTTGTAGTTTCTTCATAACGATTCCCTTCTATTTTAAAAAAGTTCCATACAATAAACCGGCTATTGTCGAGATGATGATAACAAGTACGACATAAACGATTGTCTTCTTCGTCCCCATGATGCTGTTGAGCACTAACATACTTGGAAGTGAGAGAGCAGGTCCGGCAAGCAAGAGAGAAAGAGCCGGTCCTTTACCCATACCGCTTCCGATTAATCCTTGAAGTATCGGAACTTCTGTGAGTGTGGCGAAGTACATGAAAGCGCCCGCAACTGAAGCGAAGAGATTTGCCCATACAGAATTTCCTCCGACAGCAGCCGCAACCCACTCAGATGGAATGATACCTTCGTTCCCCGGTCGACCGAGTAATGCACCTGCAATCAAAATTCCGAACAAAAGGAGCGGAAGAATTTGTTTCGCGAATCCCCACGTCGAGACAAACCATTCGCCCGTCTCACCCTTATTAGTGCTTGTGATGATTGAGAGCCCGAGGGCTCCGATGGCAAAAGCAACGATTGGCTCGTTTGAAAATATTAGTCCAACGATAATTGTCGGAATCGCGGCAAGTGTAACTTTCCACCACTCCAATCCGAACCAGAGAATCAATGTTACAGCAAACAGAAGAGAAGCAACGCCCGTAATAAACCATTTGTAAGAATAGACTATATACCAAAAACCAGATACATCTTCAGGTTTGCCCCAATTTGCAAAAACCAAAATCATTACCATCGAAGCGAAATACACAACGTTTTGCCATAGTGGTCGAGATACCGGTGGATCGGGCATCGCCATTTGTGCGTTAACTTTTTCTTCCTCTTCTTTCCGAAAGATGAAATGCATTAATAAACCTATAACTATGCTGAAAACTATTGCTCCGACAGCACGAGCAATACCCAACTCTAATCCGAGCACACGAGCGGTGAGAATAATAGCAAGAACATTAATCGCGGGACCGGAATAAAGGAATGCCGTTGCTGGTCCGATGCCTGCACCCATCCGGTAGATACCTGCGAAAAGCGGCAGGACAGTGCATGAACAGACTGCGAGTATTGTTCCAGAAACAGAAGCAACGCTGTACGATAAAAACTTATTCGCTTTCGTTCCCAAGTACTTCATCACTGAAGCTTGACTGACAAACACACCGATTGCCCCAGCGATGAAGAATGCAGGGATGAGGCACAATACTACATGCTCTTGTGCATACCATTTTACAAGATACAACGCCTCTCTAATTGCGTTATCGAATCTATGTGTTCCAATAGGAAGGTAATATGCGAGAACAAAAACGCCAACAATTAGAACAAGCGGTTTCCATTCTTTTTTCCAATCCATTGTTTACTTTCGTTTTGTAGAGACGTAATTACCGTATTCTTTGATTTTAGCAAGCAGCAAATCTTTTTCGTTGGTGTAATGAACATCTTGAGACGCTTGTTCTAAACCTTTGATGTCGACTTCGATACTGCTGATCCTGATAATTTTAGAGATAGGTTTTGCGCAGCAGGTGCTCATTTTACTTTCGTTTAGTTAATAAGGATATTCGCATAGGCGAATATATTAAAATCTAAAGAAAGAAACAACATTCTAGAAAAAAGGAGAGCAAATTAGTCAGTTTTTTATAGAAAGAACATCAGTAGTTGCCCAGTAATCCAATTTTGAACCAGCGTAAGGGTGAGAACCTTAAAATTGCGGAATACTTCTTTTTTATAATTTATGGTAAACATATTTTCCCTAAAACCGTTGATTCGGAAGCACCCGTTGCATCAAGAACATTTGCGGGATTTTCCGATACTGCCTCATTTGCCAGAACCGCAAAACAGATTGCCTCTTTTGCATCCGACGAATATCCAACATCTTCAATCGGCTTTACAATGATGGGATGGAAGTAATTTTGTAATGAGTTCATTAAATATAAATTATGAACTCCACCACCGCTTACAATTATTTCGTCAAGCTTAACTTTGTTTTTAATGAACTTCAAATATGAATCATAAATTGTAATGGCTGTAAATTCGGTTACAGTAGTAATAATATTTTCATTAGATACATTTTTAGTTTTTTCTAAAATTTTTTCTACAAACTTTTCTCCGAACATTTCTCTGCCGGTTGACTTGGGTGGCTTTTGTGTGAAATATTTGTTCTTCATCATCCAATTTAATAATGGAGTGTTCAGCTTTCCTTTACTTGCAACATGTCCTGATTTATCGAATGGCTTATTAAATAATCCTCTCATAATATTATCGATAATCATGTTGCCCGGTCCTGTATCGAATGCAAAAACATTATTCAGCGATCCATTTTTAGGAATGATTGTGATGTTAGCAATTCCACCAATATTCAAAAGTCCTCTGTTATGCTTATTTGATCGGAACATAATGTAATCGAAATACGGAACAAGCGGAGCGCCGCTGCCTCCAACTGCAACATCGGCAACTCTGAAATCACCTACGGTTACAACTCCTGTTCGTTTTGCAATCACTGCCGGGTCGCCAATTTGCAGTGTGCCTCTGATGGATTTGCGGAACATTTTTATTTTTCCGGGTAAATGCGATATTGTCTGTCCGTGCGAGCCGATTAAATCTATATCTTTAATATCGAGTTTTACCCGCTTAACAATTTTCATCGCAGCATCGGCAAAAAATTCACCGAGCAGAATATTTAAACGGGTAATATCGTCGAGCCGGGCTGTTTTAACATCCGAATTTTTAAGTATAAAATTTTTTAAAGAACTGGAATATGGATATGTTTCAAATGCAATTTGACGAAGTTTTGTTTTTACTCCGTTGTTTTTAATTTCAACTAAAACGGCATCTATTCCGTCGGCCGATGTTCCCGACATCAAACCGACCACCAATTTAGATTTCTTTTTCATTTCTTTTTGAATAAAATTTTCTTTAATATATTAAACGCATGAACGAATTCAAAAAGAGAGATAAAGAAAACCCTGTTGTAGTAATTGGGGGCGGCGCTTCAGGTATGATTGCAGCGTGGCGAGCTGCATCGCTTGGCGCACCAACACTACTGCTTGAAAAAAATAAAAAGCTTGGTATCAAAATATTAATTTCAGGCGGAGGCAAGTGCAACATCACTCACGACGGCAGCATCGAAGACTTGTTAAAAAGCTTTCAGAAAAACGAAGCATTATTTTTAAAACCTTCAGTTTATAAATTCAGCAACCGAAGTATTGTAAAACTTTTGGAAGAACGTGGAGTTGAAACTTATACGCGGGACGACGGCAAAATATTTCCAAAAAGCAACGACGCCTCCGATGTCGTCGCTGCATTAGAATGGTATTTGCAAAATGCCGATGTTGAAATACGCATAGATTGTTGCGTTCAGGAAATTATTTTCGAAAATAATAGTGTAACCGGAGTAAGATTAAATAACGATATAATTTATTCATCTAATGTTATTCTTGCAACCGGCGGGATGTCGTATCCGCAAACCGGAACAACGGGCGACGGATTCCGGTTCGTAGAAAAAACCGGACACACGATAGTTCCGCTCCGACCGGCTCTCGCTCCTATAAAAATATCCAACAAATTTCCGTATGGATGGGGCGGTGTTGCTATAAGAGATGCTGAATTAATCTGCTTTGTTAACAATCGTAAAACACATAGCGAACGGGGCGATTTCCTTTTCACTCACGAGGGTATTTCTGGTCCAATTGTATTAGAGTTAAGCAAGTATGCCGCAATGGAGCTGACGAATAATGAAGTTGAACTGAAGCTCGATACACAACCCGACAAAGATGCGACAATAATAGATTCCGAGATTCAACAACTTATCAGCTTGCACCCGAACAAACAGATCGGAACTATCGCAGGGTTATATTTGCCGAATCGTATTGTTAATCATTTTCTCAACTCCGTAAATATTGATACGGAAAAAGAATGTAGAAAATTAATAAAAGAAGAACGCAAACGATTAGTGAAACTAATAAAAGAAATGTTCATCGGGACGATTGCTTCGATAGATATAACTAAAGGGGAAGTAACAGCCGGAGGCATTGCGTTAAAAGAGGTTGACCCGAAAACAATGCAATCGCGATTAGTAAAGGGTTTATTTCTAAGTGGCGAAGTTTTAGATATTGCAGGCAGAATTGGCGGCTATAATTTGCAAGCAGCTTACTCAACTGGATTTATTGCCGGCGAAAATGCGGCTATAAATTATAAATCCCAGTCCACCTGAGGCAGACCGGGACTTATTAAGTTGTAACAAGGTATTAAACTTTTTGAACTTGTGTAGCTTGCAAACCTTTTTCAGTTTGTTCGACTTCGAATTGGACGCTGTCGCCCTGCTTCAAAGCTTTGTATCCCTCGCCGATGATTGATCGGTAGTGAACGAAAACATCTTCGCCTGATTCGCGTGTTACAAAGCCAAAACCTTTTGTGTTGTTGAACCACTTTACTTTACCAATTTCCATATTACTTCCTTAAAATAATTATTAATAGCTTGTACGCCAGTTAGAGCTTTAAAACGAAAACCCAATACAGCAGCAACTCATCTGGAATTCCGTCTTGGCTGCCTCATCTGAAGAACCAGCTATTAAAGTGGTTCGTACAAAAAAAGCATACTTCGTAAAAAGCACAAATAACGGTGTACTGTTAATTGTTGGAAACAAGATAAAACCATTTAATATTAAAGTCAAGTTAGCTGAACGAAAAAGTCGTTTCATTTTGCACTTCGTGATTGCGGCGTGTGGCAATCATTTAGTTTTTCAAATATCCAAAATTTTCCAGTCCGTTAATTGCTTGTCATACTTGTAAGGAATATCTGTATAAGTGTAGAATGAACCTGACTTCGGAATTACAATTCCGCCGAAAAGTTTCTTTCCTTTTTTGTTTTGCTCTTTGATGTATCGTTGCAAGCCGTCTGCCCTTGTTCCAGCATCTTTTGCTGTCCATCCTGACTTTGTATCGAACAAACCAATTCTTCCGTCTTTAAAATTTACAATGAAGTCAACATAAAATGTTTGGTCTTCTTCCTGCTCGTCTTTGTATGGAACTGCAAAATAAGTGCCGTCTCGTTCTCCGTTTTTAAACCACCATTCAACTTCTTTGTAATTGTCTAAAAACTCAATGAAACTTTTTTCTGTCTCCCATGTTTTAGATGGCGATGTGGATTCATAAAACGGACTCAAGATTGCTTTCTTCAACTTCGGCTTTCTCTCTTTATGATTTGCATTGAAATCAATTTTCTCCGGAACATTCCACAACTCATCATTCTGCACGGCTTTATTTTTCTCTTTCGGGTGCTTCACTTTGTATTCTTTCAAAGATTCGTTAATTACGTCTTTGAAATGCTGAATGTTGTCCTTACTCATTGCTATCGTCATAATTTCTCTTTGCACTTCTTCGTAATTCATTTTCAGTTCTTCAGAAAAAAAATGATAAATGGTTGTGCAAACTCTGCCAACCGAACGCTGTTCGGGAAACATCTCTCCTGCATGTAATGCTTCCTGAATAAAATATTTAAAAGCAAGTTCGAGTTCTGTTGTTGTTTTAGCAAGTGAAATGTCATTGTAAACTTGAACCGGCTCTGAAACGGTACCGACTTTTTCTAAGTGAATTACACCATCAATCGGAATGTGATCTGTGATTTTAGAAACATTAGTGTTAATTTTACTTTTCAAAGAATTTTTCTTTGCATGTTTCAAAAAGATTGTTATGAATGAAGGGTCTAACCGTGTAGTTTCTCTTTGCCGCATGATGTGGTAAGATACAATGTCAATCGGTTTGTAAGTTTCAGTTCTCTTACTGGTGTAAATCGTAAAATAATCTCTTGCTAATTCTTCCTCAATCTTTATATTGTTGTTCGCAATGTTTGTATAAACATATCCCTTATCCAACTCCTCAATGTCGTAACGCATTATCTCAGGCATACGCATAATTCTGCCGACTGTCTGAATCGAAAATATTTCTGAATGCCACTCACGAAACAAAACAAGAATGTAAGCACGGGGACAATCCCAACCTAATGCAATTGCCTGCTTGAACAAAAGAACTTCTACTTCATTGTCATTCTTTGAAATATTTTCAAGGTTGCGTTTGTCCTCTGATAAATAAACTGCCATTCTTCCGTTGGCTGTTGTGATGTCAAACTTTTTGGCGAGCAGATTTTCAATTTCTTCTTTCTTGTCTGTAAAATCTAAACTTTTGTTGTCGGGTAACTGAATAAGCAAAAGCGGATTAATATTTTTCTTTCCGATTTTTTCAAATTGCTTTTGCAGTTCTTCTCTTTTCTTCAATGCTTCTTTCAAAATAAATTCATCGCTTCCTTCGCCTTCCAATTTATCTTCTTTCAGTTCGGGGTTCAATGAAACTTTTTCCTTTATCATTCCCTCTTTTACAACATGCTCAAACTTTACTTTTACAATGTTATCCGATGTCATGTGTGGAGTTGCAGAAACTTCAATCGTGATTTTCGGTTTCATTATTTCAATCAAACCCATTGTGTTTTCTGCCGATGCTGTATGATGACTTTCATCAATCACTAAAATAATTTCTCTGCCTTCTTCAATCGTGTTGTTGATGATGGAAGTAAGGTTAAAATCATTTTCATTTTCACGGATGAAAACATTGTCTTTCTTGTTGATGCTTTCCCAATTCAGAAAAAGAATTTCATTCTCATCTATTTTTTTGTCGGTGAGTTCCTCAATGTTTGAACATTCTAAAATACGATTATCTTTATAAAAACTTTCTAACTTCTCTTTGCTTTGCAAATGCAGTTTTCGAGGTGCAGCCCAGATGAAAGAAAAAGTTCGCTGGTCTTTTCTTTCGCTTACAAACTGCAACAGAAACTCAGCCATAATAATTGTTTTACCTGCACCAGTTGGTGCTTTGAAAATAATGTTGTCGCTTCCGCTTTCATCAAGCAATTCATTTGCTTTATCAAGCAATTGTTTAACGGCAATATTTTTATATTTTAAGTTTTTGTAAATCATTTTTTAGATTTTAAGTTTCATTTGACCTGCTCCATAAATTCTCCGATAAACTTTTAAGATAGCTTCGGGAATGGAGCAAAGAGTAATATCATTTTTTAAGTTTTCAAATTCTTCTTTGAAATCATCTCCCTCTAACGAAAACACATAAACCGAAATAGGCATTTTCAATTTCTTAATTTCTTTTTTGAATTCTTGCATTTTCATTTCATCAAAAAGAATGGCGGTAAATTTTTCGTTGTTGCTGAAAATGCAATACGACACCCCCCTTTGTCCCCTCCCCGCAAGCGGGACAAGCTCAAGAGGGGATTTGAGTACTTCATCAAAGGTGTTTTCTTTGATGCAAAGCATTTCAATACTTTTATCAGTGAGTAGTTTTTTGTTTCGGTGGGTTGGCTCTGAGCCGACAAAGTTTGTTTTGTAATATTTTAGGTTTCCGCCAAGTCCGATAATTTTTTTCTCTTCGTTATTTTTATATCCTTCAATAATTTTTGCTACCCTCGGATATGTTATATCGGTGCAAATATTGTTTTCATTATTAGTGCAAAGAATGAATTGCCTGTTGCCTTTATCTTCTTTGTTTAATTCTAATACCGCATGTCCTGTTGTGCCTGAACCAGCAAAGAAATCAAGAATTGTAGCTTTATCTTTATCATGAATCACTGCTCTAATGCAATCCATTATTGCATAAAGTGATTTAGGAAAAGGGAAATTAATTTCAATAATATTGTTGAGTAGCTTAGTTCCATAAATATTTGCATTGTATTTTCCATCAGTCCAAATTGTTTTCCAGCGATAATCTTTTTTGTCTCTAACAATTACTAATTCATCTTTCATTCTTTTGCAAATCAATTCATCTCTTATTCCTTCTATACTTTGTCTTGAAAATCTCCATTTCCTTTCAATTTCATTTTTATCTATTGGATAAATTTCAGTTACTCCATCTTTTCTAAGTATGTTAGATTTTTTTGGGTGAAATTTTTCAGGACATACTTCTCCAAAGCCAATTACTTTTTCATCTTTTACATAAATTGGAAAAAAACAATTTTTGGCTGATTCTCTTTTTGCACTCTCTTTTCCCCAGTCACGCAAAGGAACAGGGTCAATATCATCTCTTCTAATCTTGGAAATGAATGTTCCATTTTTTGGATGAACGAAATAGGCATATTCATGACAATAGGAAAAATTTTTTCCTTGAATTCCGCCAGGATTATGAACGATTGTAACGCAAACTATTTCTCTATCAGAAAATATCTCTTGTAACAATAAACCTAAAGTAGCATGCTCATTTTCATCAATTGTGCAAATTAAAACTCCTTTTGGTTTTAATAATTTCTTAGCTAATTTCAATCGGTTATTCATAAAAGATAACCACTTGCTGTGTCTGTAAGCATCTTCCTTTTCAACATAATTATTATTGTATTTCCAATCTTTTGCACCTGTGTTGTATGGCGGGTCAATATAAATTACATCAATGCTTTTTGCATGAGTATAATTCAAAACAGAAAGTGCATGGTAGTTATCGCCTTCAATTAAAATGTGTGTGGGTTTGCCTGTCTGCCCGGCAGGTAGATCGGAATCGGTTTTTATTTCTCTCTTTTTGTCCTCAACCAACACTGGTAATTTGCCTTCGGCTTCTGCTTCAAATTTTTCTTTCGTCTTTTCTTCTTCCCACACCAAGCCGTATTTTTTGCGCTTGCTTAGTTTCTTCAACTCCGCAATAAGTTGTTCTCTTGTATAATTTTCGTAATTGGTTTTTGCCATCTTATTTATACTGTTTCAGTTTGTTTGTTAGTATCACTCGCAACCGATGTTAGCGGCTGCCCTTTTGTCTTTACGTAGTCGTGTCGTTAGTTTTAGCAGGTTGATTTGATATTTCTGATTCTAATTCTGTCTTTCGTTGTCGTTGTTTATTTAAATATTCGTTGTCAAACTTGAAGTCCGAATAAACTTTATTTGTGAGTTTCACTTTGTTTTTCTCAAAATATTTTCTTGGGTCAAACGATTCTCCTGTAATTGCAAAATAGAGGTAAGAACCAATAATACCTAAGAGTGAAAAAATGTAAGTGAATGGTTCCATTACATTCCAAGTCAGTTCGTAAATAAGGAAGCAAAGGATAAGAAAGTATCCGACTGCAATTAAAGATAAATACCACTTGTGATTTTTATGCCTCGTTTCAACAATTTCATTGAGGGGCGTTTGAGTGTTTTCAAGAGTTAAAATGGAAAGATTTACTTCTTCAAGAATTGCCTTTTTTGATTCAAGAGTTTTTTCTTGTGTTGATTTGCTGTGCTGCTCTTGTAGATTTTGTAATTGCCCTTCAAGGTCTTTAATGGTATCCGTTTTACCGGATAATTCTTGTGAAAGTTGAGTTGCTCTGCTAACAGCTATTTCAGTTTTTTGGTGTGCTTTCTTATTAGCTTCAATTAATGTTTCTTTTACAAAAATTAACTGCTCCCCTTTATTTTCTGTCTTTGAAATTTTTTGTCTCAATGCTTGATTGAACAAAACAGTTGTTACAGTTTCCTCTGGTAAATCTTCAATGTTTTCGTAACGAGAAAGTGTTTCAATAATTCTTAAAGTCGTTTGTTCGGTTTCAATATCAAAGTCAGTAAATAAGAATGGGAAACGCAAGTTGTTTAATATGGCGGCTTCAAATTCTTCATCTCTTGGAATCCAAAGTTGCAATATCTGAATAAGGTTGGTTGGATGAATACAAACAGGAACATTGTTGCTGCGTTTTGATTTTCTCCTCTTGAAAGCATCATAATTGATTAATCTAAAATCAATCGTAATAACAAAGTGAGTTGTTTCGACAGGGCTTTCAACTATGTTAGGTCGTAAATCATTTGCAATGTGCCATAAACAAATATCATGGTTTAGCTTTTCGTATGACTTGCGCAGTTTCTTATCAGTAAAAGTTTTCTCTTCATAAGCCATTTGGTCATTGATGTCATCAATAACTCTCTGGTCTGTTGAATAATTGTTTAATCGCTTGTCTTCATATACTTCAACATTCTTTGTTCTGACAATTGTCTTCAAGTCACTAAGGTATGGAGAAAAATAGTCCTCTGCTGTTATTGATTTGCCAGCTTTGTAACATTCATCAAAAAATTTCTTTGCAAAACCATTATGAGTGTTATCGCTTGCCACTCTTGCAAGTGAACGGCTAAGTCGTAAATTTTTTAGTATTTGTTCTTGGTGAATGAAAACTTTTCTGACTTCATCAACCGTCAACGGTGTGATGTAAAGTTTGATGATAACTTTATTTGAAACTTTCTTGATTATGTCAATGAGGGATTGGGCTGCTTCATTTGAAGGATTTTCGTGCATACCCAATATTGAGAAAAGAAAGTTAGAGTCAACAAATACTTTGTAAGTAATTTGTTTTTTTGAAACGCTACTGATTTTGTTTATTGTTTCGCTTGATAAATTCGCTGCTTCAAGAAAGAAATATGCGCTTAACTTCCGAAGAACTAAATTTCTTACTTCGCTATTCTTTGGATTTAGAAAACGAATTATAGCACTTTTAATATTTTGGTGTCTGTCTGCTGGAAACTTGCTTAAATATTTTTTGAAATTTTGATTTGATTCTAAAGTCAATTCTTTTCCTGTAATCAACTCATAGGTTTTAGCACCCAACTCATACATTATAGGAATAAGAAGTTCATTATGAAAATTATCCCATGTTAAAACCGCAATTTCTGCTGCATTACATTCTTCCTTAACGATTGTATCAAATGTCTTTTTAGCTTCTGCTTCTGTTTCTTCAAAGCGTTTTATATCGTTGTTGAAGTTTTGTAATTCCGATTCGGAGATTTTGTATTCGTCATTTAACCTGTCAACTTTAAATATTGCCTTTACTGATTGCAACTTTTCAATCTCTCTAAAAATTCTGTCCTCACTAACATTGATTTGAAAATTTTCTTGTAGGAAATAAAGGATTTCTTTTTTCGTTGCCTTGTTTTCTATCGCTGTCCATAGTGTTGAAAGAATAAGTCGTTGAATAGTCTTATCCCACCAACCCTCTTCATTGAGTGCTATATGATGAATTAATGATGTTACTTCTTTAGATAAAATTCTTGCCATATGCTTTTAAGTTTATGTGTTGTCCTGTCGTCATAGGGTTGCGCCCAACTACTGTATAAACGAACCTTATTGCGTTTATTTATCAAGTTGGAGGAGTGGGTTAACAATCCGTCCAAGTATGATGTAAATATATATAATAATTTTCTACTTACCAATGTTTTTATTTGTGTAGATCAGTGAAACCGGAAATTAGCGTAATTCGTGTCTCACAAAAAGAGCCGACTTCCCTTGAACGTCAAACGTTCTAAATTTAAGAAATCGGCTCAGTTAAATTTATCTCTACGAGTCAACGACTCTCTATCTACGATACCATAGGTACGAGACCATAGGTCGATAGAGTCGTTGACCATTGTTCCATTTACTCATTGATTCAATGAACAAATGATCCAATGATTCAATTACCCACTAATATTACTTCCACTTTAAAAGTTCTTCGTTAACCTTCTTCTTTTTTCCAACATATACGAAGTTTAAATTCGTAATATACTTGTTAGCCATAATTTTAATTTCTTCAGGCGTAACCCGGTCGATTAAATCAACAAGTTTAGCTGCGTTTTTCCAGGAACCGGTGTAAAGCTGAGCCGCTGCAAGTGTTCCGCCTTGCATTGCGTTTGTTTCCTGCCTCATAAAGTCCATCGTAATAAAACGCATCTTGTGATTTTTCATCTCTTTTTCAGATATGGTTTCGGTTTTTAATTTATCTAACTCGCCAACCATTACCTTTATCGCCGAATCAGGATCGGTTGTTGAAACGTAGATAAAACCGGTCGAAGTTTTCTCGGTAATCATTGCGGCTGCCGGTGCATAACTCAAGTTGCGTTTAGTGCGAACTTCCTCGAACATCCGGTCGCGCAAAATTGAATGAGCGAGTAAAGCAGCATAGTAATCGGGCTGGTTCATACTTGGAAGCAAATACTGTCCCATAACATAGTTTGTGGGCAAGGGTTTCTCGACAATTGTATAATCGGATTGCTGGGATTTCGAAGGATCTGCAAACGGAGTTTCTTTGTAATTACCAGCGGGTAACTTTGCAAACAATGCTTTTACTTTTTTCTCAAAATCTTTTTTGTCCAACCTTCCTACTACGACTAAAAGCATACGCGACTTTTCCAATAGTTGCTTGTAATAATTCGATAATTCTTCAGTCGTGAATTTTTCAACGGTTTGTGTAGTTCCAATCCAACGGTTTGAGTATGGATGTCCCTCGAAATACCACTTCACCATCTCTTTTCTTATCAGTGCATCGGGATTAGTATCTTCGGTTTTTATGGCGGTGATTAATTTTTCACGCGTGAGATTAACTTCGTTCTCATCGAAAGCCGGATTTAAAACTACGTCTTCGAACAACTCCCATGTCTTTGCAAAATTTTCACGGACACAACGGAGCGAAAGTGTCGAAAAATCGTTGCCGCTGCTCGAGGCAATCGATGAACCATATTTTTCTAATATTGTATTGTACATCTCCTTTGGAAATTTCTTTGTTCCGCTCGTTGTAGCAACTTGCAGGGCAAAATTTTCAATTCCCGCTGTTTCAGATGTAAGATTTGCACATCCACCTTTGATGAATAACCTGAATGCAACTACATCGTTGTCGGCTTGTTTAAAAATAACCTGTACCCCGCTTATATTCATTTCAGTAACATCCTTTTGGGCATAAACATTTGATATTGTTAGAATTAATATTAAAAGTGTAATTATCGTGGTTTTCATTTTTTTATTCCTTTCCTGTTTACTTTCCCTTTTTCTCGAATTCTGAAGTCCCGAGAAGCAAATCGGTTTCCTTCAGGTCAAGCGTTTTCACATTATCTTCCGATATTAAAACACCGATTACATAGTTATTCCCTTTAATATATTTTCTTACAAAGTCGCTGATATCCTTACGTGTAACTTTTTTCAAATCTTTAATATAATTTTCATAATAATTCAGTCCGGCACTTGCCCACCAGTAGCTGACAGTATGAATCCAGTTCGAAGTCGATTCGCGTCCGTAAATTTCTTCAACTGAAAGTATGTTCTTTGCTGTCTCGATCTGATCGTCGGTGTAATAATCGGGTGAATCGAATTTTTCAATCTCTGCCGATAGTGCCTTGACCGCGTCTTTCAACTTATCGGGCATCGTTTGAAAAACAAACATAATCGGTCCAACGTTGTGCTCTGTCTGATATCCAAAGTTGAGTCCGACCATCAGTCCCGATTCGACTAACGCTTTTTGGAAGTTCGAAGTTTTTTGATTCATTATATATGAAAATACATCGGCAGCGTGTGTGCCGGCAATATCACGCTTCGTATCAGGTCCGTGAAAATTAATAATCCCCACGGCTATCGGAAATTGTTTTTCTAATATTATCGTCTCCGGTTTTTCTATCGGTTTAAAAGTTACAGGGGGATTTTTTATAAACGGGTCTTCGCCCTTTTCCCATTTGCCGAAATATTTTTCGACAAGTTTGAAAACTTCTTCGGCTTTCACATCACCCGCAATCAACAACGCTGAATTGTTAGGAATGTAGAATTTCTTTTGGATTGTTTTCATTTGCTCTTGCGTTGCGGCAAGTATTGTCGAGCGTTCGCCAATTGCATTTTTCCGATTGTAATATTCGCCCCACGTTTTTTTATTCACCGCAACAAAAAGATGATACGGCGGCTGCGATTCAGCTCTGTCGTATTCACCTATCACAACCGGGCGTTCTTTTTCTAATTCCGCCTGATCGAATAGCGGAAACATTGTTGCATCGCGCATATATTCGATTGCTTCTTCCAAATTTGTTTTCGGACAAGTGAAGAAGTAATTAACCCGCTCGTTACCGGTGGTTCCGTTCCATATCATACCTAACTCGCGTCCCCGTTCCAAAAATGCTTCCTGATTAGGAAGCTTCTCGTTCGCTTTGAAGAACATGTGCTCATAAAGGTGCGATAACCCGCTGTATTCGGGCGGCTCGGTAAACGCACCGTTCTTCACACAAATCTCTACCGTAATCAACGGAACGGCATGATTCTCGGCGACGATAATCTCTAAACCATTTTTTAAAACCTTTTGCTTGAGTCCTAAATCTTTTGAATACATAATCTGATTAATAAAAATGAACATCAAAATGATACTTACAAGTTTGAGAAATTTCATAAATATTCCCATTCATAATGAATTAAGATAGTTTTTGATACATTGTGTATATAAGAAAAACTCATGAATTTTACAAACATTTACGGCAGCCCGGCAAACTATGTTTCATAAATTTTGCAAAAGACAATCTTATTTATATATTTAATACAAAAAGAAAGGACTTTTAAGATGTTCAAAGAAATTTTTGAGAAAATAGAAAAAGATAAAGTAAAGTTTATACAATTACAGTTTACCGACTTATACGGTATAATCAAGAGTTTAACGATTCCTGTTAAGCACCTTGGCGACTCATTTCAGTATGGCACTTGGTTCGACGGTTCTTCGATTGAGGGATTTGCACGAATACACGAGAGCGATATGTTCCTGAAGCCAGACATCGATACCTATGCAGTAATCCCTTGGCTGAACTCACCCGATGGAAACACTGCTCGTTTTATATGCGATGTTTTTAATCCCGATGGAACTCCCTTCGAGAGCGACCCCCGTTATATTTTGAAAAAAGTAATTGCCGAAGCTACAGCAATGGGATATGAATTTAATACGGGTCCTGAGCTTGAGTTCTTTTTATTTAAAAAAGAAAACGGTTTGCAAGCTCTGCCGCACGACCGAGCCGGATATTTCGATTTAACTACCGACCAGGCATACAACATCCGCCGCGATATGGTTGTCGCATTAGAGCAGTTCGGTATCGATGTAGAAGCTTCGCATCACGAATGCGCCCCCGCACAACACGAAATAGATTTCCGTTACGGCACGGCACTAAAAACTGCCGACGCTGCTTCAACATTACGATTCGTTCTAAAAGCAGTTGCTCAAAAACATGATCTGTATGTTTCATTTATGCCCAAACCGATTATGGCAATGGCTGGCTCGGGTATGCACGTGCATCAAAGTTTGTTCGATTTAAAAACCGGAGAGAATCTTTTTTATGATGAGAAAGATAAATACAAGCTTTCAAAAATTGCCTATAGCTTTATAGCTGGCTTGATGAAAAACATTAAAGGGCTTTCGGCAGTTTTATCGCCGACCGTAAATTCGTATAAGCGACTTGTCCCCGGTTACGAAGCACCCGTTTATATTTGTTGGGCACGCACTAATCGTTCAGCATTAATTCGCATACCACAGTACTCGGCAGGAAAAATCAAGTCAACACGAATTGAGCTGAGATGTCCTGACCCATCAAGCAATATATATTTAGCATTTGCAGTAATGTTAAAAGCCGGTTTAGATGGAATTAAAAATAAGCTCGTGCCTGCTCAATCGGTTGAAGAAGATGTTTACCATTTTGATGAAGAGAAATTGAACTCGTTGGGAATTTCAACTCTGCCCCACTCGCTGCTCGAAGCGATAAAAGAGATGGAGAAAAATGATATCGCCCGCGAAGCTTTAGGCGAGCATACATTTAACAAATATCTGACAGCCAAGATGAAAGAGTGGGATGAGTTCCGGCTCCAAGTTACACAATGGGAGTTGGATAAGTATTTAGAAATTTATTGAGGATGGGATTTTATCAAAATAAAAAGCCGAACTTTTTAGGGCTCGGCTTTACACGAGTTAACCTCCCGAAGGTTTTATAATTCCGACTCACTTCTAAAGTGAGTCGGAAATTTTACCTCCGGGAGGTTGCAGAGTTTACTTCAACAGCAGCATTTTGCGTGTTTCAATGAACGGCTCGCCGCCGTTACTTGGGGTTGCGAGTATTCTGTAAAAATACACACCGCTTGACAAATTTTCACTGATGAGTGTTGCTTCTTTATATCCAGCTTTTTTTCTCATCCATCAACACAGCAACACGCTAGCTGCGCATGCCGATACGGGCTGAAGAATACTTTATGTTTACAAGTTGCAATTTTCAAACGTATGTAGTAACTTTATGATGTTAGAACAAGAATTGAAAAAAGAAAATTAAGAAAAATAATATGAGCTCACTTGATATCCAAAAAAATATAAAATACATCAACGATTATCGGAATAAACCTAAAGAGGTGATTGTTCCGTTCAAAATATTTCAAGAACTCCTCGAATTGAAAATAACGATGGAAATTTTTGAACAAGAAGATGTTCAGAAAAGTATCAAGCGAGCAAAGAAGGAAGTTCGTGCAGGGGAAACACGTTCATTCCACAGTGGACAAGAGGCAGTTGAATGGTTGAGAAAATAACCATGGTTCTAACCCCCGAACTTAAAAAAGTGTATCAACAATTACGCGAACAAATTCATGTTACTTACTATCGGTACTCACAAAATCTTCGACAGGTATAAAAGAAAATAATAACGTCTATTCTTTCTGAAAGTTTTATTGCAATTCCAGAACCTACTATTTAACTTGAGATACCTAAAAGCCAATGCAAAATAAAAAAGCCGAACATTTTATCTTATTCGGCTTTCTTTAATTACTTCAAGTAGTTGGTGCGTCTTCCAGACTCGAATTTCTGATTGTCGGTCGAAGTCTTTATCCTATGTCCAAATACCATCATTTTCAAACGATAATGCTAGAGCAATAAATGGTGAATCATTCGGGTCAATATCATTCATAATTTCTCGAGAGCGAGATATGTATTTCTCGAAGGAAGACATTGGAATCGTTAGGACATTTTCAAA
>CAMTWO010000009.1:0-71757 GCA_947085405.1 uncultured Ignavibacteriota bacterium
ACTCTGCAAGGCATTCTACGGTACGAAAAAAATTCGAAGCTGATGTTCCCCCCATTCTGCTACCTACAGCACAGAATCCGGAGGAGCTTCTTGAACGAACGATGTTGGAGGAAGAGTTGGCAGAAGCCGTCGGGACGAAATTGCCGGCGAAGTGTCGGGAGATCTTCTTGCTTAGTAGAATGGAAGGAATGTCAAATGCAGAAATAAGCCAGCATTTGGGTATCAGCGTGAAAACCGTTGAGAACCAAATCACACGGGGGTTGAAAATCCTTCGAAGACATCTTCGTCGTTACACCTAAAGACGTGGACGAAAAGTCTCGTTTCGTGTTTCTTCTGTCTAAATACAGTTCAAATTCTTAGGGTGAATTGTCTGTGGTGGGGGTTCTCGTCCACGTCTCTATAATTGATTTTCGAAAGTAAATTAAATAAAGTTTCCAAAGAATATGTTAAACTTATCAACTAGGTGGAGAAACACGTGAAAAACATTCTTGGACTTCTCCCGCCAAAGGCGGGATTCCTCTTTGTGGTGTTTTCGATATTCACCACCACGACTCCATTGCATGCCCAATGGATCCAAACCAATGGACCCTACGGGGGTATAGTCCGTAGCTTCGCCGTCTCCGGCACGAATCTCTTTGCCGGGACTTCTGGCGGCGGTGTCTTTCTTTCCACCAACAACGGCGCGAGCTGGACTGCGGTCAGTACCGGATTGACAAATACTCACGTCTACGCTCTCGGAGTTTCCGGTACGAATCTCTTTGCCGGGACTTATGGCGGAGGCGTATGGCGGTGTCCACTTTCACAAATGATTACCTCTGTTAAGGAAACGATCTCAGACGAAACACCGAATAGTTATGCACTACAACAGAATTATCCGAATCCGTTCAACCCAATCACAACAATAAACTATCAGGTGCCAACGCAAAGCCATCTCACGTTGAAAGTCTTTGATGTGCTTGGCAGAGAAGTTGCGACATTAGTGAACGGAGTTGAAGAACCAGGTTACAAATCTGTAGCTTTCGACGCAAGCAGGTTAACGAGCGGCGTCTATTTCTATCGCTTACGAGCTGGTTCATATACTGAGACAAAGAAACTTATTTTGTTGAGGTAACGGGCAACTGCAATTAATCCCGCTTGCTCCAAATGGTAATGAGTTTATTATTAGTCGCAAGCGGGACGTCTTTTTTACAAAGCTCGTTAGCTGTAACCCTAAAACGAGAGTGCAGACACCGTCAAGAAAAAAAGTAATTAATGCTTGACCGCTTCTAAAAAATAATTTATATTATCCCTCGGAACGTGAAAAACGTAAAACGTTTTGAAACGTTCCAAGTTTGAAAATTTAAATAAAACAGTTTATCACGTTAACAGCGGGGCTCATCCGCCGCACGTTAGCTACACTCGGCAAAAGACATCCAAAATGAAAACAAAACCGCCGCAACTGCACTTAACATCACAAACCACATTTTTTAAGAATCCAAATCTGTAAAAATTGATACAGGAGCGTGTTGCCGAATAGTTATTGCGATTCCGAAGTAAGTCGGGAGAAGCAATCTTACACTCGAAATCAACTCAAAATAAGAGATTGCCCGCCTGCACGGGCAGAGGTTTCGTCGTCCGTCGGCTATCGGACTCCTCGCAAAAACATTTTCATCCATTTGGCAACACACTCTTCAGATATATCAACTTGAAATAGTGCTGAATCTTATTTAAATTAAAGGCGTTAAGTTTAATTAACCCGTTTCTCTAATAAAGTTTATAGATATGGATTTAAAAGATTATATTTCAGGCAGTTATGCCCAACAGTTCCAGTATAAGAGTTTCACTCCTTCGTTCATTAATAAAGAATGGACATGGAGTGATTCACAAATAAACACACTATTGGCTGAGGCTAATCATAAATTAGGGGAATTGAATGCCTTTTCATTATACGTCCCAAATGTAGATTTTTTTATCATAATGCACGTTGTAAAAGAAGCAACATCATCCAGTCGTATTGAGGGCACACGGACGGAGGTTGGAGAAGCTGTTCTGAAAGAAGAAGATATTCAGCCTGAAAAAAAAGACGATTGGCAGGAAGTTCAAAACTATATAAGCGCTATGAACTATGCCGTAGAGCAACTTAAGACACTACCGGTTTCGACAAGACTTTTAAAAGAAACACATAAAATTCTGATGAGGGGAGCACGAGGCGAAACAAAACTACCGGGAGATTACCGTACAAGTCAAAACTGGATAGGTGGATCAAGTATCAAGGATGCTGTTTTTATTCCTCCTCATCACTCAGAAGTTGAGGGATTGATGAATGATTTGGAAAAATTTCTCCACAACGATCAAATAAATGTTCCACCTCTCATTCGGGTTGCAATTGCACATTATCAGTTCGAAACATTACATCCTTTTTTGGATGGTAACGGTAGAATCGGGAGATTGCTTATAACACTTTATCTCGTAAGTCAAAAATTACTTGCAAAACCTACACTCTATCTTTCTGCATATTTAGAAAAGCATAAGAGTATATATTTTGACAA
Source organism: uncultured Ignavibacteriota bacterium (assembly GCA_947085405.1). Classification (GTDB taxonomy): domain Bacteria; phylum Bacteroidota; class Ignavibacteria; order UBA10030; family BY39; genus JASEGV01. Next base: position 2,529 of record CAMTWO010000009.1, read on the forward strand.
CCTAACGTTTGTGAGAACGTCTAATAATTTGACTCAATGGATCAAATTCTTTTTAGTATCAGTCACTGAAACCTGCAAAGATGGGATTGAAACATTTCAGCAAATACTTCGCATGCGGGATGAGATTGAGGGTGAAAAAATAGTATCGCTTGGTAAGAAAATTCCAAAAGCAAAAGAATTAATAAAGAAATTGTATACTTCTCCCGCGGTATCAAGTTCTTATGTAGCAGAAGCGTTAAATGTTTCAATCCCTACTGCGAATGCTTTGATTAATGATTTTGTACAACTCGGCATTCTCACGGAGTCAACCGGCGCAAAACGAAATAGGATTTTTTTATTTTACGATTACATAAAACTGTTTTACGACAAAAAGTGATGATATTACATAGTTATGGCAAACGAATCATCACAAATAATCAAAACAAAAGCAGATACGGTGCGGGAAAACCTACATATTAAGACAGAATGATTAAAAATACTAGTGAACGAACAACTGAATTATCGTTACTGCTTGTAGCTTTTATTTGGGCGGCTAACTACCCGGTAATTAAATTCGGAATTTTAGGTTTAGATGTTTTTGTCTTTAATGCTCTCCGATTTGTAACCGCTTCAGTTTTGTTTAGTCTTATTTTTTTTACAAAAATGCATTGGCAAAAAGTGGAGCCAAAAGATTGGTTAAAATTAATTGGCATTGGCTTGGTCGCGAATGTCCTCTATCAGGTGGCTTTTATTTCGGGAGTGAAAATTACAACCGCGGGAAATGCGGCTGTTATACTTTCTACTGCACCGATATGGACTCTTTTATTTCAAGCACGTATTCAAAAAAATAGAATCGAAAGAAAAACAATTTTCGGAATGGCGATTTCCCTGACCGGAATATTTTTAATCATTTTAGGCAGTGGCAAGAAATTAGAAATGGGAAGTTATGCTATGTTGGGCGATTTGGTTTGTTTGGCAGCAGCAATGCTCTGGGCACTTCATACTAATTTACAAAAACCAATGTTAGCAAAATATTCAACTATGCAACTTGCTCTGATAATGACCCTTGTTGGTTCAATCGGTCTTTCACTGTTTGCGTTGCCTTCGGCGGTTACGATGGATTGGGGTTCGGTAACATATTCATATTATTTTGCTGCAATTGCCTCCGGGATATTTGCAATTGGTACTGCAAATTATTTATGGTCGAAGGGAATTAAAAAAATTGGTCCAAGTCGGACAGCGAATTACAACAATCTGGTTCCTGTACTGGCATTTATAATTTCGTACTTTACATTAAACGAAAACGTATTACCGATTCAATTCGTAGGTGCCGGAGTAACAATAATCGGGATTGTATTTGCAAGCCGTTAAAAATAATTCATCAATCATCAAATAAAAAAACAATATGGACTGGATAAAAGAATTTAATTGTGCTATCACCGTTTGTGATACTAACGGAATAATTGTAGCTATGAACGACAAATCTGTAGATACATTCAAAACCGATGGCGGTTCGGAATTAATTGGCAAAAATTTATTCGACTGCCACCCTGAACCGTCGCGAACGAAGTTAAAACAGATGGTCGAACAACAAACAGAGAATGTTTATACCATCGAAAAGAACGGAAAGAAGAAATTAATTTATCAATCGTCATGGTACGAAAACGGAAATTATAAAGGATTTGTAGAATTATCGCTTGAGATTCCGTTTGAGATGCCTCATTTTAAAAGGAGTTGATCCAAGGGGGTAATAAAGCAATGGAGTAATGGGGGTAATGGGGTAATGGGATTGAATCATTGAATCTCCGCCAGAGGCGGATGTGCCGATGGCATAAATGAATCAATGAATCGATGGATAAATGGATTGATGGATTGATGGATTGATGGATTTTTGATAATTAAAATATTATACATATATTTTGTGCGCCTTACACTTTTAAACTTAAATTCTTAAAAAGGAACTTTAACAAATGAAAACACTTTTAGTATTATTAATATTCACCGCAGTTGCATTTTGTTTTTCGCAAGATGAGAATCCGTTTTACAGTGAATATAACACACCATTTCAAACCCCGCCGTTCGACAAGATAAAAGAATCACACTATCTGCCGGCATTCAAAGAGGGGATGAAACAGCAGCAAAACGAGATTGAGGCAATAGTAAATAATAACGATGCACCTAATTTTAAGAACACAATCGAACCGTTCGCTGCGAGCGGTTCGCTGCTGAACAAAGTAGGTAGTGTTTTTTACAATCAAAACTCAGCAAATACGAACGATGAAATCCAGAAGATTGCAAAGGAAGTAGCTCCGCTATCATCAAAGCATTACGATGATATCAATATGAACCCAAAATTATTTAAAAGGGTAAAATCAGTTTACGAAAACAGGAAGAAGTTTAAATTATCAACTGAACAAAGCAAACTGTTAGAGGAATATTACAAAGATTTTGTGCGGGGCGGCGCTAACTTAAATGATCAGCAAAAAGAAAAACTTCGAAAAATAAACGAAGAATTTTCACTGCTCACATTAAAGTTTGGTGAGAATTTATTGAAGGAAAATAACGTATTCGAATTAGTTATTGATAAAGAGGAAGATTTAACAGGTTTACCCGATGCCGTTAAAACAGGCGCTGCCGAGACTGCAAAAGAAAGAAAGAAGGAAGGCAAGTGGGTATTTACGCTTCAGAAACCGAGCTTTATACCGTTTTTACAGTATTCACCCAAGCGGGAACTCAGAGAAATAATTTTTAAAGCATACGTTAATCGCGGTGATAACAATGATAGTTTAGATAATAAAAATATTATCTCAAAAATGGTTGCACTTAGAATTGAAAAAGCTAACTTACTCGGCTATAAATCTCACGCCGATTTTGTTCTCGAAAAAAGTATGGCATCAAATCCGGCTAACGTGTATAAATTGTTAAATCAACTATGGGAACCGGCATTGCGAAATGCAAAACGCGAAGCGGCGGAGCTTCAAGCAATGATTGATAAAGAAGGCGGGAATTTTAAATTAGAAGCTTGGGACTGGTGGTACTATGCCGAAAAAGTGAAGAAAGAAAAATATGCACTCGATGACGAATTATTACGACCTTACTTCAAATTGGAAAATGTCCGTAATGGTGCTTTTGCTGTAGCAAGCAAATTATTCGGTATACAATTCGTTGAGAGAACTGACATTCCAAAGTATCACGATGAAGTGAAGGTATTTGAGGTGAAAGAAGCTGATGGCAAACATATCGGAATACTATATACCGACTACTATCCGCGGGCAAGCAAACGGGGCGGTGCTTGGATGGGTGCATACAGGAAACAATCGCGTGAAGGCGGAGTAGAAGTTAGACCAGTTATCACTAATGTTGGAAATTTTTCGAAACCAACAGCGGATGAACCATCGTTGTTGAGTTTCGATGAGTTGAATACTTTGTTCCACGAACTCGGACACGCATTGCACGGGCTTCTCTCGAATACAACGTATAACAAGCTTTCGGGAACTGCAGTCCCGCGTGATTTTGTAGAGTTGCCATCTCAAGTTATGGAACATTGGGCGTCCGAACCCGAAGTTTTAAATATGTATGCAAAGCATTATAAAACCGGTGAGCCGATTCCGCAGGACTTAGTTGAGAAAATTAAGAATGCAAGTATGTTCAATCAAGGATTTGAAACAGTCGAATATCTTGCCTCTGCTTTCTTGGATATGGACTTTCATATTCTTACCGAAGCAAAAGAAATTGATGTAACAGAGTTCGAGAATAATTCATTAAACAAAATCGGTTTAATACCTGAAATTGTAGCAAGACATCACAGCACAAATTTTCAGCATATTTTTGCAGGCGGATATTCGGCTGGCTATTATAGCTATATTTGGTCGGGTGTTTTGGATTCGGATGCGTTCGAGGCATTCAAAGAAACAAGTTTGTTTGATAGCAAAACTGCACAAGCATTCAGAAAATACATACTTGAAACCGGCGGCACTGACGACCCGATGACGCTTTATAAAAAATTCAGAGGAGCCGAACCAAAAATTGAACCGTTATTGAAAAAAAGAGGGTTGAATAAAAATCTATTTTGATTCCTGATGAGGGTTGCTTATATTAAACAACCCTCTTATTGAGGTTCATATTTATGCTACTATTTATTTTTAAAATAAGTTTTGCCGGCTGATGATCTTTCAAAAGAAAAATATCCATTTATTACTGCTTGTTGCGTATTTTTGGTCGGTTTTTCATATTTTTGTCCCACACCACCATCACGATAGTAGCGACACACACCAGAACCATCAACAAACTTGTGAGGTTGGTGAAACTTTTCAACCCTGTGAAATAGACCATCAAACAGGTCAACTTCATACACATCAACCATATTTAAAAGTTACCTCAAATCAATATTTTATCACTCCATCTTTTTATTGTTTCGATTTTAATTTACAATTTTTAAACTATTCTCTAAAACCTCAAGAAAATAGTTACATCTCTAAGTTTTTCGTATCGTCGCTGCATTTGCGCGCCCCACCCGCGTTATCCTAATTTCGTTTTAAGAAATACACTTTTTTTAGAGACTTTAAACTAATTGCAGTTTAAAGTTGCTATTCATTTTAAAAAATAATTAGGATAAATATTTTTATGAAAACAAAATTCTACCTGAGCATTATCATTATTTTTATTACTCTGGTTGGTTGTAAACAAGATTCTGAACAAAATGATGATATAAATATCGAGACTGTTTCGTACACAATGTTCGGTAAACATACTGAATTGTTTGTGGAGTTCACACAATTGGTTGTTGGAAACGAAACTAATTTCCTGTCGCATTTTAACGACCTGCAAAATTTTAAGCCGCCAACCGAAGGGACACTAAAACTTGAATTAACCGGTTCGGACCCGACGATTATCAAAACCGTTGATGCACCTGCTAAGCCGGGAATCTTCAGGATATCATTAAAGCCGGAACAAACCGGATATCATCAATTGAGATTTACAATCGAAACTAAAAATTATACCGAGGTCTTTACCATCGATAGTGTTATGGTTTTCGCAGATGAGGTAGCTGCAAAAAATCAACAGCCTGATGAACAACCTAAAGGTGAAATTACTTTTCTTAAAGAACAGGCGTGGAATATTGACTTTGAAACAAAGATTGTAGAAGAGCTCTCCTTTTTTGAAGTTATAAAGACTTCAGGCAAAATACTTCCGGCGGCAGGAAGCGAGGTAATAATAACTGCTCGATCGAACGGAATAATCAATCTCAACGGAAACAATCTTATCCAGGGGAAAAATGTTTTAGCGGGGACAACTCTTTGCACAATTTCGGGTGAGGGCTTGGCTGAAGGGAGTGTTGCATCTCGTTTCAACAATCTCAAAAATAAATTTACAAAAAGTCAATCCGCTTACCAACGTGCTGAAAAATTAATCGTTAATAAAGCAATATCGGAAAAAGAATTTATTGAAGTTAAAACGGTTTACCTCAACGATTCAGTAAGTTATTATTCTTTTGCAAATAATTATTCCGAAAATGGAATCAAAATAACGATGCCACAAAACGGATTCGTGAAAGAAGTTTTTGTTCAGGAAGGAGAGTATGTTGAAGCAGGACAAACGATTGCAACAGTTGGCAGTAGTCGCAATATGGCGCTGAAAGCTGAAATGCTTGCCAGTATGTATCCGAAATTAAATAAAGTTTTCTCGTGCAATTTTAAAACTCCTTACAGCGAAAAGGTTTATTCGTTAGATGATTTGAAGGGAAAACTAATATCAACAAGTCATAAAGTTGATGAAAAAGATTTTTTCACACACGTATATTTTGAATTTGAGAATAACGGTGAAATTCTCGAAGGCACGTTTGTCGAAGTATTTCTAAAAATAAATCAACAACAGGATGCGTTGATAGTTCCAAAATCAGCGCTGTTGGAAGAACAAGGAATATTTTTTCTATATCTCCAAATATCGGGGGAAAGTTTTACTAAACGAGAAGTAAAAATCGGTGGGACTGACGGAATATTTTATCAGATAGTTGATGGACTTGTAAAAGGGGACCGCGTAGTAACGAAGGGCGCCCAACAAATCCGTTTAGCCTCGCTTGCCGGAAGCTTACCATTACACGGTCATACACACTAAAAAACGGATAACTATGAACACGATAATTAAATTCGCATTAAACAATCGTTTGTTGATTGTAATATTAGCAGTATTAGTACTTATATCCGGGTCGTACATTGCCGTAAAAATGGAAATTGATGTTCTGCCCGACTTAACGTCGCCTACAGTCGTGGTGCTAACCGAATGTCACGGAATGGCGCCTGAAGAAGTAGAACGTTTGGTAACATTTCAAATCGAGACAGCCGTGAATGGTGCTACAAATGTTCGGCGTGTAAGATCGTCATCGTCGGCAGGATTTTCGGTAGTGTGGGTTGAGTTCGAATGGGGAATGGATATATTTTTAGCTCGGCAGATTGTGAACGAAAAAATTGCATCCGTTACAGGAAAACTTCCTGAAGGAGTCAGCAATCCGATGCTTGCACCTCAGTCGTCGATTATGGGCGAAATTATGACAATCGCAGTAAGTTCCGATAGCGTTAGTCCGATGGATTTACGCGTGATAAGCGATTGGCAAATTAAGCCGCGTTTGCTTTCGATAGCGGGCGTTGCAAATGTAATCGTTACCGGTGGCGATTACAAACAATATCAGATACTTGCAAATCCGGTTAAGATGAAATATTTCAATGTTTCGTTGACTGAATTGCTGAACGCCTCCAAAGGAACGAACCAAAATTCATCAGGTGGATTTTTAAACGAATATGGGAACGAATATATAATAACCGGCATAGGCAGGACAACGGACGTTGATGAAATTGCAAACTCGGTTGTCAAACTTAATAAAAACAAACCCATAAGGATTTCAGAAATTGCGGAAGTTAAAATCGGATTGGCGCCGAAAATTGGCGCAGGGTTTTTAAATGGGAAACCGGCTGTTATCATTACAATTCTTAAACAACCAAATATCAACACGGTTGAGGTTACTAAAAAGCTTGATGAAACATTGGCTGATATTCAAAAGACACTTCCTGCTTCAGTAGAAATAAACACAGAAATTTACAAACAAGCCGATTTCATAAACACCTCGGTGAGGAATGTTCAAAAAGTACTTCTTGAAGGGGGTATTTTTGTTTCCATTATTTTGTTTTTATTTCTGATGAACTTTCGCACGACAGTAATAACGCTGATTGCAATGCCTCTTTCGCTGCTGGTAACAATCATCACGTTAAAACTTTTAGGTTTAAACATAAACACAATGTCGCTTGGAGGAATGGCTATTGCAATCGGTGCGTTGGTTGACGATGCCATTATAGATGTTTATAACGTTCTAAAATATTTAAAAGAAAACGCCCGAAAGCCCGACAACGAAAAAGAAAACACGTTAACACTTATTTTTAATGCGTCTAAAGAAATCCGAGCTTCGATTATGAATGCAACTTTTATTATAATCGTGGCATTCATACCCCTTTTCTTTTTAAGTGGAATGGAAGGCAAGCTGCTTCAGCCATTAGGTATTTCGTTTATTGTTTCACTTTTCGCTTCTCTTATCATTGCAATAACGCTGACGCCGGTTCTGTGCAGTTATTTGTTGACCAACGAGAAACATCTTTTACGGCAGCAAAATCATAGCTGGCTATCGGGAAAATTAAATGCAGCATATAAGAAAAGCTTGACCAAAATAATGCAGCGAAAAAAAGTATTACTAAACAGTGCAGCAGTTATGTTAGTTGTTTCGCTCATAATATTTTTTACACTTGGACGAAGTTTCCTGCCGGAGTTTAACGAGGGTTCATTTTTGATCAGCGCAGTAAGCCAGCCCGGAATTTCTCTTGATGTTTCTAATGAAATTGTATCGCAAGTGGACGAAGCATTGCTTTCTCTCCCGGAAGTGCAAAATGTGGCACGCAGAACCGGGCGCGCCGAGATGGATGAGCACGCTCAAGGAACATATTCATCGGAAATTGACGTTCCTTTTGTTCTAAAGGGTCGTTCAAAAAATGAGATGCTTGAGGAGATGCGAACAAAACTTGCAGCAATTCGTGGGATTAACACAACCATCGGACAGCCACTCGGACACAGGATTGACCATATGCTTTCGGGAACCCGCGCCAACATTGCCATTAAAATTTTCGGTGATGATTTAGACAAAATGTTCACGCTTTCAAATCAGATCAAAAAAGAAATCGAGGGCATCGATGGATTGGTTGATTTGAATGTAGAGCCGCAGGTAAAAATTCCACAGTTGCAGATAAAAGCCAAGCGCGATATGTTGGCATTTTACGGTATCACGATTTCGGAATTTACTGAATTTATTGATGTAGCTTTCGCAGGAGAAAAAGTCGGTAATGTGTATGAAGGTTCGCAAAGCTACGACTTAGTATTGCGATATAACGACGAGCACCGAAACAAAATTACTGCGGTAAAAAATTCACTAATAGATACACCCAATGGTAAAATCCCGCTGTCATTTGTTGCTGATATTGTATCGACTGTAGGTCCGAATATCATTAACAAAGAAAATGTTGAGCGCAAAGTGGTAGTCTCGGCTAACGTGGCGGGGCGCGATTTAAGAAGTGTCGTTGAAGATGTGCAACAGAAAATCAAGGAACAGATTACACTACCGCAAAATTATCGAATCGAATACGGCGGTCAGTTCGAGAGCGAACAGCGCGCTACAACTATTTTATTGATTGCTTCAATAATGGCAATTTTTATTATCTTTTTCCTTCTGTATCACGAATTTAAAAATGCAATTGTTGCAGGAGTTATTTTACTAAATTTACCATTAGCTTTGATCGGGGGAGTTTTGACTGTATTTTTTACATCAGGAATTTTAAACATTCCTGCCATAATCGGATTTATTACTCTGTTTGGTATCGCGACACGTAACGGAATTTTATTAGTCTCGCGATATGAGCATCTGAAGCAAACCGGTAAAAATTTATATGAGATTGTTATGGAGGGTTCGCTTGAAAGATTGAACCCGATATTAATGACCGCCTTGACGGCAGCGCTTGCGTTGGTTCCGTTAGTAATTGCAGGCGATAAACCCGGAAACGAGATTCAAAGTCCGATGGCTATTGTTATTCTGGGTGGGCTGTTGAGTTCGACGCTGATGAATATATACGTTGTGCCGGTAATTTATTATCTGATTAATCGAAATAAATTTAAAAACTAAAAACTAAATTATTATGAAATTAATATATCTATTAACAATCGCTCTTTGTGCAACATATTTATCGTTTGCACAAAATCAAACGGATAGCTTATTGAAATCGGTTTCAAGAAACAATAAAGCAATTATTTCTAATCAGCATTTTGGGGATGCAAAAAAACTTTCGTATCGCACGGGATTATACCCGAAAAACCCTGAAGTTGAATACAACTATCTGTGGGGAAATCCGAAAGACATCGGCAATCAGACCGAATTTAACATTACACAGTCGTTCGATTTTCCGATGGTTTATTATTACAAGAATAAAATGTCAAGTCAGCAAGCAGCAAAAATCGGGTATGAACAAAAATATTTCACCAACGATATTCAGCTTCAAGCCCGGCTCGTTTGTTATGAACTTATCTATCTGAACAAAAGAGAAATCGAAATAACACAACGTTTGCAGGATGCTGAAAAATATTTTCAAATGTATCAACAAAAATTTAAAAGCGGTGATGTAAGTGTGGTTGAATTTAATAAGGCAAAATTGAATTTATTGGTTACTCAAAACGAACATCGTTTGAATGAAACCGAAAGGAATAATTTTCTACAAGATTTGAAAGAATTAAACGGCGGTATTGAGTTTGCTTTTACGGATACAGTATATCCACCTAAAACTGATTTAATGCCTTTTGATTCAGGTCTAAAGAGATTCACTGAAAATAATCCTTTATTACAGTCCCTTGAAAGCGAGGTAGAAATAAATAATCTGCAGCTCAAAGAAGCAAAGGCGAATTGGTTCCCGAAGTTTGAATTAGGTTATCGTTCGGAAAAAATATTGCATCAGAATTTACGCGGGATTCATTTGGGTATGACAATTCCTTTGTGGGAAGGTGTTAATACGATTCAACATCAAAAAGTAAATACGTTATACAGCGCCAGCAGTATAGAAGCGTATAAAACAAAATCAGAGATTGAAATCAGAAAATTATTCGATAAAGCTGTCTCTTTGAAGCAGGTATTGGATGAAACTGAAAACGTATTAGAAACCTCAAACAACCGGGTAGTATTAAACCAAATGCTCGAAGTTGGGCAAATATCATTTATTGAATATTTATTGGAGACATCATATCTCTACAAAATAATAGACGACTATCTTCAAACCGAAAAAGAGTATAATATTACCGTTGCCAAACTGTATCGCTATGAGAATAAATATTGATTTTCATTCCAAAGTTGTTTAATTTTCAAACAGAAAGGAGATTGCACTATGAATAAAATATATGGCAAATTACACATATTTTTGATGTTACTGCTGATTATTAGTTGTTCGCGTGCCCCTACACAAATCACCGAAAATGAGCCACCACGCCAACTTAACGAGAAAGAAACTGCACTTGTTAATTCTGTGAACGGATTCAGTTTTAAAATCCTCAACCGAATAAACAAATCTGAACTCAATCAAAATGTATTTATATCGCCGTTGAGTATTTCGTATGCACTCGGTATGACATTAAACGGTGCCGAAGGAAATACGTATGATTCAATAAAAAACACACTCGATTTATCAACTCTATCTCCTGATGAAATAAATCAGAATTACAAAAGCTTGATGGAGTTACTCGTTAATCTTGATCCAAAAGTAATATTTAAAATTGCTAACTCAATATGGCATCGTAACGATCTTCCTGTCGAAAAAGATTTCACAGATGTTAATAAAAAATATTTCGATGCTCAAGTTTCTGGTTTGGATTTTGGTGCACCTAATGCTGCACAAATAATTAACGCTTGGGTCGATCAAAATACGAATGGCAAAATTAAATCAATCGTTCCTGATCCCATCCCAAATTTAGTAGTGATGTATCTTATCAATGCAATTTATTTTAAAGGCAATTGGACTTACCAATTCGATCCGAATCAAACTAAAGATGATAAATTCACTCTACCTAATGGTTCACAGAAGATATGCAAGATGATGAGCATATCGGGCGATTTCAAATATTTTGAAGATGAACAATTGCAGATGATTGATTTACCTTACGGTGATAAAAAATTCAGTATGTCTATCGTCTTACCAAAAGGAAATAAAAATATCGATCAGTTTGTCAGTGAGATAACAGAGATTAAATGGAATAGCTGGGTGCAGAATCTTCGTATAAAAGAAGGCGATCTTTTTGTACCAAAATTTAAATTAGAATTTGAAAAATCTTTGAACGATGTTCTGAAAGCAATGGGAATGGATATAGCATTTGATCATCGCCGTGCCAACTTTACGAATATCAGTAAAACAGGAGATTTGCATATCACGAATGTTTTGCACAAAACTTATGTAGATGTGAACGAAGAAGGCACCGAGGCAGCCGCAGTAACTTCTGTTGAAATCGGAGTTACGAGTATTCGGGAAACCTTTGTTATGTGTGTTGACCGTCCGTTTTTCTTTGTAATCAGGGACAATCATTCTAATAGTTTGATATTTATGGGTAAAATAGTTGAGCCAAAGTTGTAAAACAATAGGATGGAACATTGAATGAATGGATTGATTGATGGATGGATTGATGGATTAATGCCCGCCTGCCTTAACAGTTTCAATATAGCGGGCAGGGAGGAAATGAGTTGACATTCAGTGGAAAAAGTTTTATATTCTTTATGAAATTTAATTAAATTTATCAATAACTTAAAAAAATTAAGGATAAAAATTATGAAAAGATTAGTTAGTTTTATTATTGTTCTTTCGTTTTTACTTAGTAGTTTTGGATTAGCACAAAACAAGTTTGTAGGTGCAAAGACCTGCGCTCCCTGCCATAAAGGGGAGAAAAAAGGTTCTATGATGGAAATTTGGGAAAAGAGCTTGCATGCAAAAGCTTATAAAACATTAGAATCAGAAGCTTCACAAAAAATAGCAAAAGAAAAAGGACTCAAAAAAGCAGCTAATGAAAGTCCTGAATGCCTCGAATGCCACGTTACAGCGTACAAAGCTGATGCAAAATTGTTAGATAAGGGTTACAACAAAGCTGAAGGTATTAGTTGCGAATCGTGCCACGGTGCAGGTTCAGCTTATAAAACAATGGCTATTATGAAAGATTCAAAAAAATCCATCGAAGCCGGGTTAACTGAATATAAAGACGAAAAAGCAATTGAAGCACAATGTGTAACTTGCCACAACGAAAAGAGTCCAACTTACAAAGAATTCAAATTCAAAGAAGCTTGGGCAAAAATTGCACATCCACTACCAAAGAAGTAATTTTTCCTAAATATAATTAGCTTTATAAAGCCGAAGTAACGAAAGTTGCTTCGGCTTTTTTGTTGTATTTTTCGACAAAACTTGTTGTATTTAACGACAGTCTCTAATTCATTATATGCCACTATTTTAGAACGAATTACGCTGATAATTTTAAATTACTGTTGAATAATACAACAAATAATTGTCGATTATTTGCACAATACATTTTGTCATAAAATCTCTCCTTTAAATTCTTTATTTACAATAACTTATCTGATTTAATTTCAGTTGATATTTACAAATCATGGCATAGAGCTTGGAGTATATGTTAGTAGATAAACTAAATAACTCAGAAAAAAAATATAAGGAGTAACAAAAATGACTGCAATCTTAGTAATACTAACAATCATTCTCTTCATAGCGATTGATTATCTCGTGTATAGAAAGCGAGGCACTGCTCTGCTTCAAGTTGCCCGAAAAACAGTAGAAACAGAATCCCCCAACAATTTTATCCCAATACCAATTAGGGATGAAGATATGTTAATTCCAAGAGGAGTATTCTTACATCCAAATCATACTTGGGCACACATCCTACAGTCGGGGAAAGTTAAAGTGGGTGTTGATTCTTTTATTTCAAAAATCGTGGGGACAATTGACCGGGTTTCGCTACCTGCAATCGGTTCAGAAGTAAAAAAAGGGGAGCCAATCTTTAGTTTTAACTCAAAAGGAAGAGTTCTAAGTTTTGCTTCTCCCATTAACGGAAACATCGTATCAATAAACGATGAATTAGAAAAGAATCCAGCCTTACTGAATGAACCATATAAGAGCGGCTGGTCGGTTGTGATTGAGCCTAAAAATCTTTCTTTGGATATCCCAAAATTAAAAATTTCGGAAGACGCTAAAAACTTTATAAAAAATGAACTAAAAAGATTTAAAGAATTTTTAGTTGGAGTTGCAAATGGTAACACGTTAGGTCTGCAAACTTTGCACGACGGTGGTTTACCCGCTGCAAATGTTTTATCATTATTGGACAGTGAAAAGTGGAAGCTATTTCAAAAAGAATTTTTAAGTGCATAAGCAGAAAGAGAATTATAGACATATGGCACAAAAAGGTATTTTAATCGATATTACTAAATGTATCGGCTGTCAGCAATGCGTCAGCGCTTGCAAAGTTCAAAATAATTTACCCGATACAGAAGAAACAAAATTATCTATTACAGCCTACACAGTCGTAGAAGAAAAAGAAGAGCGATATGTTCGCCGGATGTGTATGCACTGTAAATATCCGACGTGCGAATCTGTTTGTCCGGTCGGGGCTTTTGAGCATACTAAAGAAGGAGCTGTTCTATATCACGCGGAGAAATGTATCGGTTGTCGTTACTGTATGATGGCGTGTCCGTTCCAAGTTCCGAGATATGAATGGACGAGCAGAACACCAAAGATTCAGAAGTGTAAATTGTGTATTGAAAGAATTGTAAAAGGTGAAGTAACTGCTTGCGTCGAAGCTTGTCCGGTTGAAGCGACAATTTTTGGAGATTACAACGATATTCTAAGAATAGCCCGTCAAACAGTTTCAGCGGAACCTGATAAATACGTAAATCATATTTACGGAGAAAACGAAGTAGGCGGTACTTCGATACTTTATATTTCGGATGTTCCTTTCGAAAAATTAGGCTTCAAAACAAATATTGGGACTCAAAAACTACCTGAACTTACCTGGAGTGCATTATCTAAAATTCCTTCAGTAGTAGCAGTAGGTGGAACGCTTCTCTACGGAATATGGTGGATTACCAACCGACGTAAAGAAGTAATCGAATTCGAACGCAAAATGAAAGAGTCTCAATCAAATAACATAGAAGACGAAAATTAAAAAGGACTTAGTATGAAAAAATCTGTAATATCGAATATTACGTTTTGGAAAAGTGTTGGCGCTATTCTGATAGGATTAGCTCTCTATTCAATAATTGTCCGCTTTGCTTATGGATTGGGTGCCGCAACCAATTTAACCGATGAATTCCCTTGGGGATTATGGATTGGTTTTGATATCCTCTGTGGAGTCGGGTTAGCGGCAGGAGGATTTACTCTCTGCGGTTTAGTTTATATTTTTAATATCAAAGAATTCAAACCAATTGTTCGCCCTGCAATTTTAACCGCATTTTTGGGTTATTTGCTTGTAGTTTTTGCACTTATGGTTGATTTAGGTCGCCCTGACCGAATTTGGCATGCAATGATTATGTGGAATCCAAGATCAGTTATGTTTGAAGTTGCCTGGTGTGTAATGCTTTATTCAACTGTTTTAGCATTAGAATTCAGCCCGGCTCTTTTAGAACGATTTAAATGGAAGACTCCTCTAAAAATTGTTAAAGCTATAACAATACCTTTAGTTATTGCCGGTGTTCTTTTATCTACATTACATCAATCTTCGCTTGGTTCTCTATACCTAATCGTTCCCAATAAATTGTACGGATTATGGTATTCCTCTTTGATTCCTGTTTTTTTCTTCCTATCAGCTTTAACCATTGGTTGTGCTATGATTATTATTGAATCGTACTTAAGTGCACGTGCATTTAAAAAGGAATTGGAATTTCCATTGTTGCTAAGATTAGGCCAAATTATGGTGATGTTAATATTGGTGCAACTTGTAGTCCGTGCTATCGATTTTACGGATCGTGGTGTGCTGAATTTACTTCTTATCCCGAGAACGGAGACTTATTTATTTTACTTAGAAATTATTTTAGGATTGATAATTCCATTAGTATTGCTATCAATAAAAAATATTCGTACAACGAGGGTGGGATTATTTTACGCATCCTTCACGGCAGTTTTGGGTTTTGTTCTGAATAGGATGAATGTAAGTATCACAGGTATGGAAGCTGGAAGCGGTGTATCATACCTGCCTTCATGGATGGAAGTATTCGTTACAATGGGAATTGTTGCTTTAGGATTTGTAGCATTTAGCTTTGCAGTAAAATATTTAAATATTTTCGAAGAACCTGTTAAGGAGGAACACTCAGTTAATGATGTTGTTGCTACGGAAATTAATTTTAACACAGCGTTAGAAGATTAAATGTTTAATGAATAATGAGAAAATAAATATCAACTCAGAATTTGCTTCATCAAATGATGCAAAATGTGTCTGGATGGCTGCGGGTGTAGTTTCCTATAAGCTTTGTGATTTAGAATTCGAATGCGAACATTGTGCGTACGATAGAATAATTCGTTCTAAAATCTCGAGCGAAATTGTAAACGGAAACTATAGAACATCGAACAATGAAAAAACGGTGAATTACTCCGACCACGCAAAAATGCTGATTGATAAATTAATAGATTCGGAAATCAATCCAACATATTATTATTCAAAAAATCACATTTGTTTCTGCAAAGATGAAGATGACGTTGTATTAATCGGTATCGATAATTTGTTAGCAAAAATTCTCACTTATCTAACTTGTATTGTCTTAATGCCGATTGGAGAATCGGTGAAGAAACGGAAAAGTTTTTGCTGGTTAGTACAAAAGGGGCGGACTCTTACATTATATTCGCCGATTGATGGAACCGTCGTTCAAAATAATTCATCGTTATTAAATTCCCCCGACCATATTCGAACAACCGATTTGCAAAAATCGTGGTTAACAAAAATTAAACTCAAAAACGATTCGAGGTTACAAGATTTCTACACAGGCGAAGAAGCCAAAGTTTGGTTCCAAAAAGAATTAACGAGAACTAAAGATACTTTCTGCGAGATAATCGAGAAGCACAGACCTCCAATATCTTCGACTCAATTTGATGGTGGCATATTCAGCACGTCTTTATCCGAAATCCTACCATACGTTGAATATTGGAAGTTCCTTAAAAACCTCTGCTTTCTTAAATAAACTATTATTGATTTGTAAATTGTTGAAAAATTCCACAAATTACTGTGGAATTTTTTTTGTATTTTATAAAAAATGTGGTAACTATGAAAACTTTATTTAACACTATCTCATTTCGGCTGTTCTTGACATTGCTTTTCGTGATGGGCATTTTATTAGGGGCTTATATTTACTTTACTCTCCAATCCCAAGAAGAACACATGCTCACCGGTATGAAGATAAATTCAAGCCGGCTCAGCGATTTTATCAAAGGTTCAACCCGATACGGGATGCTGCTAAATCGACGCGAAGATACGCATCAAATTATTAACCGCCTTGGTATTGAACCGGGGATCGAAGTAATACGTGTTTTTAATAAAAAAGGGGAGATAATGTTTTCGAGTAACAAGGAAGAAATCGGAACGAGTGTTGATATGACTGCCGAAGCATGTTACGTTTGCCATGCTGCTGAAAAACCGATTGAGTCAGTTCCTGAAAAAAGTCGCGCCCGTATAGTTACACGTCCCGACGGCCACCGCTCGTTAGGTTTAATCAATCCTATAAAAAACGAAGTAGATTGTTCTACTGCCGACTGTCATGCCCATCCTACGGATATTAAAGTATTAGGTGTGCTTGATATTAAAATGTCGCTCGACCAACTCGATCAAAACATCGAAGAGGCACAGGATCAGGTATTTGCTTTCTCAATTATTATCATATTTTTGATAAACATTGTGTCTGCTATATTTATAAGGCAATTAGTTCACAAACCAGTTCATCAATTAATAGATGGAGCGAAAGCAATTTCAGAAAAAAATCTGAATTATAAAATTCCCATCACTTCAAAAACGGAAATCGGAGAACTCGCCGATGCGTTTAACGATATGACTGATAAATTGAAAAGAGCTTACGACGAAATTAAAGACTGGTCGATAAGCCTCGAAAATAAAGTCGATGAAAAAACAGACGAATTAAAACGTGCTCATGCCCATCTGATTCAAATCGAAAAAATGGCATCGCTTGGGCAGCTTTCTGCAACGGTAGCTCACGAACTTAACAATCCGCTCGAAGGTATCATAACTCTTACAAAACTTCAGGTGAAAAGATTGAATAAAGATAATTTGAAAAAAGATGATTATGAAAACATTATGAAAGATTTAAATTTTGTTGCTGAAGAATCACTGCGGTGCGGTAACATTGTTAAAAACCTTCTTTTATTTTCGAGACAGCAAGTTGAAGAATTTAAAGAGGCAAACCTCGAACAGATAACCGAGCGAAGTATCATGTTGATTGCTCACCACATGCAGATGCACAACATTCAATTAGTCCGCGATTTTAAATTAACAAACCCAATCATCTTTTGTAGTGCTGCACAAATCCAACAGGCAACAATTGCATTGATGATTAATTCGATTGAAGCGATGCCAAGTGGCGGAACTTTAACAATTAAAATGTTCGATACCGATGCCGATAATGTCTCCATTCAAATTAACGATACAGGCCACGGGATACAGAGTGAAATACAGGCACAAATATTTGAACCATTCTTTACAACAAAAGAAGATGGCAAAGGTGTGGGATTAGGACTTTCAGTAGTTTATGGGATCGTAAACGCACACAAAGGCAAAATAACTGTTGACTCAATTGTCGGACAAGGAACAACATTTAATATTGTGTTGCCTCGTAAAAACATTAATCTACAAACATAAAAATACAGGGTAAGTTTATGAACAATAAAAATTATGGAATATTGATAGTTGATGATGAGAAAATCGTAAGGGAATCGCTTTATAAATGGTTTCTTGAGGATGGATACCGTGTTGATACGGCTGAGAATGCTGCCGAGGCATTACGAAAACTTCAGTCGGCAACTTTCGATATTGCATTTGTAGATATCAAAATGCCCGGCATGGATGGTTTAGAGTTACAACGTCACCTGAAAGATATCGATAAATCGCTGACGGTTATTATTATTACTGCCTTCGCATCTGTCGATTCGGCTGTGCGGGCATTGAAGGACGGTGCTTACGATTATGTAACCAAACCGATTGACCCCGACGAACTAACACACATAGTGAACAATATCATAAATCAGAAAAAGTTGTTAACCGAAAACATACAACTGCGTGAAAAAATAGACGAGTTAACGCAATTCGATGAAATTGTAGGCGATAGTTTACAAATAAAGAAGGTGTTTGAGTTGATCTCAACAGTAGCTAAAACCGATACAACAGTGTTAATCCGTGGCGAAAGCGGAACAGGCAAAGAACTCGTTGCGCGTGCAATTCATACC
This sequence comes from uncultured Ignavibacteriota bacterium, assembly GCA_947085405.1. GTDB lineage: Bacteria > Bacteroidota > Ignavibacteria > UBA10030 > BY39 > JASEGV01. Next base: position 21,059 of record CAMTWO010000009.1, read on the forward strand.
CATAGTTCACGAAAATATTTCCCAATTATCCCTGTCAATTGTGGGGCTATAAATGATAATCTATTAGAGAGCGAATTATTCGGACACGAAAAGGGTGCCTTTACGGGAGCTCAATACCGCCGTAAGGGAAAGTTTGAAATGGCTGATGGCGGCTCGATATTTTTTGATGAAATCGGTTGTGTAAGCGAACGGCTTCAGGTCGATTTGCTACGGGTTCTCGAAGCTAAACAATTCACACGGGTCGGTGGCGAACAAGTGATTAATGTGGATGTTCGTGTCATTTGTGCTACTAATAAAGATTTAGAATTGGCTGTTAAAGAAGGAAAGTTCCGTGAAGATTTATATTACAGGTTGAATGTGTTCACAATTTTCCTTCCACCGCTCAGAGAAAGAAAAAGCGATATTCCCCAGCTTGCAAATCACTTTATGAAAAAATTTTCGCAAGTTATGAATAAGCCGGTAACTCAAATCGACCCGGAAGCAATGGATGTTTTAGTGCGATACGATTGGCCCGGGAACATTCGTGAACTGGCAAATGCTATTGAGCGTGCAATGGTGGTAGGTAAACCGCCACAAATAAGTAAGGAAGATTTACCTTTCCAGTTGATAAATACAAATGGTATCAAACCGGCTTCAGACTCAATCGAAGAAATCGAAAAAATCCACATTTTGAAAATTCTTAATCAATACAATTGGAACATCTCTAAATCTGCTGAAGTCCTCGATATCGACAGAGCAACTTTATACAACAAAATAAATAAATATAACCTGAAGAACCGGTAATCGATGTTCATCGAAATTTTAGGTGCCCGGAATTTTGAGAAATTAGATGTTGGGTTACTCTGTAAAGATGTAAAATCAGCATTCAATTTAGATGTAGCGTTTAGAAAAACGGTTATAGATTTTGGCGCCACTTTCGATGCAAACCGCATTCAATACAACTCAACCCAAATTCTTCATCTACTGCTCAATAGCGGTAAAATACAAAACAATTCCAAAGCAATTATTTTAACCGATTTAGATCTGTTTGTTCCTATATTAACTTATGTTTTCGGTGAAGCCGAATTAAATGGCAGGACGGCGATTGCATCGTCGCATCGACTTCACAACGAATATTACGGTTTACCCAAAAACGAACAACTTCTTCAAACAAGGATTACCAAAGAAATTATACACGAACTTGGGCATACTTTCGGCTTGATTCATTGCAAAGATTATAAATGTGTGATGCACTCCTCCACGTATGTAGAGGACATAGACTTAAAGGAAGCAAGTTTGTGTATTAGTTGTAAAGTAAATTTTTGATTACGATTAAATTTTGTATATTCCACCATCAAAAAAAAGGAATATTCTATGGCAAAAAAATTTCCGGATACGTTCTATAATCCAATAAGTATTATTGGCACGGTTATTTCTTTAATAACGTTTATTGCGTTTATATTTTTATTTCTCGTTGGAATCTTCGTTCCATCAACACCCGTATATTTCGGTATTGTAACGTTTATAATACTTCCATTCTTTTTAATAAGCGGTTTGTTGATGATTATTATTGGAATAATTTTCGAAAGACGACGAAGAATCAGAGGAGGTGAAGTCCGGCATTTCATTAGCGTAGATTTTAACAACCCACGCCACAGGAGGGGGACATTTATTTTCATCATAGTAGTGGTTGTGTTTATGCTTTCCAGCGCGTTTGGCAGTTATCAGGCATTTGAATATTCAGAATCGGTAGAGTTCTGCGGTAAAGTGTGCCACGAAGTGATGGAACCAGAATATTCAGCTTATCAAACATCGCCGCACGCACGAGTCAAATGCGCCGAGTGCCATATCGGGGAAGGAGCCGACTGGTTTGTAAAATCGAAAATATCAGGCGCCTATCAGGTTTATTCTGTTTTATTCAATAAATATTCGAAACCAATTTCAACCCCTATTAAAGATTTGCGTCCGGCTCAGGAAACCTGTGAGCGATGCCATTGGCCCCAGTATTTTTTCACTGAATCGAAAAAACAAAAAACTTATTTTAAAAAAGACGAGGCAAATACACCATGGACTATTTCGTTGCTTATGAAAATAGGCGGCGGCTCTCCCGAAATGGGACCGACCGCCGGTATTCACTGGCATATGAACATTATGCAAGATATTGAATATATAGCGAACGACGCTGCACGGCAGGAGATTGTTTATGTGAAAACCACTGATCATCAAAATAATGTAACCGAATATTTCTCAACCGATAATCCGCTTTCGCATACCGAGATTGATGCACGCCAAAAATTTAAGGTCGATTGCATAGATTGTCATAACCGCCCTTCTCACGTTTATAAACCTCCGACATCGGCAGTCGATTTAGCTATGTATTTAAAACACATCGACCCAACACTTCCATATATTAAAAAAGTAGCGGTAGAAGCCCTTTCGTATAATTATTCTACAAAAGAGAAGGCAATTGATAGCATACGTTATGTAATTGAAAATTATTATGGGAATGAATACAAAGACATTGCTGCCACTCGCACAGAGACAATTAAAAAAGCAGTTTTAGAAGTTCAAAAAATTTATTCACGCAATTTCTATCCTTCGATGCAAGTTACTTGGAGAGCTTATCCCGAAAATATCAGCCACATGAATAATCCCGGCTGCTTCCGCTGTCATAACGGAAAACTTGTCAGTCCATTAGGAAAACCAATCATTAAAGATTGCAACAGTTGCCACACGATTTTATATCAAGGTTCTGAATTATCTCCGAAAACACTCACGACTACAGGATTAGAATTCCAGCATCCTGAAGATATCGGCGACGAGTGGAAAACAACTAACTGTAACGAATGCCATACCGGCGAATAATTGAGAGGATAAAAAATGGAAGTTGACCAAAACAAACGAAAATTTCTAAAATATGTTTTAGGTGGCTCGTTAACGGCACTTGCGGCGATGATATTTTATCCGATCGTTGAATATTTGAAACCGCCTAAAACAAAATCGACTGAAGTATCTTCTGTAAAAATTGGTAAGGTAAACGAGATACCTAACGATAGCAGTTTAATGTTCAGGTTCGGCACTAAACCGGGAATCTTGGTTCGAACTCAGAACGGCGAATTCAGAGCATTCGAAGCTACCTGCACACATCTCGATTGTACAGTTCAGTTTAAACAAGAAATGGGTGTTATTTGGTGCGCTTGCCACAATGGTAAATTCGATTTGTATGGAAGAAATATTTCGGGACCACCTCCACGCCCTCTGACCCCATATAAAGTTAATATTCAAGGTGAAGATATTTTCGTCTCCAAAATTTGATAAGGGATTATTATGAAAAAAAACTATTGGAAAAGGTTTTATAATTGGTTCGATGAGCGAATCCAATTTGAAGATATAATTCAATTTGCTGCAAAAAAATATGTTCCTGTTCACAGCCACTCTATCTGGTATTACTTCGGAGGTGTTACACTTTTCCTTTTCATCATTCAAGTTGTAACAGGGATTCTGCTTTTACTTTACTACAAAGGGAGTGAAGATTTAGCATTTGAAAGTATCCAATACATAATGACCGAAGTACAATTCGGGTGGCTAATTCGTTCTGTCCACAGTTGGTCAGCTAACCTTATGGTTTTGGCTGCTTTTATTCACATGTTCAGTGTTTATTTTACTCGTGCTTACCGCAAACCACGCGAAATCACTTGGGTAACCGGGATGCTGATGTTGTTTTTAGCGATGGGATTCGGGTTTAGCGGTTATTTGCTGCCTTGGAACGAACTCGCTTTTTTTGCAACGAAAGTCGGAACTGATATAGCCGGAGTGATACCAGTAATCGGGAAGCCGATGCTTGAATTTTTGCGCGGAGGCGAAGATGTTACAGGAGCAACACTTTCAAGATTTTTTGGATTTCACGTTGCAGTTATGCCGGCAATTTTCACCGTGCTCTTAGGGATACACCTGATTCTTGTTCAACGACAAGGAATGAGTGAGCCCATAGGATATGAGGACAAACCTGTGAACGAAAAAAAGACGATGCCTTTTTTCCCCAATTTTTTACTTCGCGATTTATTATTTTGGCTGATAGTTTTAAATATTGTGGCTCTGCTTGCTGTATTGTTCCCTTGGGAGTTAGGTGTTAAAGCCGACCCGTTTGCACCCGCTCCCGCCGGCATTAAACCCGAGTGGTATTTCATGTTTATGTTTCAGACTTTGAAATATATTCCGGCGCATGTATTATTCATTGATGGGGAAGTGTTGGGAGTTCTGTTATTCAGCGCTGCTGGTTTACTTTGGACATTAGTTCCTTTTTGGGATCGCAAAACTCTTCGCGGCGAAAAAACCAGATTTATTAATTATCTCGGTATTTTTGCGATAGTGTATATAATTTTACTCACTGTACTTGGCTATTTAGAATAAACGTGAATTCATTTAAGGACTGTTATGACTAAATTAATTATAATATTACTTCTTGTTTCAGTGCATGTTGGTATGGCACAGAAAACAGTTGATCAATGTATCACTTGCCATAAAGCGATTGGCGATAAACCTTCGAGATTGTTTTCAAAGGATTTGCACTCTGCCCAAGGAATTTCGTGTGCTGATTGCCACGGTGGGAATGCCTCTAAAGAAGACATGGAAGAATCCATGAATAAGAATGCCGGGTTCATAGGCATTCCGCGTGGTGATAAAGTTTCGGAAGTATGCAGTAATTGCCATAGCGATCAGTTGGGAGAAATGAATAAAAGCGTTCATGGAAAACTTACGGTTAAAGGCGATCAAAAGATTTTACAATGTACTACCTGCCATAGTGTACACAATATCGTTCCTGTAAAAAATGCTGCATCACCTGTTCATGCCTCCAATGTTGTGCAAACCTGCTCAAAATGTCATTCCGATATTTCATACATGAGGCAATACAATCCAGCATTACCGACCGATCAGCATGAAAAATATCTAACAAGTGTTCATGGAGTATTGAATAAGAAGAAAGATACAAAAGCCGCAACTTGTGCAAGCTGCCACGGAAGTCACGATATACGGATAGCTAAGGATGTTAAATCGAAAGTTCATGCAGCTAATTTACCTAAAACTTGCGCCGCTTGCCACAGCGATGCTGAGATTATGAAGCAATATAAAATATCAACTGACCAATATGAAAAATTTGCCGCAAGCGTTCATGGTGTTGCCTTGTTAAAGAAAGGTGATGCTGCTGCACCTTCGTGCAACGACTGTCACGGCAATCACGGCGCCACTCCTCCGGGGCTTGAATCGATTTCAAAAGTTTGCGGAACTTGCCACGTGCTCAATGCCGACTTGTTCTCTAAGAGCCCTCATAAAAAAGCATTTGACGATCAAAAACTTCCTGAATGCGAAACCTGTCATAGTAATCATGGAATTATCGCAGGTACCGACCAGCTAATAGGAATAACACCGGAAGCGGTTTGCTCGCGATGTCATACTGAAACAAAAAACCAAAAAGGGTATTGGGATGCGGCTCGAATGAGAAAAACTCTGGATAGCTTAATTCATGAAGAACAGGAAACTATCAAACTAATTACCGAAGCTGAACAAAAAGGGATGGAAGTATCGGAACCAAAATTCAAGTTAAGGGATATACGTCAGGCGAAATTAGAAACCCGAACCATCGTTCATGCTTTCAATCTTGAAAAATTTATCGAGGCAGCCAACAAAGGATTTACAGTTACTTCTGAAGTGAAACATGCTGGTCAGGAAGCAATCGGGGAATATTATTTTCGCAGATGGGGCTTACTTGCTGCAACCCTTATTATGACGATATTAGCAATCGCTTTATTCGTTTACATTAAAAGAATCGACAAGAAACAGCCCTCAAAATAAACCATAAAATTCATTTTTAAATAATGAAAATATCTTTGTAATTATCATTAAATTTTGATAAATTTAGGGGAAATTTTTTGGTTTCCTTTGGCATTGAAAATGATGTAACTCATATATCTTAAATTAATTAAGGAAATGAATATGAAAAAAACGCTGATAATATTCTTTTGTTTTTTGTGCTTTACCGGTTCGCAGTATGGGCAGATTATCAACGGAAGGTTTACAACCTCGTTCTACACTTTCGAAAAATTCGAAAGTCCGACGACCTCCGAATCGCATCTGCTTGCTTACCAAACGGCACAACTCGATATTACAAAAAATAATATTTCTGTTTCTACATTATTTCAAGGTTCTAAAAATTTTCCGGATGTAGGAAATTTTTCAGCAGTCAGAATGTATAATTTATTTTTTAAATGGAGGAACATTGCTGATGTCGCCGATCTCACATTAGGCAGGCATTCTGTATTTGCGGGTGTAGGAAATGGTCTGATAGATGGTGGAACCTTAAAATTAAAATTTTTTGATAAAGCCATTTCTTTAACCGGTTATGCAGGTGCCAATGTTAAGGAAAATCTCGAAACTTACGTAACAACCAACCGGAAAGATAACTATATGGTTGGTGGACAGTTGGTAACTACCTTATTTTCCGATTTAAGAGTTGGTTTGAGTTACTACAATCGACATCGGGAGAGAGTATCGTATAAAACTCTGCGAGCCGATTCGTTAGGGCTGCCAACTTATCGAATAATTGAGCTTGATTCACCAGCGGAACAATTTACAAGTGCCGATGTGAATTACTTTCACAAATCACTCGGTAGAATTTACGGGCGTTTCGATTACGATTTGAATTTCGAAAAGAATTCGCGCATCCAATTCGGTGGACGAGCAAACCTGACCTCGACGATATCCTTGACCGGCGACTATATTTATCGCGTGCCGCGGATTTCGTATAATTCAATTTTTCATGTATTCAACTACAGCAACACAACTGAAATTGAGGGTGGTTTAGAGTATGCCTACCAGCCCACTCTCCGCATTTTTGGCAAGTTCGCCAATATTAAATATTCGGGGGATAATTCTCAAAGATATACATTCGGAATGAATGCGGAGTATGGAAGCTTAGTCTATTCAGGTAATACCGGATACGCGGGTGAGTTGAGTGCTTTATCGGCTCAACTGTTTTATCCACTGTTCGATAGAGTTTTAATACCTACAATTGCATTTTCACGTTCGAGTTATAAATTATCAAAACAAAGCGACAGGATGGAAAGCTTTACAGGTATCCTTGGAGCAACCGTAAAAACCTCACAAAGTTTTTCGTTCGATACACAAATTCAATGGTTGAATAATAAAATTTATAAGAACGATTTCAGATTGATGGTTAAATTTAATTATCTATTCAGTCATCAATTAAATATCCTATAAAGGTGACAATATGAAGAAACGACATTTTTTAATTCTAATTTCAATATTAATAATTGCAGCAGTAAGCATTGCTATGTTGAATATCAAAATGGGACAGTCGGAAGAAGAGGACAGGTCATTAAAAGTTAAATTCTCACATAAATTTCATATTGAACAGGGAGTTGATTGTGCCGACTGCCACACCGACGCTGCAACGAGCAAGTTATCTTCTGATAAGCTTTTCGGGAACCACGCTTCTTGCCAAACTTGCCACGAGGAACAGGTAAATAACGATTGCAAATTCTGTCATGTAAAACCAGAATTTTATGAAGCTTTCGAGAATCCAGAACGCGAAGTAATCTTCTCACACGAAAAACATTTAACTATGTCGGATGTAAAATGCACAACCTGCCATCAAAATTTGGAAAGTGTAGATATTGCTTCATCAAAGAACTTACCCGATATGGCAGCTTGCAATACGTGTCACGATAACTCGAAAGCGACAAATTTATGCGAAACCTGTCATACGAATTTTGATTCGCTCCTTCCAAACGACCACCGGGAAACCAATTTCAAAAAAGACCACAAAAATTTAGTCCGTGTGGGAATGATGGATGTTAGCTGTGCAACTTGCCATGATGATGTATTTTGTCAGCAGTGCCACGATGGTGCAAGTTTAGTAAAAATCGGTGAGAAAGGTTTGATGATTAATCCGGCGCCACGACTCACTCGTCGTGATTCCCCGAAGATGCTTACAGTGCAAATGGCACACGACTTAAATTACAGATTTACGCACGGTATCGATGCGAAAGCAAAAACTAATGATTGCTATACTTGCCATCAACGCGAAACGTTTTGTTCAGAATGCCATCAAGCCGGCGGAAATATTACTCAAGGTAACTTCAAGCCGAAGTGGCACGGCGAAATCGGGTTTACTACTTTCGGAGTTGGTTCCGGCGGCGGTAAACATGCAGAAATTGCCCGTCGCGACATCGAAAGTTGTATGGCTTGCCACGATGCGAACGGCGCCGATGCAACTTGCGTAAAATGCCATTTTGATAACGATGGAGTTCGTGGAACAAATCCGAAAACTCATCAAACTGGTTATATGAAAGATGAAAGAGGATTATGGCACGATACAAACGGGGCTACGTGTTACGTTTGTCATACAAGTCCTAACGCAAATAAAGATGGACTCAAAAACGGCGGATTCTGTAATTACTGTCATATATAAGGAAGAAAACTTATGAGAACGAAAAATATTTTTCTGATTTTTGTAATATTTGTTTTATTTGGCGGTTGTTCCAAACTGCAAAAAGAACTCCCCGAACCAACTGCACCAACAGTTATACATGCAAAAGGTTGGGAGATAGTTACCTCTGAAAATTTTCACGGAAAATATTTACATAAAAAAGAATGGGAACTTACTGATTGTATTTCATGCCACGGAAGTGATTTCAGTGGAGGAACGAGCAAAGTTTCCTGCTACACTTGCCATAGTTCTTATCCGCATCGAGCCGGATTTTTACAAAAGAACAGTCCCTATTACCACGGCTTATATTTGAAGAGTGAATCGTGGGTTACTACCTCATGTCAGGGATGTCACGGTACTGATTTAAGCGGTGGTAATAACGGTGTGAAATGTGCAACGTGCCACGATTCTTTCCCCCATAAGTCAGGATGGAAAGTTGCAGCACAAACAACATTTCACGGAAAATATTTAAAAGAAGAACAATGGGATATGAAACTTTGTATCGGCTGCCATGGAAGCGGTTACGATGGTGGAAGTGTAACTAACGAGAGTTGTATGACTTCCCAATGCCATGTTGATGCGGGCGGAAGAAAGAAATCGCCAGAAGCTTGCAACACTTGTCACGGTTCGTTTTCGGCAAAAGCTGATAGCATTTTCGCATGGGCGCCTCCACGAAGTGTTGATGGTGAAACTGCGACTACATTCAAAGGTGTAGGAGCGCATCAAAAACATTTAGCAACTGGGACATTTGGAAAAGCGGTTAAATGTTCAGAATGCCACTCCGTTCCGAATCAAACATTCGTGAATGGACATTTAGATACTAATCTCCCGGCAGAAGTTGTTATGAATGATACTTTAGCACGTCTAATTACTGCAAATGGTTTGTTGGTTCCGAATCCCACATATCAAACAACAAATGCTACTTGCAGCAATACATATTGCCACGGTAATTGGCGATTGCGTCGCGCGACTTCAACAGCACAGTTCGGTTATGCCGATTCAGTTATGGTCGGAGCGAACAGGTCGGTTGTTTGGACGGGTGGAACAAGCGAAGCAGCTTGTGGAACTTGCCACGCAAATCCACCAACAGGACACATTGCCGCCACACTTTCTACATGCGGAAACTGCCATACCGGAATTGTGAACAGCTCAGGTGAAATAATCGACAAAGCCAAGCATATCAACGGTAAGATTATGCTCTTTGGAACTGAAAAAAATATGAATTAATAGATAAGTAAAAATAAAATAGGAATTAGATGTACAAAATAATTGGAAAGCAAAAGCTTTCGGATACAATAACAAAATTAGAAATCGAATCGCCCCTCGTTGCAAAAAAGCGAAAAGCGGGAAACTTTGTGATGATTCGCGTAGTGGAAGGTGGTGAGCGTATTCCAATAACAATAGCTGATTCTGATATTGAAAAAGGAACAGTTACAATAATCGTTCAGGCAATCGGTAAAACAACAAAGATGTTGTGTTCGCTGAACGAAGGAGATTTTGTTTTGGATTTTGTTGGTCCACTCGGCGAGCCAACTCCAATTCATAATTTCGGAACGGTCGTTTGTATCGGCGGCGGAGTTGGAACTGCTGAAGTCTATCCAATAGCAAAAGCTTTACGCGATGCGGGTAACGAAGTGATTGGAATTATTGGCGCCCGCAGTAAAGATTTGATTATACTCGAAAAAGAAATGGGTGAAGTCTGTAACAAACTTTATATAACAACCGACGACGGTAGTTATTCTCGTAAAGGTTTCGTATCAGATCAACTCCTTGAACTCATAAATAACGGAACAAAGATTGATGGTGTTTATGCAATCGGTCCAATCCCGATGATGAAAGTGTGTGCGAATGTTACAAAACCATTTGGCATAAAAACTTATGTAAGTTTGAATCCAATTATGGTTGACGGCACAGGAATGTGCGGCGGATGCCGTGTAACTGTCGGCGGTAAAATGAAGTTTGCCTGCGTTGACGGTCCTGAATTCGACGCACACGAGGTTGATTTCGAAGAATTAATTATGCGAAATCGCACTTATGCTGCTCTAGAAAAAATATCAGACCAAATGTATGAAGAACATGTATGTAGATTGGAGGGTGTGAACTAATGCCAAATACGCTGAAACCATCCGAGAGAATGAAAATACCACGTCAGCATTCAATCGAACAAAATGCTGAAGATAGGAATAAAAATTTCAATGAAGTCTCATTCGGACTGAATGAAGAATTGGCACTGCTCGAAGCAAAGCGATGCCTTGATTGTAAAAACCCCGTTTGTATCGATGGCTGTCCCGTGCGAATTGATATACCCGGATTTATAAACCTAATAATTGAGAAAGATTACGCCGGAGCGGCTGATAAAATTCGTGAGGCAAATTATTTACCTGCAATCTGCGGCAGAGTTTGTCCCCAAGAAGATCAATGCGAAATTGTATGCATATTAGGTAAGAAGCATGAACCGGTAGCAATCGGTAAACTTGAGCGCTTCGTAGCTGATTATGAAATGGCTAACAAATTATTTAAATCACCTGTAGTTACTAATAATATCGATAAAAAAGTAGCTATAGTCGGTTCAGGACCTGCGGGTTTAACTTGTGCCGCTGAGTTGGTAAAGTTAGGTTACAAAGTAACTATTTTTGAAGCTCTACACGCAACGGGTGGAGTATTACGTTATGGAATTCCGGAATTTCGTTTGCCGAAAGAGATTTTAGACATCGAAGTAAACAGAGTGAGAGAACTCGGTGCCGAAATTATAACGAACTTTGTTGTTGGCAGGACAGCTACGTTGGACGAGTTGATTGATGAGATGGGTTATGAAGCTGTATTTTTAGGAACTGGTGCGGGAACTCCAAACTTTATGGAAATCCCAGGTGAACATCTCAGCGGTGTTTTATCAGCAAACGAATTTTTGACCCGCGTAAATTTTATGAAGGCTTATACTTTTCCTGAAGCCGATACACCGATTAAAATTGGGAAACAGATTGCAGTAATCGGCGGCGGTAATACAGCGATGGATGCTGTCCGCACGGCAAAACGTTTAGGAGCCGAGAAAGCATATTTAATTTACAGGCGTTCACGCAAGGAAATGCCCGCCCGGATAGAAGAAGTTCATCACGCCGAAGAAGAAGGTATAGAATTTATGATGCTCACTAATCCATTACGAATTATCGGAGACGAGTTTAATTGGGTAAAAGCGATCGAGTGCCAAAAAATGGAACTTGGCGAACCTGATGATTCGGGCAGAAGAAAACCGATACCAATTAAAGGTTCGGAATATATAATCGAAGTTCAGAATGTGATTGAAGCTATCGGACAGAAACCAAATCCGATTATTCAGGCGACAACACCCGGCTTAGGTATAAGTAAGCGAGGAACCGTAGTTGTGGATAATAAGACGATGGTAACGAGTCGCCCGAATGTATTTGCAGGAGGTGATTTGATACACGGAGGCGCTACTGTTATACTCGCAATGCACGACGGGAAAGTGGCTGCCGCTTCGATACACGAATATCTGCAGAAAGTGGAAAAAGAGAAAGAAGAAAAAGTAGTTGAAGTTAAGTAGATATAAAACTCTGAAACAACTATAGTAGGTCGGAATTAAATTCCGACTTACTCCATCAGATGAGATTGGAGAGGTATTTGTTTTTATTTCTCATTTGTTTATATTATCGCCAGCAATTTTGTGTTCTTTTAATAAACGATTATGACTAAGGGAATTCCGTTTAAGTCGGAAGCTGCCCCGCAACTGTGAATAGTATTCACTGAAGTTTACCACTGTGGCGTCCCGATAAGGATCGGGACGCTATGGGAAGGTAACTTCAATACTCTTATGACTATGAGCCAGGAGACCTGTCAGAATCACAAAAACTTTAAACCTTCGTGGGAAAGGTGCGGACATCATTAGATTTTATGATACCCCAACTTTCTATCCGCCTTTGGCGGAGAAGGTTGGGGTTTTTTATTTCCATAAATCTAAACTATTAACGAAAGGATTAATATGTTCAGAATAATTTTTCTTACAACCATTTTCATTCTAAATCAATCTTTTGCTGCTGGACAATCGGCATCAGATTCATCAAAAATATTTTATCTGCAACCTTATACTATCACCGCCACAAGGTTTGCTATTCCTATCAACGAGAGTTCTTCATCTATCGAGCTGATAACGAGAGAACAAATATCACGCAGCAATGCCTCTACTTTAGCCGATGTTTTACAAAATGCAAGCAGTATTTTTATTAAAGATTATGGAACTGCAGGAGGATTGAAAACGCTTTCAATCAGAGGGACGGCTGCAGAACATAACCTGATACTCATTAATGGCAGTAAAATAAATAATTTTCAAAACGGATTAGTCGATTTATCGCTAATGCCTGTAGAAAATATCGAGAAGGTCGAGGTAGTTCATGGTGGTAATTCTGCATTATACGGCTCCGATGCAATCGGTGGCGTTGTAAATATTTTAACCACTAAATCTTCAGATGATAGAAAAATTAATTTAAGCGGCACTAAAGGTTCATTCAATTATAATAAATATCAGGTTGGTTATTCTGATCGATTACCCGGACAAATCGGATTAGCTATAAATTATGTGAACGAGTACGGAGACGATAATTATAAATACCGTGTTATTGATTCTAATCCAGACAGGGTCGGGACGAAAAACAGAGAAAATGCTAAATTCAAAAGGCAAAATATTTATGTATCAACAGATTACGTTTACGATAAAACAAATTTGCTACTAGCATCTTCGTACACAAATTCAAGTAAAGGGATACCGGGTAGTTTAGCATTCCCAAGTCTCAAAGCGAACCAAGCAGACAAAGCGATTTCTGGTCAATTTATAATCAACAATTCTTCATTAAACAATATCAATATTAAATTATCCTCGAATGTTTATTTTTCTCATCAAAAATATACTGATGCAGATTGGCTGATTAATTCGTTTTCAAAAAATCTTCATTATAATATTAATCCTCAGTTTGATTACACACTTAATCAAAATATATTTATAGCATCCGGTGGGGAATATGCAGAGGGAAAATTGGAAGGAGTTGATTATATCTCAAAGATTAAAAGAGAGCAAAAGTCTATTTATCTTACCTCAAATATTAATTACGAGCTTGAAAGCGATTACTTTAAAAAAATAAATTTGTATCCAACGCTTAGGTATGACAAGTATTCCGGTTTCGATGGAGAGCTAATTCCGAAAATTGGGTTTAACTCTACTTTGCATGAAGATATTTATTTCAGGACGAGTTACGGAATTAATTATCGAATTCCAACATTGAACGATTTGTATTATATCGACGGCTGGGGAAATATGGGGAATAATAAATTAAAGCCCGAATACTCAAAAGCATTTGATATAGGTATAAATAAGAGCTTCAATATTTATGGCAGATTAATTATTGATGGTTCGTATTTTAAAATTGATACACGCGATAAAATTATTTGGATGCCTACACCGCTGTGGACTTATGCACCCGAGAATATAGGAAAAGTTTCAACTAATGGATATTCACTGAAGTTAAATTGGATACTGAATAAGTATATACAATTGGAGGGAAATTACACTAATACCGATTCAAGAAAACGTAACGCTGATGGCGTCAACGACCCAACGTTTGATAAGCAGATTGTTTATACACCAAAATCGATTACAAAGTTGGGCTTATATTTGAATTATGAATTCGTTTCATTCAATTTATATCAGCAGTTTGTTGGCAAACGGTTTGCAGATGAAGCAAATACTAAATCGTTATCTCCGTATAGCGTTATAAGTGGAAATCTATCGTTGAATTACAAAACAAACTATGGTAAATATTCGGCTAAATTCGAAATGAATAATATGTTGGAAAAAGTTTATCAGGTAATAGCAGATTATCCGATGCCGTTGAGGAATTACAAGTTTACATTAGGAATGGAATACTAATAAAAAAAAGCCCAATCTTCAAACGAGGATTGGGCTTGAAAATCAATTTGAGGATAGACTTCGATATCTCTTAATTTTTCCTTCGACAACAGAGAATAACAAGTCCATATCGAGTGGTTTGGTCAAGTAGTCATCTACTCCGAGTTGAAGTCCGGATCTGATTATACCGCCATCTCCCAAAACGCTCATTAACACGAATGGAATTCTATTTAATAGCGGATGTTTTTGTATTAAACCAAAGAAGCTGAAGCCATCCATTTGTGAGTTCTGAAATTTTATGTCAGAGATAATTAAATCTACCGAATTGTTTTGCAATATAAGGAGTGCATCGGGTACACAAGGTGCGGTATATACTTTATAGTTCCGGGAGATCAACTCGTGTTCTACAGTTTTTAACAATAATTCATCATCGTCAACGACTAAAATTATACCCTTTGTGCTTATTTTCATAAACAACGATAGAATATACGCTTCTAATTTTGATGCTTCTTCGGAATTGATTTGATAGATTTGCTTTAGCTCTTCTAAATGTTTGGTATTCAGAGGGTCAATTCTGTTAAACTTGATTGCATCTTCAATTTTCGAAATGTATAATTCATGACGGACATCAATCTCGAGATTTGCGTGTTCCTCGAATGATAATTCCAGTAGCTCTTTTAATCCCATCAGTTTATGAATTTGTTCAACTTCCGGTTGTCCATCTACCCAATATTCCTTTAACCGTTTTTTGTAAAGAGCATATTTATCCTCCAATTGTTCAGGAATATGAACACCCAATAATTCCATCTTGTAATCGTAAGCACGTGTGAACTGTTCCTGGATCTGTTCTAATTTTTGGATGAACTTTGTTTCCATCTCTTTTTTTAGAGTAGCACGTATTTCTTCTACCTTATGGTTCTCGACCGTAACTAATTGAGCTTGTGAATTTTTAAGTTTATCGGCTTCAATTTCCAGAGATTTTTGAAATTCTTCGTGTAATCGCTGCTTTTCCAATTCGATTTCGTTCTGATAGTGTGCACTCAGTTCAGCTCTTATACTTTCCTCTAAGATTGTTTGTTTTTTTGCAAATTCATTTTTTTCGCGTTCACGAATCCTTGCTAATTCGGCTGCTAAAACTCTTTGTGTCTGTTCTTCTAATTCTCTTTGTTTTAATGATAATTGATGGTCGAGTGTTGCCTTTTCATTCTCGTAGTACATTTTAATATCGTTTTTTTCTTTCTCTAATTGTTGTTGGAAATCGCTCGTAAGCTTTTGCTTTAATTCTTCTGTTTGCATCTGCATAGTATCAATTTTTAATTTATCGTTTTCTTCTTTAAGTTTTCCAACTTCGGTTTTAAGTCTTTGCTCAAATTGTACTGTTAGTTCTTTCTCCCGTTCTTGAGAGGCATTATGTTCGTTCTCTAATAAAATCTTGGATTTATTCTCGAGTTCTAATTGAATCGCTTCGATTTTTGATTGGAATTCTGATTCAAGACGCTGTTTCATTTCTGTCTCTAGGAAAGATTGTTCAGCATGGAACTGGTCGCGAAGTCTCTGCTCGGTCGAAACTAATTCGGCTTCTAATTTATTCCGATATTCTTGTTCAATTTTGTTTTTTGTATTACCTACTTGTTCTTCAAACTGATGTGCAAGCTTAATACGTTCCTGTTCAAATCGTTGTTTTTCCTGTTCTATTTTTTTTGCGACTGCTTTTTCGACTTTGATTAGTTCGTCTTTAAATTTAGCTTGAAACTCTTTTTCAATGTTGTCTTTCAAATTATCAGTCGTAATCACTTTTGGTTCTTCAAGTTTTTCAATGGCTCCTTCTTTAATATTCTGAATATTCACCATACCCATTTTTGGCTGGGAAGTAATATCCGTTTTAAAATATTCAATCCGTTCAATGAACGCCAAAACATAAGGATTGGATGGATCAACTGCTTTCGCTTGTTGAACAAGTTCTGAGGCTGCCTCAAAGTTCTTTGCTTTTATAAATGAATCAGCTTCTTTCAAAAATTTTGAGACTGCTTCACGTTTATCTGTATAAATCGTTTCTGCTGCCATATGCTGCCCCTTGTTACATATTGAAAATAATATAATTTGGAGTAAAGATATAAAGTTTTATATCAAATATCAAGTTTTTGGCTTTGTTTGTATCTGATAAATATTTCCAGTATATTTTTTGAAAAAATACCTGAGAAATGAAAATTCCTATAACAAAAGTAGAACTAAACGGCGAAAAAGTTACTCTCCCAAATTACGCTACACCAGGTTCAGCGGGTATGGATTTATGTGCTGCCTTAAATAGCGACGTTATTCTTAAACCAAACGATTCGTATTTAATTCCAACAGGTTTTAAAATTGAGCTTCCCGAAGGTTACGAAGCACAGGTGAGGCCACGAAGCGGGTTATCAATAAAGCATAATATTGTTGTGTTAAATTCACCCGGTACCATTGATTCGGATTATAGAGGTGAGATTAAAGTGATATTAAAAAATTTGGGAAATAAAGATTTTGTTGTTAAACATGGAGACCGTATTGCTCAAATGGTTATTGCATCTTATGTTAGAATCGAATGGGATGAAGTAGAAAAAATAAACGATACCGAACGTGGTAGCGGCGGTTTTGGACACACCGGGAAATAAGATATGGATGATTTAAATTCTGGTAAGATTGGTACGATTGTTTTAATAGCAGGGATATCATTGATCGGACTGTTACTATTTTTCATACAATCTGTCATATCTCCGTTTTTAATATTGTTTGCAATATTATTTCTATTGTATCCACTGCGTCATGTTCAATATATCAAAACTATAATGTGGCTTGCTCTGCTTTTATTCTTAGTTTGGTTTTTATTCGAATTGAAAAATATTTTACTCCCTTTCATTATTGCGATACTGCTTGCATACTTATTTAACCCACTCGTTACAAAATTGGAAGTTAAAAGAGTAAAAAGGTGGTTGTCATCGTTAATAATAATAATTGCTTTGCTGGCTACATTTGCCTCCCTCATTATTTTTATCATGCCGTTGGCGATCCAGCAATTTAATAGTATTATTACAGCTATTACTGATATAACTGGTGATCTAGTTACTCAAATCAAGCACGGTAAAATATTTGCTTGGTTAGGAGCTTATGGAATCGACATCGAACATGCACGCGAACGGTTTTCTGAGGAACTCACTCCACGTTTGGAAGATATTTTGACCAATATAGTAACTAGCGTCTTTGGTTTCATCACTAGTATATCGGTTTTAATAACGCAGGTTATTAATATTATAATCATTCCATTTCTATTATTTTATTTGCTAAAAGATTTCGACCTTCTGGTAAATCGCTTAAAATCATTTATCCCTTCTAAAAGAGAAGTAACTCTTGTTAATTATTTTTTAAAAGTTGATAAACTAATTGGCAAGTATTTGCGGGGCGCACTCATTGTTGCATTTATTCACGGAATATTAGTGGGTGTTTTGCTGGCTATTTTCGGTATCAAATATCCAGTAGTATTAGGAATGATTGCGGGAGTATTGAGTATAATTCCTTACTTTGGTTTGTTCATTAGTTTGAGTTTATCGTTGATTGTCGCGCTATTCAGCGGCGACCCAGTGTGGCTTAAAATAGTATTTGTGCTATCGTCATTTGGCCTCCTGCAAATTCTTGAAGCATCGGTTATTTCCCCGAACATACTCGGTAAGCAAGTCGGACTGCATCCTGTTTTATTAATTCTATCGCTTCTTCTTTTTGGCTATGTTTTAGGATTTCTAGGTTTGTTGATCGCGGTTCCAACTACCGCAATAATTATTATGACAATAAAAGATTGGGAGGAACGGAAAAAACTGGCTCCAGAATTAATGATTGAAAAGGAAAAATTATAAATGCCTGGTGTTTTATATCTCATTGCAACTCCGATAGGGAATTACGGAGATATTACTTATCGAGCTCTCGAAGTATTGAAGCAAGTCGATATCGTTGTTGCCGAAGAGTTTCGTGAAGGGAAGAAATTGTTACGTCATTACGGAATCGATAAACCTCTCGAAAACTTAAACGAGCATAACGAAGAAGACAAGTCGGGCGAGTTGTTGCAGATGTTGTTGGAAGGAAAAAATATTGGATTAATCTCGGATTCAGGCACTCCTGTTTTTTCGGACCCCGGAAGAAAACTTGTAAATAAATCAATCAGTAAAAAAATAAGGATTATTCCTTTACCGGGAACTTCTTCGTTGATGCCTGCATTAATAGTGTCAGGTTTTAATATCGACAAATTTTTGTTTTATGGTTGGCTCTCTCCTAAAACTGAACAACGTAAAAAAGAAATTCGTTTACTACAAAAAGAAAACAGAACAATTGTTCTTATGGATACTCCTTATCGCCTGATTCCTTTGTTAAAAGATTTAAAAGATATATTTAAGGATTCACGCCTTATGTGTATTGCATATAATATAACAATGGATGATGAACGAATATTTTATGGAACTGCAACAGAATTATATAATATAGCTTCTGAAAAAAAACTAAAAGGGGAGTACGTGATTGTTATTGGTAACAAGAATGAATAAGCATTAATCTTTGATAAAAAAATAAGTTCATAGAACACGGAAAAACGCGGATTTGACTGATTTACGCGGATTGTTATCAGTGTGTTTCCGTATAATCAGTGTTCATCCGTGTTCTATATTCCATTTATCAGAAGTCTCTTAATCAAAATATTTGGTTGCTTCAACCACCAGAAGGGGAACAAATGCCTAATTTATTTGAGCAAATCTTGTTTAGTTTTAATGATTTGATTTGCTGAGTATTTACTAACCACAAATATCTGCGGTGATGATGAACTCACAATCCAATATTTAGAACTATCGGGCGGCATTGGATAGAAAATCAAACTCGATTTAACGTCAGTTGTTGTTTCAATCCTTACTTGTGGTTGCGGAAGAGTAAGTTCGGTATCTACAAAATCTTCAGCTCGAAGATTCGAAAGCGTTGAAAGCAAATTATCAATTGTTGCAGTCGCAATAGTATCGCTGCCAATCATCCATTTGCTTTCTAATTTTTCTGCTAAAAATTTTTCTTTATCAAATTCAAAAAATAATTGTGTTATTGAATCTTTTTCAGTTTTAAATATAGTTTTATCACGCCAATCACGCACTTCTTTATTGATGATCCACGAGTTCAATCCTTCAGCCAAATATACATCGTCCGAATTTGTTGCCCGGATGTATGATACAAAATATGATGGTCCCATTTTACCGACGATTAATGAAATAGTTTTGCCTGCACCGTTTGGACCAAGGAAGCCGACGATTTCACCGTGGTGAATTTCAAACGAGATATTATCGACTGCTTTAACATCGCCATAATGTTTTGATAAATTATTTACAATTATCGACATAATTTGCCTGATTGTTAAGTATTAATAAAAATGCGTTGAAAATATAATAAACGGAGAGAAAAAAAGCAAAAATTATAGTCAGCAAATAGTTCTTGATAGTATGCTAAAAAACGTATATATTTCAGTTGTTTTTAACTACCGTATGTAATTGGTAGGGTTGACTGAGAGAATGAGAGTTTTAAATTATATAGACTAACAACGCCGATTTTTGTGACGGAGTAATTAATAGTTATATACTTAACCAAATTATTCCAAAATTCTAAAATGAATGATATGTATGAAGCCATTAGATAAAAACTATTTATCCTTACAATTCTGGAATAAAATCCATAATAAAAACGGCACTGAATTTCAGAGTTTTTTTGAAGATATCATGGAAAAAGCATTTCCTGATTTTAAAAAAATAAGACCATACGGTAAGGACGGTGATGGAGGTAATGATGGTTATATAAAAAGAATGGGTATTTATTTTCAAGTATACGCCCCAGATGTACCGGCTATAAAAGAAGCCGAAGCCGCTAAAAAGTTATCAAATGATTTTGAAAAACTTAAGAAAAATTGGTCTGATATTTCTGAGATTAAGAAATATTATTTCGTCTATAACGATAAAAACGCTGGTTCAACCCAAAAATTAGAGTCTGCTATTACAAATTTACAAAAAACTAATCCTAGTATTGAATTTGAAGTTTTTAATTCAAAAAAACTTGAAGAAACCTTTTTTTCATTGGGCAATACAGAGATATTAAATCTTGGTTTTAATATCGACTCCAGAACCGCCATTGCTAATGCTTACGAATATATTAAAAAAATAGAGCTATCTCTTGATAAAGAATATGTGGATTACGCATTAAAGCTTCATAGTGAAATGGAAAGCATTATAAGGACATTGGAAGAAGAACAACTAGAAATTGAATATGAATTAATAAAAGGTAGATGTTTACAAAGAATAGAAAGAGTACAAGAAGCTGAGACGATTTACCAGAGTCTCTCAAAAAGATATCCCGAAGATCCCAGACCGATCTTATATTTGGCTGAAATATTCCTTTTGGGAAAAGATTTTAGTCAAAACCAATTATTGTTAGACAAAGCTTCTAAGGAACATTGGTTACATCAAATCGAAGTGTTGGTAAGAAAATTCACACTTGGAGAAGATATTGACATCACATTAATTGATGAACAAGCATTTCCAAAAAATCCCCAAATTAAATCAAATTATTATAGGCTATACTCACTTTTCATCGAAAGGCTTGGAGATATTAATAAAGCCGATAGTTTTATTGAAAAGGCAATTCATCTTAATCCACATAGATTTAGTAATTATGAAGTGAAACTATCGCTGCTTGAGGGTAGACTTTTTTCCTCATTGAACAGTAATGAAAATGCTCAAAATGATTTGAATGAATACTTTAATAAAATAGAAGAAGTCGAAAAAATCTATTTTGATTTTAACGAGTTAAGAGTGCGTTCTCAAGCATCTCTCTTGCTTAAGAAAATGAAGGTCTATCGTGTTCAAGAAAACCTTGTTGGTTACGAAAAACTATCCAATGAAATATTCCGATTAATCCTAAAATGCTATTTTGATAATCATACTGAAAATATGCTTGTATCCCTATTGTGGGGAATCTATTTACCTAAGGATGATTTTGAGGATTTAATAAGTTATTTAGAACAAACTAAAATTAAATTATCCGATCAATTATCACAATTATTAATAATACAATTTACTCTTCATGAAATACTTCTCGATGAAGGTAAAACATTTTTTAACAAAAATAATAATAAAAAATACTATGATTTTATTTATGCGATAGAAACGCATGATTATCCTTTGGTCTTGGAATTTTTAAAAGACAATGTTCATTTTGCTATTGCATTTGCTGATTCCTTGAGGGGTTTACCAGAATTACGGAAATTAATTATTGATGATCTCCCGGATGATATTGATAAAACCAAAGAAAAATTACTACTTCTATATTACTTCGATGCGAATGATTTAGATAATGCTTTAAATACTTTAAGAGAGATTGACATATCATGTCTGAACTACGTTGAATGTAAAACAATAATAAAAATCGTTCAAAAGATAGAGGCATGGGATTTAGAAATACCGATTATTAAGAAATTATTAGACTACGAACAAAATGATAAAATCAGACTTAATCTTAGATTGCGCCTATTTCAAGCCCATTTTAATCTAAAGAATTATTTAGATGTAATTCCTCTTGGAAATGAATTGCTTAAAGCACAAGTAAATGAAAAATTCTTAGAACCCAAAAGTATGGAATCAATTTTTGCTCAAACAATTCAAGCATATTTATGGCGTGGCGAAGAAAAAAATGCTTTGTTGTTATTAGATAAATACAAACCCTTATCAATTGCACCCGAATTTAAAGTTAGTATTGAGTCGGATGTTTATCTTAAAAATAATTTGCCAGAAAAGGCAATCAATTCATTAGTATCTGCCGTGAAAATTAAGAAACGGCTATCCCATGAAGAATATGCGAGTTTATTTTTTATTATAGTTCAAATTGAAAACCTAATTGAATTTAATTTAGAATCGCTTGATGAAGTCATTTCTGATTGTTTTGTTAAATTATTAAAACAAGAAAGATGGTATTATATCGGCGATGGAAATGAATTGGATTCAACAAAAATTGATTCTGAACACGAAAGTTATGCTCTATTTAGGGGGGGGAAATTAGGCGGTGAAATTCAATTCCCAAATAAATATTCTTCCAAAGAAAACGTTGATAAAATAGAGTTAATTTTTACGATAGAGAAATATATATTATGGCAAAGTAGTCACAATTTTGAACAATTATCACGCGAGGGACGATGGCCCGGTGCTAAAATGATTGAAGTCCCTCCACAAGATGACACAATTGACACTCAGTATCTAGAGACATTCCTAAAAGATGAGCAGAAACGGAGAGATCCTTTATTTGAAATGTATTGCGAAAATAATTTACCGCTTGCAATGCTCGCTCTAAATGAGGGCGGTTTACCAAAAGCTATCAGTCGAATAATACAAGAAAACAAGGGATTCATAAAGTTTAGTTCAGGTATTCGAGATGAAATGGAGCTACAAAAAAAGACAGCCAATGAGGTTGTAATAAATAAATTGCCATTTGTTATAGATGGAACTTCCGCGCTTTTCTTATCAGAAATTGGATTCTTTCAAAAAATTCAATCTTACATAACAAACTTTAGAGTTCCTCAATCTGTAATTACCATGCTTCTGGATGTTGCCGAGAAAATGCGAGTTACTCCTGGATCAAAAGGAAGCATGGGATTTGCCCGAGGTCGAATAACATATTCCTCATTTGATAAAGAGAAACGAAATCAAGTGAGAGACAATATATATTCAAGCATAAAGATACTTGAATCAAATCGTGAAAATATACTCTCAATTTCACAAGCTAATAAACTTGACTGTATTTCAGAAAGTAAAATGTTCTCTGAGTTATGCGATGCATGCATTTTTGCTCAAAAGATGAACATTCCTATATTAACTGAAGATTATTATTATCTTCAGATGAACGAAATGGAGACAAAGAAAAAGGCTCCAGCATATTTTTCATCAATAATATTATTAAGAGCGCTCTATGAACATAATAAATTAGGCTTTGATGAATATTTAAAATACTTTGGCTATTTATCTTCATACCGTGGTCGATTTTTATCTTTGAACGCAGATGATATTTTTAAAGCAGTATTTGGCGATGGGGAAATTATAACAGTGCGACCAGAGTACATAAGACAATTAAATTTCCGTTTAACGCTTTCACAAGAATATGGCGTACCTGATCAATCATCATTCAAAGTATTAGCTACATTTTTATTGAAGATAATAATTGATGACGCAATATCAGTAAATGCTGTTGAATTAATATTTCTTGAATTATTGAATTCACTTCCGAAAGATAAGTTCAATAAAGAATTCGCCATATTAATTATTAAAGTCTGTGTAAATATTATTAATAACAACAATCAAATTATCCTGAGTAAATCAGTTCAAAAAAAAGTAGATAAATTACTTGAGTTAACTGATGTTTTTAATTATGGGGAAAACCGTAGTTTCCTTATATAACGCTATTTATAAAATAGCTTTGATAAATAGCACTGAAATATTAAGGCGCATATAACAAGTGGCTCAAGGCAACAGCGTTTTCGCATTCGGTATGTGTGTAATGATTGGCTTTGTAGTTCCGTCTAATGTTGCTTGGTTTAGAAATGCTTATCTCACAAAATAATTTATCATCTTCGAAACCAATTTGGCAGTTGTTAAGTTCGGATGATTCAAACCATTAATCGGAGCAAGCTCAACAACATCGCATCCGACAACCTTTTTTGATTTGCCCAATTTTTTTAACAGCCGCATCGTTTCGTCCCAATATAATCCATTGGGTTCCGGTGTTCCCGTTGCTGGCATTATCGAAGGATCAAAGCCATCAACATCGAAAGTTACATATACCTCGTCAGTTAATTTGCTGATTGCATAATCGTCCCAATCTTTTGTCAGTCGCTTATATTTCCCTCCCCGAATTTCGTGAGCATAGATTGTCGTGATACCGGTTTGTTGTATGAATTCAGCTTCCTCTTTACATTGAGCACGAATTGCAGCTTGAACAATATTTTTCGGATTTAGATACTCGCATACTCTCGCCATAACAGAAGCATGACTGAATTTATTCCCTTGGTACTCATTTCTTAAATCGGAATGAGCATCTATGTGCAAGATTGATAAGTTGGGATACTTCTCAGCAAACGGGACAATCAGAGCTTGCGATATCGTGTGTTCACCTCCAAGTGCGACTACGAACTTGCCGTACTGTAATAATTTTTTACTTGCTTGATAAATTATTCCGAGAGAATCTTCTTCGTTCAGACCCGAAAAATTAAGTGGTTCTATAGTTGTAATTCCTAACTCTTCATAAATTTGTCTGCCGGTTTCTTCATCATAAAATTCAACATAATGCGAAGCTTCTAAAATCGCATCCGGTCCTTTTGCTGTGCCGCCACCATAACTTACTGTCGCTTCGTACGGGATTGGTAAAATTACTACTTTAGATTTGTCGAAAGATGAGAATTCTTCTTCGATGCCTAAATAATTATTTTCGGTCTTAAGTATTTTGAACATAAATGTGCAGAAATATATTCAAAAATCGGCACATTTCAAATTTGCTTCTCTCATCATTTTACATTAATTTTGCTATGAATTAAATGCCGAAATTTATCCGTCCATATTATCTGATTTTGATACTCACATCTGTTTGGTGTTTACTTATTATATCACCTGCAATTGTTGGAGATTCTAATCCCTTTTCTCAAACTTATAAAAATGCATCATATACTTTTTTCGGGAAGGTGTGTCATCAATACGATTCTCGTTCACTTCATATTAATGATCAGAAGTTTACAGTTTGCGCCCGTTGTTCGGGGATATATTTTGGTTTTTTAGTAGGTCTTTTAAGTTTCTCATTAATATTCAAAAATATTAATATTAAATATCCTGTTTTGTTTTTATTCATCATATCGGTTCCAATGATTTTAGATATCTCACTAATTTATTTAGGCATTCATTCGAGTAATCTTTTTACACGCACAGGCAGCGGACTCATTTTTGGAATATTATCGACGTTAATTATATATCCAACTTACCAACAAGCATTTAACGAACTATTTAACAAACATTTGAGAGGAAAAATATATGTACGAAAAACCTGATAAGCTGATTCCTGCCCTTTATGGAGGAATTATTATTGGCATAATATCGTCTGTTCCGTTTTTGAATTTAATTAATTGCCTTTGCTGTGCAGGGATAATTGGGGGCGGAGTTCTTGCGATATTTTTTTACAAACAAAACTATACTCCCGATACACAACCATTTTCGAAAGGGGATTGTTTGACAGTAGGAGTTTATGCGGGAATAGTTGGCGCCCTTGTCGGAACAGTTCTCGACGTTGTATTTTTAATGACTTTTGGAAATGTAGTCGGTCAATTTGTAATGGATAATATTCAAAACATGGATATCGAAATCCCGGAAGAAAGCTTGGAAGCAATCAAACAGGCGTTCCAGGAAACTGCAAGTATTTATAGTGTGATGTTTAGTCTGATCTCGAGCCTGATATTAAATAGCATTTTCGGATTACTCGGAGGGTTAATCGGTTACAATATATTTAAACCGAAACAAACGATGATTCAACCACCCTACGAACAAAATGTTTGATAAGGTTGTAAAACATTTTTACTATTTAGTATTTTTATTTTCCTTGATGAATGCTCAAGTGCCTGACAATTACGAAATTGTCGGGCACAAAGCTTTTATAAAATTGTATCCAAAAGAATCGGTAATTTCTGTTAGCGACACCATTTCATTTAGATTTAAAGGGAAGATTCCTTCCGAAATATCACTGATATTAAATCCTCTTCTTAAAATTGAAACCATTTATTCTGAAGGACGTCCGCTGAAGTATCAACGACAAAGGGAAGTGCTGAAAATATCCTCTTCTTTCAAAAACAATCCTTATATTGTGCTGAATTACAAAGGTAAACTTCCACAAAGGACTGAATTTTCGGAACTTACAGAAAACTCCGTTTTGCTCCACGAGAATGAAATATTTCCATTAGGCACAAAATCCTATGAATTTGTTCGATTCACTGTTCAAGCGCCCAACGGGTGGAGTGTTATCGCAATCGGAGAGTTGATTAACCAATCTACTGAAAACGATTCTACTACATTTACTTATCAAAGCGATCAACTTGTACAAACATTAGGGTGGATTTGTGGCGGCAATTATTCAGTTCGATCTAAAATATCAAATCGTTACACCTTATCAACGTACCTGTTTCAAGAAGATTCTACTTATAGTGATCGCATCATCTCTCAACTCGAAAAAACAATTTCAACTTATTCAGAACATTTTAGTCCTTATAGATTTTCGAAGCTTGCAATTGTTGAAGTGGAAGATTGGGTAGCCGGAAGGGCGGTACTCGCCGCTGCGTTTCCTTCAGTTATTTTGGTTAAGAAGCAGGCATTTCAAACAGAAGATTCTTTTAATAACGTGAATACAATATTACCACACGAAATAGCCCATCAATGGTGGCCCCTGACTGTTTTTATTGACGAAGCCGACAACGCTTTGTTGTCGGAGGGTTTGTGCGAATATTCTTCGATATTGTTTAGTCCGCCTAAGGCGGAGAGTTCAGAAAAATTATCACGCGATTCTCTTAAGTATTCTCCGCTTTTACGTTCTCTTATCTCGCGTTCAGCAAAGGGTAAAGATTTACCTTTGCGTCGTAAAGCTGATTTACGTTCGATGCCAACTCATTATTTAAAAGCCGCTTATGTTCACAATATGTTACGGCTGATAGTCGGAGATTCTGTTTATAAATTAGTGTTAAAAGAATTCGCCACGCAAAGAGCCTTGCAGATTTCAAATTCAGAAGATTTTCAAAAACTTGTTGAAAAGATTTCGAGCAAAAACTTAGATTGGTTTTTTAAACAGTGGAGCGAGCAGACTGGAATTCCGAAAATAAAAATCTACGGAGTGAAAACGTCGAAGCATGGCGAACATTGGTTTACTGAAGGGAGAGTCCGTTTAGTCGCTTACGAAAAAAGGTTCACAACTCCCGTTGAGGTTGGATTAATAACTGAGGAAGGTGTTCTTAAAAAAACATTCTGGTTAGGATTCGATTCGTTGAATGTTTACCGGAACGAGGTTACATTCAGCTTTACAACTCAATCCAAACCAACCCAAATAATATTAGACCCTGATGGCAATATATTAAAACACCAAAAACTTCCCGCAAAGTTGAGCGATTTGCGTGAACCTGCCGATGGGGTAATGATAATTGGAACGACTGGCGGTACTGCTAATTATTTGAAATTATTGGAGTTAGCCAAGTATGATTCAATTGAGATGGAGAAGGGGGGATGGTCTTTAAAAATTATTCCCGATACTTCGGCTACACTGGCGTATTTACAAAACGAGCGGGTTATTGTTTATGGAAAAATTTCTGAGAACAGCATTGCTGAAAATATTGCTTCCAAGTTTCCAATACAACCTAACGGAAATTCAGTTGAGGTTGATGGTAAAACATATTCAGATAGTTTGGGTATAATTCAAATTATTGATAATCCGTATTTAAGTTCAGGGTTAATGTGCTGGATAGTTTCGTTAACCGATGCAGCTTCGCCACATTTGATGCCATACAATGCTTCTTATGTTATTCTGAATGAAAAAGAAATAGTTACGAAAGGAGTTTGGGAAGTGATGGACGATGATTTAGTAGTTGATATTAAATGAAAGTAAAATTCAAATGACAATAAAAATAATTAAAACTCCGGCTCTCTTACTCGACAAAAATATACTTAAACAAAACTTGATTGCAATGCAACAAAAGGTGGATCGTTTTGGAGTTGCATTACGCCCGCATATCAAAACTCACAAATGTATTGAGATAGCAAAAGAACAGGTTAAGTTAGGCGCAAAAGGAATCACTGTTTCCACATTTTTTGAAGCGGCAAAATTTGCTGATGCAGGTTTTACCGACATTACGTGGGCTTTTCCAATTCCATACGATTATGTTGATGATGCTCTGAATCTATCCGAAAGAATTACCTTTCGGGTATTAATTGATAGTATGGAAGCATTTGAAATTTTAGAAACCCAATGCCTAAAGCGTGGCAAAGAAATCCACGTTTGGCTTGAAATAGATTGTGGACAACATCGTTCGGGAGTAAATCCAAATTCGAAATCTGCCAAAGAATTAGCAACCATTTTAGCTGAATCAAAATATCTTATTTTCGACGGGATACTCACACATGCAGGTCATTCATATTCGGCGCTAACGAGAGATGAAATAAAAAATATTGCTGAACAGGAACGGCTTGTAATGTTAGAGTTCGTTGAAAGAATGAAAAAGATAGGTATCGAAATTCCTGCGGTTAGCATCGGCTCAACTCCCACTATTTCTGTAGCTGATAATTTTGATGGAGTAACTGAAATCCGTCCCGGCAATTATGTCTTCTACGATTATACACAAGTTTTATTAGGAAATTGCAGGGTAGAGGATTGTGCACTGACAGTGTTATCATCTGTAATTTCGCACAAACCCGAAGCGGATTATTTTATGATTGATTCAGGGGCATTGTCCTTATCAAAGGATATGGGGCCTGTGCATCTGCAAAATTACAGCGGGTTTGGTGTTATAATTCAAGATTACAAATTAAAAAGTATAGATACACGATTGAAGATTCAATCACTAACTCAAGAACACGGGAAAGTTGTTACCGACTGGATTGATTCGATAAAAGATAAATATAAAGTAGGAGAAAAATTAAGGATAGTAGAAAACCACTCCTGCCTCACCGCAGCGATGTTCGATGAATATAGTGTTGTTTCTGTTAATGAAGTTGTCGAGAAATGGAAAATTTTAAGAGGTAGATGACTTTGCTTTTTCTTGAAGGTTAAGTAAAACGCCCGACTCACTTTAGATAAGTATGTGCTAGCCTGCTTGCACGATATTGAACAGCCTTTGGCAAATGAAACGGTACGTGCCAGTGGTGATTCTCTACGGCTTTTTTACCAATCCAATTTAGTGTGGGCATAAGTGTTAAAAAACAACTCCTTGTTTTTGAGCTTCTTCAAGTATAAGTTGTCCATATATTGCTAATGTGTCTTCATCATTTTTGGGTAACACACTTCCAATATATTTTGTTAAGTGCATCCGTAAAAGATTAAAGAAATCTTCATTTAACATCAGCGGTTTCTCGTTATTCAGGAATGGGCTTATCACGAGTTGATGAACAGTTTGTATCAATTCAAATCTTGCAACGCCCTCCTCAAATTGATAGATTGTTTCCGGAGGCAGATAGAATTTGCTCGGATACAGAAACGCTTGAGATTTGAGAACAAAACTTTGTGAAAATTTCGCTTTTTCCACTCTAAAAATTGGTATACAAATAACAAGATTTTCAGTAGGACTTTTTGCCCATTGTGTTATATCTTCAACTAAAGGCCATCTCTAAAAACTGTTTTTTTTTACCACAGAGAACACAAAGTGTTTTCACAAAGAACACAAAGAGCAATAAAATCAATACTTTGCGACCTTTGTGCCTGCTTCGTGTCCTTTGCGGTTAAATTCATTTTTGAGTTTTTAGAGATGCCCTAAAATTATCGCAGGTCTCATTTTACCCGTTAAAACAAAAGCATGTTCATCATTTCCTAAATGGAGACTTTGAACTGGAAAATAATTTTGTTTTTGGTTAAGAGGTCGAAGAAAAGCTGGAAGTTTTGTTTCTGATGGGTCCGATGCCACATCAATATCAATCACAACATTATTCTTGTTCGGATATAACGCCGGTATCCAGACAATTTGCCCCGCTGTGATTCCTTTTGTCGGTCCCTGCTCGTAGTAGGAGCTGACCAGCCCCTCTATGTTAATTCCCTTCTTTGCCAGCGTCGTATGATTGTCTTGTAATGGTTATAAAAATATTCTTTAGAGCTTCAGGATCAAAATCCTTGTTCATCTCTTCATCCCAAGCTTGTATAGCATCTTTATATCCCTTGTCCTCATGATGTTCTGTTCTGCGTTGTTCGCCAAGTCTTTTGAGTGTCGGTGCAATTCGCTTTCTCAACTCCGCAACTCTTTGTTCGGTTTCTTTTGATGCTTTCAATGGAATGACAACCTGGGTAGTTTCTTTTTTTATCGTCGTGAAATCTAGTACATCTCCCCGTTTCTGAACCGCTTCCATCGGCGCTGTTTCAAAGTACACATAGTCTAACAAATCCTCAAGCGGTTTGTCTTTCCATTGCCCAACAATCTTCTTGATAATCAAACTAACTTTGGTGGCAACTTCAGATTTATACCGACTTAACCCTTCAGAAACTTTAAAGAGAATAAAATCTTTTTCATCATTAGTTTTTACCTTTGTCTGGGCAAAATCCCTTTCATTAAGAATGTCATCTATCGCAAGAGCGTATGGACCGTAGTGATAAAAAAGCCACTTGAGATCGGTCAAACGTTGGTTGTAATTTCTGTAATATTCTACTTCGGTGAGGTATAGCAATTTTATGAGTTGTGTTTTCCCAAACGACGTGTGTTGAATTGATGATTCTTCCAGAATCTGAAGCAATATATCTTTAGTTAAGCTATTCATAATCGTAGGATTGATTTAATATCGTAAAAAGCTGTACAAATATCAAATTGAATAACATCGTACCCAAACAGTTCCTATCCATAATATTTATAAACCAAAATGACTTTACGACCTAATCTGTTTCCACCATCTGTCAATTACATCTTTAGTGTCGATTGTGCCTTCACGCTTTTGCCATTTCTGATAAAACTTAATATCAGCTCCTGCAGGTTCCGGGTTTGGTTTGTCGATCATCACACGAACAGGAATTGCAACAGCATCGCCGAGTATGAAAGCTTCACCTTGCCGAAGAGTAGGGAGGACGTCGATAAAATTTTCCATCGCTTCAGGGACAAGTTTTCTGATATAGTTTTGATCGTGAGGATTGATCAATCTTAATGTAACGAAGTTATTACATTGGGCGAGAACAGTTTCGGAAATTTCAGCAGGTCTTTGGCTTACAATCATACAGCTAACACCGTATTTGCGTCCTTCTTTTGCAATGCGTTCAACTGTTTTCCTTGCCGACCTCCCGCGCGATCCAAGTGCCGCTGAAAGATATGCGTGTGCTTCTTCGAATACAATCATTATCGGTAAATTCCTGCGGTCTTTGTTCCAAATATTAAAATCGAAAATAACTCTTCCAAGCAGCGAAACCAAAACATTAGCTACATCAAAAGGAACTGCACTCATATCGATTACTGTAATGCGCTTATCGTTCTCGAAGCCAAGTATTTTGGACATCAATGGAGCTAATGTATCGGATGAACGGTATGCTTTCGGTTTAAATAAAAATTCATACCGCTTGTCGTTTAATTTACTGTCTAAACGTACAAGGAATCTAGTAAATTGTCCATAAAACGGTCCTTCCTTACCGCCTAACAATCTTTCGCCGTCTAACGATTGCATTCTTACGCGTACATCCATAAAATCGAAGAACAAGGGTGTATCAACTGTTAAAGTTTCTTTTAATGCAGAATTTTTCGCCTTCTTGGAATCAACAATCGACTCTCTTAAAATCATCATTTGATTGTTCACGTACTGCTCATTCTCATCTATAAAAGTTTCTTGTATTTCTTCAAAATTCATGAGCCAGTAAGGCAGCTCTAATTCAGCTAACTTAATAATATTTCCAGTCTCTTTAAATGCCGCCCCATACTCACCGTGTAAATCGAGTATTATGACGTGAGTGTTTTCTAATTTATCTACTTTCTGTATGATTGAAGATACGGTAAACGATTTACCTGAACCTGTTGAGCCAAGCACAGCAATGTGTTTGGCAAAAAATTTGTCGGCATCCATAAAAAGACGTTCGCCCTTTAAAAGGGATATATCACCAATCGAAAATTGCTGCTCACGATATGATGAAAAGATTATTTGTAAATCTTCTCTATTTGTGTAATGAATCTTGTCGTTCACAACCGGAAATCTGTTTACACCTTTTTCAAATTTACCATCAACCAGTGTGCCTATAAGTTGAATGACAATTTCAGTTTTTTCTATAGCTTCAGAAATCAATCCTTGGCTAGAAGAAACTTGCCGGTTATCTGTTATAAGTCCGATTATATGAGAATCGTCGCAAGGAATAAAAACATAAGATCCTAATTGTCCAATTCTGAAGGGAGAATCGGATTCGATTACTTTAACATTGAGTTCACCATCAATAATTGCAATGACATGATTGCTTGAGACAGACTTGATTGTTGCGATTGTTTTTTTAGTATCCATTTGAGTGTATTATTTTTAAATTTTACGTTTAATTATTACTAAAGTTTTATCATCTGAATGTGGGTTAGGTTTTTCAAATAAAAATAATCGATCCAATATTATTTGTGATATTTCCTTTGGCGACAGTGAATGATTATTTCGTATTATTTCTTTTAGAGGGTCTTCGCCGAACATCTCACCGAATTCGTTTCTCGCTTCTGTAACGCCATCTGTATATAGTAAAAGCACGTTGCCCGGATTTATCAAGGTGCTTTCCGTTTTATATTTTTCATTCGGAAAGGGTCCTAATATCTGTCCGGTAGTTTCAAGTGTTTCGAACGTATTCGTTTCCTGCCGGTACAAAATTGGATTATTGTGCCCTGCATTAGTAAAAATACACAAACCATTTTTATCGTTGCTTAACTCGCAATAAAAGAGAGTAACAAAATTTGATTCTTTAAACACGTGGTTCAAGAGGTTGTTGATTTTGCTGATTAGCGTACTCATTTTTGTGTTGAAACCAAACCCCATGTGCAACGCTCCGGATACATATAAAGCCTGGGCAGCGGCGGCGAGACCCTTACTTGCGGCGTCTGCGATTACAACACCGAGTCTATCTTCGGAATCTTCCGACTCAAGATAATCGAAGAAGTCGCCACCTACTACCTGATCGGGCAATGATACACCATAAATATCATAAAAGTGGAATTTTACTTCGTGCGCAGGCAAAATACTCTTTTGAATTTCGCTCGCTTTGTCCAAATCTTTTTCTAACCGTTTCGCCTTTTGTTCGATTTGCTTGCTCCTGATGACATTAGTGAGCGAAACGCTTATAATATTGAGTGTATCTGCAAAGCTTTTGTCCGTATTGTCGGAATTAAATGCCAGCATATATTTGTAGACCGTTTTGCCTTGATGTTTTATTTTTTCACCGACACCTGTCGCCGAGTATTGAACGATTCCTTTTTTTCTTAAATAATAGTCAGTTTCTGTAGCCAAAAATGTTCTTATTTTTGGCAACTCCAGGAACAGCGGATAATCTTTGAGCTTGAGTTGATAATCAGGTTTAATTTTCGGGATGTCGCCTTCCTGATACTTTAAATTGTATGAATTCGTTTTTGTGCTGAACTTCCATAACCTGCCACCTTTTATTTTTATATCTTCAGAATGGATGATTGCATGAATTACAGATATGAGCAATTCTTCTGTATTAGAAGCTGATTGAGAAGCGAGATTTTCGATTGTTCTGTATAGCTTTCGTATGTGCATAATAATTTTATTGGTGATAATTCATTTCGCCGGCACGAACTTCAAACTTCAAAAAATCTTCTTCGCGGGGCAATGGGCAGGAGTAAATTGGAGAATAAGCACAATAAGGATTGTGCGCTTTATTTAAGTCGATTACGTAAATGTGTTCCGGGTTGGTATCTTCATTACCGATTTCAACATACCTGCCGATTTTGTAGGTTTCTTTCCCGGAAGTATGATCCCGGAACCAGAAACTTAAATAATCCTTGAACTTAGCGTATCGCACCGAATCATAAGGTGTGAATTTGTAAACATTGATTCTATGTTCGCGTCCTTGATAATAAAGTTTGAAGTAACCGTATTTCAGATGCCTGCGTTCGTCTCCCTTTGTTCCCAAGACTATTACTGTGTCCGAATTTGAATGCACGTAAAGTTTCGATTCAAAGTAAAACGATAAATCGGGATTGAAATATTTTAAACCGCTAAACTCAATCGTCGTGTCCCGTTGAAAAGGGGATGCGGGCGAAGCCCTGAAGAAGGAATCTGTTTCCGCGCGGTAAGTTAAAATATCGTTGACGACTCGTGCACTATCGGCGGCAGTGGTTATTGAATTAGTTTGCCTTGATGAACAAGCGTAGAAAGAAATCAAAAAAGAAAATAGTGCGATGGTAAAGAAGATTTGTTTCATATTTTTTTTAGAGGAACTCTGTCGATGTATTTAATTTTTTCGGTATCGATTCTGACTGTTTCGCCGGCTTCGATAAATTGCGGGACCAGAAGTTCAATACCGTTTTCTAATGTAGCAGGTTTCAATGTATTGTCGCTGCCTTCACGTCTTCCGACACCTGTCGAGGCGATTTTCAATTCAATTACTTTTGGAAATTGAATTAAAATAGGTTGGTCGTTTAAAAGCTCTATGGTTACTTTTATACCTTCTTTCAAAAATCTCTCGTCTGTTTCGATTCGGGTTTTATGAATCGGGACTTGCTCATAATTTTCAGAATCCATGAAAAATAGTTCATCGCCTGAAGTGTAAATATATTCCATATACCGTTTCGATAATTCAACTTCTTCGACCTTTTCGTTCATCTTCAAACGTTTATCGGTAATATGACCGGATGGAAGCTCTTTCAGTTTCAACTCCATAAATCCTTGCATCTGTCCGGTGCCGGCGTGTCGGGTAACTTCCATAACACGGTATAATTTATCTTCTAACCGTATGGTTGAACCGGCTTTTAACTCAGTTACGAATAACATAATTTTTACTCCACAATGATTAAATATCGGTTAATCCGCCAAAGGCGGACGAGGGTTATACCCGCCTGGAGGACGGACAGGTTCCCCGCCTCTTGAGGCGAATAAATAAAATTTGTTTTTAGATACCTCGCTGCCCCGCCTGCCAAAGTCCGCCAAGGCGGACGGTGGGCAGGTTGCGGCGAGGAGATTCACTTGTAAATAATAAAACTGCACTAATGTAATTGATTTTAAGGATTTATGCAAAGAATTTGTATGAGCTCATCTGCGGTTTTAATATGTGAGTGTTTCACCAAACCCGAAAATTTGAAAATTGCCGCACTGAAAAACAGTTTACCCCGCTCTGCGGGGCTGTCCGTGTTGTCCAAAGGACTCCTTCGGAGAGCGGCTTGTTATGTTGCCAGATTATAGCTCATCTGATTTTTTTTACGATAATTTTGTCTATCCGTTTACCATCCATATCTATAACTTCAAATTGATATGAACCATAATTTATTATATCTCCTTCTTTTGGGATACTGTCAAGTTGATGCATTATAAAGCCGCTGAAAGTAGAATAATCCTTAGTTTTAAATTCAATTGAAAAAAAGTCGGCTACTTTATTTATTTCTGTTGAACCGTCAACTAAATACGTTCCATCTTTTCTCTCGAATATTATTTGTTCTGATTCTTCAAACTTTTCTGGAAGGTCTCCAAAGATATCTTCAATTAAATCGTGCAATGTTATAAGCCCTTGAGTGCCACCATATTCATCAACGATCAATGCAATGGTTGACTTGTGGCTGCGAAACTTTTCGAGTAGGTCAAAAGAATAAATAGATTCTGGAATTACTAGAACTTCATTTAAAATAGTTCGTATATCAAAAGATGGATCGTTATAATATTTTATTAAAAATTCTTTTGACTCAGCAAGTCCTAATAAATTGTCTATATTTTTTTCACATACAAAATATCTGGAATAATGATGCGAGGAAATAAACTGAAAGATTTCTTGATTTGTCATTGATGAATCAATCCACTCAATATTTTTTCTTGGAATCAATATTGAATTAACTTTTTTGTCATTAAAACTGAATACTTTTTTGATCATTTCCGATTCTTCTTTTTCAAAAGTTCCGTGAAATGTTCCAAGTTCCAATAGTGATTTTAATTCATCTTCAGTAACAGGTGGTTCTTCGTTCTTTTTAACACGTATAAAAAACAAAATAAATTTTGTTGATATACTTAAAAATCCAACAATTGGGGCAAATGCCTTTGTAATAAAATACATTAGTGGCGCACTAAGTAATGTAATTTTTTCAGGATTGTTTAATGCAATTCTTTTTGGAACAAGTTCGCCTATTACTAATGACAAGTATGTTATTATAGTAACTATAAGCGCAAAAGATATTTCAACAGAATATGGTTTTAGATAATCTATTTTCTCTAAATAGGGCGTTAAATCTTCAGCCATTGCATATCCACCGAAAGCACCGGCAAGAATTCCGATTGATGTAATTCCTATTTGAACCGCCGATAAAAATTTTTCAGGTTCATTCAATAAATAAAGTGCCTTCTTTGCAGAAGCATTCCCCTTTTTTGCTTTGTCTTCTAACTTAAATCGCTTTGCAGAAACAAAAGCAATCTCACTCATCGCTAGCAAACCATTAAAGAATAATAGAATTATAATAATTACTATTTCATACATATTGTTTTGTATTCCTAATTTTATAGCAACATAACGGCGTTGCCGATAATTCTTCGGCAAGCTCAGGACAAGCCGGTGCCCCAGCTTGCCCGCCGAAGTTTCCACCTACATAACGTAGGCGTGAATACCGAGTGCGATCCGTTGACTAACTCTCCATTGTGGGGGCGTCCGGCTAATTCTAAAATTGACAATAAAGAAGAATACCTTCTGATTTTACCATTGAACTCAACAAGGATTTCTTCTTCAGATCAATTAAATCAACTGGTTTTGAAAGGGCAAAAATTAATTCACTGTAAAACTTAAAAAAAAGCGAATCGGATATTCCCTCAACTGCCAAATCAATATCATTCGGTTCTCTTTCCGGGTCAAGATTAGAACCCAAAAGATACAATTTGGGCACATCATATTTTTTGGCAATCTCAACTAATAGATATTTATCTTCGTTCGAAATCATGTTTAAAACTAACTTAAAAAAACATTTATTTAACAGAACTACTTTGAACAACACAGCCGAAACGGAACTACTAACTCTAAAACTTCTAAAATGCCGAAAGCGAAAACAGCCTGCCCGCCTCTGGCGGGGCGTCCGCTTGATTGGCTGGTTATATGCGGTATTAATATTGTACTACATTAAATACTAAATTATGATTCACTATTTCGTATTCGACGTATTTCAATGGAAAACAATTTTGATTTCTGTTATTGAAGGTCTGAAAACTTCGCACAATGTTTTGGTAAGAAGGTTGGGTTTTATCTAGAATTATTTTTGCAACTAGAACAGGTTGTATGTCACTAACGCGATTGGGAATGTAATACTGTTCAAGCCAATCTACGTAGCGTTGTAATTGATAAATATTTTCAGTACTTGCTTCAACTGCTTTCAATTCTATTGCTTCAATTATTCTTGAATTAGAATTAAGTAGCGATATTGCTACATCAATTCTCTGCATTCCTACACCACAAGAAACTTCATTACCTAACCATTCCATCGGTAAACCACCAATAAGACAAGTATCTAAACTTGGGTTTGTACCTCTCCCAACATTTTGAATAGTATATGCTTGTAAATGAGATTCAAATGCTTTGTGGTTGTTGTATTTGTTTTCCAGTCTAGGGAAAATATTTATTATTTCTCTTCGCCCTTCATAGTTATTACCTCGGTTGTTGGCAACAATTTCTTGATTGTTATAATCATAGGTGAAGTAATCAGCATTTAAGGTTTGTCGATTATTTTTATCACGCAAAAGTTTAAAGAGTCTTTCACTTTCATAAATTGTAATCATTGTGTTTCCACGATTGCCCTTAAGTTTTCTGTAAATTAAACTCCAAAGCATTTGATTGGGGGATTGAATATGCTTGATCTCATCGAGTGCTTCCCATTCTGTAACACCTTTAGAAAATATTTCATATCGTTCAAGTAACGTTCTAAATGTTAGTGATTTGACTAAGTCTGTTTTTAAATATTGGTTTTCATCATTATTATCTAAAAATGATAAGTTTTCTCTTGCTTTAAATATACCGTAAAACTTTCCGTCATATATTCCTTGCGAAGCATTTTGCTGTAAATAAAAAATTATAAAATCTCCTACTCTAATTCTTTGAGAATCAGAAATCATTCCTACTAAATTATTCTCGGTTGCATATGGTAGGTCTGTCAAAGGTCCATCGTTAAAATCAATATATTTATCACCAGCACCAGTCCCAGCAAATAAATATTCTAAGTGGATTTTAAAAGTTGTTGTATCTACGATAAAAACATGTGTTGTAGCCATAATTTATAATGTTCCTATTTTGTTATAAGAAGTTTTTTCTTTCTTAAATAGAAAAATGTATTCGTGCTTAAAGATGTAAAAACCACCAACGAGAGCGCGATATCGCCATAACTCTTTTTGGTTCATTTTACCTTTTGTTTCTTCAAAGTTTTTAATAATTGTAGATTTAAGTTTGTAACCTCTTTTAAGGAATTCTTGCATTGTATAAAAAGCAAGTGGTATCCATTCACCGCCGGAGTATTTGTCTCCAATTACCAAAGCGCAGTAACGATTTTTATCAAGAACATCATAGGATTTTTCAATTAGACGTCCCATTTGCTGAAGAAAGAATTCAATACTTTTTGCATTGGACAAGTCGTGTGGATTCTCACTGAACTTGATAATATCCCAATAAGGTGGGTGCATTATTATAAACTGAACTGAATTAATGCCAAGTTTTTTTAATGCTTCTCCATAATAAAGTTCAGTGCTGTCTGCGATTAATATTTCTGTTCTGGCATTATAAGAGTTATTTTCCTTCAGAATATTTTTCTCCGCAATTTTAACTACCGCTGGATTTAGTTCAATACCAACTCCATTTCTACCAAGACGTTTACATTCAATCAAAGTTGTTCCGCTTCCAAGAAAAGTATCCAAAACCCAATCCCCTTGTTTAGTGTATCTTCGTAGAAGTTGATTCGGTATTTGCGGAATGAAATTCCCCCAGTAACCAGCATTGTGTGCGCCAGAATTATCACGTTTATCCATAATCCATAAACTATCGGTAATTATATCGTCATATTCTTTCCATCGGTTTAGGTTGAGATCATTTATTTTACTCGTTTTGATTTCTGTTAATGATTTAATTAGCCGTTGAACGTAATATTTAGTTCTATCGAGCGTTTGTGTTTCAAGTATTTGGTTTATCTCACCATTGATATACTTTGCGTCAATTTTTATTGTATCCCCATTCAGCCCAATGTTTAGAAATCCTAATTTATCTGCTTTTAAATTTGTTATGTTATTCTTTATCTCTTCAATTCCAAGTTTGATTTTAGACAAATCTTCTTTTGTTAAAAGTTCGACTAATGTGTCAGTTATTTTGGGTCGATTTAGGATCATGAGTTTTCCATTTTTGTTTTAATCAAATATAACCTATTTCTGAATTTTTATTTAATTAGCATATAACGGCATTGCCGATAAGCGGCGCCCCAGAACAAGGATGCCGAACAATACCAACAACTTTTTGTTTATTGAAAATTTTATTTAATAGAACTACTTTACACAAGCAACATTACACGGAACAACAAAGCCAACAATTACGAAAATACTGAATGCGAATACGGCGTCCGCTTGATTGGCGGGTTATAAAGCGTGCTTACAAAACCAATATTTTTGTTATATAAATCATAATTAAAAGAGTAAAATAAAATGGATAAACAGAAAATGAACAGATTGCTTCAAGAAACAATTTTGATAATTTGCCTTTTGGTATCACTGCAAATAAATCATCTGGTTCAATAGCACCATTGTGCAATTTGGATATAAAATTATTGTAAGAATTCCTAAATCCTTTTTCCAACGCTAAGTAATAAGAATCGAGAACAAAGAATAGAATTGTAGGAATTATGGCAATAAGGGCATAGTGAGGTTTCCCTTTATCAGCAACAATAACAAGAATTGCCGAAACTAATGTTATGCACCAAGCTTTAGAGGATGAACTATTCGAAGCCATTCTCTGAATCACATTTTGTAATATTCCTAAATGCGATTGAACCGATTGAGAATCTTCTTTAATTTCATTTTGTTTACTCATTTTGAAATTCAGTTATTGTTTCTAATTTCAATTGCTTCTTCTATCCAATCTTCAAGATTTTTCTTTATATCATTATAAGCATCACTACTATCAGGATTGTAGCATTTAACAATACTCGAAAGACTTTTTTCGCCAACCTTAAA
Organism: uncultured Ignavibacteriota bacterium; assembly: GCA_947085405.1. GTDB lineage: Bacteria > Bacteroidota > Ignavibacteria > UBA10030 > BY39 > JASEGV01. Next base: position 61,593 of record CAMTWO010000009.1, read on the forward strand.
TTGTTCAAAAGGATTTGTGCCTTTATTTGACTTACCAGTTTTTGGGTCTTTGAGATTATGAATATAAATTCCAACAAGACCTTTTTCATCTTTCCATGCTTTTTTAATTTCATATTTCACCCAAGGTCTATTTGCAGTATCTTCACCCACTAGCACGACCACACAAGAGCGATAATCCATATTATCAGCAATCCATTTTTTTATTGCCTCATCTCCCGATTTTCTAATTTTTTCCCAATCATTTGCTGCTACTGGTTTATTGTCTTCTATAGCTCCAATATTTCTGACTTGCTGAACTCGCATTACATCATTGTCAAAATGGAAGCTGTAAAATACTTGACGTTTTGCCATTTCATTTCTCCTTTTATTTTGAAAATTATTTAAGCTTTATAACAGCGTTGTTTTTAAGCCGCCGCCCAACACAGTTATACAGCTTTGATATCCAATGCCAATGATTTATTAATTACTTCGTTTACTTAACAACACTGAAAGAGCAACTATCTCTTACAACGCAACTTTATAATTACACAAATGCCGAACAGTTTAAAGCGGTCGGCTTGAAGAACTTGTTATACAAGCATTATGCATAATCAGCTAATATTTTCTTAACTATTTCATCCTTTGGAACAATACCATCTTTATATTCTTTATATGATTGTAAGCCAGTTTCGTTCATTTGAAAAAATCCTCTTGGCACTTTAAAGAATTCAAATAAGTATGTTCTTGTTTCTTGAATCAGGACAATTAAGTTATTCCACCATTCTTGATTTTGAACTGAATCCGCTGGCTTTTTAAAATTGTGCAAATATTTACCGAGTTTTCCATACATAGAATTAAGTTTATTTTTATTAGGAATTGGAGTCTCAAAATCAGCGCCGATTACCCTCAAATAAAAATTTGTATACTCAAGTTTCTTGTCGAACTCAGGTTCGATTTCATATATTGCTTTGGACAAATTCTTAATTCGATATTCATCCATAATTGATTCAATTTTTTCAGAAGAAGCGCCCATTAATACTAAATATTCAAACAGTAATCTTTCGATACAGATTCTTAATTCCAAAGCGGTATAGAATAAATAACTTCCATCTGGGAAACCAAAAGCTTTATCAAGACAAATAACTGCACGATTATAATGCATTGAAGCAGAAATCGGATGATGAAAATTATAGTTTCTATCCACGATATTAGTGTTTAGGTTTTGGAACCCAACCAATAACAGCACCGCAATCAGAACAATAAATCAACATTCCTTCTATACCATTAAATGTTTTTGTTTGCCACGTGATGTTTGTGCTACCACATTTCGAACAGCAAGGTGATGCCATAATTTACTCCTTTATTGCTTGTATAACTATTACTTATACTGCACCGTTTAGTTAATTAAAGAATATATATATGCACGATGCGGCATATATGTATTCCAAATGTTTTGTTTTTCTATTATAATCAAAATATTTAAAAATAGGGTCTGCATGATATCATTCTATTCTCTTTTCAGTCTAATGGACTCCTAACACCCAGCCCTCTGTTGAGACCATGCGTGTAAACCATAGTTGTTTTTAACCCAGCCCAAATAACTCTCCTCCGTTTTCGGACTATAATGATTTGTCCGAAGTGTTATTCTCACTTGATCGAGCAATTTTGGTTTATCTTCGTATCCTATCATCATAGATATTTATATTTTACTGGTTGCAATATACTATTTAATAATTTCAAACTCAAATCTTTAAAAGAAGAATTCTAATTTTACTTTATATCATTGGCAGGAATTTTTACAATTTTACCGTCTTTCGACACGATTAAAAATTCATTATTCTTTGCTCGAGAGGCAATAAGCTTTTCAACGGCGGCTTTAATGCCCTGGTATATTTTATTTCTGAGTTCAACTTTATTTTTCATAATAAACCTCTTTTATTGTCGTCCAAATTTGTTCATTAAAAATTTCTAATTCGAGATCTTTAATTCCCTCGCTTATTATTTCAGGACTTTCTTGGGAATTATCAACTACCAACCAATAATCACAAATAGGTATGAAGTAATTAAATAAGTTCTTAATTCCTCTATAATATCTTCTTATAACAATGTCACCGGGGACTGAATGACCGCCTTTGTTTACCCGATCTCTAATTCTTTCGATTGCTAATGCAGGACTATTTAACCAAAAATAAATCATAATAATTTCAAACCCTTGCTTTTGCCATTCCTTAACTTTTAATAAATAATTTCTGCTGGATAATGTAGTTTCAATTGCAAAATCGACATTACTTTTTACAAGGTGATCAATTCTATGCAGCATAACACGTCCGGCTTCAAATGAAACGCTTTCAGGTTGAAATGGAGATATTCCGGCTGCAATGCTATCTGCATTAACAAATTCTTTGCACTCTAATATTTCTGGAAGCAAAGTATAAGAAGCAGTAGACTTTCCTGCACCATTACAACCAGCTATAAGGTATATAATTGACAAATCTATTCCTTAAGGTATCATTTAGTATAACCAAAATAAACATTATTTATCTGTCTTACTGTAAAGATTTGGTAATTACTCAACCAATATCCCTTTTTTTGATTTCATATCAGCCAAACCACGTTTCAGACTTTTATTGAGTTCTGTATTATTTCTAATTTCCTCCATTTCAAACTCGTCAATAAAAACATCGTGTTCGATGAATCTATTAACAGCAGTTTCGATAAAATTAGAAATAGGCCTATTATCTCTATCAGCTAATCTTCTAATAACTTTATAGTTTTCTTCGCTTAATCGAAGTGTAATAGTTTTTGACATAAACTAACCTCAATGGATTTTTATCATTTATTTACGTTCTAATATATCCATATTTATTGATATTTTCAATAACATTTTTTTGTCCGTTCATAATTTCAATTGGTAAGAATATATTATTTAATAAATTCAAACTCAAATCTTTTTTACCCACTCCATAATGTCTTGAATTACTTCAATATCGACTGAATTTGGCAGGTTGTACTCTTCGGGTTTTGCTTTACCTTCACCGGTTATGAATAAGTGATTGAGTTTGGGATAGGATTTTGAAATCACATTTTTGTGTTGCGAAAGTTCTTTCTTCCAAATATTTAAATCTTCCATTGTTACCTGATAATCCCTTTCACCTTGCAGAATTAAAATCGGGAGTTTCAAAACTTTTTGCTCCGCCATTGGCGGATTTTACTTGATCGTATTTTGCCAAATCGTAAAAATAACTTGCGGGTATTCCTATTATGGGGGTTGAAGAGCGGAGAGTTTTGTTTTTCAAACTATCGACTTTTAATTGCAGGTCAGTTAAAAAACTCCGTTCATCATCGGAGATTGTTTCCTTCAAAGAATAAATGTATTCCATCTGTTCCAAAACTAAATCTTCAAGTTTGCGTGCGGGGGCAGCCATCATTATAATTCCGCAAATAGATTGCGACTGCGTTGCAATCATCGGAGCTACCATAGCGCCCAAGCTATGTCCGAGGACAATGATTTTACTTTTATCTACATCATTCCGTGCTTTTAAAAAATTTACAGCTTCAAGCACATCATCAATAACTTCAGCTTGAATGTTGATATCGTCGGGCTTCATTTTGCTGCCGTATAGTTTTGTCCGTTTATCGTATCGTAGAACAGCAATACCCTTTGAAGCCAATCCCCAAGCCAAATCTTTGAACGGTTTGTTTGGTCCGATAGTCTCGTCTCTATCATTCGGACCGGAACCGTGAACCAAAATTACAACCTTCGGTTTTTCAATCCTGCGGGGAATTGTAAGAGTTCCTTTTAATCTCCATTCAGGTAAACCGAATTCAACCTCGACTTCCTTGAATTTTGCGATGTTCACGTATTCGGGAATTCGATATTCTACTTTATCGGTTTTTGGTGTAATCCAGAAGCCGGATATTTCTGGCTTTTTATTTACAACAACTCTGAAAGTGAGCGCTCCGTTCTCAAATTTGACGCCAAAGTCGAATGTTGTTAGTTCACCATCAACATCTACCAAAGTATCGATGCCCGAAATAAATTTACCAAACTGTTTCTCGATTCCGGGCATAATAGTTCCAAGCTGTTCTTCGGAGATTTTAGATTTGACTGTTGAATCGAAAAGTTGATAAGCTTCGGAAACTCTATTAGCGAACAAAAGATGTATAAAGTTTGCAGCAATCTTATTTTCTCTCTCTTGTGAGGAAAGGAAACAAGGGAGGAGCAGCAATACGCCAATAATTATTCTATTCATCTTTAACTACCACCGCCGTTCCGAATACAAGAATTTCAGCAGCGTTCTGCATTATATAACTCGTTGCGAATCTCGCATCGACTATTGCATTGCCTCCTAATTTCTCAGCTTCTGCTATCATTCTATCTATCGACTGATCGCGTGATTCTGCAAGAAGTTTTGTGTATTCTTGAATTTCACCACCTACCATATTTTTAAAGAGAGCAACTATATCTTTTCCGATGTGCCGAGCACGAACTGTGTTTCCTTTTACTATACCAAATGTTTTAATAATTTTTTTACCAGCGATGTTGCTTGAAGTTGTTACTATCATCTGATTATCTCCTTGTATTTATCTGTTTTTCTTAAAAATAGTCGCTCGCGGATTACTGAAACAAATAATATAACTCCTCCAGCGATCAACATTAAAATTGCCGCTTTAAGAAACCAAGCTAAAGTTGGGTCTTGTATAACAGACTCAACCGCTTTGAAACCGCCGTAAATTAAAACTACAATTGCTCCAATCGAAATCAAAATCCAGGCAATTCCTCTTTCTAACCGCGAGTAAATGCCGAGCCAGTATTTGTCCCAAACTTCTTCAGGTGGATTTTTTAATTTCATAGTTTTTGTTATCTCCTTTATTTGTTTTAGAGATTTCCACTCTTCTTGATACTCATTTGATGGAGCTAATAAATTGTTGAACTCGATTCGTTCTTCATCAGTTAATAAATTATCTAAAGCTTTATTTAACAATGTTTGGAAGCGATTTAATTCGGTGTTCATTGAAGCTCCTCGATGATTTTTCGTAACCTCTTCCGTGCGTAATAAAGGCGCGACATTACTGTTCCGGTTGGCACTTGCAACAAACCGGCGATATCTTCATAACTCGTATTTAGAATATCTCGCGCTGTAATTATTTCGCGGTCTTCGGGTGTAAGTTTCCAGATTGCCTGCCATACTATCTTTTTTGTTTCGTTTTGTTCAATCATTTTATCAGTACTTTGATTTTCATCTTTGATATTTTCTAGATCTTCAAGTATTTCGGAAAAGTTATTAGCACGATTCGATTTATTTCTTAAATGATTCAGACACAGGTTACGAAGAATTTTATAGAACCATGTATAAAAATTTTTATCCGTATCAAATATCTTAATTGAACGATACGCGCGTATAAAAGCTTCTTGCGATAAATCGAGAGCATCATCGTGCGAACCGACTATTGAAAGCGCCGAAAAATAAGCGCGTTTCATATAAAGCTTCACAATTTCGCCATAAGCGTTTTTGTTGCCCTCTTGGGCTTTTTTAATGAATTCTGCGTCTTTTTCAGTATCTGTCATTTGAGCTTCTGTATATGATACACTTGTGGAGGGAATTTATTCAGCTATGTCCGACTCACTTTCAAAGTGAGTCGGACTTTCTAAACAATGTATTTTTTTAAGTCAGAATCAAAGGTATTTGGAGAAATATAATCGCTCACGAATTTTATATATTCTTCTGGATTCCTAAAGTTGTTGTTAACAAACTCTAAATCAACAAGCAAAGAATTACGTTGTCCAATCCATTCTAAATAATTTGAATATTTCCAGTTTAAGAGATCATCCACTAAACCGGAGTCTATAGGATTCCGATGTAAATAACGACACAAGTGAATCAAATAATTATGATTATCGATGTGAATAGCTTTAAAGGGACTTTCGAATAAAGTGCCTGTTCTGCCAAACATTTTATTAAATGCCTTTGTATAACTGTTAAAAACCGATTGGATAAAGTTGCTGAGAGAAATATCAGAATTTTGTCGTAATAAAAAATGATAATGATTTGGCATTAAACAAAAGGCGATAGCGCTAACTTGAAAGGGTTCCAATCTTTTCTCCATCAAACCCATTAGGTATGAGTAATTGGTCGGTTTATAAAAAATATCTTCCTTATTACAACCACGATTATAAATATGGTAATACTCACCTTTAATAAATTCTATGTTTCTTCTAACCATTTTCTTATTCAAACATCCGACGGATCTTAATTTCCGACGCAAAGTGCGACTCACTTCCATCATAACTTCGAATTATTAAGTGAGTCGCACTTTTATATCATCTCTTTCAACAACTCTTTTTTCGGGTTTGGTATAACAACTTTATTTACCAACAATCCACGTTTAGCACAAACCGAAGCGCCTGCTTCAACTGCCGAGCGGACCGCAGCAACTTCACCTGTCATTGTAACAAACGCTTTCCCTCCTAAAGCCATTGCAAGTCGGACTTCAATCAACTGAACACGTGCTGCTTTTGCAGCCGCATCTGCCGCTTCGATGAGCGATGCTACGCTAAACGACTCAACGATACCGAGCGCCTCAAGTACTTCAACCTGACTCATACCGGAAATTGCGGGGAAGACTGATTTATGGACATTCGGGATCACCATAGCATCTACAACACATCCAACTCCGGTTCGCTCACCGGCTTCAACACTTGCACGAACCGCAGCAACGTCGCCGCCTACCAAGACCATAAATTTTCCCGAACAAATACTTCGCATAACGAGAAGCTTTACTTCAGAAGTTTTGAGCATAGTATCTGCGACTTCAAATCCAGCCGCGATACTCGATAATTCTACAAGTCCTATTGCATTCATTTCTATCATTTAAAAACCTATAATTTTATTTATATTTTCGTGATATGTATTTAACTTTTGGTTCTCCAACCTGAAATCCTATTTGTCTCTTGGGCTTTTCTGGTGGCTTAAGAAGCTGATGTATAGTTTCGATTATCGATTGGATATCCTTTTCATGCGTATCAATTCTTGATTCAAGTAGATTAATTTTCTTAGCAAGTTCTCGTTGAGTTGTAAGGAACTCCCGAAGTTGTACAAACGCTTTTACAATCATTATACTCATCTTTACTGCGCGTTCACTCTTAAGTACCGATGCAAGCATCGCAACGCCATGCTCAGTAAATGCATACGGCAATACCGAAGAATGCTTAAGCGTATCGAACCGGTGCCAATTTGTCACCAGTTCATTCCGTTCTTTCCTGGTGAGTCTAAACATGAATTCAATCGGGAATCTGTCTTTATTTCGCTTTACCTGCCGGTTCAAATATTTTGTTTCAACAGCATAGAGGTCTGCAAGGTCACGGTCGATCATTACCTTTAATCCTCTGATAATAAAGATCCTTTGTTCAATCATCCCTACCGGAATTATTGATTTCGTTTTCACCATACTAAATCATAAATCATAAATTATAAATCTTCCATCTCACTTCTTCTCAATCACCACTTCACTATCAATCTTTGTAACGACGCCGTCAATGCTTGAGTGGATTCGAGCGCCTAATTTTCCATCTGGAATTTCACCGATTACTTCACCAATCTTCACTTCTTTTCCAACTTTAACCATAGGCAAAGCCGGCGAGCCGATGTGCTGCGAAAGAGGTATGCGAACAATATTAGGTGAAAATTTCACATCTTCAAAATGCGCCGGTCCATCGTAAACTTCAACGCCTAATTTTTTGATGAGTTGTTTGAGCGGAGTATGACGACCTTCACCAAGCGGGTGGACTTTAACATAGCGCTTCCCATTCCATTTTAATCCCTGCGCTTTTAAATCGAACTTAGCTTTGTCGCAAGCTTCTTTCGGATACAAATCTTCAGGGCAGGCGTAAAGCGTGCACAAGCCGCAAGCACAGCAAAGTTGAGCGTATTGATTCCATATTGCTTCACCAGTTGCAGTAAAGCCCAAACTTCGCATAACTTTGTGGGGTTGAACATCGTAGCCAAGCAAGTAACGCGGGCAAAACTCCGTGCAGTAACTGCACTGATCGCAAGCCGATTTGCCAATACGATGCATCGAAGTTTCCGGTAAACTTTTTCGTTTTACAAGACGGTGTTCAACAGGAAGCACAACAAGTCCGGCGCAAGTTTTAGTTATCGGTAAACTCATATCGGTTGTAAGTGTCCCCATCATAATACCGCTGACAAAAACGGCGAAATCTGATACGGAAGCGCCACCTGCCGCCTCAATTACTTCTGCAAAACTAATTCCGATGGGGGCTAAAAAAGTTGAAGGTTTGTTGACGGCACCCACCACCGAAATATATTTATGCGTAACGGGAATTCCTTCGGATGCAAGATAGGCATTACGCAAAGTCTCTACGTTATTGACTACAATGCCGACATCGAGTGGAATGCCTTGGGGCGGAATTAGGCGTTTTGTTGTTTCATGAACCAGAACATACTCATCGCCGGTTGGATAAAAATCGCCAAGCCAGTTAAGTTCGATGTTTGTATTTTCAGCCGCCTTTTTTAAACCTGAAAGTGATTCTTCGTGCTTTCGTTTTACACCGATGATTGCTTTTTTTGAACCGGTTGAAACGAGCCACTGAATTAATCCACCCACAACCGCTTCGGGTTCATGTATCATTAATTCCAAATCTTTATGAAGAAGCGGTTCACACTCGGCGCCGTTGGCTATAACGTATTCAACTTTTGAAGCTGCTTTGATATGAGCAGGAAAACCTGCGCCGCCGCAACCGACTACACCACTGCTTTTTATTCTTTCTACATAATTCAAATTAATTACCTTTCAAAATTAATTTACCGTTTGAGTTTACTTTTATCCAGTAACCTTTCCCGGGTAAAATTGTGTTCACAACAAGGTACGAATTATCGTATCCATAAAAACTCGATGATATTATTCCATTTGGGATTGTCTGGATTGATGAGATTGAGATTGGTTGAGACAGAGAGCCGATTAAATTCCAACCTGCGACAACATCAATAGTGTCTCTAAAGATTCCAATTCCAGTGATATTAAAACTTAAAGTTGAATCGAATTTCAGCCAATATCCGATTCCTTTTTTCAACGAATCGGTTTGAATATAAGTCGCATTGTAAGAAAATGCAAACGAAGTTGTATTCGTAAAAAGCGAGTTGATTCGACTATTAGTAATCGCCAGGGGCAATGATACTAAGTTCCATCCTTTATTAATTGAGAGTGATATCGATTGAATTCCGCTACCTGATACTTTTATGGAATCTTTCAAATTTTCGTCGTTGTGATTGATAATAATGAATGAAGATATGCTGTCGGAATTAGAAGGAGTGAACGTGATATAAAATTTACGATTAGTATGAGGAACTATCGATGTGTTTGTGGGACTTATTGAAAAGTTCAACGGGGTGGAGGTCGTGATGGTTAAACTGCTGCCTCCTGAATTATAAATAATTATACTATCTGTTTTGGATGTTGATACGGGTATGTTTCCAAAGCTAATTTCTTTTTTGTTGAAAGAGATAATCGGTTTTAGAATTTCAGACATTGCCGTGCCGGTAGAAAAAGGAGATGGAAAATTTAACAAAGCTCCAATGGTTGGGACAATATCTGGAATTCTGCGTTTGATGGAGGAAAGTCCTTTTTTTGCTCCACTCCCGATTGCGAGGAATTGAATTCTTCTGCATCCCCAGCATCCGTCGCCGTGGCTAACAAAACCTGTTGACACCCCATCAAGATGGCGACCGTGGTCGTTTGTAATAAAGAGTGTAGTTCGGTTTTTAAATATCGAATCACTTTGAACAAAATCCCATAACATTCCGACTATACTATCAGCTATTGTAATTTTACGAGTGTAGTTATTCCAAACACCTGAATGCCCGGCAGCGTCAACGTCAGCAAGATAAATGACCGAAAAAATTGGATGGTGCTGCGATAATTTTTGTTTAGCAAGATTCCAAACGTAGAGGTCGCTCCAAACACTATCCTTCATTATATACCAGGGCCAGTATTGAGGACCATATTGAGGATGGTAGCTTGGCAGCCATGGTCCTGAAAGTTGTTTAAGTATATACATTGCATTCGTGGAATCCTGATTCCGATGTTTTCTGAAATATTCCCAAACAGTTGGGTCGAGAGCGTATTGTGTTGCTACTCCGCCGATAGTTGTATCGCGGGGAGTTTTCCA